>NZ_CAJMZA010000015.1:0-173464 GCF_905220195.1 Paraburkholderia sp. J8-2
TCGGCGTGGCGCGTGCTGCCGAACCGCTGGGACTTCGTGGCGTTCCCGCTGATGATCGGCCTGATCGCGATGGCGGCCGTGGGCTTTCACGAGACGATGGCGCCCATCGCCACGCTCAAGACCCAGGTCATCTCGCTCGACCCGGCCAACCTGCCCGAGTACGCCATGCGCACCACGCTGCGCATGCTCGCGGCGATGGTCGCCTCGCTCACCTTCACGCTCGTGTACGGCACGCTCGCGGCGAAGAGCCGCCGCGCGGGCCTGCTGCTCGTGCCGATTCTCGACATCCTGCAGTCGGTGCCGGTGCTCGGATACATCTCGTTCACGGTCACGTTTTTCCTCGCGCTCTTTCCCTCGCGCGTGCTCGGCGCCGAACTCGCGGCGATCTTCGCGATCTTCACGAGCCAGGCCTGGAACATGACGTTCAGTTTCTACCAGTCGCTGCGCACGGTGCCGCGTGATCTCGATGAAGTCTCACGCGGCTTTCACCTGACCGCGTGGCAGCGTTTCTGGAAGCTCGAAGTGCCGTTCTCGATGCCGGGCCTCATCTGGAACATGATGATGTCGATGTCGGGCGGCTGGTTCTTCGTGGTGGCTTCCGAAGCGATCACGGTGGGCAACAACACGATCACGCTGCCGGGCATCGGCGCGTATCTGGCCCAGGCGATCGCGGAAAAGAACCTGCACGCGGTGGGCTGGGTGATCCTCACGATGATCGTCGTGATCCTCGCGTACGACCAGTTCCTGTTCCGCCCGCTGGTGGCGTGGGCCGACAAGTTCCGCATGGAGAACACGAGCTCGGGCGATGCGCCGGAGTCGTGGCTGCTCGACCTCATTCGCCGCACGCACCTCATTCATCAACTGCTCGTGCCGCTCGGCTGGCTCTTCGCCAAGGCCGCGCGCATGCCGATCCAGCTGCCGTCGTTTCCGAACGTGACGTTCGCCGCGCCCGTGGCGCGCGGACGCGGCGGCTTGCGCGCTCGCATTGGCGACGCCGTGTGGGCCGTGCTCGTGATCGCGCTGACCGTGTTCGTGGTGTGGCGCGTGGCGGCGTATGTGCGCACGGGCGTGACGCTCGACGACGTGTGGCACGTGGTCGGTCTCGGCTTCATCACGCTCTTTCGCGTGCTGCTGCTGATCGCCATCGCCTCGGTGATCTGGGTGCCGCTCGGCGTGCTGATCGGCTTGCGCCCCGCGCTCGCCGAGAAGGTCCAGCCGCTCGCGCAGTTTCTCGCGGCGTTCCCGGCGAACCTTCTGTTTCCGGTGTTCGTGATCGTGATCGTGCGCTTTCACCTCAATCCTGACATCTGGCTGTCACCGCTCATCGTGCTCGGCACCCAGTGGTATATCCTGTTCAACGTAGTTGCAGGGGCCAGCGCCTATCCCAACGATTACAAGGAAGCCGCGAAGAACTTCCATATCCGCGGATGGCAATGGTGGCGCCAGGCCATGCTCCCGGGCATTTTCCCGTACTACATCACGGGCGCCATCACGGCCTCGGGCGGCGCGTGGAACGCGAGTATCGTCGCGGAGTTCGTGCAGTGGGGCGACACGAAGGTCGTCGCGCACGGCCTTGGCGCCTACATCGCGCAGACGACGGCGGCCGGCGACTACCCGAAGATCATTCTCGGCATTGCCGTGATGTCGCTCTTCGTCACGCTGTTCAACCGCCTCTTGTGGCGCCCGCTGTACACGTATGCCGAGTCCCGTCTGCGGCTCGACTGATCGACGACTGATCGAACAACGAATGATCGAAGGTAACGCGATGCAAAACCCCAAGACGCTGAGCGCCGCGCACGGCGATGTGCAGACGGCTCCGAATCCGCCGCGCCTCGGCGCAGAAATTCTGAACGTGAAGGACGTGTGCCGGGGCTTCAACAAGTCCCAGGGCGAACTGCTCGTGCTCGACGACGCCAACCTTCAGCTGCGCGAGGGCGAGATCGTCGGGCTGCTAGGGCGCTCGGGCTCGGGCAAGTCCACGTTGCTGCGCATTATCGCGGGCCTGATTTCGCCGACCTCCGGCGACGTCACCTGGCGCGGCAAGCCGCTCGAAGGGCCGGCCGAAGGCGTGGCGATGGTGTTCCAGACCTTCGCGCTGTTCCCGTGGCTCACCGTGCTGCAGAACGTGGAAGCGGGCCTCGAAGCGCAGGGCGTCGGCGCGCGCGAGCGCCGTGAACGGGCGCTGGCGGCCATCGACCTGATCGGTCTGGACGGCTTTGAAAACGCCTACCCGCGTGAGCTTTCGGGCGGCATGCGTCAGCGCGTGGGTTTCGCGCGCGCGCTCGTGGTCGATCCGATGCTGATGCTCATGGACGAGCCGTTCTCCGCGCTCGACGTGCTGACGGCCGAAACGCTGCGTACCGACCTGCTCGACCTGTGGACGCAAGGCCGCTTGCCGATCAAGTCGGTGCTGATCGTCACGCACAACATCGAGGAAGCGGTGTTCATGTGCGACCGCATTCTGGTGCTGTCGTCGAATCCGGGCCGCGTGGTGGCCGAGATCAAGGTGCCGTTCAAGCATCCGCGCAACCGCCTCGACCCGGTGTTCCGCAAGCTTGTGGACGACATCTACGCGAAGATGACCGCGCGTCAGACCGGCGAAACCACGAAGAAGGGGCTCGAACTCGGCAGCTGGCTGCCGCGCGTGTCGACCAACCTGATGGCCGGTCTGATCGAAACGCTCGCGGCCGCGCCGTACCACGGCCGCGCCGACATGCCGGAAATCGCGCGCTCGCTGCATCTGGAAGTGGACGACCTGTTCCCGATCGCGGAAGTGCTGCAGAACCTCGGTTTCGCCGACGTGCGCGAAGGCGACGTGCTGCTCACGCCACCCGCGCGCGTGTTCGCGGAATTCGGCACGCAGGAGCGCAAGATGATGTTCGCCGAGCATCTGTTGCGCCATGTGCCGCTCGCGGCGCGCATCAAGAAGGTGCTCAACGAACGCCCGGGCCATCGCGCGCCGCGCGTGCGTTTCGAGCAGGAGCTGGAGGACTTTCTCTCCGACGGCGCGGCGGAAGAGACGCTCGACACCGTGATCGACTGGGGCCGCTATGGCGAGATCTTCTCGTACAACGACCAGTCGGAAATCTTCAGTCTCGAAGACGTGGAGTCCTGAGCGCTGCGCAGGTCGCGAGCATAAAAAAACGGTCGCAAGGCGAGTTAGCCCTGCGACCGTTTTTCGTTTGCGGATAAAAACGGCTATTGCAGCGTGCCCCAGCGCTCCACCGCAGGTTCGGCCGTGGCCCACTTCCAGCCCGACTGGTCCTGACACGCGCTCGCGGTGAACCACTGCTCGGGCGAGTCGCCCTTGTCGCCGTCCTGCACCGAGAACACGAAGTCCTTGCAGAGCGTGAGCGCGTTGGAGAACGCGCGCGTTACGCGCACCTGGCCGTGGCCGTTCTCCACGGGCAGCTGGTGCTTGATGCGCCAGAGGTCCATGCCGCCCACGGGCAGGCGGCCGGCGGTTTCGGCGATCAATTCCTGCTGGTCTGCGTGCATGCTCTTCATGAAGCGGCCGACGGCTTCGTCGGTGGCCGCTTGCACGGCGATGCCCACGCCGATGCCCACGGCGGGATTCGCCGTGACGATGCCAGTGGCCGCTGCCGCTGCGGCGCCGCTCGCTGCGCCAATCGACGAGCAGCCGCTCGAGACGAGTGCGATGCCCGCGCAGAGCGTGGCCAGCGCGATGAGCTTCACGGGGCGAGACGTCGGCGAATCCGTTTCCACGTGGCGTACGCGACGCGCGCGCGCGTTCATGCCGTTCATTGCAGCGCACCCCAGCGGGCGGTGGCGGGTTCGGCCGAGGCCCACTTCCAGTTGTCGCCGTCGCGGCACACCGAAGCGACGAAGAAGGCGCTCGAAGCAGCCTTGTCCTTCGTGGCCTCGTGGTCGACGGAGAAGACGATTTCCTTGCAATCGAGCGCGCCGCTGCTGATCGTGCGGCTCACCGTGACGCGGCCATGCTCGTCGTCCTCGATCGGGAACGAGTGCACGATCGACCAGGGCGCGACCGCGCCGACGTCGAGCGGGCCCGCGGCCTTCGCAATGCTGTTCTGGGTGTTGGTGTGGACGACGCGCTCGGAGTACTGCACGCCGGCCTTGGCCGCGGCCACGGCGCCCAGGCCGATGCCAGTCGCGACGGCGGCGTTGCTCGTCACTTTCGAGGCGACCGCGGCGCCGGCAATGCCTGCGCCCGTTTGCGCGCCTTCGGAGTAGAGCGAACTGCAGGCCGAGCATGCGAGGCTCGCCACCGTGGCGAGCAGCGTGAGCGACATGACGCGTCGCCAGGGGGCGCGGGAGAGCGGGGGCACACCGGCAATCGTTCCCGCGACTGCCGCTGACATGGACGGCGCAACGCGCGCCCGGGCACTTCGTTCTTGCATGATGATTCCCTGCCGCTTGCCGGATAGCGTCACGTTGCGTGCACATCCAGCATGTTTTGCTTACTTAACGTGCTGCGGATTGTGCAACAGGCGATTGTTAACCGGGATAGGTAAAGTGCAAGAAATTGCAAAAGGGCGTGCGCGGCAGACCGATCTTTGATCGGCCTGCCGCTCGGCTTGAGCCCCGGCGCGCAACGATCGTGCCGCGAGAGCGGCGCAACGCGCGAGGCGTGGGGAAGGGCAATCAGGCTTCGTTCGTGTCCGGGTCGGCGCCCGCTTCGGCTTCGCCGTCGTCGGCGCCGTAGCTGCCTAGCCGGTTGTAGAGCGTCTTGAGGCTCACGCCGAGCGTGCGTGCCGCGAGACGTTTATCGCCGCCGCAATATTTGAGCGTGCCGAGAATGATCTGCTTTTGCGCATCGGCGAGCGGCGTGCCGATCCATACGCTCATCGCATCGCCCTGGGTGACGGGCTTCTTCACGCGCGGCACCAGTTGGGGGTGCGCGATCTCAACAACCTTTTCCGCAAGGATAAACGCGCGGTACACGGCGTTCTTCAGTTCGCGCACGTTGCCGGGCCACGACCAGTTGCGCACTGTCTCGAGCGCCCGCTTGCTGAAGGTCTTTTGCGTGCCTTCCTGGTCGTTCAGTTCGGTGAGGAAATGCTGCGCGAGCAGTTCGCGGTCGCGCTCGCGTTCGCGCAGCGGCGGGGCGCGCAAGGGAAACACCGCGAGCCGGTACATCAGGTCTTCGCGCAGGCAGTTTTCCTTCACGGCTGTGATTGGGTCGCGGTTGGTGGCGGCGATGATGCGCACGTCGCCGCGAATCGCTTCGTTGCCGCCCACCGGAAAGTACTCGCCGGTTTCGAGCGCGCGCAGCAGCTTCACCTGGTGCAGCAGCGACATTTCGGTGATTTCGTCGAGGAACAGCGTGCCGCCGCGCGCGTGTTCGAAGTGACCGTCGCGCGCTTGCACGGCGCCCGTGAAGCTGCCTTTTTCGTGGCCGAACAGTTCGGCCTCGATCAGTTCGTCGGGAATCGCACCGCAGTTGACCGCGATGAACGGGCCGTCGCGGCGTTCGCTGTTCGCGTGGATCGTGCGGGCGATCAGTTCCTTGCCCGTGCCCGATTCGCCGACGATGAGCGCCGTGGCCTCGGTCACGGCCACGCGTTCGATCTGCGCGTAAAGTTCCAGCATGACCGCCGACGAGCCGTACAGCAGACCGTACGACTGCAGTCCCGCGACGCGCGTGTCGGCGTCCGGTCCGGTGTTTCCTGGGTTTGCGCGGGTTCCACTGGTTCGTTTCGTGGCGGCGGGCGAGCCCGGCTCGATTGACGCCATAGGGATGTTCGTCCTGCAAAGGTAGTGCGGGGCGTTCGCTTCTGCGCGCATCTGCATGCTTTTGCGCGCATCGGGAACAGGCCCTGCGATCCGGGGCTGGCCGTCCAGGACAGGTGCGGAACTTGCCGCTCCGACGGCCGCGAGGTTTGCATCTCCGAGATTGGCTCGGGGGTTGCCCGGCTTTTGCTCGGCTTTTGCTCGTTAACGCGTAAACATTTAACCACTGCCGCGCCTGACAGGGCAATGGACCTGCCCAGGCATCCGCGAGCGAGGCGTGGCACGCATCCTGCTCCGGAACTTGCACAAGTGCGCGTCGTCTGCGTTGTAGGGGCGGCGCATTGGCCGCGCCCCCGGCGATGCCGCTTGAGCCAACTCGGAGTCAACTCGCGCGTCTTCCGTCTTTGACGAGGCGTATCTGGGAGAGCGATATGTCGAAGAACCGCAGCGGTTTGGTAGGAACCTTGGTGACCGTCGGTGCCCTTGGCGCCATGGCGGGCATGCTGGCCTGGCGTTTCTCGCAGCGTCACCGCCTGCAACGGCAAACTTTTTATCGCGACTTGAGCCGCTGGGAAGGCGAAGGCGGCTCGCTTGCGGATAGCGTGGGCAACGACGACCAGGCTCCGGAAATGGCGATGGCCGCAGGTGCTCCGGACTCGCCGGAACACGGTATGAAGGGCCGCGTGACCCATGGCGTGAACGGCTCGAACGGTATGCCGTGGCCGTTTCCGCATAGCTAGGCGGGCGGGGCCGGCGCCATGCGAGAGCCGTGCCCGCTTGTCTCGAATGTGTCTATAATGGTCATATCAACAACAATCGAGGTTCGGGCGGCCCACGGCTGACGGTATTGTTGCTCAGTTGTAGCAAAACCGCGAATTTCAGGCTTTTGCCGTCTGGGGCGTACGTCCGACCGTTTCGTACTCCACTGCAGCGCAATCACGTGCGTCGCGACTTCCGCCGCGCCGGGCAACCCTGCCTGGCGCGCTTGCGAAGGGCGCGGCGCTCGCGCTTTGGAGCCACTCACCTACCAGGGCTGACGAGACGCGATGCCACATGTATTGATTGTCGATGACGATGCGCAAACCCGCGAGGCGCTGGCGGCCGTGGTGAGCGAAGATGGGCTCACCACCGCGCAGGCAGGCGACCTGCGCGAGGCGCGCATCCAGCTCGTGCGGCAGACGCCGGACGTGGTCTTCACCGACCTGAAGCTGCCCGACGGCAGTGGCACCGACCTTTTCGAGGATCTCGACCCGCGCTCGGGCGTGGAGTTCGTGATCATCACCGGGCACGCGAGCGTCGAGACGGCGGTCGATGCGCTCAAGTCCGGCGCGATCGACTACCTGGTCAAGCCGATCAATCTCCAGCGCGTGAAGGCGATCCTGAACCGCCTGCCGCGCGCGGGCGACCTCAAGGCGGAAATCGGCACGCTGCGCGGCGAGTTGCGCCGCATGGGGCGCTTTGGCCTGATGCTCGGCAATTCGCCGGCCATGCAGGAGGTCTACGATCAGATCAGCCGTGTGGCGGTCACGCCCGCTTCGGTCATGCTGGTGGGCGAGTCGGGCACCGGCAAGGAAGTGGCCGCGCAGACCATCCACCAGTTGAGCCTGCGCCGCAAGCACGAATTCCTCGCCGTGAACTGCGGGGCGATCTCGCCGAACCTGATCGAGTCCGAAATGTTCGGTCACGAGCGCGGATCGTTCACGGGAGCGGACCGGCAGCACAAGGGCTATTTCGAGCGCGCGAACGGCGGCACGCTGTTCCTCGACGAAATCACCGAAATGCCGATCGAGCTGCAGGTGAAGCTGCTGCGCGTGCTCGAAACCGGCATGTTCATGCGCGTGGGCACGACCAAGGAAATCGAGACCGATGTGCGCCTGATCGCGGCGACCAACCGCGACCCGGAGCAGGCCGTGGCCGAAGGCAAGCTGCGTCTGGACCTGTATCACCGCCTGAATGTGTTTCCGATCAGCCTGCCGCCGCTGCGCGAGCGGGGCAAGGACGTCGAACTGCTCGCCCAGGCGTTCCTCGACGAACTGAACGAGCGCCACGGCACGAAAAAGCAGTTTCCGGCGGCTGTGCGCGACATGCTGGCGGCCTACCCGTGGCCCGGCAACGTGCGCGAGCTGAAGAACTACGTGCAGCGCGCGCACATCATGTCGGGCAACGAAGGCGACTTCACAGCCACGGTACCGTTGCAGATCTCGCTCTCGAAGCCGATTGCGGGCACCGCGGTCACGATTCCGTTCGGCACCTCGCTTGCCGACGCCGATCGGCAACTCATTCTCGCGACGCTCGAGCAGTGCGGCGGCGTGAAGACGCGCGCGGCGGAAATTCTCGGCATCAGCCTGAAGACGCTCTATAACCGTCTTGTGGAGTACGGCAACGAAAGCGCCGGCAAGGGCGATGCGCCGGCGCGCGTAGCGGGCGCCTGAGCAGCGCTCGCGTGTGCGCCCGCGCGGGCGCGCACGCACGGTACGACGCTTGCAGTGTGAGTTTCGCGTCCATCATGAGGAGCGAAAGATGCCGAGCTGCCAATCCAGTGATGCCGTTCGCGTGAAGCCCTGGCTCGCGCATACCCCGCAGCCCGACGAACCGCCGCCGGATCAGCCCGGCGAGCCCGACGTGCCGCCCATCGGCGATCCGCCAACGCAACCGGACGAAGCGCCGCATTCGGTGCATTCGGCACATTCATTCGACCCTTCGGTCTCCTTTCGAATTGATCGCTCGCCTGGCGCGTCGCGCGCAACGCCGGCCGCTGCTCGCTCGGCCTGCCGAGGTCATCGGACGACCCCGATGGCTTTTATGTATTAGTTACAAAAGCCCGACCATTTTTACCGGCGAATTCACGCGGCGAACCCTAGACTATAAAAAAACGCCACCACCGCGTGGCCGCCTGCCGCTGGAGGCATTGACATGAGACATCCTGCCTTGCGCCGCTCCGCACGTTACACGGGCAAGCGTGGCCCGCGCGATTCGCAAGAGAAAAGCAATCCTCCGCCGTCAGTCACGCCGGACCCCGCAGGCCAGAACCGCGCGGCGCCGGGCGTGCCGCCCGATGGCGAGCACAACCAAGGCGGGGCGCGGGCGGAGGGCATCGAGTACCAGCGCGATCTCGGCTCGGAGCAGGACGCCTGATTCGCTTCGAACCGCCGCTCGCCACGCGCTGTTTGCAGGCCGGTTTCCTGGCCTGATGAATCACCGGGGTATTGCGCACTTGCGTGCTTGCCGCGCGGATTTCGCTCGTCTGGTCAGCGGCAAGAAAAGGTTTTTGCTCCAGACCCTGCCGAACCGGCACGCGTCTTGCGTACATACCTGAAGCATCGTCTTCGGACCCAACGAAACAGGAGGTAGAGCCGCAATGGGCAGACTGATCGTGGTATCGAATCGCGTTGCGCCGACCCAGGAGGGCCGTCCCGCAGCGGGCGGGCTCGCAGTCGGCGTGTTGGACGCGCTCAAGGAAACCGGTGGTGTGTGGTTCGGGTGGAGTGGCGAAACGGTCGCCGAGCCGTCCGCACCGGTCATCGAGCAGCAGGGCAGCGTCACCTACGCGACGGTGGGTCTTACCCGGCGTGATTATGACCAGTACTACAAGGGCTTCTCGAACACGACGCTCTGGCCGACGTTCCATTACCGCAACGACCTCGCGCGCTACGAGCGCCAGGAGTACGGCGGCTACCTGCGCGTGAACGTCTCGCTTGCGCGTCAGTTGCAGCCGCTCATCGAGCCCGACGACATCATCTGGGTGCACGACTATCACCTGATTCCATTCGCGCGCTGCCTGCGCGACCTCGGGGTGAAGAACCCGATCGGCTTCTTCCTGCACATTCCGCTGCCGGTGCCTGAAGTCATGCGCTCGGTGCCGCCGCACGAAGAGCTCATGAAGTTCATGTGCCACTACGACGTGGTCGGCTTCCAGACCGACGCCGACCGCCAGGCCTTCCTCGACTACATCGAGCGCGGCGGCCATGGCACGGCGAGCGATGACGGCATGGTCCACGCGTGGGACCGTTTCCTGAAGGTCGGGGCGTACCCGATCGGCATCTATCCGGATGCCATCGCCAAGGCCTCCTCGCAGTTCGCCGACCGCAAGGCTGTGCGCAGCCTGCGAGAAGCCATGCGCGGGCGCAAGCTGATCATGAGCGTGGACCGGCTCGATTATTCCAAGGGGCTCGCCGAGCGCTTCCAGGCGTTCGAGCGCCTGCTGCAGAACGGGCCGGGCTGGCATGGCCGCGTCTCGCTCCTGCAGATTGCGCCGCCGACGCGCTCCGACGTGCAGACCTACCAGACGATCCGCCGCAATCTCGAAGGCGAGGCCGGGCGCATCAACGGGCGTTTCGCGCAGCTCGACTGGACGCCGATCCAGTACCTGAACCGCAAGTACGAGCGCAACCTGCTGATGGCGCTGTTCCGCGAGGCGCAGGTGGGCTATGTGGCGCCGCTGCGCGACGGCATGAATCTCGTGGCGAAGGAGTACGTGGCTTCGCAGAATCCCGACGATCCCGGTGTGCTGGTGCTTTCGCAGTTCGCGGGCGCGGCCGAGCAGATGCCGGGCGCGCTGGTCGTGAATCCGTATGACCTGAATCAGACGGCCGAGGCGCTGGAGCGCGCGCTCTCCATGCCGCACGCCGAGCGCGTGTCGCGCTACAACGACATGATGGCGTCGCTGCGCGAGAACAATCTATCGGTTTGGCGCGATACGTTCCTCGCCGACCTACGCAGCGTCGCGACGGCGGCTTCGGTCACGGCGAGAGCGCGTAATGCCGCGCCGGCCGGGAAAGCTCCCGCGCCCGAACAGGCGCAGCGCGCAGCGCGCGCGTAGCCATGCCGAGGCGGTGTGCGCGCCGCCTTCGAGTGTCTAACGTTCTCTCGACGCAAACGCAGTCACGCGGCGGCCTTCGGGCCGCCGCGTTTTTTTACGTCCGCCTCACAGGGTCATAGACGAGGCGGCGGGCGCTCAGATCCGCTGGCCGCCTGGCGCCGCGAACGGCATCGGCGCGCGGGTCGGATCGAAGTCGGCCCAGTGGCCGTCGTGCCATTGGCCCGAGGCGCACTCGATATCGACGGCGCCACCTTCGCGCAGCAACTGCGCGGCCAGATCCTGATTCTCGTAGCACACGTGCACGGAGAGCAGGACGCCGTCGATGCGCGTTTCGCGGTGCACCCGCTCATGGTGCGCCGACATCTGCTGCGCGGTGGCTTTCGCGCCCACGCTCGCGCCGATGCGCGCCCCGAGCCAGGCGCCCACGCCGGCGGCGATCACGACCGAGGGCAGCGCAGCCGAGAACGCGCTGAAGAGCACCACGCCCACCACGGCGCCCGCCACCGCGCCCGCAGTGATATTGCGCGTGTGATGCGGCGGCACGCCGACGGCCGTGGGCGGCGCGCCTGCGGCGGAGCGCGTGTCCGGCATCGCATGGCGCGCATGCTGGCCGCGTGGATTGACGAAGAACAGGTTGACGTCTTCTTCGAGGAAGCCGCCCGCGTACAGCTTTTCAGCTGCTGCTTCGGCAGCGGGGAAGGTCGTGAACCGACCGGCGACGATCAGTGACATGGGAAGCCCCCTTTGCCTGGTTCGGCAGGTTGACTCGCCGGGCGCGGCCGCGAATATGGCTCGCCCTAGACCCATGTTAGTGCCTGCGCGCGCGCAGGGTTAGGCCGTGCTTAGCCTGGTGTCTGCGCCGCGGCGCCCGGCATCAGGCGCAGCAGGCTCACCACCGCCGCGACGGCGGCGAAGGCCGTCGCCACGTAGAGTGCGACGGTCGGTCCGTGTTGCGGCGCAATGCCAAAGATGAGCGCGACGAGCGCCGCGCCAAGCGTCTGGCCGGTGAGGCGCGCGGTGCCGAGCATGCCGCTTGCGCCGCCGCTGCGCTCGCGCGGCGCGGAGGAGAGAATCTGCCGGTTATTGGGCGACTGGAACACGCCGAACCCCACGCCGCACAAGGCCATGCGCCAGCAGATGTCGAACACCGTCGGATGCGCGCCGAGCGTGGCGAGCGAGAGCAAGCCCAGCGCGAACAGCGCGAGGCCGATGCCGCCGAGCATGCCCGCCGGATAGCGGTCGGAGAGCGCGCCCGAAAGCGGCGCGGCGCCGATGATGACGAGTGGCCACGGCGTCATGAGAAGGCCTGTGTCGACCTGCGAGAAGCCGAGGGTTTCCTGCAGCATGAACGGCAGCGCGACAAACGCGAGCATTTGCGCGCAGAACGAACAGACCGAGGTGCTGATCGACAGCGCGAACACGGGGTTGGCGAGCAGGTCGACGGGCAAGAGCGGCGCGGGCTGCGTGAGCTGGCGGCGCACGAAGAACCAGCCGATCACGATCGCGAGCGCGAACTCGACCGCAACGAGGCGATTGCTCTCGCCGTGGCCGAGGCCGTCGACGGCAAAGATCAGGAGACCGAACACGATGGCATTGAGCACGGCGCTCAAATAGTCGTAGGGCGCGGGATGCCGCTCGTTCACGGGCAGCGCGCGCAGACCCAGTGCGAGCGCAGCGATGCCGATCGGCACGTTGATCGCGAAGAGCCAGGGCCATGTCGCGATGGCGAGCACGCCCGAGGCGAGCGTCGGTCCGACCGCCGAGGCGATCGCCACGACCATGGCATTGATGGCGACACCGCGGCCCAGTTGCGCGCGCGGATAGATCATGCGCACGAGCGCGGTGTTCACACTCATGATCCCCGCGCCGCCGAAGCCTTGCACCATGCGCGCGAACGCGAGTTGGGGCAGCGTGGTCGCCAGCGCGCAGCCGAGCGACGCGATGGTGAAAAGCACCATGCCGGCCAGGTACACGCGCTTGTAGCCGATGCGGTCGCCGAGCGAGGCGAGCGGCAAGAGCGAGATGGTCACCGATAGCTGATACGCGTTGACGATCCAGATCGAACTGGCCGCGCTCGCATGAAGGTGGCGCGCGATGGTCGGCAACGCGACATTGGCGATCGCGCCGTCGAGCACGGCGAGCGTGATGCCGAGCGCGACCACGAGGATCGCATAGTAACGCTGTGGGAAGGGCAGGCCGGATTCGATGTCGGCGGAGGACGGGGCGGAGCGTTCGGAAAGCGTGGGCATCGATGGGCAAGGCGGCGCGCGACGGTCGTGCGCCGCCGGCTGGCGGTTGTTTTGTGGTGTTGTCTGTCGGCTTATTTCAGCTCGTAGAGCCCGACGTAGGTGGTCGAGTCGACCTCGTTCAAGTGCGTCATGAAGCGCGCCACCGCGTTGGTCGTTTCCGGCGTGACGGGCAGTTGCGCCGCCTTGAGCGCGTGCACGCGGAAGATGTAGCGATGGGGCTTGTCGCCGCGCGGGGGCGCCGCGCCGCCGAAGCCCACCGTGCCGTAGTCGTTGCGCATCTGCACCGCGCCCTGCGGGAGCAGGCTGCCGTCGGGCTTGCCGGCGTTGCGGGCGAGCGAGCGCACGTCGGGCGCAATGTTTACCACGACCCAGTGCCAGAAGCCGCTGCCGGTTGGCGCGTCCGGATCGTAGACGGTGAGCGCGAAGCTTTGCGTGTCGGCGGGTGGATCGTCCCACTGCAGCGCGGGCGAGACGTTGTCGCCGTCGACACCGAAGGCCCGGTCGTCGAACTCCTGCGCCTTCGGCATGAAACCGTTGCTGGGAAAGTCATCGGACCAAAGTCGGAAATCAGCCATCGGTTGTCTCCTTCACTTCGCGTTGTGGGACGGCGGCGCTTGCGCGCGTGACGCGTCATTTGTGCGCAGCCGATCGATTGAGTTTAGCACTGCAGGCTGTTCAGCCAGGGCCAGCTTTGCAGCGTGACATGCACGGCGCATCGGCGGGATATCGTCGCGCTTGAGATTAGTCGAGCCGCGATCACGAGCGCGCCTCGAACCATGCGGACGACTCGTCTTCGAGCCACGCGGCAAGCCGCTCGACGACCGCCTGCGGATCGTGCTGCGCGCCACGTAACGCGCATTCCCAGATCACCGCCACACGCCAGCCTTGCGCGGCGAGCGCGGCGAGCGCTTTGGCGTCGTTCAGACGGTTGCGTGCGATCTTCTCGCGCCAGAACTCGGGGCGCGTTTGTGGCCACTTGAAAAGCGCGCAGTTGTGGCCGTGCCAGAAGCAGCCGTGGACGAACACCACAGCGCGCCGGCGCGGCAGCACGATGTCGGGCCGGCCCGGCAGGTCGCGCACGTTCAGGCGAAAGCGAAAGCCGCGCCGGTGCAGCAGACTGCGGATCAGCTTTTCGGGCTTCGTGTTGCGCCCGCGTATGCCGGACATCATCCGGCTGCGGGTCGCGGTATCGACGACGTCCACCATCGTCTGTCGCCTCGCTGCGGTGGGCTGCGGTTGGCCGTGGCGCGCGCCGGTCAGCGGCCTCCCGCCGTGGCGCTCGCCGGGGCGGCGCGCGTGGTGCGCGCGGCCTTGTTCGTACGCGTTGTGCGTGCAACGGCGGGAACCGGCAACGCGTGTGCAGGGAGCGCCTCCGGCTGCGCGGCCAGCACCGCATCGAGATGCGGCATCATCGTGCGCGCGACTTCGCGCATCACCGGCATCACCACGCTGTTGCCGAACTGGCGGTACGCCTGGGTGTCGCTCACCGGAATGCGGAAGGTGTCGGGCAAACCCATGAGCCGCGCGCACTCGCGCGGCGTGAGGCGGCGCGGGCGCAATCCTTCGCCTTGATAGACGAGGATTTCCGAGCCGTCCTTGTGATAGCGCGCCGAAAGCGTGCGCGTGACGCTGTCGGGAAATGCGAGGCCGAAGCCGAAGCCGTTGCCGGCCGCGCGGTGCTTCTCGGCGTATTGCTGCAGATAAGCCCAGAGCCCCGGCGTGAGCGTGTACTTCGGCTGCACGCGGCGCGCGCCGTGATCGAAGAAGCGCTCGCCGTCCCAGGGCAGCAGCGGCTCGCACCCGTCGATGCGATGCAGGATCGAGGCGAGCCGCGGGCCGTCTTCCGGCAGCGCGAGCGCGTCCCACGAAAACGGCGTTGGCTCGCGAAAACCGACGATGATGATGCGCTCGCGATGCTGCGGCGTGAAATGGCGTCCATCGATCACGCGGTAGTGCACGTCATAGCCGAGTTCGTCGCGCAGCACCTGGAGGATCACGTCGAAGGTGCGGCCGCGGTCGTGCGAGACGAGGTTCTTCACGTTCTCGAGCAGAAATGCGGCGGGCCGTTTCTCGGCGATGATGCGCGCGACGTCGAAGAACAGGGTGCCCTGCGTGGTGCAGGCAAAGCCGTGCGGACGGCCAAGCGCGTTCTTCTTGCTCACCCCCGCGATCGAGAACGGCTGGCAGGGAAAGCCCGCGAGCAGGACGTCGTGATCGGGCACGTCGGCGGCGTCCACGGCCGTGATGTCGCCGATGAACGGATGGTCTTCGCCGTAGTTTTCCAGGTAGGTCTTGCGCGAAAACGGATTCCATTCGCTCGTGAAAACGCACTCGCCGCCGTGCGCTTCGAAACCCTTGCGGATGCCGCCGATGCCGGCGAACAGGTCGATGAAGCGAAAGCGCGCCGCACTGCCGCTCGCGTGAGCGCCGCTGTGCAGCAGCTCGCGCAGGGCGGCTTCGAGCATCGCGGGGCAGGGCGTTTCGCCCTTTTCCCAACGTCGCACGGTCTTCACGTCGCGGCCGACGTGTGTGGCGATTTGCTGTTGGGTGAAACGCTTGCGTGCCTGCTGGAGCAGGTCTCTCGGTTCGGCCGTGTGCACGGAGTCCTCGTTAGGGTATTTTTGCGGACATTATGACCGATGGTCGACCCGCGGCACCAGGAATTCCCGATGCGCGTGCACAGATGCGCGCCGCGCAGGCGAAAGCCTGCTCGTGCGTGCGTCGAATTCAGGGAAAAGTCAGGAGTGTTGCGGGGCGGCGTTCGCCTGCTTCGGGAGCGCCGCGGAGGCCGAGGCGACGTTCAGCTCGTGCAGGTCGAGGATCAGCAGCAGGCTGTCGATTTCGCACAGCTGCCCCTTGTTCACATGACCGGTGTCGAGCAGGCGGTGCAGCCGCTGGCGCCAGTAGTTCGCGGGGAGAATCGGCCCACCGAAGTCGCCGGCGAGCGACAAGGGCATCACGCGACGAATGTGCGTGATATCCTGGTCGATAAGGTTCGACATCATATAACCAGCGGGAAGGGGACGCGGGGTGTCCATGAAGGCCATTACGGCACTATTTTTTTCTTCTTTAGGGAAAATATCTCAGTACTTACCCTGAATTCGCCGGTTATCCGCGGTTCGCTTTGCCGTTTATTCGGCAGCCGGCGGCGTCGCGCCTTGCACCTGAGCCGCGCTTTCGAAGAAACGCCGCGTCGCTTCGAACGCGTTCAGCATCTGCTCGGGCCACGGTGTTTGCAGCATCACGGCCTGATGGTTTTCGAACGCCGCGCCCAACTGGCGCGCGAGTTCAGGCGAATTGAGATGGCGCAGCAGCACGCTCACGGCGATGGCGGTGGCCTGACTGGCTCCTGCCGTCTGCAGTTCGGAGGCAGTGAGGGCGGCGACTTGCTTGTTGATGTCCATGGAAAACCTGCTGGGGATAGAGGGGCGCGAATGCGAGAAAGAGAAGGGATGGGGCGCGCGAACCGGTTGCGGTCTTCGCGGCCCGACATGCTCGGGTAGGTGGTCCCCCTGGCAGGAATCGAACCTGCATCTAGCGCTTAGGAGGCACTTGTTCTATCCATTGAACTACAGGGAGCGCGGTCGAGCATGGCTCCGTTCGATCGCCATGTTTCCCAAGTGACCCGTCATGGCGCGGAGCGGCGCGCGAAGCGGTCCGGCCTTGCGGGCCCGAGCCATATCGCGGCGTAGGGCCAAGAGTATAGCAAACGTGTTCGGGCGCGAAAATGACGCCACTTAGCCCCAGCGCCGCATTTTGGGTCTCGCGTCGATCGCTCCCCGCGAGCCGCCGCAGCAGGGCAAGTCGTCGCGATCAGAACTCGACGACGGCGAATTCCGGCTTGCCCACGTCGCACAGCGGGCAGCGCCAGTCGTCAGGAATGTCGTCAAAGCGCGTGCCGGCGGCGATCCCCTCGTCGGGCAGACCTTCTTCTTCGTTGTAGATCCAGCCGCAAATCAGGCAGACCCAGCTCTTGTACTCGATTACTTCACTCACAGCGTGTCCTTCGTTCAGTCGATTCGATGCATCACCCGTCATGCGGCCCTTTATCTAATGCTGGGCGGAGCGGGCAACCCGCGATAGTACAGGAAAACGGATCGCGTGCCGCTGCGCTAAAGGGTCGCTGTATTCCGCGACCTGCGCGGCCCGACCTACGCGGCCCGACCTGCGCGGCCCGACCTACGCGGCCCGGTACAATGCCCGCTTCAGGTCCAACGCACGCATCGCTTTCCATCCATGTCGCTTTACACCATCACAGGCGCGCAACTGGCTTTCGGCCACGTCGCGCTGCTCGATCACGCGGACTTTTCGCTCGAAGCCGGCGAGCGCGTCGGGCTGATCGGCCGCAACGGCGCGGGCAAGTCGTCGCTGCTGACCATCGTCGCCGATCTCGCGAAGCCCGACGACGGCCTCGTCACGCGCCAGCAGGATCTCTCGACCGTCTACGTGCCGCAGGAGCCCGACTTCGACGCCGACGCCACGGTGTTCGACACCGTCGCCTCGGGCCTCGCCGACGTGCGTGCGCTGCTCGACGAATACGACACCGTCGCGCACCGGCTCGCAGACACGCCCGAAGGCGCGGAACACGACGCGCTGCTCGCGCGCATGAACACGCTGCAGTCGTCGCTCGATCACGCCGACGCCTGGAGCTGGCGCACGCGTGTATCCACGACGCTCGCGCAGATCGGCCTGGAAGGCGAAGCGCGCGTGGGCGCGCTCTCGGGCGGTATGCAAAAGCGCGTGGCGCTTGCGCGCGCGCTCGTCGTGCAGCCCGACATCCTGCTGCTCGACGAACCGACCAACCACCTCGACTTCGACGGCATCCGCTGGCTCGAAGAATTGCTCGTGGCGCAGCGCTCGAGCCTCTTGTTCATCACCCACGATCGCGCGTTTCTCGACCGCGTGGCGACACGTATCGTTGAACTCGATCGCGGCAAGCTGCTTTCGTATCCGGGCAACTTCACGCAGTACCAGGAGCGCAAGGCGCAGCAGCTCGAAGTCGAGCGCGTGGAGAACGAGAAGTTCGACAAACTGCTCGCGCAGGAAGAAGTGTGGATCCGCAAGGGCGTGGAAGCGCGCCGCACGCGCAGCGTGGGCCGCATCGCGCGCCTCGTGCAGATGCGCCATGAGCGCGAGGAACGCCGCAACGTGCAGGGCAACGTGAAGCTCGACGTCGCACAAGGCGAGAAGTCCGGCAAGATCGTCGCGGAACTCACGGATGTGACGAAGCGCTATGGCGGCCGCACGATCGTCGACAACTTCTCGTCGACGGTCATGCGCGGCGACAAGATCGGCTTCGTCGGTCCGAACGGTGCGGGCAAGACCACGCTGCTGAAGCTGATCCTCGGCGAGCTGAAGCCCGACGTTGGCACGGTGCGCGTGGGGACGAATCTGCAGGTCGCGTACTTCGACCAGATGCGCGCGCAGCTCGACATGGAAAAGAGTCTCGCCGATACGATCAGCCCCGGCAGCGACTGGGTCGAGATCAACGGCGCGAAGAAGCACGTGATGAGCTATCTGGGCGACTTCCTGTTTGCACCCGAACGCGCGCGTTCGCCCGTGAAGTCGCTTTCGGGCGGCGAGCGCAACCGTCTGCTGCTCGCGCGTTTGTTCGCGCGGCCGGCGAACGTGCTGGTGCTCGACGAACCGACCAACGATCTCGACATCCCCACGCTCGAGCTGCTCGAAGAACTGCTGACCGACTACGACGGCACCGTGCTGCTCGTGAGCCACGACCGCGCGTTCCTCGACAACGTGGTGACTTCGGTGATCGCGTCCGAGGGCGAGGGGCGCTGGCGCGAGTACGTGGGCGGCTTCACGGACTGGCAGACGCAGAGCGCACGCGCGCAGGAAATTGCCGAGGCGCGCGCGCCGAAGGAAGCGGCTGCAGCGGTGGCCGCGCCCAAGGACAGCGCGGCGGGACGCAATGCCCAGCGCAGCGTGAAGCTTTCGTTCAAGGAGCAGCGCGAACTCGAAGAACTGCCCAAGCGTATCGAGGCGCTCGAAACGGAGCAGAAGACCATCGGCGCGAAGATCGAGGACGGGTCGATCTTCGCGAAGGACGCGCAGGAGGGCGCTCGCCTCACCGAGCGCTACGCGCAGATCGACGAGGAATTGCTCGTGGCGCTGGAGCGGTGGGAAGAGTTGGAGAGCAAGCGCAAGTGAATGCGAGAGAGAGCGGCCTGATGAAGGCCGCTTTTTTTTACGGCGCATGAGGACGACGTACTCATCCGGTCGGCCAGCCAACCCTCGCGCAAATTGCCGTGCGAGCCCAAATCAGTACAATACCTCGCGAATTCGAACAACTGAGCGAACCACCTCGCCGCCGCGAGCGCATCTGCCACCGCGGCGCGCAGCCGGTTCACCTCGTTGTTTCGTATCGGTTTTTTTGAACGCTCAACGCGTTTTCCCCGCAGATGTCCACAGGACCTGTGGACAAGCGCGCGGACAACCCCCTGTGGATCACCATGTCAACGAAGAAGTCCAACGCTGGAAACACTGGCTATAGCGAAGCGTCGATCAAGGTGCTCAAGGGCCTCGAGCCCGTCCGGCAGCGGCCGGGCATGTATACGCGCACCGAGAATCCGCTGCACATCGTCCAGGAAGTCATCGACAACGCCTCGGACGAAGCGCTCGGCGGCTACGGCCGTCGCATCACCGTCACGCTGCATGCCGACCATTCCGTCTCCGTCGAGGACGACGGCCGCGGCATTCCGTTCGGCCTGCACCCCGACGAAAAAGTCCCGGTCGTCGAGATCGTCTTCACGCGACTGCACGCGGGCGGCAAATTCGACAAGGCCGCCGGCGGCGCCTATACCTTTTCGGGCGGCCTGCACGGCGTGGGCGTCTCGGTCACCAATGCGCTCTCCACGCGTCTGGACGTCACTGTCTGGCGCGACGGCAAGGTCGCCGAAATCGGCTTCTCGGACGGCAACGTCACGCGCCCGCTCACCACGCGCAACGCCGCGCGCGACGAAAAGAAAACCGGCACGCGCGTGACCGCGTGGGCCGATCCCAAGTATTTCGATTCGCCCAATCTGCCGCTCGGCGAGCTGCAACGTCTGTTGCGCTCGAAGGCCGTGCTGCTGCCGGGCGTCGAAGTCGAACTGATCGTCGAGAAGACCGGTGAGCGCCAAAGCTGGAAGTACGAAGACGGCCTGCGCGGCTACCTGCTCGAAGGCATGGGCGGCGCCGACTTGCTGATCCCGCTCTTCGAAGGCGAGCGCTACGCCGACGCGCGCACCACCGACGACACCTTCGCCGAAGGCGAGGGCGCAGCGTGGGTCGTGGCGTGGAGCGAGGAAGGCTCGCTCACGCGCGAGTCGTACGTGAACCTGATTCCGACGCCCGCGGGCGGCACGCATGAAAGCGGTCTGCGCGATGGTCTCTTTCAGGCCGTGAAGAGTTTCGTCGAGTTGCACAATCTTCAGCCCAAAGGCGTGAAGCTCCTGCCCGAAGACGTCTTTGCGCGCGTCTCGTTCGTGCTCTCGGCCAAGGTGCTCGACCCGCAGTTCCAGGGGCAGATCAAGGAGCGCCTGAACAGCCGCGACGCCGTGAAGCTCGTTTCGTCGTTCTCGCGTCCGGCTCTGGAGCTTTGGCTCAACCAGCACGTCGAGCACGGCAAGAAACTCGCCGATCTCGTCATCAAGCAGGCACAGGCGCGCACGCGCGCGGGCCAGAAGGTCGAGAAGCGCAAGAGCTCGGGCGTGGCCGTGCTGCCGGGCAAGCTCACCGACTGCGAATCGACCGATATCGCGCGCAACGAACTCTTCCTCGTTGAGGGCGATTCCGCTGGCGGCTCCGCGAAGATGGGGCGCGACAAGGAATACCAGGCCATCCTGCCGCTGCGCGGCAAGGTGCTCAACACGTGGGAGACCGAGCGCGACCGGCTCTTCGCGAACAACGAAGTGCACGATATTTCGGTGGCGATCGGCGTCGATCCGCACAGCCCCGACGAGACCGTCGATCTGTCGAACCTGCGCTACGGCAAGATCTGCATTCTTTCCGATGCCGACGTGGATGGCTCGCACATCCAGGTGCTGCTGCTCACGCTCTTCTTCAAGCATTTCCCGCAGCTGATCGAGCGCGGCCACGTGTGCGTGGCGCGCCCGCCGCTGTTCCGCGTGGATGCGCCAGCGCGTGGCAAGAAGCCTGCGCAGAAGCTCTATGCGCTCGACGAAGGCGAACTCGAAGCAATTCTCGACAAGCTGCGCAAGGACGGCGTGCGCGACACGCAATGGACCATCAGCCGCTTCAAGGGCCTTGGCGAAATGAGCGCCGAGCAGCTCTGGGACACGACGATGAATCCCGACACGCGGCGCCTCTCGCCCATCGCGCTCGGCGACCTCGACTACGAGGCTACCGTTGCGCGCATGACGATGCTGATGGGCAAGGGCGAAGCCGCCTCGCGCCGCTCGTGGCTCGAAGAGAAGGGCAACGAAGTCGAAGCGGACATCTAAGCGGATAACTGAGCAGATAACTGAGCAGATAACCAGGCACACGTCTGAACGCGTACACGATTACGGATTGATTGAAACATGGACGATCTCTTTGCTGAAGTGACGGACGCCCCGAACGGCGACACGCTCACGCTCGGCCACTACGCGGAACGCGCCTATCTCGACTACGCGGTGAGCGTGGTGAAGGGCCGCGCGCTGCCCGACGTCTGCGACGGCCAGAAGCCGGTGCAGCGGCGCATTCTCTTCGCGATGAACGAAATGGGGCTCGGCGACAACGCCAAGCCCGTGAAGTCGGCGCGCGTGGTGGGCGACGTGCTCGGTAAGTACCATCCGCACGGCGACCAGTCGGCCTACGACGCGCTCGTGCGTCTGGCGCAGGACTTCTCGATGCGCTATCCGCTCATCGACGGCCAGGGCAATTTCGGCTCGCGCGACGGCGACGGCGCGGCGGCCATGCGCTACACCGAAGCGCGCTTGACGCCCATCGCCAAGCTGCTGCTCGACGAAATCGACATGGGCACCGTCGATTTCATGCCGAACTACGACGGCTCGTTCCAGGAGCCGAAGACGCTGCCCGCGCGCCTGCCCATGCTGCTGCTCAACGGCGCGTCGGGTATCGCGGTGGGCCTCGCGACCGAAATTCCCTCGCATAATCTGCGCGAAGTCGCGTCGGCAGCCGTCGCGATGATCCGGAATCCGAAGCTCTCGCATGCGGAGATCATGGAGAAGCTGCCGGGGCCCGATTTCCCGGGCGGCGGCCAGATCATTTCGAGCGACGCCGAAATCGCGGCGGCCTATGAGTCGGGGCGCGGCAGCCTCAAGGTGCGCGCGCGCTGGAAGATCGAGGAACTTGCGCGCGGCCAGTGGCAACTGGTCGTGACCGAGCTGCCGCCGAACACCTCGGGCCAGAAGGTGCTCGAAGAGATCGAGGAGCTGACGAACCCGAAGCTCAAGCTCGGCAAGAAGACGCTCACGCCCGAGCAGTTGCAGAGCAAGCAGACCATGCTCGCGCTGCTCGACGCCGTGCGCGACGAGTCGGGCAAGGACGCGCCCGTGCGCCTCGTGTTCGAGCCGAAGACGAGCAAGATCGACCAGTCGGAGTTCGTCAATTCGCTGCTCGCGAACACGAGCCTCGAATCGAACGCGTCGCTGAACCTCGTCATGATCGGCGCCGATGGCCGTCCGCGTCAGAAGGGCATCAGCGAGATTCTGGGCGAGTGGATCGGTTTCCGCTTCGCGACGGTCACGCGCCGCACGCAACACCGCCTGACCAAGGTCGACGACCGCATCCATATCCTCGAAGGTCGGATGATCGTCTTCCTCAATATCGACGAAGTCATCCGCATCATCCGCGAGTCGGACGAGCCCAAGAGCGCGCTGATGAGCGCGTTCGGGCTGTCCGAGCGCCAGGCCGAGGACATTCTTGAAATCCGTCTGCGCCAGTTGGCGCGGCTCGAGAAGATCAAGATCGAGAAGGAACTCGCGGAACTGCGCGAAGAGAAGGCGAAGCTCGAAGAGCTGCTCGCGAACGACGCGTCGATGAAGCGGCTCATCGTGAAGGAAATCGAAAGCGATGCGAAGCAGTACGGCGACGATCGCCGCACGCTGATCCAGCAGGAAAAGCGCGCGAGCTTCGAAGCGCGCGTGGTGGACGAGCCGGTCACGGTCGTCGTCTCGCAGAAGGGCTGGGTGCGTGCGCTCAAGGGCCACGGGCTCGATACGCAAGGCTTCACGTTCAAGGCCGGCGACGGTCTGTATGCGGCGTTCCAGTGCCGCACGCCCGACACGCTCATCGCGTGGGGCAGCAATGGCCGCGTGTATTCGGTGTCGATTGCGAACCTGCCGGGCGGGCGTGGCGACGGCGTGCCGGTCACGTCGCTCATCGAACTCGAAGCGGGCACGCATCTGCTGCATTACTTCGCGGCGAATGCGGAACAGCCATTGCTGCTGGCGTCGAGCAACGGCTTCGGCTTCATCGCGAAGATCGGCGACATGGTGAGCCGCGTGAAGGCGGGCAAGGCGTTCATGACGATCGACGAGGGCTGCGTGCCGCTCGCGCCGATGCCGATGCTGCCGGGCGCGCTGCAGGTGGCGTGTCTTTCGTCGGGCGGCCGTTTGCTGGTGTTCGGCCTCGACGAGATGAAGACGCTTTCTGGCGGCGGCCGCGGCGTCACGCTCATGCAACTCGACGACAACGAGAAGCTCGTGCAGGCGCTCGCGATCAACGCGGCGGGCGTCGTGCTCGTGGGCACGGGCCGTGGCGGCAAGGCGGGCGAGGACCTGATGGTGGGGGCCGTGCTGGCTCCGCAGATCGGCAAGCGCGCACGCAAGGGCCGCGCGCCGGACTCGAAGCTCAAGGTCGTGACGGGCATGCGTCCGGTGTTGCCGCAGTAAAAGTACTGCAGTAAGCGTACATATCCGGCGCGAATCGCTGCGCGGCATGGAATAATGCCGCGCACAACGGCTCGCGCCGCATAATTACACGTTACGAGGAAATACAAGCATGGGCCACGCGATCGCAGTCGCGCTCTTTCTGCATCTGCTGGGCGTCGCCGTCTGGGTGGGCGGCATGATCTTCGCGCACTTCTGTCTGCGCCCGGCGCTCGAGGACCTCTCGCCGCAACTGCGCCTGCCGCTCATTGAATCGGTGTTCGGCCGCTTCTTCAACTGGGTGGGCGTCTCGGTCATCGTGATCCTGCTTTCCGGCGGCTTCCTGCTCATGCAACTCGGCGGCGAGCACGCCACCTGGCAACTGCATGCCATGGCGGGTCTCGGCGTGCTGATGATGCTGATCTTCGGCCACATCCGCTTCGCCGTGTTTCCGCGCATTCGCCGCGCCGTGCAGGCGCAGAAGTGGCCCGACGGTGCGCGCGCCGTGGGCACCGTGCGCCGGCTCGTTGTCATCAATCTCGTGCTAGGCATCGTGACGATCGGCGTTGCCGTGCTCGCGCGCGGGTTCTGATCCGCGCTTCATTTCCGCGCTAGTTTTCGTTCCACCCGCAACGTTCGCGGCCCGCGCCTGAGGATCTACAGGCGCTCCGCGAGCGCATGGCGCTGCATGCAGCGCTCCATCGCATCGAAGAACGCTTCTTCGGCCGCATTGCGCTTGCGCTCGCGATGCCACAGCAAGTGGATGTCGACGTCCACGAGCCCTTCCTCCGGCGGCAGCCGCCACAGGCGCTGCCGCGCCAGATCGTCCCGCACCGTATGCTCGGGCAGGCAGCCAATGCCATAGCCCGCGAAGATCAGCCGCCGCACTTCATCGAGACTCGGTGACGACGCCACGATGCGCCCCGTGAAGCCGCGCTGATCGCGAAACACCGTGAGCGGCGAGAGGCTGTCGCCGATCTGGTCGCTCGTGAAGGAGACAAAGTTCTCCGCGAGCAGATCGTCCATCGTCAGTTGCGAAAGCCCGAAGAGCCGGTGATGCCGGCCGCAGAACATCGCATAGCGCTGGCGCAGGAAGCAGCGCATGTCGAGCTTGTCGATGGGCGTGCGGCACAGGCTCAAGCCCGCGGTCGCGGTTTTCTGCAGCAGCGACGAGATGATGTCCGACGAGCGCATGACCTCGATCTGCAGGTCGACGCGCGGGTAGGCCGTGTGGAATTCGGCGAGAAATTCGTCGTACACGCGCGACTCGATGCGGCTCACCGTGAGCAGGCGGATCGAGCCGGTGATGTCGGCGGTGCGCTCGTCGAGCCCGGTTTCGAGCTGGGAAATCGTGCCGTAGATGTCGCTCGCAATGCGATAGACCTCTTCGCCCGCTTCGGTCGGCACGAACTGCGCGCCGCGCCGCTCGATGAGCTTGCGCCCGAGCGCGTCTTCGAGGCGCTTGAGCGCCTGGCTCACGGCCGGCTGGGTGACGTACAGGCGCGCGGCCGCGCGGCTCAGGCTGCGCTCCTGCATGATCGCGAGATAGGTGCGCAGCAGGTTCCAGTCGAGACGGTCGTTGAGAAAGCGGGTGGTGTCGGCGCGCATGGGCGATCTCCCGGCGCGGGGCTGCGCCACGGGTATTAGCTAAATTTATGCACTGAATAATAACGCGAAATTTGACTAATGATTTGTGGCTGGCGATAAAGCGTGCATGCAACACGAATTCATCTCAAACGCGCCTGAAGGAGACCGACGCATGCCTAACCCACAACCCGGCACCCGCCAGCCGGTGCGCGCCGCCGCCGCGGCGTTCATCGGCACGATGATCGAGTGGTACGACTTCTACATCTACGCCACGGCCGCCGCGCTCGTGTTCGGCGAGCTGTATTTCCCTTCCGAAGACCGCTTCGTGAGCACGATGGCGTCGTTCGCGACTTTCGCCGTCGGCTTTTTCGCGCGCCCGCTGGGCGGCCTGATCTTCGGCCACCTCGGCGACCGCATTGGCCGCAAGAAGGCGCTCATGACCACGCTGATGATGATGGGCGTCGCCACCGTGTGTGTCGGCCTGCTGCCTTCGTACGCGAGCGTCGGCATGCTCGCGCCCGTGCTGCTCGTGCTGCTGCGCGTGGTGCAGGGCATCGCCGTGGGCGGCGAGTGGGGCGGCGCCGTGCTGATGGCGGGCGAGCACGCGCCCGAAGGCCGCCGCACGTTCTTCGCTTCGTTTGCGCAGCTGGGTTCGCCCGCGGGGCTCATTCTCTCGCTGCTGGCGTTCCGCTCGGTCACCTCGCTCGAGAAGGCCGACTTTCTTTCGTGGGGCTGGCGTCTGCCGTTTCTCGTTTCGGCGGTGCTGCTCGTGGTCGGCATCTTGATCCGACTCGGCGTGAACGAGTCGCCCGAGTTCGAGAAGCTCAAGGATCAGCGCCGCACGCTCAAGCTGCCCGTCGCCGAAGTGTTCCGCTCGGCGTGGGGCCTCGTGCTGCTGTGCATCGGCGCGAATACCATCGGCATTGCGGGCGTGTACTTCACCAACACGTTCATGATCGCGTACACCACCCAGTACGTCGGCATCACGCGCTCGCTCATTCTCGATTGCCTGTTCGCGGTCGCGATTATCCAGTTCCTCGTGCAGCCGCTCGCCGCCTGGCTCGCGGAACGCATGGGCGGGGCGCGTTTCCTCAAGTGCGCCGCTATCGCCGCGATGTTCTCGCCATATCCGATGTTCGTGCTCGTGCAAAGCGGCAAGGTCGTGCCGATGGTGATCGGCATCGCGATCGCGGTGGTCTGCATGGCGAGCTTCTATTCGGTGATCGCGGGCTTCGTTTCGGGTGTGTTCGCAACGCGCGTGCGCTACTCCGCGATCTCGCTCTCTTACCAGGTGTGCGGCGCGATCGCGGGCGGCCTCACGCCGCTCGTCGGCACGTGGCTCGCGCATCGCTATGTGGGGCAGTGGTGGCCGCTCGCCGTGTTCTATACGTGCCTCGCGGGCGTCTCGCTGCTGTGCATCGTCGCGCTCGACGCGCGCCGCCACGCCCATGCGCATGACGAAGCAGCAGCCGAAGCGCTGAGCGCGCACTGATGCTGCGCAGGTGTACTGATTAGTTCGACTGAAATGGATGGACCGATGAAAGACCTTTTGCAGATCGACGGCCCGCGCCTGTGGGCGAGCCTCATGGAGATGGCGCGCATTGGCGCGACGGCGGGCGGCGGCGTGCGCCGTCTCGCGCTCACGGAAGAAGACCGGCGCGGACGCGACCTGTTCGCGCGCTGGTGCCGCGAGGCGGGCATGACGGTGTGGACCGACGAAGTGGGGAACCTGTTCGCGCGGCGCGAGGGCGATGACGCGCAGGCCGCGCCCGTGCTGATGGGCAGCCACCTCGACACGCAGCCCGAAGGTGGCCGCTTCGACGGGGTGTACGGCGTGCTCGCCGCGCTCGAAGTCGTGCGCGCGCTCAACGACGCGGGTGCGCGCACCGTGAAGCCCATCGAGATTTGCTCGTGGACCAACGAGGAGGGCGCGCGCTTCACGCCGGCGATGCTGGGCTCGGCCGTGTTCGCGGGCGCGATAACGCTGGCGGACGCACTGGCGCGCAAGGACGCCGACGGCGTAACGCTCGGCGCTGCGCTCGATGCATGCGGCGCGCGCGGCACGCGAGCCGTGCAAGGCGTGGCCGTCGACGCCTACTTCGAGGCGCATATCGAGCAGGGCCCGATACTGGAGGCGAACGGCACGACCATCGGCGTCGTGACGGGTGGCCAGGCGATCCGCTGGTTCGACGTGAGCGTGACGGGCGTGGCCGCGCACGCGGGCACGACGCCCATGCGCTATCGCAAGGACGCGTGGTTCGGCGCGGCGCACATGTCGCTCGAGATCGAGCGCGTGATGGCGCGCTACGCGCCGCTTGGTCTCGTGACGATCGGCCAGGCGCAGATCGCGAACTCGTCGCGCAACACGATCGCGGCGAATCTGACCTTCACGGTCGATCTGCGCCATCCCGACGACGCGCAGCTCGACGCGATGGAGCGCGACTTGCGCGCGCTATGCGAACAGGTGGCCACGGCGCGTGGCCTGGGCGTGCAGATCGCGCATTGCTGGACGAGCCCGGCGACGCCGTTCGACGCGCAGTGCGTCGCACTGGTGGCCGAAGCGACGCAGCGCTTTGGCTATCCGCACGAGCGTATCGTGAGCGGTGCGGGCCACGACGCGATCCACCTCGCGCGTTACTGTCCAACCGCGATGGTGTTCATCCCCTGCGTAGGCGGCTTGTCGCACAACGAAGCCGAAGACGCCCTGCCGGAAGACGTCACGGCTGGCGCGAACGTGCTGCTCAACGCCGTTGCGGCGCGTGCGGGCGTGCGCGTCGCTGTCGCCGCCACCGCGTGAAACAAATAGAAGGAGAACTGAACATGAAAACCTGGTTCCACCCCGATCAGCTGCTGCACCGTCCGCGCGCCTATTTTTCGCGCGGCCAGCTGCGTGAGCCGCAGGAAGTGCCGCAGCGCGCCGAGCATCTCGTTGCCGCGGCGCGCTCGCTCGGCTTCGACGTAGCGGCGCCCGCCGACTTCGGCACGGCGCCCATCGCCGCCGTGCACGACATGAACTATCTGCGCTTTCTCGAAGAAGCGCACACCGAATGGAAGCGCGTGCCCGAAGACTGGGGCGAAGAAGTGATGTCGAACATCTACGTGCGCGAGCCGAATCCGCTGCGCGGCGTACTCGCGCAGGCGGCGCGCTATCTCGCGGACGGCAGTTGCCCCGTGGGGGCGAACACGTGGCGCGCGGCCTACTGGTCGGCGCAAAGTGCGTTGGCGGCAGCGGCGTGCGTGAACGAAGGCGCGCGCGAGTCGTATGCGCTGTCACGTCCGCCCGGCCATCATGCACGCGCGGACGCGGCGGGCGGCTTCTGCTATCTGAACAACGCGGCTATCGCTGCGCAGTCGCTGCGCAGCCGCTTCAAGCGCGTGGCGATCCTCGACACCGACATGCACCACGGCCAGGGCGTGCAGGAAATCTTCTATGGCCGCAGCGACGTGCTCTACATCTCGATACATGGCGACCCGACCAACTTCTATCCGGTGGTCGCGGGCTACGAGGACGAGCGCGGCCATGGCGCGGGCGAGGGCTACAACGTCAATCTGCCGATGCCGCACGGCGCATCCGAGGCGGTGTTCTTCGAGCGCGTGGAGGCGGCGCTGCGCGCGCTCAAGCGCTTCGAGCCGGACGCGCTCGTGCTTGCGCTCGGCTTCGACATCTACAAGGACGATCCGCAGTCGAAGGTTGCCGTGAGCACCGAAGGCTTCGGGCGGCTCGGCACGGCGATCGGCGCGCTCGGCCTGCCTTCGGTCATCGTGCAGGAAGGCGGCTACCACCTCGAAAGCCTCGAAGACAACGCGCGCGCGTTCTTTGGCGGCTTGATGGGAGCACGCTGATCAGCGCGTGATGCCGCGTTTCAGGCCCAAAGCAGCCACGCCCCGCACGCGAGCCCGACCGTCGCGTAGACCGCGTAAGCGGGGAGCTTGAGCTTGCCAAAGCACATCGCCGAGAACACGGCCGTCAGCAGATACGACGGATGCGGCGGCACGTGCCGCGCGATATGCCAGACGGCGATGGCGAGAAACGCGGTAGTCGCCGCGCGCAGCACGCGCATGGCGTGCTCGAAGCGCGGGTTCGCCTTCATGCGATGCAGGTGCCGCCGCGCGAGCACGACGAGGCAGCCCGAAGGCACGAAGAGCGCGAGCGTGGCGACGAGCGCGCCGACCCAGCCATCCACGAGATAGCCGAAGAAGGGCACCACGTTCAAGAGCGGCCCCGGCGAAAGCGGCGAGAGCGTGAACGCCAGCGTGAAGTCGTCGTTGGTGATGCCCACCGCCGGCGTGACGAACAGCGTTTTCAATACGGGCAGCGCGGAAAAGCCGCCCCCGAACAACGTCATGCCCGCGCCCGCGAGACGCGGCCAGAGCAGCGCTGCGTCGAGTGGGTGTGGCAGCGGCAGCGCGAACACGACGATCAGCGCCGCAAGCGCGGCGAGCAACTGCACGTCGCGCCGCGTCACGCGCAATTCGAGCCGCTGCGAAGGCACCGGGCTCGCGAGCCAGCCCGCGGCAAACGCGACAAGCAGAATCGCCACGTAGGCCGCGGCGCTTGCGGCGAGCGCGAGCGTCGCACAAGCCGCGAGCGCCACGCCCCATTCGAGCGGGCCGCGTACGAGCGCGCGGGTTTGACGGTACCAGGTTACGCCAATCAGCATGGCGAGCACGACGCTGAAATGGTCGAGCAGCGTGCGTGAGGCAATCGAGTGCACGAGCGGCGTGCGATAGAAGACGGCGAACGCCGTCATCAGCGCGAAGAACGGCAGCACGCTTGCCACGCCCGCGATCCAGGCACCCGCGCGCCCGCGCAGCGCGTGGCCGAGTTGCACCGCGACGTTGCAGCCCACCGGCCCCGGCACCATCCAGGCGAGCGCCACCAGATCCGAGAACGCGGTTGGCGTGAGCCGCGCTTCGCGCTCCACGTAGTGCTGCTCCAGTTGCGCCATCAGCGCGAGGCCGCCCCACGAGACCGCGGAAACGGTCAGCACAACGCGAAAGAGCGTCAGGAGCGGTTCATCGTTGTCGCGGAATGTGCCTGTACCAGGGGCCGCGATCGCTTCGTCGGTGCGAGTTTGCATGGCTGCATCATGCGTGCGAGGGGGCGTGGGCGTCTGTGCGCGAAAGCACGCGGCTCGCGGAAGTCACCAGAAAGTGCGCAGAAAATGGGCCCAACCTGCGCAATGACACACGTCAGCGCGATTGCGGTGCGTCGCTCAGGCGCTCGTTGCGGTGATCTTCGCGAGCGGCTTGTGCGCCAGGCTGCGTTGCGCTGCACACGCCGAAGCGCTCGATCAGCGCGGCCACGCCTTCGACCGGCACGGGGCGCGAGAACAGGAAGCCCTGCGCCTCGATCGGCCCGAGCGCGGAGAGCCATGCGATCTGCTCTTCGGTTTCGGTGCCCTCTACGACCACCGTGAGCCCGAGCGAGCGCGCAAGGTTGACGATCGCGGAGACCATCACGCACACGCTGCGGTCCGCGGGAATGGCTTGCACGAACGAGCGGTCGACCTTGAGCGTGTCGACGGCGAAGCGGTTCAGGTAGGAGAGCGACGAATAACCGGTGCCGAAGTCGTCGAGCGCGACGCGCACGCCAAGACGCTTCAACGCGAAGATCTTCTCCGACACCAGCTCCGGGTACTCCATCATCGCGGTTTCGGTGATCTCGAGTTCGAGCCGGTGCGCGGCGATGCCGGTTTCTTCGATGGCGTGCGCCACGGTCTCGTAGAGGTCGCCTCGCCAGAATTGCACCGCCGAAATGTTGATGGCGAGCGTGAGCGACTCATAGCCTTGCTGCTGCCACTGAGCGAGCTGGGCGCAGGCGGTGCGGATCACGAAATCGCCCACAGGCACGATGAGGCCCGTGGATTCGGCCACCGGAATGAATTCGCCCGCGGGAATGAGCCCGTATTGCGGATGGTTCCAGCGCACGAGCGCCTCGAAGCCCGTGATGCAGCGCCGGCGCAAATCGATCTTCGGCTGGTAGGCGAGAAAGAGCTGGTCCTCGGCGAGCGCAACGCGCAACTGCTGCTCCCACTTCATCAGGTGGTCGGCGCGGTGTGCGAGCTGCGGCGAGTAGAAGCGGAAACAGTTGCGTCCGGCCTCCTTCGCGGCGTACATCGCAAGGTCGGCCTTCTTGAGCAGATCGATTTCGCTCTCGTGCGCGACGGCGAAGAGCGCGATGCCGGTGCTCGCATGCAGCACGAACGCACTGCCGCGCACGTCGAACGGATGAGTGAACGCGGCATTGGTCGCTTCGGCGAGCGCGATGGCGCGCTTTTCGATGTCGTCGCCCTTCACGATCACCACGAACTCGTCGCCGCCGATGCGCGCGAGCGTGCCCGCGCCGCCCACGGCGTCGGCAAGGCGCGCGGCGCTCATCTGCAGCACGATGTCGCCGGCGTTGTGGCCGAGCGTGTCGTTGACGGTCTTGAAGTTGTCGAGGTCGATGAAGAGAATGGCGAGACGCCCGAGGTTGCCTGGCTGCGAGACTTCGTGACGCAGACGTTGCAGCGTGGCGTAGCGGTTGGGCAGGCCCGTGAGCAGGTCGTACTGCACGAGTTGCGACATTTCGCGCTCGCGCCCGAGCAGCTTGCCGATCAACCCCGTGGCCACGGCGAAGAACGACAGCATGGCGAGCGAGATGAACGTCGCCATCATCAGGTAGACGTCGCGCGTGTGGTTGTAGTCGGCGAACTCCTCGGCTTGCGAGAGACCGACCAGCACGGCGAGCGGATAACCGTCGATATGGCGATACGAGACAATGCGCGTGACGTGATCGATCGGGTCGACATAGGTGCCCGATACGTGCTCCGAGATCGGATACACGCCGCTCGCCGAGAACGTGCCGTTCGCACGTTCGGCGCTGCCAGTGCGGCGCGCGAGCACGGCGCCGCTGTCCGAGATCACGGCGATCACGCCGTCACGGCCGATCGCCGCGTTGTTGTAGAAGTCGCTCGTGAAATAGCTCGGGTCTTCCGACACGACCACGACGCCCGCGAACGAGCCGTCCGGGTGATTGAGGCGGCGCGTCATCTGCAGGGTCCAGTGGCCGGACACGCGGCCGAGCACCGGCTTGCTGATAAAGAGCTGATCGTCGTTCTCGTGCTCGTGCACCCTGAAGTGCTCGCGGTCCGAGAGATCGATGGGCTTGGGGTTCGGGTCGGCCGTATTGGCAACGAGCTTGCCGTGCTCGTCGATGATCGACACCTGCACGAGCGAGTCGCTCTGCACCACGCCCTTCTCGACCGTGCTCGCGAGATCGAAGCGGCCCGGCGACTTCTCGAACTCGTACTTCACGAAGCGCGTGATCTGGTCGACCTGGTGGATCGCCTTGACGGTGTGCTGTTCGAGCGCCGCCGAGAGGATCGCCGCCGAGGCCGTGGCCTCGCGCAGGGTCGCTTCCTTCTCGACCGAGAGGCGCGTGAAGATCACCGCCCAAAGCAGCAAGAGCACCAGCACGCCGAGCAGCGGAATGGCAAGCAACGCGCGCGGGCGCGTGTATGCCGGGCCAGGCGCGTTGCGCAGGCTCGAATCGCGCGAGAACGGACCCCGCGTGGCGCTCATCTCGGCCGCCGTAGGCGCGTGAGTTCGCACCGCGGATGCGGTGGGCAGAACGGCAACGATGCGCTCAGTTGAGTCGGCGGCATGAATAACGGGTGGCTGGGGAATACGCGCATTGCGCGTGAGCAATGAACGCCGGACGCGTCATGCGTCCGATGTTTCGATATTAATGGTTGGGGAATGATTAAGGAAGCTGTGGTCCCCCGGGTATACGCGAGGGTTACCTCAACACGCGCGCGATGCCCATGTGCGGTGCATAGATGCGCAGCGGCGCATGGTGGGCCATGCACCATGCATGAGAAGGGCGCTGCTGGCGCTTAGCCGAGCTGGCAGGTTCCGTCGACGACGGTTAATGAATGACCGCCAATCCAGATCTTGTTCGCCGCATCGTCATATTCGACGTGCACGCGCCCGTCGCGCCCGAGCGCCGTGCCCTGGCGCACCGTATAGCGGGCGCCCGGACGCCGGTTCTGCTGTGCGAGCAGCATGGCGATGGCAGCGTTCGCGCTGCCGGTCACGGGGTCTTCGCCCTTGCCGAGGCCCGTCATCAGGCAGCGCACTTCGAAGGTGGCGGGGCCGCCGGCCTCATGCGGGCCATAGGCGGCCACGCCGTGCGCGCCCACGCTCGCGGCCACGGCTTCGATCGCCGCATAGTCCACGTCGAGCGCGAGCACCGCTTGCGCCGATGCGAGGCGCACGACGAACCACGGCGCGCCGTTATCGACGCCGCAAGGCGTCGCCGTGAAGTCGATGGCTTGCGAGCGAAGCGCAGTGCGCAACGCATCGAACTGCGCGGCGGCGAGCGGCGTGATCCGCGCGGGCGGCGCGGCGAAAGCCCATGCGCCGTTCTCGCCTGCTGCCAGGTCGATGAGACCGGCGCCGCATTCCTGCACGAGGCGGCCCGGCGTTTTCGGCGTGCGGCCGCTTTCGAGGAACGCGTGCGCAGTGCCGAGCGTCGGGTGGCCCGCGAAGGGCAGCTCGCCCTTGGTCGTGAAGATGCGCACGCGATAGTCGGCGCGCACGTCGGTCGGGGCGAGCAGGAAGCTGGTTTCCGAGAGATTCGTCCAGCGCGCGATGGCCTGCATTGCGTCGCCGCTCAAGCCATCGGCGTCGAACACCACGGCGAGCGGGTTGCCTTTGAAGGGTACCGACGTGAAGACGTCGACCTGTTTGAAGCGGACGCTGTGCAGGGTCATGGCGGGACGATCGTAGAGGGGGAGGGGTGGCGCGAGAAGATGCGCCCGATTGCGCGAACGCGCAACAGAAGACTGCGTGAAAGTGCGCGGACCTTGATGCAGGCCCGCGCACGTTACCAAAGCTTGCTTACTCGACTTCGGCGATCAGCTCGATCTCGACGCACGCGCCAAGCGGAATCTGCGCGACGCCGAACGCCGAACGTGCATGCTTGCCCTTCTCGCCGAATACGTCGGCGATCAGCTCCGAAGCGCCGTTCGTGACGATGTGCTGCTCGGTGAACGTGAGTGTCGAGTTCACGAGGCTCATGAGCTTGACCACGCGCTTGACCTTGTTGAGGTCGCCCGTGTGGGCATGCAGCGTGGCGATCAGGTCGATCGCGATCGAGCGTGCGGCAGCCTTGCCTTCTTCGGTCGTGAGCGACTCGCCGAGTTTGCCGGCCCACACCTTGCCGTCCTTCTTCGCGATGTGACCCGACAGGTACACCGTGTTGCCGCTCTGGGCGCTCATCACGTAAGCCGCGGCGGGTGCGCCTGCCTGGGGCAGGGTGATGCCGAGCTGTTCGAGACGGTCGTAGATGTTGATGTCAGCCATGATCAGGATTCCTCGTTCGGGTATTGAGTCGGAAAAAACCTGCCGTGCCTATCAGGCGTGCGAGGCGTGCGCGCGGATCAGGGCCGCGAGCTTCGCGACGCCTTCTTCGATCTTCGCGGGCGGCACCGTGACGAACGACAGGCGCAGCTTGTTGTGTTGCGGCTCGTCGGCGAAGAACGGCGCGCCGGGCACGAAGGCCACGTTCTGCGCGACGGCTTCGGCGAGGAGCTTCATGCTGTCGATGTTCGAGGGCAGCGTCACCCAGATGAACATGCCGCCTTCGGGGCGGTTCCAGCTCACGCCTTCGGGCATGTTGCGCTTGAGCGAGTCGAGCATCGCCTCGCACTGGTTGCGATAGAGCGCGCGCACCTTCGGGATGTGCGTGTCGAGGAAGCCGTCCTTCACCACCTCGTAGACGATGCGCTGCGTGAAGGTCGGCGTGTGGAGGTCGGTGGCCTGCTTGGCCTGCACGAGCTTGAAGTGCAGATCTTCGGGCGCAATGATGTAGCCGAGGCGCAGGCCCGGCGCCAGGATCTTCGAGAACGAGCCGAGATGCACGACATGCTCGGGCGCGAGCGAGTGGACCGTGGGCAGCGGTTCGCCCGCGTAGAGCAGCGCGCCGTAGGGATCGTCTTCGATCACGGGGAAGGGCGCGCGCTTCGCGAACTCCGCGAGCGCCTGGCGGCGCTCGAGCGGCAGGCGGCGGCCCGTGGGGTTCTGGAAGTTCGGGATCGCGTAGAGCAGGCGCGCGCCAGCCGTCAGCTCGGGCGTGAGGCCTTCGGGCACGAGGCCCTTTTCGTCGGTCGGGACCTGGACGTACTTCGGCTCGTAAAGCGAGAACGACTGCAGCGCGCCGAGGTAGGTGGGCGTTTCCACGAGCACGGGGCTATCGGTCGAAATCAGCACCTTGCCGAGCAGGTCGAGCGCCTGCTGCGAGCCCGTGGTGATGAGCACCTGAGAGGGGCGAACCTTCACGCCGCCCACCGAGTGGCGCGCGGCGATCCATTCGCGCAGCGGCATATAGCCTTCGGTCGCGCTGTACTGGAGCGCGGCTGCGGGGTCGTCGCGCAGGATGCGGTCGGCGGCGGCGCGCATTTCCTCGGCCGGGAAGCTGGCCGGCGCGGGCAGGCCGCCTGCGAACGAAATGACTTCGGGACGCTCGGTGACCTTCAGGATTTCGCGAATCGCCGAGCTGGTCAGCTTGATTGCACGCTCGGACAGTTGCCACGCGGGCGCGGCCTTGAGATCGCTCTGGTCCATGGGGTCTCCTTGTTGGGGTGGGGCGAGTGACGGATTCAGTGGCGGCATGGGGCGCGATCACGCGCCGCCGGATGCCGCCGAAAACCTTCGATTATGACGCGAAACCGGCTCATGCGCGCGCGGGCGCCGGGGCCGTGCGGATCGCCGCACGCCGGCCCAGCACCACGGTGGCGATCACGGCGGCCGCGTAGAGCCAGGCCGAGGGCGCAACCTGCTCGCCGAAAAAGAGCGCCGAGAACGCCATCGTGAAGAAAATCTGCAGCAGCTGCACCTGGCCCACGCGCGCCGTGCCGCCCATGGCGAGCCCCGCGTACCACGCGAAAAAGCCGATGAACTGCGAGAACACCGTGACGTAGCCGAAAGCGAGCCAGGTTTTCATCGCAACGGGGCCGGGATGCGCCACATGCTGCGCCCAGGCGAGCCAGCCGACCGGCAGCGCGAGGAATGGCGCCGAGACCACGAGCGCCCAGCAGATTACCTGCCAGCCGCCGAGCTGGCGTGCGAGGCGCGCGCCTTCGGCGTAGCCGAGCGCGCCGATGCCCACGGCGATGAGCATCCACGCATCGCCCGCGTGCAGTGCGCCGCCGCCGGCCTGGAGCGCGAACGCGACCACGAGCGCGCTGCCGATCAGCGCGCTGACCCAGAACGCCTTCGAGGGCCGTTCGTGCGAGAGCCACGCGGCGTAGATCGCCACGGCGAGCGGTTGGAGCCCATTGACGATGGCTCCATGCGAGGCCGGCACGGTCTTCATCGCAATGGCGGAAAACACCGGAAACGCGACGATTACGCCAAGCGACACCACGCCAAGGCTCTTGACCTGCGGCCAGGTGGGCCGTTTCTCGCGGCGGATGGCGAGCAGCAGCGCGGCCGGCACGGCGGCGGCGAGCGCGCGGCCCAGGCCGTTCAGGAGCGGATTGAATTCGGCGACGACGATGCGCGTCATCGGCAGGGTCAGGCTGAAGATCATGACGCCGATGAGGCCGAGCAGCATGCCTTGGGTTTCGCGTGCTTTCATGCGGGACTTTGCGCTCGACGGATCAACGTGCCGGCGCGCCGAGCGTGCGCGGACCGGACGGGGTTTCGAACTGCGCGACGAGCGCGGGCGAGAGGGCTTCCTCCACGGCGATCAAGTGCGTCGCGCCGAGCCACTGAAGCTGCTCGCGCACCGCTTGCGCTTGAGGGTGAAAGCCGGAGAGCGACGTGAGCGCGATGCCGGTGTCGGCCAGCACCTGCGACGGGTGATGGGCCGGATCCCACTGGATCAGCGAGGGCAGAATGCCGTCGCCCGCGCCTTGCCAGGCCGGGAACGCGCCGTCCCGCGGCACCGTGAGCTGCCACGAAAAATCGCCGCGCGTCATCGGCACGAGTTCGGGAATGCGCTGCGGATACTGTTCGCGCCAGCGCGCCAGGTTTTTCGGCGGATCGACGCGGGCGACCCAATGCGACAGATACGGCCCCTGTTCAAGGCGTGCCTGCACGGCGGGATCGTCGAGCGCGAACAGGCGTGCGCGGGCGTTCGCGTCGTTTTTCGCGGCGGGATCGATCGCGATGACTTCCAGGTAGACGCCGCCCCACAGCCCGAGCAGACGGTTGTGCGTGCGCATGAGCGGGTGCGCGCCGCCGCCCGCGGGCGCGACGCCGAGCGCGTCGCTCACGTACTGCACGCCTTCTTCCAGCGTGCGCGCGGCAACGACGAGGTGATCGAGGCGAAGCGGCGAGGCGTTCATGTCAGGACGGGGCGCGGAGTGATCTCGGGGCCGGAGCGAAGAGGGCGGAAGCGCGCGCCGCAACAGTGTGCCGACGCCTCCACCGAATCCTTACCGGTACGCATGCGATCAAATGTACCGGTATGGCTGCGGACAGTAACGGTACAATCGGCCCGATAGTGCTCTGTACAGTTCGAGTTCCGGGAGTCCTCATGTCCTCCGTCCCGCTAGACCAGATTCCCGCCCCGCACGACGCGGCCACGCTCACGCTCGTCGACCAGCTCGTGCAGTGGGGCCGCCGCCGCATCGAGGAGCGCGTGTTCCGCCCCGGCATGCGCATGCCGTCCATCCGCAAGCTCGCGCTCGACAAGGGCGTGTCGCGCTTCACGGTGGTCGAGGCGTACGAGCGTCTGGTCGCGCAGGGCTACCTCGACTCGCGGCGCGGTTCCGGTTTCTACGTGCGCGAGCGGCTGGCGCTCGTGGCGGGCGGCGAACGCGCGCCGGTGACGGCAGGCGCTGCGGTCCGTGCCGAGGGTGCGATGACCGCCGCCGCGCCCGCGCCGTCCACCATCGACGTGGTCTGGCTACTGCGCAACATGCTTCACACCTCCACGCGGCCGGAAAAAGGGCCGGGTCTGGGCTATCTGCCTGCTCGCTGGCTGGACGGTGAACTGCTGACCGGCGCAATGCGCTCGCTGGGCCGGCAGAGCGGCACGCAACTGCTCGGCTTCGGCTCGCCGCAAGGCTTTCTGCCGCTGCGCCAGCAGCTCCAGACGCGCATGGCGGAACTCGAGATCGGCGCGACGCCCGACCAGATCGTGCTCGTCTCGGGTATCACCCAGGCGATCGACCTGCTTGCGCGCATCTACGTGCAGCCCGGCGACACGGTGATCGTGGGCGACCCCGCGTGGTTCCAGATGTTCGGGCGCTTCGCCTCGCAGGGCGCGCGGCTCGTGGGCATGCCGTACACGCCCGACGGGCCGGACCTTGACGCGCTCGAAGCGCTGGTCGAAACCTGGCGGCCCAGGATGCTCGTGATCAACTCGGTGCTGCAAAACCCCACCGGCACGTCGCTCACGGCCGCACAAGCGTTCCGCATTCTGCGGCTGGCGGAACAGTACGACTTCATCGTCGTCGAAGACGATATCTACGGCGACCTCTGCCCGGCGGGCTATCCGGCCACGCGCCTCGCGAGCCTCGACCAGTTGCGCCGCGTGATCTATCTCGGCAGCTTTTCGAAGACGCTCGCCCCGAACCTGCGCGTGGGCTATATCGCGAGCGCGCTCGACGTGGCCCAAGCGGTGGCGGACCAGAAGATGCTCGTCGGCATGACGAGCCCGGAGCTCAACGAGCGCGTGCTCTACCGCGTGCTCACAGAGGGCCACTACCGGCGCCACGTGGAGCGCTTGCGCGGGCGGCTGGACGGCGTGCGCGACAAAGCGGCGCGCATGCTGGAGCGCGCCGGCTTGCGCCTTTTCGCGGCGCCCGGCGCAGGGATGTTCCTGTGGGCCGATACCGGCGTCGACGCGGACGCGCTCACCGCGGCGGGCCACGAAACGGGCTTCCTGCTCGCGCCGGGGAGCCTTTTTTCGCCGCATCAGTCGCCCACCACGTGGATGCGCTTCAACATCGCCAACTGCGGCGATCCGGCGCTGCCTGCATTCCTCGCCGACTATCTCGAAGGCGTGGCCCGGCGCGGCGGCGGCGCACAAGCGTGATTTCGCGGCCGGCGGCTCTTGAAACCGGCGCCGTCTGTCCCCAACTGCGCGTGCGGCGCGCCGCTGAGCACTTGCGGCCATCAATTTGTCAGACCAGAACTGCAACGAAAGAGGACTCTCGACCATGGCACAAGAAACCATGAGCTTCCAGGCAGAAGTGAAACAGCTTCTGCACCTGATGATCCATTCGCTGTACAGCAACAAGGAAATCTTCCTGCGCGAGCTGATCTCGAACGCATCGGACGCGGCGGACAAGCTGCGCTTCGAGGCGATCGCGAACAGCGCGCTCTATGAAAACGATCCGAACCTGCGCATTCGCGTGGGCTTTGACAAGGACGCGCGCACCATCACGATCGACGACAACGGCATCGGCATGAGCCATGACGAAGCCGTGTCGAACCTCGGTACGATCGCGCGCTCGGGCACGAAGGAATTCTTCGGCAAGCTCTCGGGCGACCAGCAGAAGGACGCGGCGCTCATCGGCCAGTTCGGCGTGGGCTTCTATTCGGGCTTCATCGTCGCGGACAAGATCACGGTGGAAAGCCGCCGCGCGGGCCTGACGGCTGCCGAAGGCGTGCGCTGGACGAGCGCGGGCGAGGGCGAATTCGCCGTCGAGACGATCGAGCGCGCGCAGCGCGGCACGACGATCACGCTGCATCTGCGCGAAGGCGAGGACGAGCTGCTTTCCGCCTGGAAGATCAAGTCGATCATCCAGAAGTATTCGGACCACGTCGGCCTGCCCATCGAGATGAAGAAGGAAGAATGGGACGCCGAGAAGAGCGAGATGGTCACGAAGGACGAGTACGAGACCATCAACCAGGCGAGCGCGCTGTGGACCCGTTCGAAGAGTGAGATCAGCGACGAGCAGTATCAGCAGTTCTATCAGCACCTCGCGCACGACCATCAGAATCCGCTCGCGTGGACGCATAACCGGGTGGAAGGCCGCAGCGAATACACGCAGCTGCTCTACGTGCCGTCGCATGCGCCGTTCGACATGTGGAACCGCGACCACAAGAGCGGCCTGAAGCTGTATGTGAAGCGCGTCTTCATCATGGACGACGCCGAGCAACTGCTGCCGAACTATCTGCGCTTCGTGAAGGGCGTGGTCGATTCGAGCGATCTGCCGCTCAACGTCTCGCGCGAAATCCTGCAGGAAAGCCGCGACGTGAAGGCGATTCGCGACGGCGTGACCAAGCGCGTGCTCTCGATGCTCGAAGAAATGGCGGGCGCTGTTACGGACGCCGAAGCAAGCGAAGAGGACAAGGCGAAGTACACGACGTTCTGGACCGAGTTCGGCCAGGTGCTCAAGGAAGGCATTGGCGAGGATCACGCCAATCGCGAGCGTGTGGCGAAGCTGGCGCGCTTTGCGTCCACGCACAACGACACGAACGAGCAGACCGTCGCGCTTGCCGATTACGTTGCGCGCATGAAGCCCGAGCAGACGAAGATCTACTACGTCACCGCCGACACGTGGCAGGCCGCGAAGAACAGCCCGCATCTCGAAGTGTTCCGCAAGAAGGGCGTGGAAGTGCTGCTGCTCACGGACCGCGTGGACGAGTGGATGCTCTCGTTCCTGAACGAATTCGACGGCAAGCCGCTCGCGAGCGTGGCGCGTGGCGACCTCGACCTCGGCGCGCTCAACGACGAGGAAAAGCAGCAGCAGGAGAAGGTGAGCGAGGAACTCAAGCCGCTCGTGGAGCACATGAAGGAAGCGCTCAAGGACAAGGCCAAGGACGTGCGCCTCACGTTCCGCCTGACCGATTCGCCCTCGTGCCTCGTGGCCGACGAAGGCGACATGAGCGGTTATCTGCAGCGCATGTTGAAGGCGGCGGGGCAGCAGGCTCCGCAGATGCAGCCGATTCTCGAAGTGAACCCGGAGCATCCGCTCGTGAAGGCGCTGCGCACCGATAGCGCGGACTTTGGCGACTGGTGCAATCTGCTGTTCGATCAGGCGCTGCTGGCGGAAGGCGGCGCGCTGGAGGATCCGGCGAGTTTCGTGAAGCGCACAAATGCTCTGCTGATGGGGCGTGCTGGCTAAGGCCGAAGCCGCAACAGCAGCGGTGCATGACGAGACCCCTTGTGGCTGCCCGCCGCAAGGGGTTTTTCTTTTGTCCGCCCCGCTCGCAGCGAACTGAAATCCTCGCGGCCTATAATGCGCGCCATGCCTCTCCGATTCGATGCCGCTAACGCGCACTGGCGCGTCACGCCCTTGCCCGCCTTGAGCGCCGACCAGAAGGACTGGCTCACGCGCGGCGGTTCGCTCACGGCGCATTTGCGCACGCTCGGACGCGTGGTCGTGCGCGTGACGCGCGAAGCCGTCGATATGCCGTGGTCCGACGAATGCGCCGCGCTCGGCCTCGCGCCCCGCGAGCGCGCGTGGGTGCGCGAGATCGTGCTCGAAGTCGACGGCGTGCCGTTCGTCGCCGCGCACAGCGTGACGCCGCTCGCCGCGAGTCATGGCGTGTGGCAGGCCATGCGGCGCCTGCGCACGCGGCCGCTCGCGGAGCTGCTCTATAGCGATAGCGGCGTGGCTCGCTCGGCGCTCGTGAGCCGGCGCGTGAGCGCGCGGCATCCGCTTTACGCGCTCGCGGCGCGTGAGATCGCGGCCGAGCCGGCGCACGCGCGGTTCGTCGCGCGCCGCTCGGTGTTCGAGCGCGCAGGCGCGCCGCTACTCGTGACCGAATGTATGCTGCCCGCGCTATGGTCGCGTCTCGCGAGCGCTCCGCTCACCCAGGAAACCGGCGTGCATCTCGGCCGCGAGCGCGGCCCGCTCGATCACACGGCCTCGCGCGCGCATCACGCGCCGCGTTGAACGTCGCGCCCTGTTGCCATGACCTTCAAGACCTGCTTCGATCCCGTCGTCGATGCGCATACGCGCGTGCTCATTCTCGGCAGTCTGCCGGGCGAGGCGTCGCTTGCACATCAGCAGTACTACGCGCATAAGCAGAACAAGTTCTGGCATCTGGTGGGCGAGGTGATCGGTCGTAATCTGGTCGACATGGACTATGCGGCGCGTCTCGATACGTTGCTCGAAAACCGCTTTGGGTTATGGGATGTGGTCGCTCAGGCTCGTCGCGCTGGAAGCCTCGATAGCCAGATACGAGACCATGCAGCCAATGATTTGATTGCGCTTATCGAGGCGTTGCCGAATCTGACGACCATTGCCTTCAATGGCGGGACGGCAGCGAAGATTGGCGTGAAGGCACTTGGCGAGTGTGGCGATCGATATCGGCTGCTTCGCCTGCCGTCGAGCAGCCCGGCCCATGCCTCCGTTCCGTACGCGGAAAAGCTCGCCGTTTGGCGACAACTACGACAGTCGATTTGAACGGGCATTGATCGCGATCGAAGCGCCATGACGAGGCCCAGTTTTGCAAGGCTTAAGGTTTTATGTCCTATGCCGATATTGCACTGGAGACGTCATTCATTTAAGGAGGAGTGGTGCTTCGTTTCGTCTTTGCATTTTTGCTCGCCGGCCTGCTTGCAGGTTGCAATACGACGCTGCATGTCGAGAAACCGGACCCAGCTTCGGGCTTGTATTCCACCCACACCGAACTGAAGCCCGCCGATATTCGTGTAGCGGAGAAGTTTGATCCGGCTTACACGCAGATGGTCTATCTGAAGATCAACGCGGAAAATCCGAATCCACGATTTGTCGATTTTTTTGTGGCGGCCCTTAAGGATATGCATGTCTTCAAGCAGGTCGTGACGAAGGATGACTTGCAGGCGATCGTTATTGAACGCAACCTGGGCGGCAAGGTTCCGAGTGTGTCCGATCTCGTTGGACTCAATAACCTCAGCAAGGAGATCGGTCCGTTCCTTATCGTCGAGCCCAATGCGGTGTTCAAGGGCGGCTACAACTTCGAGGGAACGCTGAAGGCGATCGACGCCAGCACCGGAAAGACCGTTCTGCTGATCGATATGACCGCTTTCAACATGGCAGGACTGGATGATCCGTTGTTTCACCCGATGCTGAATGGATTCATCAACTGGACGCGCAATCAGCCGGTCGCGCCGGACGCGTCAAAAACCGCACAGCAGCCAAACGCTGCGAAGCTTTAACGGCTTGGGCGAACGTCGGTGTCTGCCGCAGAACCGACGTTCGAATGTCAGCGCGAAAGCGACGGTCGAAACGGCGCCCTGCGCGCCTATGAGCGCTGGCACATACAGGTGTAAGCGCGCAGCCACTTAGCCGCGCTAGTGTCTGGTCCCGCGCGCGAAGTGGCCGCCAAATCAGGCCCGAAGCGCCACGAATGCTATGCTCTCGGTCGCCCGGGCAGATGCCCCTGAATTTGCGACCCCACAGCAAGCGATTTTCCACATGACGACTCTCATCAAGCGCGCCTCCGCCGAGGCCCGCGCATTCAAGCAATCCGGCAACGCGACGCAATCGGGCGAGCCCGCGGGCAAGACCGCGAAGGTCACGAAGCGCCCGCGCCGCGCAGCCGCTGCAGCCGCCGACGATCTCGACAACGCTCCGGTCATCGAAGCGCCGCGCAAGCCGCGTTTCGCGCCGGTCACGTTCTCGGAAGAGAGCGGTGTGCGCTATCTCCACTTCGGCACGGAGTGGGTGCAAGGCGCGATGCGTCTTTCGAAGCCGCTGCACATCGAACTCGAATACGCGCAGCAAATGATGGCGTGGCTGCTCTTTATCGCCACGCCCGAGCGCATCGTGCAACTGGGTCTGGGCGCGGCTGCGCTCACCAAGTTCGCGCATCGCTATCTGCGTCCGGCCAAGGTCGAGGCGATCGAGCTGAATCCGGCGGTCGTCGTGGCCGCGCGCACGATGTTCGAGCTGCCGTACGACGACGCGCGTCTCACCGTGCGCGAACTCGACGCGTGGGACTTCGTGCAGGACCGCGCCAATCACGGCACGATCGGCGCGCTGCAGATCGACGTGTACGACGCGACCGCGCGCGGCCCGGTGCTCGACAGCGTGGCGTTCTACCGCGCCGTGCGCGCGTGCCTGACCGATGCCGGCGTCGCGACGATCAACCTGTTCGGCGACCACCCGAGCTTCGTGCGCAACATGAAGCGCCTGAATGAAGCCTTCGACGGCCGCGTGATCGCGCTGCCCGAAGTGCACGAAGGCAATCGCGTGGCGCTCGCATTTTCGGGCCCGGCGCTCGAAGTCACGTACGAGGCCCTCGAAAAGCGTGCGCGCCTGCTCGAGAGCAAGCTCGGCCTGCCGGCGCACCAGTGGGTGAAGGCGCTGCGCGAATCGAGCGGCCAGAACGGCGCGACGTTCTCGATCTGATCCGCGCGAACGGCGGCAACGCCGTTTCAGCACAGAAAACCGGCCTCAGGGCCGGTTTTTTTTCGCCCGCACCAGGCATCCGCGGACGATTTCCTGGACCTGGCGCAAGCCGTTGGCTCTTGACAACGTCCTCGAAATTCGGGTCCGCCCTGCTTGACCGTGCGGCGTGGCCTCGATACTCTTTTCAGCGCTTTCGGGGACCTTGCGGGCTATCCGTCTGTGAGGCCATCGGCCGCTATACGCCAGACGGGCCGGACGGCGGACCGCGAACAGAGCAACGCCGCATAACTACATAAGCAACGAGGAGACGTCATGGCTCACGACGCCGACGCCGGAAAATCAAGCAAGCATTGGCTGTGGCTTCTGCTGCTGCCCTGGATCGCGATGGTCTGGGTGCCGTCGTACAACAAGATCGAACCCACTCTGTGGGACTTCCCGTTTTTCTACTGGTATCAGCTTCTCTGGGTGCTGATTAGCGCTGCCATTACCGCGCTCGTCTACTTCAAGACGAAGACTCGCCGCAAGGGCGATGCAGGGGGCGCGCAATGAACGTTACAGCAACGATTGTCTTTATCCTGTTCTTCCTTGGCGTCACGGTTCTCGGCTTCGTGGCCGCGCACTGGCGCAAGGGCGACCTCGCCCACCTCGAAGAGTGGGGCCTCGGCGGCCGCCGCTTCGGCACGATCGTCACATGGTTCCTGCTCGGCGGCGACCTCTACACCGCATACACGTTCATTGCCGTGCCGGCGCTCGTATTTGGTGCGGGCGCAACGGGTTTCTTCGCGCTGCCGTACACGATCCTGATCTATCCGTTCGCGTTCGTCGTGTTCCCGAAGCTCTGGGCCGTCGCGAAGCGCCATCAATACGTCACCTCGGCCGACTTCGTAAGCGCGCGCTATGGCAGCCGCATGCTCGCGCTCGCCATCGCCGTGACGGGTATCGTCGCGACCATGCCGTATATCGCGCTGCAGCTGGTGGGTATCGAAGTGGTGATCGGCGCGCTTGGCTTCGACACGACGGGTTTCGTCGGCGACCTGCCGCTCATCATCGCATTCGCGATTCTCGCCGCGTACACGTACACGTCGGGCCTGCGCGCGCCGGCCATGATCGCGGTGGTGAAGGACATCCTCATCTACATCACGATCATCGTCGCGATCATCGTGATTCCCGCGCAGATGGGCGGCTTCGGCCACATCTTCGGCGCGGTGCCGCCGGCCAAGCTGCTGCTCAAGTCGCCGGATGCCGCGAGTTTGAACGGATATAGCGCCTACGCGACGCTCGCGGTGGGGTCGGCGCTCGCGCTGTTCCTGTACCCGCACTCGGTCACGGCGATCCTGTCGTCGTCGTCGGGCAACACCATCCGCCGCAACATGGCGATGCTGCCCGCGTACTCGCTCGTGCTCGGTCTGCTCGCGCTGCTCGGCTACATGGCGCTCGCCGCGGGCGTGAAGGACATGCCGGAATTCGCGCCGTACTTCAAGGCCTTCGGTCCGAACTTCGCGGTGCCGGCGCTGTTCCTGCACTTCTTCCCGTCGTGGTTCGTGGGCGTGGCGTTCGCCGCTATCGGTATCGGCGCGCTGGTGCCCGCCGCGATCATGTCGATTGCAGCGGCCAACCTGTACACGCGTAACATCCACAAGGAGTTCATCAACCGCAACATGAATCACGAGCAGGAGACCAACATCGCCAAGCTGGTCTCGCTGATCGTGAAGGTCGGCGCGGTGGCGTTCATCCTGGGCCTGCCGCTCACGTACGCGATCCAGCTGCAGCTGCTCGGCGGTATCTGGATCATCCAGACGCTGCCCGCCATCGTGCTCGGTCTCTACACGCGCATGCTCGACTACCGCGGCCTGCTGGTGGGCTGGGCGGTCGGCATCGGCACCGGCACGTGGATGGCCATTTCGCTCAAGCTCGCAGGCTCGATCTTCACGATCCACCTGTTCGGCATGGCGATTCCGGGTTACGCCGCGGTGTGGTCGCTGATCGTGAACCTCGTGGTCTCGGTTGTCGTGTCGGCGCTCGTGCATCTGGTTGGCATGCAGAAGAGCCAGGACCGCACGCGTCCGGAAGACTATCTCGACGTCGTCGAGGGCTGATCCGCTCGGTACACTTCGGCCCGGCGCGCACCGCCGGTCCGGACTTGCCGACAATGCCCGCAACACTTAGTTGCGGGCATTTGTTTTTCTGGTGCACGATGGCGGCTGATTTGGCTCACGTCCAGCCCGCGCCATGGCCCCATCCGAAACCGAATCCCGCTCCCGGTCCGCGCACAGCGGCGCGCGACGCGTGCGCACGCCGCGCCGCCGCTCGCGCCTCGCGCGCATGTGGCGTGCGCTGACGTCGCCGTACTACCGCTACCGCAATGCCAAGGTGATACACAGCGTGCGCGTGGGCCTCGCCATGCTCGCCTCGATTCTCGCGACCTCGGGCATCGATATTCCGCATGGCATCTGGGCGTCGGTCACGCTGCTCGTCGTGATCGGCGGGCTGCAGCACCAAGGCAACATCCGCAAGAAGGCCGCCGAGCGTGCGCTCGGCACGATGCTGGGCGCAGTGATCGGGCTCGTGCTGATCGTCGTGCAGGCCATCACGGGCTCCGTGCCGCTTACCTACGTGCTGATGTCGCTCGTGGCGGCCGTGTGCGGGTACTACGCCATTGGCAAGCCGGGCTACGTCGCCCTCCTTGCCGCCATCACCATGTGCATCGTCGCGGGGCATGGCGACAACCTCATCGATACGGGCCTCTGGCGCACGCTCAACGTGATTCTCGGCATCGTCATCGCGCTCGTGTTTTCGTTCGCCTTGCCGCTGCACGCCACGTATTCGTGGCGCTACAGCCTCGCCGACAATCTGCGCGAATGCGCGCGCGTGTACGCGCAGGTGGCGAGCGGCGTGCACGTCGATTCGGACGACCAGGTGCAGACCTTCATGCGCCTGAACGCACGGCTCGTGCAGCTGCGCGCGCTGATGCCTTCGGTGGCCAAGGAGATCGATGTGCCGCTCGCGCAGCTCGAACAGGTGCAGCGTTTGCATCGCTCGCTCCTGAGCGCGCTGGAGATGCTCTGCACCGGCACGGGCAGCTACGAGCAGTCGCTCGTGCGCGAGGCGTTCGCCGAGCGCAGCGAGACCGTGCGCCGTGCGCTGCTCGCCACGGCACGGGCGCTGCGATTTGGCGGCGGGCGCCACCCCGAGGCGGCGCAGCAGGCGCTGCGCCCGGTTGCGGCATGGGTGGACGGCGGGGCAGAGGACGATACGGCGGCCGAGGCGGGCGCGGGCGTCCATGAAGGCATGCCGGAGGCGCCGCAGGGCTGCCAGGAGCCGCAGATGCAGGGGCCGTACTGGCTCAGCCTGCGTGTGGAGGAGCAGGTGGAGCGCCTGCGCGCGCTCCTGCTTGAAACCGAACCGCGCTGGAACATCGAGCGCGCCGCGACGCACCGCATGGTGTGACGCCGGGCGCGCAACGCCGGCTGCGGCGCGGGGTCAGGCGGCCTGGTCGTGCGGCGCCGTGACCATCCACGGCACGCCGAACTTGTCGGTCAGCATGCCGAAGCCAGGCGACCAGAAGGTCTTCGCAAACGGCATCGTGACCGTGCCGCCTTCGGCCAGCGCGTTGAAGTAACGCTCGGCCGTGGCGACGTCGGGCCCGGTGAGCGAGACGCCGAAGCCGAGGAACTTGTCGTTCTGCGTCATGCAGCCGCCGTCGGACACCATGATCTGCGCGTCGCCGATCTGGAGCGTCGCGTGCATGATCTTTTCGGCGAGTTCGGGCGGCATGGGGCGGGCGGGGTCCGGCGGCGCTTCCTTGAAGCGCATCTTGATCACTTCCTTCGCGCCGAGCGCTTCGCCATAGAAGGCGATCGCTTCGTCGCAATTGCCGGGGTAAAAGAGGTAGGGCTGGATTTGCATCGTCGGTTTCCTTGCGGACGGGACGTTGGCCGGCCGGTTATCGTGCGCGGGTAGGCACGGGGCCGGATCATGCGGCGGGTTGCACCGCTGCCCTGATTCTAGGCGCGCGCCTGGGCATTACCGAGCGATGTGTCGTCAGGGTTTGCGAGAGCGCAGACGGGAACGGACGTTGCTCGCCCGCACGCAACAGAAAGGGCCGCACATGCGGCATGTGCGGCCCTCGGTCATCGATGGTTCGATGCGCTCTGCATGGAGCGCCGGCGCGTTACTTCGCGCGCAGCTCTTCGATCATCTTTTCGAGCTTGATCGCGTCGGCGGCGAACGCGCGGATGCCTTCCGCGAGCTTCTCGGTCGCCATGGCGTCTTCGTTGAGCTGGAAGCGGAACGACGGCTCGTCCACGGCCACGCGCTCGATCTTCGCGTCCTTGAACGCTTCCGGCGAAAGCTTGCGCTCGACCTTCTCGGTGCTGTCCTGGAGCTTTTGCAGCAGGTCCGGGCTGATGGTGAGCAGGTCGCAGCCGGCCAGCTCGACGATCTGGCTCGTGTTGCGGAAGCTTGCACCCATCACTTCGGTCTTGTGGCCGAACTTCTTGTAGTACGCGTAGATCTTGCGCACCGACTGCACGCCCGGGTCGTTCGCGCCGCCGTCCTTCGCGTCGTCCCAGTCGGCGCCCTTGGCCTTCTTGTACCAGTCGTAGATGCGGCCCACGAACGGCGAGATCAGCTGCGCGCCCGCTTCGGCGCACGCGGCGGCTTGCGCGAGCGAGAAGAGCAGCGTCATGTTGCAGTGAATGCCGTCCTTTTGCAGCGCTTCGGCGGCGCGAATGCCTTCCCAGGTGGAGGCGAGCTTGATCAGCACGCGCTCGCGGCCGATGCCGGCCTGCTTGTACAGGTCGATGATGTGGTGGGCCTTGTCGATCGACTTTTTCGTGTCGAACGAGAGGCGGGCGTCGACTTCGGTCGAGACGCGGCCCGGAATGATCTTGAGGATTTCGGTGCCGAACGCGATCAGCAGATGGTCGATGATCGACTCGAGCGATTCGCTCGCGTGATCGCGTACGGTTTTTTCGAGCAGCGGACGGTACTCAGCTTTCTGGACCGCCTTGAGGATCAGCGACGGGTTGGTCGTCGCGTCCTGCGGCTTGTACTGCACGAATTGCTGGAAGTCGCCCGTGTCGGCGACGACGGTGGTGTACTGCTTGAGCTGGTCGAGTGCGGTAGTCATGTCAGGCCTTGTGGGCGCGTGCGCGCCTGCATCGGTGAGAGTTGAACGGCCGGTGCGCTTCAGGCGTGAACCTGAGGCGCGCCGGGCGGAACGCGAAATGGCGCTGCGCCGTTGCGGCCCGGCACGCGCGGATGGACGGCAGACGCGCGTGCAGCCGGATCTGGCGCATTTGCCGCGCGTTTGGGCGCGGCTGACTTCATTATTTTATGGCGGAATCGCCTGGTGTTGCGTTTCACGCGCGCCGCGCATTCAGCACGAACTGCGTGATCACGCCCGCCACGAGCCCCCAGAACGCCGCGCCGATGGAAAGCAGCGTGAGCCCGGAGGCCGTCACCATGAAGGTGATGAGCGCGGCTTCGCGCTCCCTCGGGTTCTGCATGGCGTTGGTGAGGCCGCTCATGATCGAGCCGAACAGCGCGAGCGCCGCGATCGAGACCACGAGCGCCTGCGGGAACGCCGCGAACAGCGCCGCGATGGTCGCGCCGAAGGTCCCGGCGATCAGATAGAAAATGCCGCACCACACGGCCGCCATATAGCGCTTCGTGCGGTCTTCGTGGGCGTGCGGGCCGGTGCAGATCGCCGCGGTGATGGCGGCAAGATTCACGCCGTGCGAGCCGAACGGCGCGAGCACGAGCGAGGCCAGGCCCGTGGTCGCGATGAGCGGCGACGAGGGCGCGGCCGTGTGGTCGTAGCCGTCGGCGCGCAGCACGGCGATGCCGGGCACGTTCTGCGAGGCCATCGCCACGACGAAAAGCGGAATGCCGATGCTCACCACCGCCGTGAGCGAGAACGCCGGCATCGTGAACACGGGCTTGGCCACCGCCACGCGGAAATGGCTGAAGTCGAGCAGACCGAGCACGGCAGCGGCGGCGATGCCGATCACGAGCGTCGCGACGATCGCGTAGCGCGGCACGGCGCGCTTCACGATCAGGTAGCCGAAGAACATCGTCAGCACGAGCGGGGTTTGCACCTGCGCGGCGTGGAAGATCTCGATGCCGATCTCGAACAGGATGCCCGCGAGCAGCGCCGCCGCAATGCCCGCGGGAATGCGCTTCATGAGCGTGTCGAACCAGCCGGTGAGGCCCACGGCCGTGAGCAGCACGGCGCACACGATATAGGCGCCGATCGCCTCGGCATAGGGCACATGCGGCAGCGAGCTGATGAGGAGCGCCGCGCCCGGCGTGGACCACGCGACCACGATGGGCGCGCGAAACCACAGCGACAGTCCGATGGTCGTCAACGCCATGCCGATGGAAAGCGCCCAGATCCACGAGGAAATCTGCGCGTCGGAAAGATGCGCCGCCTGGCCGGCCTGGAACATCAGCACGAGCGAGCTGGTGTAGCCGGTCATCATCGCGACGAAGCCGGCCACGATCGTGGCGACCGAGGTATCGGCGAAGGGCCGCAGCGGTCCTGGCCTGAACGTCGTGGGCAGGTCAGGGGAGGAGGGGGCGGTCATGCAGGTGGTCTCCAGATTTTGCGTAGGTATGGCGACATCGGGCGGCGCGGCCTGGTCACACTCAGGCAACGCGCCGCCTCGAAAGAGCGGAAAGGGGCGGGAGTGCGGGCGCCTATTTGCTCAGCACGCGCATGGCCGTTTCGAGCCCGGCGACGGTGAGCGGATACATGCGGTGGCCGAGAATCTCGCGGATGATCGACACCGACTGGCGGTATTCCCATAGTCGCTCGGGTTCGGGGTTGAGCCAGGCGAAATGGGGGAACTGGTCGGCGAGACGGCGCAGCCACACGGCGCCCGCTTCGGGGTTGTTGTATTCGACCGAGCCGCCCGGCTGCAGCACCTCATACGGGCTCATGGTGGCGTCGCCGACGAAGATCAGCTTGTAGTCGGGCGTGAACTTGTGCAGCAGGTCCCACGTGGGCGTGCGCTCGGCGTGGCGGCGGCGATTGTTCTTCCACAGGTAGTCGTACACGCAGTTGTGGAAGTAGTAGAACTCGAGGTGCTTGAATTCGGCTTTGGCCGCCGAGAACAGTTCTTCCGTGCGCTTGATGTGATCGTCCATCGAGCCGCCCACGTCGAGCAGCATCAGCACTTTCACGTTGTTGTGGCGCTCCGGCACCATCTTGAGGTCGAGCCAGCCCGCGTTCGCGGCGGTGCTGCGGATCGTGTCGCCGAGATCGAGTTCTTCGGCGGCGCCTTCGCGCGCGAAACGGCGCAGACGGCGCAACGCGACCTTGATGTTGCGCGTGCCGATTTCGACCTGGTCGTCGTAGTCGCGATACGCGCGCGCGTCCCACACTTTCACGGCGCTGCGCTGGCCGCCTTCGCCGCCAATGCGGATGCCCTCGGGGTTATAGCCGCCATGGCCGAAGGGCGAGGTGCCGCCCGTGCCGATCCATTTGCTACCGCCTTCGTGGCGCTCCTTCTGTTCCTCGAAAAGCTCCTTCAGGCGCTCCATGAGCTTGTCGAGCCCGCCCATGGCTTCGATCTGCGCGCGCTGCTCGGGCGTGAAGTCGCGCTCCAGACGCTTCTTGAGCCAGTCTTCGGGTATCTCGAAGGCGAGTTCGGACTTCTTCTCGATGCCGCGAAAATACGCACCGAACGCCTGATCGAAGCGGTCGAAGTATTGCTCGTCTTTCACGAGCGTCATGCGTGCGAGGTAGTAGAAGTCGTCGAGCGAGGGCGCGATCACGCGCGCCTTGAGCGCTTCGACGAGCGTGAGGTACTCCTTCACGGAAACCGGCAGCTTCGCGTCGCGCAGCGTGTAGAAGAAGTCGATCAGCATGCGGTGTCTCCGGCTTTCGCGCGCGGGGTCCTGGTCAACGGTTGTGGCGGTTCATGTAGATGAGGCGCTCGAACAGCGTCATGTCCTGCTCGTTCTTGAGCAGTGCGCCCGCGAGCGGCGGCATGGACTTCGAGCCGTCGGCCGCGCGCAGCGCCGAGGGCGGAATCTCTTCCGCGAGCAGGAGCTTGAGCCAGTCGAGCAGTTCGGACGTAGACGGCTTTTTCTTCAGGCCCGCGACGTTGCGCAGTTCGAAGAAGCTTTCCATCGCCGCGTTGAGCAGTTCCTTGCGGATGCCCGGATAGTGCACCTCGACGATGCGCTGCATCGTGGCCGGATCGGGAAAGCTGATGTAGTGGAAGAAGCAGCGGCGCAGGAAAGCGTCGGGCAGCTCCTTCTCGTTGTTCGACGTGATGATCACGAGCGGACGCTGCTTCGCCTTGATGAGCTGGCGCGTCTCGTACACGTAGAACTCCATGCGGTCGAGTTCGCGCAACAGGTCGTTCGGGAACTCGATGTCGGCCTTGTCGATCTCGTCGATCAGCAGCACGCTTTGCTCTTCCGACTCGAACGCCTGCCACAGCACGCCTTTCACGATGTAGTTGGCGATGTCCTTCACGCGCTCGTCACCGAGCTGCGAGTCGCGCAGGCGCGAGACCGCGTCGTACTCGTAGAGCCCTTGCTGCGCCTTCGTGGTGGACTTGATGTGCCACTGCATGAGCGGCATGCCCAGCGCCGCGGCCACTTCTTCGGCCAGCATGGTCTTGCCCGTGCCGGGCTCGCCCTTGATGAGCAGGGGGCGCTTCAACGTGATCGCGGCGTTGACCGCAAGCTTGAGATCGTCGGTGGCGACGTACTGCGATGAGCCTTCGAAACGCGTGGCGCGCATGGTGAATCCGCTCGCTGGGAAAAAAATCCCAGTATAAGTCAGATGGGGTGTTGCGTCGGCGCGCCACCGCGTATCGTTGGGTCCGCTCTTTGGGGCACGGTCACGCAGGCTCAGAGGCGTCTGCGGCGAGCGCGCGGCGAGTCCGTTGTGTGTGCCAGGGTTCCTCCGGGTTGCTTGCCAGCGAGCCTGCGCGACACGGCGCTGCGTGGCCGCCCGGTGGGCCCCGCCGGCCTGCCGCAGGGCCCCGTCAGGCGCTCCGAGGCCCGCCAGGCGTGGCGCGGCCGGTGGACGGCCGCTGCGGCGTCGCGGTATACTCGGACCGATTTTTTTCGGCCTGCACGGCGACCCCAAAAGTAAAACAGCAGTAATGCGGCGCAGGCCGTGGCCTGCGGTTCGGGCGTTCGAATCCCCTCAAGCCAGGTTGGATGCTATGAAAAAAATTGTCGGCAAGCACGTCATCACGGGCGCAGTAACCATGCTGGCGTGCTTCGCGGTCACGGCTCACGCGGACGTCGTGGGCAACGCGAAGGCGGGTCAGGACAAGGTGGCGATGTGTATCGGCTGTCATGGTATTCCCGACTACCGCACCGCTTACCCCGAGGTCTACCACGTGCCCATTCTGGGCGGCCAGAACGCGCAGTACATCATGAACGCGTTGCTCGCCTACAAGAAGGGCGACCGGCATTTCGAGACGATGCACGCGATCGCGTCCTCGCTCACCGAACAGGACATCGCCGACATCGCGGCCTACTATGCGTCGCAAACGGCCGCGTCGAAAGACAATCCGAATAAATAACCGGCAGGTGGAGAACCCATGAACAAGCCCTACACGGCTATGCCTTCGTTTGCCGGTGCAACCATCAAGCTCGCGGGCACCGCTCTCGCGCTGGCCGCCGCGCTCGCGCTGAATCCCGCGCACGCGGCCGACGTCTCCAACGGCAAGGCCCTCGCCGACAGCCACAACTGCGCGGCCTGCCACGGCCCGGGCCTGAACAAGCCCGTGAGCCCCGAATATCCGAAGCTCGCCGGCCAGCATGCCGACTACATCTACTGGGCGCTGCGCCAGTACCAGATGGGCACAGGCAATCCGCACCTTGGCCGCAACAATCCGATCATGCAGGCGCAGGTGCAGAGCCTCTCGCAGAGCGACATGAAGGATATCGCCGCGTACATCGAGTCGCTCGGCGGCGACCTCGTCAACAAGAAGTAGGCGTGAGTGCGGCGCGCGTCATGCGTGCCGCATCATGTGAAACACCCCGCGTGGGCCTCGTTTTCGGCGAGGCGTTCGCGGGGTGTTTTTTTTGCGGCGTCGTTGGCTTCAGTCGCGCTTTCGTGCGTTCTCAGTCGCGTGAAGCGCGGCGCTCGATGCGCATGAGATAGGCGTCCGTGTCGGGGGGCGTGTTCGTGCGCTGCGCTTCCCAGATCGTTTCGCCGAGGCACTCCATGATCGCGTGCTGCGCGTCGTGCGTGGAGCCCATGCGTGCGGCGAGCCGGTCGTGTGCCGCGCGGATGCCGGGCGGCTGGTCGATCGACAACTGCTCGCTGATCGCGAGGTGCATCGACAGATGCAGGAACGGATTGCTCTGGCCGCGCTCGGGCGAGTAGTCCTGCGCGGCGGCCGCATCGGCGTCGGCGAGTTCGGCGTGATATTCCGGGTGCTCGACGATCCAGTCGGCGGCGATCGCCTCTAGCGGCGTGAGGATTTCGCCCGCACGCTGCTTGCGCCAGGTCTCGGTGAAAAAGCGGCGGACTTCGTCGCGGCTGGGATTGAACATCTTGAGTCGGTCGAATGGGGGATGCGGCGTCGTGCAACGCGTGAACTCGTTATTTTACGCCCGGGGGCTCGCGCTCGCTCAGAGCTCCGGCGGCGGCGTCTTCGGCTTGAACTCGCACAGCGGCTCGATTACGCAATGCCAGCATTCGGGGCGGCGCGCCTTGCACACATAGCGCCCGTGCAGGATGAGCCAGTGATGGGCGTCCTGGAGGAACTCCGGCGGCGTGAATTTTTCGAGCGCGGTTTCGACGGCGCGCACGTCCTTGCCGGGCGCGAGCCCCGTTCGGTTCGCAACCCGAAAGATATGCGTGTCGACGGCGATGGTCGGCTGGCCGAACGCCGTATTGAGCACGACGTTCGCGGTTTTGCGTCCCACGCCGGGCAGGCCTTCGAGCGCCTCACGCGTTGGCGGCACCTCGCTGCCGTACTGCTCGATGAGAATGCGGCAGGTCGCAATGACGTTTTTGGCCTTGGTGCGATACAGGCCGATCGTCTTGATGTAATCGGCAACGCCTTCTTCGCCGAGCGCAAGCACCGTCTCCGGCGTGTTGGCGACCGGAAACATCCTGCGCATGGCCTTGTTCACCGAAACGTCGGTGGCCTGCGCGGAGAGCATCACGGCAATCAGGAGTTCGAACGGCGTGCTGAACTCCAGCTCGGTCGTGGGGTGCGGATTGAGGCTTTGCAGCGTTTCGTAGATGGCGCGGCGCTTGGTGGCGTTCATGCTCGTTGTGCGTGGGGCCTTTGGCAGTGCGATGCGCTAGCGCGCGGGCTTGTCGTCGTCGGGCGCCGGGTTCGCTGCGTCCGATGCATTCGACTCGATACCGATACGCTTGCGGCGCGCCTCGGCGGCGTCGATCTGCGCTTGAACATCGGCGCTCACGTGCTCGACGTTGCGCGGTCCCACACCCTGTTCAGCCAGTTCCGCCTTCTTGCGGCGTGCACGTTCGAGCGCCGCCTGGATGATCGCTTTCTTCTTCGCTTCGGCGTCGTCGGCGGAGGGGCTTGCGGGCTGCATGGCGGTGTCTTGCGGTGCCGGGGCGGCAGGCGCGCTCGTGGCCGCGCGGCGTGCCGCGGCGCGCGCTTCGGCCGCATTGCGTTCGGCGGCCTGGCGCGCTGCGCGCCGGTCATGTCGCACGCGGGCTTCGTCGGCCTGCTGTTGTGTCCATGCGTCCCAGCCGGTTGCTTCGCCCGTAACAGGAATCATTGCGATGCAGTCGACCGGGCAGGGCGCGACGCACAGGTCGCAGCCCGTGCACTGATCCTCGACGATCGTGTGCATCTGCTTGGGCGCGCCCACGATCGCGTCGACGGGACATGCCTGCATGCACAGCGTGCAGCCGATGCACAGTTGTTCGTCGATGAACGCCACGGGACGCGGGCGTTCCACGCCGTTGTCCGGATTGATCGGGATGACGGGTTTGCCGAGCAGTTTCGCGAGGCGCTCAACGCCTTCGAGACCGCCGGGCGGACACTGGTTGTAATTGGCGGTGCTGGCTGCCACGGCTTCGGCATAGGGCCGGCAGCCGTCGTAGCCGCACTTCGTGCATTGGGTCTGGGGCAGCAGATCTTCGATGCGATCTGCGAGTGTTTTGGAATCGTTCACGTTCGCTACATCGGGGCGGGGCGGGCGGTGGCGCGACCTTGGGCGCACATGGCCATGCGCAGGGTTACGCGGCTGGCCTGACAGGGCGCACACGCACAGCGCCAAAGCTTGCATTATCGCCGATTTCCCGCATTGCCATCGGCGGGCCATGTGCCATAATCAAAGCGCTTAATGCGAAGCGCTTTGCGGTTGAGGGGGAATCAGTAGACGTAAAAGCGTGGCGCAATGCATGGGCGGCTGGCATGGCGTCTTGCATGAAGCGACAGGGGGAAGAACGGTGTCGGCTCGCAACGACATCAAACAAACAAGAAGGAACGCAAGACCGTAGGTCGGAGGGTGTCTGTCCATTAACCTGGCGCGCCCCGCACAACGTTTGTCGATCCCAGGGCTAGGAGAGGCCCGGCGTGGTACCGCCCGACAACGTAAACCGGACAACGCGGCTTAACGAGATCCTGCCACCATGAATCAGCCAAAAATCAAAAGAGATCCTGAAGGCACACGCCGCCGCATTCTGCTCGCCGCGGCGGAAGAATTCGCCAATGGCGGCCTGTTCGGCGCACGCGTCGACCAGATCGCGCGACGCGCGGAAACCAATGAGCGCATGCTCTACTACTACTTCGGCAGCAAGGAGCAACTGTTCACGGCAGTGCTTGAGCACGCATTCGGCGCGCTCAACGAAGCCGAGCGCGCGCTCGATCTCGCGGGGCTTGCACCCGTCGAGGCGATCACGCGGCTTGCGCATTTCGTGTGGGACTACTATCGAGACAATCCGGAACTGCTGCGGCTCGTGAACAACGAGAATCTGCACGAGGCGCGCTATATGCAGAAGTCCACACGAATTCGCGAGATGATCTCGCCGATCGTCGCGACGCTCGGCTCGATCCTCACACGCGGCGAGTCTGCGGGACTGTTCCGCCCGAGCATCGATCCACTGCGGCTTTATGTGACGCTCTCGGGTATGGGTTACTACATCGTATCGAACCGCTATACGCTGAACGCCACGCTCGGTCGTGACTTCAGTTCGGCTGCCGAGCGCGCGGAAATGATTCAGCTCAACACGGAAATGCTGCTCGCGTATCTGATGCGCAAGTAGCGCAAGTTGCGCAAGCGAAGCGCACGAGATCGTTTCACGCTCCACAAACGCCGCGCGCCGTCCAGGGACGGCGCGCGGGTTGTGCTGCTGGCGCGTACTGCGTGCGCTCGCATGGAGCGCGCGTCTGCGTCAGGCGACAGCGCCTTGTGCGGAGCGGCCGCGGGCAGGCGTTTCTTTGCCCGATTGGCCGGCGCCCTGCTGGTGTTGACGGATGAAATCGCGCAGTTGCGGATAGATGATCGTGCGCCAGCGGCGGCCCGAGAAGATGCCGTAGTGGCCGCACTTCTCGGCGGTCAGATGATGCCGGTTCGCCTCGGGAATGCCCGTGCACAGGTCGTGCGCGGCGCGTGTCTGGCCCGCGCCCGAAATGTCGTCGAGCTCGCCCTCGATCGTGAAGAGCGCCGTGTCGCGAATGTCCTGCGGACGCACGCGTTCGCCGGCCACGTCCCACGTGCCTTCAGCGAGACTGAAATCCTGGAACACAGTGCGGATGGTCTCGAGGTAATACTCGGCGGCCATGTCGAGCACCGCGTTGTATTCGTCGTAGAACTGGCGATGTGCTTCGGCGTCCTCTTCGTCGCCGCGCAGCAGGCTCTTGTAGAAGTCCCAATGCGCCGTAGTGTGACGGCCCGGATTCATTGCGACGAAACCCGCGTGCTGCAGGAAGCCCGGATACACCTCGCGCCCTTCGCCCGGATAGTTGGCCGGCACCGTATGGATCACGTTGTTCGCAAACCAGTCGAGCGAGTGTTCGGTGGCGAGCGAGTTGACGGCGGTGGGGCTGCGGCGCGCGTCGATCGGGCCGCCCATCATCGTCATCGTGAGCGGGGTGTCTTCGCCGCGGCTCGCCATGAGCGAGATGGCCGCGAGCACGGGCACCGTCGGCTGGCAAACGGACAGCACGTGCAGGTTCTTCGCGCCGATATGGCGGATGAATTCCTGGATGTACGCCACGTAGTCGTCGAGATGGAACGCACCGGCTTCGAGCGGCACCATGCGCGCGTCGATCCAGTCGGTGATGTACACCTTGTGGTCCTGCAGCAGGGTGCGCACGGTGTCGCGTAGCAGCGTGGAGTGGTGGCCCGAGAGCGGCGCGCACACGAGCACGCTCGGCTCGTCCTTGAGCGCGGCCACGGCGCCGGTGTCGTCGGCGTAGCGCTTGAAGCGCAGCAGGCGGCAGAACGGCTTTTCGATGATGGTCTGCTCGACGATCGGAATATTGAAGCCGTCCTTCACGATCTGGCGAATGTTGAACTCGGGCTTCTCGTAGTCCTTGCCGAGGCGATAGAGCAGTTCGTAGCCCGCGGCGAAGCGCGTGGCGCCCGGCACGAGTGAAAACGGGCTCGTCGGATTCGAGAACGATTTCGAGGCGGCCTGGGCCCAGGCGGTCAGCGGGCTCAACAACGCACGCTGGAATTCACGGATTTGATAGAGCATGGGCGCTCCGGCATCTTCAAGGAGCGGTTCGCACCCGGGTCGCGCGCGGGTGAGGCGCGGAACAGATGCGGGCCGGCAAGGTTGGTCGGTCAGTCAATCAGGTTGTTTATCGGCCGCCGCCCGGCGGGCTTTAGCGCGGGCGGTACTGTTCTGCGCCTGGCCGTTGTGCAACGCAGCATGCCTAGTGTACCCCAGCTCGCAAAAACGTCCAGGCGCTTTCGAACATTTACGATGCGGATGCAACAGCTGGCTCGGCCGACGCGCCGTCGACCGCCGGATGTCCCGTTTCCTTCGCCATGTCCTGTTCATGCCGCATGAGGTTCAAGCCGGTATGCACGAGCGCCACATGCGAGAACGCCTGCGGGAAGTTGCCGACCAGACGCCCCGCAATGGGGTCATATTCCTCGGCGAGCAATCCCATGTCATTGGCGAGCGAGAGCAGGCGCTCGTACATGCGGCGTGCGTCGTCCATGCGGCCTTGCAGGGCCAGGTTGTCGACCATCCAGAAACTGCACGCAAGGAAGGTGCCTTCCCCGGGCGGCAGTCCATCGTTGAATTCGGTGGTGCGGTAGCGCATCACAAAACCTTCACACATCAGATCGCGCTCGATCGCCGCGACCGTGCCCGCAATGCGAGGATCTGCCGCAGGCAGGAAGCCGACCAGCGGCATGAGCAGCAGGCTCGCGTCGAGGTCGGTGCCGCCGTAGATCTGCGTGAAGGAGTTCAGATCCTTGTTGAAGCTGCGCTCGCAAATGGTCGCGTGTATCGTCGAGCGCAGTTCGCGCCAGTGATCGAGCGGGCCGGGCAGGTCGAATTTTTCCGCCGATTTGATCGCGCGGTCGAACGCGACCCACGCCATCACCTTCGAGAACGTGAAGTGCTGGCGGCCGCCGCGCGTTTCCCAGATGCCTTCGTCGGGCGCGGTCCAGATCGTTTCGAGGTGTTCGAGCATCGCGCACTGGATCGACCACGCGGTGTCGTCGGCCTGCAGGCCGCCCACGCGCGCGAGGTGCAGTGCGTTCATCACTTCGCCGTACACGTCGAGCTGCAGCTGGCCGACTGCGTTGTTGCCCACGCGCACGGGCTTCGCGCCTTCGTAGCCGGGCAGCCAGTCGAGTTCGAATTCGGGCAGGCGGCGCTCGCCGGCAAGCCCGTACATGATCTGCAACTGTGACGGCGAGCCCGCCATCACGCGGCCCAGCCACGCACGCCATGCGCGCGCCTCGTCGTAATAGCCGCCGCGCATCATCGCAAGCAGCGTGATCGTCGCGTCGCGCAGCCAGCAGTAGCGGTAGTCCCAGTTGCGCGTGCCGCCCAGTTGTTCGGGCAGCGACGTGGTGGGCGCGGCGACGATGCCGCCGGTGGGCTCGTAGGCCAATGCCTTGAGCGTGATGAGCGAGCGGCGGATCGGTTCGGCCCAGCGGCCTTCCACCGTGCTGCGCGAGGCCCATTCGGTCCAGAAGTTCTCCGTGCGCGCAAGCGCCGTGAACGGGTCGCGCGGCGGCGGCAGACGCAGGTGTGAGGCGGCGTAGGAAAGCGAGAACGGCACGCGTTCGCCTTCTTTCACCTCGAATTGCGCGACCGTGTGCATGTTTTCGCCCTCGAGGTCGACCGGTGTGCGCAGCACGACCGTGTCCGGGCCCACCGTCGCCTTGATGCCGCTTTCGTAGGTGAGACGGCTGACCCACGGCACCGAAAAGCCGTAGTCGAAGCGCAGCACGAGCTGGCTTTCCATGCGCACGGTGCCGCGCCGCCCCACGACGATACGCACGAGTTCGGACCAGCCGTTGCCAGGCGGCATGAAATCGATGAGCGTGACCGCGCCCTCGGGCGTTTCGAAATCGGTTTCGAGGATCAGCGTGTCGCCGCGATAGCGGCGCGTGGTCTTGATCTCGACTTTCGCGCCATCAGCGGGCTGGGCGGGCGCGATGAGCCAGCGGCCGTTCTCCTCGGTGCCGAGCAGGGCGGCGAAGCAGGCGCCAGAGTCGAAGCGCGGCCAGCAGAGCCAGTCGATGGAGCCGGCGCGGGAAACGAGCGCGGCCGTGTGGCCGTCGCCGATCAATGCATAGTCTTCAATGGGTGCGGGCATAGTAAGCAGATTGACAGCGTTGCTCGAAAACGAAAGCCGCTCGCCGCGTGCAGGACAGTGCGCGCGGCATGCACGCACAAGAGTAGTGGCAGCGGGGCCGCCTGCGCAATGCGTTTTGCGCGGCAGCACGTGCAAATACTCATCTCGCCGGCGTCAACAAACGTTGGCGAGCGTGACGAGGCGCGTCACAGATGGCCGTTTACGCCGAATAGCCCGATGATCCCGATGATGATCAGATACAGCGCGACGATATAGTTGAGCAGGCGCGGCACGGCAAGAATCAGAATGCCTGCGATGAGCGCGACGAGCGGCCCGATGGCGACGTGAATGTTCATGACGGCTCCCTGATTGCGGCGGGTTTCGATCGTTTGCGTTGATCCCTTTTTGCTGCGATTTTTCGCGCCTTTTCCGCGCGACTCGTTGCTGCGCGCCGGCGGGGCGGGCGTTTGCGACCTCTCTTATACTGGGTCGGTGTCTCATGTATCAGACGAAAGCGAGACGGGTACGGTCAGCGTCGCGACGAGGGCCGATCCGCTTTACTGCATCGACAAGAAAAAGGAGGTCGACATGTTCCTTCGCCGTGCCGCCGCAAACGCCGTGCCCGCGCCCTCCCGTTCCACTGCCCGTGCGCGCGGACCCGCGCATCTCCGCGCACATCTCCGCGCACGTCTCCTCAGCCAGCTCATCAAAGGTGTTGTCATCATGGCTTCCGTCGCCGCGACGCATGCGTTCGCGCAATCCGCATCCACGACCGCGTCCGCAGGCGGCGTCTACAACCTGATCGTCGGCACGTATACGGGCGGCAAGAGCGAGGGCCTCTACGTCTACCACTTCAATACGCAAACTGGCGACATGCAGCCGGTCAGCGTAGCGAAGACGGTGAATCCCTCGTTTCTCGTGGTGAGCAAGGACAACCGCTTTGTCTACGCCGTGAACGAACTGCCCGGCGACAACGGTCCCGCCAGCCTGCGCGGCGACGTGAGCGCATTCGGCTTCGACGCCGCGAGCGGGCAGCTCACGTTTCTCAACAAGGTGTCGGCGCAGGGCAACGATCCGTGCTACCTGAGCCTTTCGCCGGATGGGCGCTATCTCTTCGTGGCGAACTATTCGGTCGCGGCCGACCCCGGCGGCAGCTTCGCCGTCCTGCCCGTGCAGCAGGACGGCAAGCTTGGCGAGTCCGTGCTGACCGTGCATCACGAGGGCGGTGGTCCCGTGAAGGGGCGTCAGGACAACGCGCACGTGCACTCGACGGTGTTTTCGCCGGACGGCCACTATCTCTTCACCCAGGATCTCGGCACCGACAAGCTGTGGACCTACCTTTACACGCCAGACGGCAGCCGCGGGCTCGTGAGCCCGACCGAGTGGCGCTATACCGACGTGAAGTCGGGCAGCGGTCCGCGCCACCTGATCTTCGGCAATGACGGCCGTCACGCATATCTCACGAGCGAGCTGACCGCCACCGTGACGGTGTTTGCGTACCACGACGGGCATATGAAGCTCGAGCAGGTCGAGAAGCTGGCGGAGCCGGGCTTCAAGGGCACGCAGGGCGCGGCGGCGCTGCATCTTTCGCCGGACGGCAAGTTCCTCTACGTCTCGAATCGCGGCGACGCCAACGACATCTCGATCTTCGCCGTCGATGGCGACAGCGGGAAGTTAAAGCGCGTGGGTCGCCAGTCGAGCCTTGGCAAGTCGCCGCGCGAGTTCGCGATCGACCCGACCGGGCAGTGGCTCATCGTCGGCAACCAGAACAGCGATACCGTCTACGTGTTCCGCCGCGATCAGCAGACCGGTTTGCTGGAGCCGAACCCGAAGCGCGTCGAGATCGGCTCGCCGGTCGATTTCAAGTTCGTCGCGCGGTAACGCGCGCGTGTGTTGAGTTGAAGAAAAAAGGCGCGTTTCGCGCCTTTTTTTATTCGCCCTGGCCGCCGCCGGGCACGAGCACTTCGCGGCTGCCGTTGATGCCCATCGGCGAGACGAGGCCCGCCGTCTCCATTTGCTCGACCAGACGCGCAGCGCGGTTGTAGCCGATGCGCAACTGCCGCTGCACCGACGAGATCGACGCGCGCCGCGTGCGCACGACGAAGGCCACGGCCTCGTCGTAGAGCGGATCGGCCTCGGCGTCGGGCGAGTCGCCGAAGAGGTCCTGCGGCGCACCTTCGGAAGCCGGGCCGTCGAGAATGCCTTCGACGTACTCGGGCTCGCCAAACTGCTTCAGATACTCCACCACGGCGTGCACTTCCTCGTCGGCGACGAACGCGCCGTGCACGCGCTGCGGGTAGCCCGTGCCCGGCGGCAGGAACAGCATGTCGCCCTGGCCGAGCAGCGACTCCGCGCCCATCTGGTCGAGGATCGTGCGCGAGTCGATCTTCGACGACACCTGGAACGCCACGCGGGTCGGAATATTCGCCTTGATGAGCCCGGTGATCACGTCCACCGAAGGACGCTGCGTCGCAAGGATCAGGTGGATGCCGGCGGCGCGCGCCTTCTGCGCGAGACGCGCGATCAACTCTTCGATCTTCTTGCCCGCGACCATCATGAGGTCGGCGAGCTCGTCGATCACGACCACGATCATCGGCAGCGGCGAGAGCGGCTCCGGCGCTTCCGGCGTGAGCGAGAACGGGTTGCCGATCTTCTTTTCGTGCGCTTCGGCGTCACGGATCTTCTGGTTGAAGCCCGCGAGATTGCGCACGCCCACCGCCGACATCAGCCGGTAGCGCTTCTCCATTTCGCCCACGCACCAGTTGAGCGCGTTGGCGGCGAGCTTCATGTCGGTCACGACCGGCGCGAGCAGATGCGGAATGCCTTCGTACACGGAAAGCTCGAGCATCTTCGGGTCGATCATGATGAGCCGCACGTCCTCGGGCGTCGCCTTGTAGAGCAGCGAGAGGATCATTGCGTTGATCGCCACAGACTTGCCCGAACCGGTCGTGCCCGCGACGAGCATGTGCGGCGCCTTGGCGAGATCGGTGACGATCGGATGGCCGACGATGTCCTTGCCCATCGCGATCGTGAGCTTCGATTGCGAGCGATGGTACGGCGCCGATTCGAGGATCTCGGAGAGGCGGATCATCTGGCGGCGCGCATTCGGCAACTCGAGGCCCATGCAGGTCTTGCCGGGGATCGTTTCGACCACGCGGATCGACGTGAGGCCGAGGCCGCGCGAGAGGTCCTTCATGAGGCCGACGATCTGGCTGCCGCGCACGCCGAGCGCAGGCTCCACTTCGAAGCGTGTGATCACGGGGCCCGCCGACGCGCCGACCACCGTCACAGGGACCTTGAACTCCTGGAGGCGCTGCTCGATGAGCTGGCTCGTTTCGGCGAGCTTCTGCTCGGAGACCGGCTCGATCTCGGACGACGCGCGCTCGAGCAGTTCGAGCCCCGGCAGTTCGACCGCCGAGGCGCTCAGCGGCTCGAACGCGAAAGCCGTGGGCGCGTGGCCGCGTACGGCGGGGCGCTGGACTGCCGGTTCGGGCGCTTCGACGGCTTCGGGGGCTTCGATGACTTCGGGGGCTTCGATGACTTCGGGCTCGGGCTCGAAGGCGGGGCTCGCGGCGCCCGGTTCGGTCGCGACGGCGGGGTAGGGCGCCGCGATCGGTGTGGCAACCGGTACTGCGGGATGCGAAGGGCCAGGCGTGGACGTGGCTTCGGCAGGCGCGGGACGGTATTCCGGCTGCGGTTCGGCGACCCACGGCGGCGTTGCTACGGGTGCCGGCGTTTGCTGCACAGCGGGCAGGGGCGTCGCGTCGAAACCCGGTGCCGGAGTTGCCGGCGCTTCAATTGCCGGCAATGCTTGCGCCGCCGCGGCGTTCGCAAACTCATGCGCTTCATCGAAAACCGCGGGGTGCTCATCGACGACGCGCGCAACAGGGGCGAAAGACTCGCTCGCCTTGTGCTCTGCCGCCAGCGAAGGCGTTGCGTCGAACGGCGTCGCGGGAGCTGCATGCGCGACGGTGGGCGCGACAGGTGCAGGCGTTGCGCGCGCGGATGTTTCGAACGTGCGGCCGTATGTGCCGTACGCAGATTCGTCGAGGGTCGCCGCCGACGCTGTATCGACAACTTCGGTGCGGGTGCTTGCGTCCAGCGGTTGCTCGTCGCCGGGCGCTGCGTGATGCACAGGCGCCGCGGCCACCTCCGGTTGTGTCTCGCGAACGAAACGGGGCAAGTGCACGATGTTCGCCGCGTCCGATGCGTCGTTTGCATCCTGCGACTCGGCGGGAGCGGGCTGCGACGCTTGTACGCTTGCTGCAACCGGTGTGTGTGCGACTGCGGGTGCTGGCGCCGCAACGGCAGCAACTGCCACCTCAGGCGCGGGCGCCTGTTCCTGCGCCGACAACGGCGTGAACGTGTAGAACGGCTCGGCGGCGTGGGTTTCCGTGGGCGCGGCGGCCGACGGTTCGTCGTCGAGCAGGATCCATGGCATGCCGTGATCCAGCGTGGGCCAGGAGGACGGCGTTGCGGCCTCTGCCGCCGCGGCTTGCACAGGCTCGACGCCGGTCGCTGCGCTCAATGCGTCATGCGCGGCTTCGTCCACATGGGTGTGCACCGGTTGCCACGAAGTTGGCATTGCCGTGTCGTCGGCGCTGACCGTCTTCGGCTCGTATGCCGCGGCGCGCTGAATCTCGGAAGGGTAGGGGGCAGCCTTTGCAGCGGGCGTCCAGGGTGTCGACGTGTTGTGCGGCTGCAGCGCGGCGTGCACCTCGTCCAGCGATTGCACGCCCCGGTTCGGCGAGATGGCGTCATCGTCCTGCTGCGTGACTGGCGCGAACGTCGTTTCCACCGGCACGCCCGAAGGCGTCACCGGCAGCGCCGTCTTCGACATGTCTGGCGGGGCGCTCGGGAATTGCGCGTGCGCTTCCTCTTCGCCCGCGAGTGTGCCCGCTTCGTCGAGCGTGCGGCGTGCAAGGCTCGCGCCGGCGAGGGACGTCCAGCGTGCGGCGTTTTCTTCGATCGAACGCAACGTTTCGAGCACGCTCATCGACAGCGGCGCTTCCGCTTGCGGCGCGCTGGTGGACGCGGGGCGCGAGTACGCGGGCGTAGCGGGCGGCGTGTCGGCCAGTTGCGAGGTGAACGGCGCGCGTGGCGCAGCCATGGGCGGGCGAGGGTTCACGCGCGCCGGCTGGCCTTGCCAGACGTACGGACGCGGCGGCTTCGCGACGCGGGGCGGCGCTGCGGCCGCGGCGCGCGCTGCCGTGCTGCCTGCCGCGGGCGGCGGCGCCGAGCGGCGCGGCGTGACTGGCTGCGCGAACGGCGAAGTCAGCGGATCGAGCGGCGCCGGCGTCGAGCCGAACGCGGCACTGCGCGCGGCGGCTGCTGCCGCAGCGGTACCGGCCGCGAGCGGCGCACCGTGCACCGCTGCCGACGCCGACGCCGTGCGTGCGCCCACGGTCGCGGCGGCCATGGCCGGCCGCGCAAGGCCCGGCTCAGCGCGCCACGGCGCATTGGGTTGCGCGGGGATGCCCGGTGCGCCATGCACGCTCGCCATATCCGAGGCAGTGCCCGCGCCACGCGTTGGCTGGCGGCGCGCGTCGCCAAGCGGCGCGCCTTGCTGCAATGGCATGCGTGGCGGCTCCATCGGTGCTCTCGGCGCAGCGTGCACCGGAGCCGCCGGAGCACGCGTCCCGCGCAGCCAGTCGGCGGCCGCGGTCGGCTCGGAGCGTGCCCATGCCGCGGAGGAATCGGCCGGAGCCCGGAAACCTGGTTCGGCGCGCCACGGCGCGCTATCCGCAAAAGCGTCCTGCGCGGCGGCCGCGGTCGACGCTGCGCCGAGTCCCGCGGCCATCGCGCCGGCATTGCGCGAGAGATCGCGACCGTCGCGCACATCGCGCACATCGCGTGCATCGCGCGCTTCACGTGCAGGCGGGCGCCAGATCGTCGGCCGCTTGCGCCGTGCGCCGTCGCCGGGCATCGGCAGGTTGACGGTGGCGGCGCTATGGGCGGGAAGTCCCTCTTCGGCGGCGGCGCGGCGACTGCGGCGTTCGCGGCGCGGGCTCTCGTCGGTCTCGCGCGCGGCGCGGATGTTCAGGCCGAGCCCGAGCGAGATGTCGGCCCAGGCGAGGAATTCGCGCCAATGGAAGTCGAGCAGCCACGGCAAGCTCACGAGGAGGAGCGCCGTCATGGCGAGCGGCGCGGCCGCGTGGCCGATGAGCTTGCCGAGCCCGCCCAATAGTGCGTGGCCGAGCGCGTCGAAACCGGCGATGTCGATGAGCGTCGCCTCGAGCGCGCAGCTCGCGACGAGCACACCAAGGAAGCCGAGCCAGAGCCGGATCGTGCCCGGACCGCGCAGGCCCGCGCCGCCGGGCAGCACGGACTTGACGAGACGCCAGATCAGAGGGATGAACCAGACGGCCGAAACGCCGAACCAGCCAGGAACTACCGTGTGCATGCCAAAGATGTACGTAGAGAAGGTGTGCGACGTGTGGAGTGTAACCGCTCGGCCCCTGCGCGCCGCCATCCACTTGAGGACTGTGTTGCGCTCGGCCCGGCGGGCGTTGCGCGCCCGACACGCCAAAGACCCTGCGCACGCTGTTTTGGTTCGCGCGCAACAAAAAAAGAGCCGCGCCGGGCAAGGGCGCGGCGGTTCATGCGGGCAGCGTTCACTGCGCCGGTTTGGCGTCGGAGGCGGCGCCCGGCGCAACGCCGGGCTTGGCCTCGGCGCTTTGCTCGGCGAACGTCAGGCGGTCGCCGTTTTCGAGCACGAGAAAGAGCGATCGCGGAGGCCGCATCTGCACGCCCGAGCGCGCGATATGCGAGAGGGCTTCCAGGTAGGGGCCCTCGATATCGCCGCCCGCGCCGATGCACGCCATGCGCGTGCCCCCGAGCTGGCTGAACGAGAGCAGGCCGTTTTTCAGCGCATAGGCGCCGAAATAGCGGTTGCAGCCCGAAAAACCGCTCGCGCGGCGCTGGCCGCTCTCGGTCGAGAGGTCGAGCGTGATGGGGCGGACAACGGGGTTGTCGGTATTGCTGGCGTCGGCGTTCGGGCCCGGCACGGCGCGCAGCGTGCCGTCGGCGCGCTTCCACTCCGTGAGCTGCCAGTGCGTGTTGTCGAGCAACTGGGTCGTAGCGGGGTTGAACGGATCGGGCAGCGGCGCGGAGGCGTCTGTGTGCACCGGCAGCTTGCACGCGCACACGAGCAGGGCCGCAGCGAGCATCGCCGTGCGCGAGGCCAGCTTGCGCGCGAATACGCCGTGGGCCGGGCGCAGGCGCTGGCGCATATTCACGCGCGGACTCTGGCTCGGCGTCTGGCTGTGCGTCTGGCGGATAGGCATCGCATCGTTCCTCGTAATCGGCGAAGGCGTAAGCGTAACGCACCGCGCTGCAGCATGCGAGCGCAAACGTGCGCGCAAAGCGCGTGAAGCGGGTGGCCGCCGGCGGTCCGAAGCGCCTCGCCGCGGCAAGGCCGCGTGTTAACATCGGCGCTCTTACGCATTTGCGCCATACCGCCATTCTGGAGACATCATGCAAACCCGCCCCCGCATCGGCACGCCGCTTTCCGCTTCCGCCACCCGTGTCATGCTGCTCGGTGCGGGCGAGCTTGGCAAGGAAGTGATCATCGCGCTGCAGCGTCTTGGCGTTGAGGTGATCGCCGTCGATCGCTATGAAAATGCGCCTGGCCATCAAGTTGCGCATCGCGCGCACGTGATCGACATGGCCGATCCCAAGGCGCTGCGTGCGCTCATCGACGCCGAGCGCCCGCATCTCGTCGTGCCCGAAATCGAAGCGATCGCCACCGACGCGCTCGCCGCCGTCGAAGCCGAGGGCGTCGCCGAGGTGATCCCGACCGCCCGCGCCGCGCAGCTCACGATGAACCGCGAGGGCATCCGGCGCCTCGCCGCCGAGGAACTCGGCCTCGCCACTTCGCCCTACGCGTTTGCCGATTCGCTCGACGAGCTGAAGGCCGGCGTCGCCAAGGTGGGCTACCCGTGTGTGGTGAAGCCGGTGATGTCCTCGTCGGGCAAGGGGCAGTCGGTCGTGCGCAGCGACGCCGACGTCGAGCGCGCCTGGGACTATGCGCTCGCAGGCGGCCGTGTGAATCGCGGGCGCGTGATCGTCGAGGGCTTCATCAACTTCGACTATGAAATCACGCAGCTCACCGTGCGTGCCATCGACCCGGCGAGCGGCCAGGTGCAAACGTATTTCTGCGATCCGATCGGCCACCTCCAGGTGGACGGCGATTACGTCGAATCGTGGCAGCCGCAGCCGATGAGCGCGAAGGCGCTCGAGCGCTCGCGCGAGATCTCGCACAAGGTGACCGAGGCGCTGGGCGGCCGAGGCCTCTTCGGCGTCGAGCTGTTCGTGCGCGGCGACGAGGTGTGGTTCTCGGAAGTGAGCCCGCGTCCGCACGACACGGGGCTCGTCACGCTCGCCTCGCAGCGTTTCTCCGAGTTCGAGCTGCACGCGCGCGCGATCCTCGGTCTGCCTGTCGATACGACGGCGCGCGGTCCGGGCGCATCGGCGGTGATCTACGGCGGCATGGACGCGCGCGGCATCGCGTTCGAGGGCGTCGCGCAGGCGCTTGCCGTGCCGGGCGCGGACCTGCGCCTTTTCGGCAAGCCCGAGAGCTTCGTGAAGCGCCGCATGGGCGTTGCGCTCGCTACGGGCGCCGACACCGACGAGGCCCGCTCGCGCGCCCGCGAAGCGGCCGCGGCGGTGCGTCCGGTGCCGGGCGACGCCGCGCAGTGAGTGTGCGGCGAGCGCGCTGCGTTGGCCGCGCACAAGGCGGCGCTCGCGCGTGCCGGTTATCGTGTGAGCCCACCCTTCGCGCGTGAATGTGCCAGGCGGCGGCGTCACGCGCGGGGGCAACGCAACACACGGAGAACACGATGATCGATGGTCGAAGCGGCGCAATGCGCGCAATCCGCGTAGTTCAGCGCAGCGGCGCGCTTGCGCTGGCAGCCTGTGGTCTGGCGGCCGGGCTGCACCTCGACGCGGCGCACGCGGCCCCGCTCGAAGTGCGCGATATCCAGGTCCAGTCGCGCCACACGTTCAGCTACACCTGCGCGAACGGCAAGAGCTTCAAGGTCACCTATCTCAACGCGGCCAACGGCCAGAGCTTCGCGCTCGTGCCCGTGGAAGGCCGCAAGCTCCTCTTCGTCGGCGTGATCGCTGCCTCGGGCGTGAAGTACGTCGCCGAGCGCTACACCTGGTGGACCAAGGGTCCCGGCGCGGATCTCTACGACGTCACGTCCGACGCGAGCCCGAAGCCGGTGCTCTCCGGCTGCGCGACGATCATGCGCTAACGCCGCACGCACGCTTCACGACACATTCCGCCTTGCGGGAGTAACCTGTCGGCCTGTTCGCGAAGGCCGGCTGCCGCCCGCGCCGCCGGCCACGCTCTTGCCAACGAGGTGGTCGATGAAAGCATCGGATCTGTTCGTGAAGGCGCTCGAAGCCGAAGGCGTCGAATATGTGTTTGGTATTCCCGGGGAAGAAAACCTCGATCTGCTCGAATCGCTGCGGCGCTCGAAGATTCGTCTGATCGTCACGCGCCACGAGCAGGCCGCGGGCTTCATGGCCGCCACTTACGGACGGCTCACGGGCCGCACCGGCGTGTGCCTCGCCACGCTCGGGCCCGGCGCCACCAACTTCGTGACCGCCGCCGCGTACGCGCAGCTGGGCGGCATGCCCATGCTGATGGTCACGGGCCAGAAGCCCATCAAGTCGAGCAAGCAGGGCCACTTCCAGATCGTCGACGTGGTGCGCATGATGGAGCCGCTCACCAAGTACGCGCGGCAGATCGTCTCCATCGGCAATATTCCGGCGCTCGTGCGCGAGGCGTTTCGCCAGGCCGAGCAGGAGCGGCCCGGCGCCGTGCATCTCGAACTGCCCGAAGACGTAGCCGACGAAGAGGGCGACGGCAAGCCCATTCCCAAGAGCTTCAGCCGCCGGCCCGTGGCCGAGGAAAAAGCGGTTGCCCATGCGGTCGGGGCGATCTGCAAGGCGCGCCATCCGCTCCTCATGATCGGCGCGGGCGGAAACCGCAAGACCACGCGCAACGTGCTGCGCGAATTCGTCGACGAAACCGGCATCCCGTTCTTCACCACGCAGATGGGCAAGGGCGTGATCGACGAATCGCACCCGCTCTGGCTCGGCAACGCCACGCTCTCGGACGGCGACTTCGTGCACCGCGCGATCGAGCACGCCGACTGCATCATCAACGTCGGCCACGACGTGATCGAGAAGCCGCCGTTTTTCATGCGCAGCGCGGAAGAGAAAACCGTCATCCACGTGAATTTTCTCGGTGCGGAAGTCGACCCCGTGTATTTCCCGCAGATCGAGGTGGTGGGCGACATCGCCAACGCCGTGTGGCAACTCAAGGAAAGTCTCAAGCCGCGCGAGCACGCGTGGGACTTCGCCCGCTTCGAGGAGATCAAGCGCCATTTCGAGGCGCATCTTGCCAAAGGGCAGCACGACGAGCGCTTTCCCATGTATCCGGTGCGGCTCGTGCACGATGTGTACGACGCGATGCCCGACGACGGCATCCTGTGCCTCGACAACGGCATGTACAAGATCTGGTTCGCGCGCTACTACCGCGCGCGTGAGCCCAATTCGATCCTGCTCGACAACGCGCTCGCCTCGATGGGCGCGGGGCTGCCCTCGGCCATCGCCACCAAGATCGTGCATCCGCAGCGCAAGGTCGTGGCCGTGTGCGGCGACGGCGGTTTCATGATGAATTCGCAGGAGCTGGAAACGGCGGTGCGCCTGAAGCTCGATCTGGTCGTGCTGCTGCTGCGCGACGACGCGTTCGGCATGATCCGCTGGAAGCAGGAAAACATGAATTTCCCCGACTACGGGATGACGCTGCAGAACCCCGATTTTGTCGACTATGCGCAAAGCTACGGCGCGCATGGCCACCGCGTGGGCTCGGCGGACGAATTCAAGCCGCTCGTCGAGCAGTGTCTCGCCCAACCCGGCGTGCACCTGATCGACGTGCCCATCGATTACTCGGACAACGAGCGCGTGCTCAATCGCGACATCAAGCGCCTGAGCGCGCAGCTTTGACGCAGCTTTGACGTTGTCATTACGGAGAACCCCGTCATGCTCAAACCGACTTATCCGTACTACCTGGCCAACGAGGCCGTCGCCGCCAACACCGACCTCGAAGTCACCGACAAATACAGCGGCGAAGTCGCCACGCGCGTCGCGCTCGCCGACGCGAAAGCGATCGACCAGGCCATCGCCGCAGCCGAAGCCGCCATGCCCGCCATGCGCGCGTTCCCGCCGTACAAGCGCCAGGCCGTGATAGATCATTGCGTGGCGCGCTTTCGCGAGCGCTTCGACGAGCTGGCGATGGCGCTGTGCATCGAGGCGGGCAAGCCGATCAACGACTCGCGCGGCGAGGCGACGCGCCTGATCGACACGTTTCGCGTGGCCGCCGAAGAGAGCGTGCGTATCAACGGCGAGATCGTGAATCTCGAGATTTCGGCGCGCGCGAAGGGCTATCACGGCTACGTGAAACGCGTGCCGATCGGACCGTGCTCGTTCATTTCGCCGTTCAATTTCCCGCTCAATCTGGCTGCGCACAAGGTCGCACCGGCGCTCGCCGCCGGCGTGCCGTTCGTGCTGAAGCCCGCGAGCCGCACGCCGGTGGGCGCGCTGATCATCGGCGAGGTGCTGGCGGAGACGGATTTGCCCAAGGGCGCCTTCTCGATCCTGCCCGCGCACCGCGACGGCGCCGACCTCTTCACGACCGACGAGCGCTTCAAGCTGCTCTCGTTCACGGGCTCGCCCGCGGTGGGCTGGGACCTCAAGAGGAAGGCCGGCAAGAAGAAGGTGGTGCTGGAGTTGGGCGGCAACGCGGCGGCCATCGTCGACGCCGATCAGGGCGGCAAGCTGGACTATGTGGTCGAGCGCCTCGCGTTCGGCGCGTACTATCAGTCGGGACAGAGCTGCATTGGCGTGCAGCGCATTCTCGTGCACGCGTCGCTTTACGACGCGCTGCGCGAAAAGCTCATCGCCAAGGTCAAGACGCTCAAGATGGGCGACCCGAAGGACGAGAACACCTTTGTCGGGCCGATGATCTCCGAATCCGAGTCGAAGCGCCTCGCAGGCTGGATGGAGAGCGCGGTGCTCGCGGGCGCGAAGATCATCGCGGGCGGCAAGGTGGACGGCGCGATGTTCGAGGCCACGTTGCTCGAGAACGTGGGCCGCGACACCGACCTCTACCGCAAGGAGGCGTTCGGGCCGGTGGCGATCCTGGAGCGCTTCGACGACTTCGGCAAGGCTTTGGAGATCGTCAACGACAGCGATTTCGGCCTGCAGGCCGGCGTGTTCACCGACTCGCTCGCCAACGCGCACCGCGCGTGGGACGGCCTCGACGTGGGCGGCGTGGTGATCAACGATATTCCGTCATTTCGCGTCGATAACATGCCGTACGGCGGCGTGAAGGACTCCGGCCTCGGGCGCGAGGGCGTGCGCTACGCGATCGAGGACATGACTGAGCTGCGGCTGATGGTGATGCGCGAGACGTGGTGAGCAGCGGGCCCGGAGAAAAAAGGGCGCGATGCATCGTCGCACGGCGCACGGGGTTCTCCCGTGCGCCGTGTTGCAGAACGCATGGCCTGCTGCCATAGGGATTTATGCCAAGGTGCTACAATACCGGCCTTTCGGCCCTTTGCGCCTGCCGCAACGGGCGGGCAGAACGCCGGCAGGGCGCGGGTGACACGCGAGTAACAAGCGAGTGACACGCGAGTGACAAGCGGGCGACAAGCCGCCCCGAGGCTTGCTGGATCGGCCTGAAATGCCGGTCGGGCCGTTTTGACCAATCCGGTGCGCGCGCCAGTCGATAGACGAGGGCGGCGCCGGAACCATCTGGAATCGAGTGAGTCTGGCCGGGTTGAACCCGAGCGAGCGCGGCGATGGAGCCAGCGCCCCGTCCCCGGCAGATTCTCTCGTCGTCCACGGGCCATCCCGGGCCATCCGTTTGCCGGGAGGCCCTCGCGGGCGTGCGTTCCGCCCGTCGCCGCAGGGCGCCTGACGTGTTGTCCGGCGCCTTTGCATCGACCTGCAATGCCCAGCAGTGACCTTTTGAGGCGCTCCCGCGCCTTGCGCGAATAGCGCCTTTATAGCGAAGCCACCATGTCCGACACAGCCGTCACGCCCAGCACTGCGAACTTTGACCAGTTTGGTCTGGCCCCCGAAATCCTCCGGGCCATCAAGGAGCAAGGCTACACGACGCCCACGCCGATCCAGGCGCAGGCGATTCCCGTGGTGCTCACGGGCCGCGACGTGATGGGCGCCGCGCAAACCGGCACGGGCAAGACCGCGAGTTTCTCGCTGCCGATCCTGCAACGCCTCCTGCCGATGGCGAGTACGAGCGCTTCGCCTGCACGCCATCCGGTGCGCGCGCTGATTCTCACGCCTACGCGAGAGCTGGCCGATCAGGTCGCGAACAACGTGCGCACCTACGCGCAGCACACGCCGCTGCGCAGCGCGGTGGTGTTCGGCGGCGTCGACATGAATCCGCAGTCCGACGAGCTGCGCCGCGGCGTGGAAATCCTGATCGCGACACCTGGCCGCCTGCTCGACCATGTGCAGCAAAAGACCACGAGCCTCGGCCAGGTGCAGATGCTCGTGCTCGACGAAGCCGACCGCATGCTCGACATGGGCTTCCTGCCCGACCTGCAGCGCATCCTGAACCTGCTGCCGAAGGAGCGCCAGACGCTGCTGTTCTCGGCCACGTTCTCGGGCGAGATCAAGAAGCTTGCCGCGACCTATCTGCGCACGCCGCAGACCATCGAGGTGGCGCGCAGCAACTCCACGGCGACCAACGTCACCCAGGTCGTGTACGAAGTCGCCGAGGGCGACAAGACCGGCGCGGTCGTTCAGCTGATCCGCGACCGCGGTCTCAAACAGGTGATCGTGTTCTGCAACAGCAAGATCGGCGCGAGCCGCCTGGCCCGCCAGATCGAAAAGCAGGGCATCGTCGCGGCGGCGATTCACGGCGACCGCTCGCAGAACGAGCGCATGCAGGCGCTCGACGCCTTCAAGCGCGGCGAAATCGAAGCGCTCGTGGCGACCGACGTGGCCGCGCGCGGCCTCGACATCGCGGAGCTGCCCGCCGTCATCAACTTCGACCTGCCTTTCAACGCCGAAGACTATGTGCACCGCATTGGCCGCACGGGCCGCGCAGGCGCCTCGGGTGACGCGCTTTCGCTGTGCAGCCCGAACGAGAAGAAGCAACTCGCCGATATCGAGAAGCTCATCAAGCGTCCGCTGACCGTGGAGCGCCTCGTGGTCGACGTGCCGGTGCCGCATCACGAAGGCGGTAGCCGCCGCCGGGAGCGCGACGGTCATGAAGGCCGCGAAGGGCGCGGCGAACGCGGCGAGCGCGGTGTGCACCGCCGTGCGGCGTCGTTCGACCGCCCGCATCATCATCGTTCGCAGCCGATCGACGATTTTTTCCTGAAGCCTTACGAGCCTTCGGCTAACGCGCGCAGCAAGGCTGAAGACAAGCCCGCGAACACCGCACCGCAAAAACAGCAGTCGAAGCAGCCGCTCGCAGCGCTGTTGGGTGGTCTCGGCTCGTCGTGGCGCAACAAGCCGACGTCGTCTTCGTCGAACTGAGTTTGAGCGCGCGAAGCGGCGCGCGACACAACGATAAAACGGCATGTCGCCTTCAACGACATGCCGTTTTTGTTTAGGTGGCCGGCAATTGCGCGAGCCGCCGCTTCCACGCTTCGATCGCGTCTCGCTGGAACGCTTCGAGCGTTGCGGGCGAAGGGTCGTGCAATTCGAGGCCCAGATGCCGCGCCGCGGCCAGCAACGCTCCCAGCGGGCGTGACGCATCGAGCGCTTGTGCCCCGGTCTGCTTCGAGAGCTTGTCCCCTTCCGCGTTCGTCACAACAGGCACGTGCAGGTAGGCGGGCGTTGGCACGCCAAGGCACTGCTGGAGCCAGATTTGCCGCGCTGTTGAGTCGAGCAGGTCCGCGCCGCGCACCACGTGCGTAATGCGTTGTTCGGCGTCGTCCACAACCACGGCGAGCTGGTAGGCCCATTGGCCGTCGGCGCGCAGGAGCACGAAATCGCCGACTTCGGTTGCGAGGTCTTGCTGCTGCGGGCCTTGCCAGCGGTCGTCGAAGCGGATCAGCGCGGGGTTTTGTGTCCTGGAAGGCGCGTCGTCGGGCACACGCAGCCGCCACGCGCGCGCTGGCTTGCCGTGCAGGCCCGCGCGGCAGGTGCCCGGATAGATCAGCGTGGTGTTGCGCTGGTGCGCACGCACTTGCGAATCGGCGATTTCCTTGCGCGTGCAGCCGCACGCGTACACGTGGCGCGAGGCGATCAGCCGGTCGAGCGCCGCGCGGTACAGGCCGGTGCGGCGGCTCTGCCATTGCGGCGGCTCGTCGGCGTGAAAGCCGAAGGCCGCAAGCGTCGTGAGAATGTCTTCGGCTGCGCCCGGCACGGTGCGCGGGCCGTCGATGTCTTCCACGCGCACGAGCCACGCGCCGCCATGCGCTCGCGCGTCGAGCCAGCTCGCGAGCGCCGAAACGAGCGAGCCGAAGTGCAGCGGGCCAGTGGGCGAGGGCGCGAAGCGCCCGCGATACCCTTGCGGCGATGCGCTCACGCGCGCGGCTTAAGCGGCAGCCTGGGCCGCCGTATCCGTCGCGCCCGCGCGCTCCGGATGGCACGCCGGGCAGCTCTTGCCTGCCACGTAGAGCGGGGAAGCCTGCTCTTGCGGCGTGACGACGGCGCGGCACGCGAAGCACTGCACGGTGTCCGTCGGTTCGAGCTGCGGATTGAGCGCGGTGCGCTGGTCGAACACGAAGCAGTCGCCGTTGTAGTGCGCGCCGCCCACTTCCTCGAAGTACTTGAGAATGCCGCCTTCGAGCTGGTAGACGCTTTCGATGCCCACTTCCTTCATGTGGATCGCGGCCTTTTCGCAGCGAATGCCGCCCGTGCAGAACGACACGACCGTCTTGCCTTCGAGGTCGGCGCGGTTCGCTTCGATCACGCCCGGGAATTCGCTGAACTTGTCGATGCGGTAGTCGAGCGCGTTATCGAACGTGCCGACATCGATTTCGAACGCGTTGCGCGTGTCGAGCATGACAACGGGGCGGCCTTCGTCGTCGAAGCCGCGGTCGAGCCATTGCTTGAGCACGACCGGCGCCACGGAAGGCGCGCGGCCTTCTTCGGGGCGGATCGCGGGCTTCTTCATCGTGATGATCTCGCGCTTCAGGCGCACGAGCATACGGTTGAAGGGCCGCGATTCGGAGAAGCTTTCCTTGAACCGCAGCGTTGCGAACTTGCCTTCGAAGAGCGGGTCGTGGTTGATGTAGTCCATGAAGGCGCGCACGTTGCCTTCATCGCCGGCGACGAACAGGTTAATGCCTTCTGGCGCGAGCAGGATCGTGCCCCGCAAATTGAGCGATTGGCAGCGCTCGAGCACGAGCGGACGCCACTCGGCGGTCTTCTCGAGCGTGGCGAACTGGTAGGCGGATAGATTGAGGATACGCATGGTGCAACGGGAAAGGCGCTATCAAAGCGCGTGAAACTGGAGCCGGGCGCGCGTGGTGCGTCGCTTGCTGCGTCGCGTACTGCCTGTTCGCTGCGGGTCCCCGAAAACGGGAATTGGGGCAGGGCGCGCGCCGGGCGCAATCCGCTATTATCCCTCAATCGCGCCTCGCGCCGCCTGCGGCGTAGACGACACACCGTGCGGCGGCCTGCGCTCGCGCAAGCACTTGTCCAGATCGGTTGGGCCGCCCCGGCCACTGTCGCGCGCGCATGCGAGCGAGCGCCGATAATCGCGTGCCCCTGAAGGTACAATGACGCCCATGTCAGATCCCCGCTTCGTCCATCTCCGCGTCCATTCCGAATTCTCGATTGCCGACGGCATCGTACGCCTCGACGACCTCGTCAAGGCGGCGGCCAAAGACGGCCAGGGCGCGCTCGCGCTCACCGACTTAGGCAACGCATTCGGCCTCGTCCGTTTCTACAGCGAAGCGCGCGGCAAAGGGGTCAAACCCATTGCCGGCTGCGACGTCTGGATCACGAATCCCGACGACCGCGACAAGCCGTCGCGCCTTCTGCTGCTGGTGAAGGACAAGCGCGGCTATCTGAATCTGTGCGAACTGCTTTCCAAGGCGTGGCTCACGAACCAGTACCGCGGCCGCGCGGAAGTCGACGTCGCGTGGCTCGAAGAAGGTCTGGCCGAGGGCCTGCTCGCGATCTCGGGCGCGCAGCAGGGCGACGTGGGTCTCGCGCTCGCGGCGGGCAATGCCGAAAGTGCGAAGCGCCATGCGCAGCGCTGGGCGAAGCTGTTTCCGAACGCGTATTACATCGAACTGCAGCGCTGCGGCCAGCCCGGCGGCGAGCAATATGTCGAGCAGGCCGTGGCGCTCGCGTCGCAACTGAAGCTGCCGGTGGTCGCCACGCACCCCATGCAGTTCATGACCGACGAGGAATACACCGCGCACGAAGCGCGCGTGTGCATCTCGGAAGGCGACATCCTCGCGAATCCGCGCCGCCAGAAACGTTTCACGACCGATCAGCGTTTTCGCACGCAGGAAGAAATGGCCGCGCTGTTCGCGGACATTCCGTCGGCCATTGCGAACACCATCGAAATCGCCAAGCGCTGCAACCTCACGCTCGAACTCGGCAAGCCGAAGCTGCCGCTCTTCCCGACGCCCGACGGCCTGTCGCTCGACGACTATCTCGTGCAGCTTTCGAAAGAAGGCCTCGAAAAGCGCCTCGTGCAGCTGTATCCGAACGAAGCCGAACGCGAGCAGGAGCGCGCGCGCTACAACGAGCGTCTCGAATTCGAGTGCGGGACCATCATCAAGATGGGTTTCCCGGGCTACTTCCTGATCGTTGCGGACTTCATCAACTGGGCCAAGAACAACGGCGTGCCGGTGGGACCGGGCCGGGGCTCGGGCGCGGGTTCGCTCGTCGCCTACGCGCTCGGCATTACCGACCTCGATCCGCTGCGCTACAACCTGCTGTTCGAGCGCTTCCTGAATCCGGAACGCGTTTCGATGCCCGACTTCGACATCGACTTCTGCCAGCATGGGCGCGACCGCGTCATTCAGTACGTGAAGGAGAAGTACGGCGCCGATGCGGTTTCGCAGATCGCCACCTTCGGCACGATGGCTGCGAAGGCGGCGGTGCGCGACATCGGCCGCGTGCTCGATCTCGGCTACAACTTCACCGACGGCGTGGCCAAGCTCATTCCGTTCAAACCCGGCAAGCACGTCACGATTGCCGACGCGATGAAGGAAGAGCCGCTCCTGCAGGAGCGCTACGACAACGAAGACGAAGTGCACCAGCTGCTCGACCTCGCGCAGCTCGTGGAAGGTCTCACGCGTAACGTGGGCATGCACGCGGGCGGCGTGCTGATCGCGCCCGGCAAGCTGACGGATTTTTGCCCGCTCTATACGCAGGGCGACGAAAGCGGCGTCGTGAGCCAGTACGACAAGGACGACGTGGAAGCCGTCGGCCTCGTGAAGTTCGACTTTCTGGGCCTGACCACGCTCACGATTCTCGACTGGGCCGAGCGCTATATCCGCATGCTCGACCCGTCGAAGAAAGACTGGTCGCTCGCCGAGGTGCCGCTCGACGACGCGCCGTCGTTCCAGATCCTCAAGAAGGCCAACACGGTCGCCGTGTTCCAGCTGGAAAGCCGCGGCATGCAGGGCATGCTGAAGGACGCGCAGCCCGACCGCTTCGAGGACATCATCGCGCTCGTGGCGTTGTATCGTCCGGGCCCGATGGACCTGATCCCGAGCTTCTGCGCGCGTAAGCACGGCCGCGAAGTGGTGGAGTATCCCGATCCGCGCGTCGAACCTGTTCTGAAAGAGACCTACGGCATCATGGTCTATCAGGAGCAGGTGATGCAGATGGCGCAGATCATCGGCGGCTATTCGCTCGGCGGCGCCGACTTGCTGCGCCGCGCGATGGGTAAGAAGAAGCCCGAGGAAATGGCCAAGCACCGCGAAATTTTCGCGGAAGGCGCGGCGAAGAACGGCCTCACGCGCGAGAAGGCCGACGAAACCTTCGACTTGATGGAGAAGTTCGCGGGCTACGGCTTCAACAAGTCGCACGCGGCCGCCTACGCGCTGCTCGCCTATCACACGGCGTGGCTCAAGGCGCACCATCCGGCGGAATTCATGGCGGCGAATATGTCGCTCGCCATGGACGACACCGACAAGGTGAAGATCCTCTTCGAGGACTGCCTGACCAACAAGATGGCCGTGCTGCCGCCGGACGTGAACGCTTCGGCGTATCGCTTCGAGCCGGTGGCCGACTCGAACGTCGCAGAAGGCAAGCGCTCGCGCACGATCCGCTACGGTCTGGGCGCGATCAAGGGCAGCGGCCAGAACGCCATCGAAGAAATCTTGCGCGCGCGCGAGGAGGGCGGTCCCTTCAAGGATCTGTTCGACTTCTGCGAGCGCATCGACCGTCGTCTCGTGAATCGCCGCACGATCGAAGCGATGATCCGCGCCGGCGCATTCGACACGATTCACGCAAACCGCGCACAGTTGCTGGCCTCCGTGCCGATGGCGATGGAAGCCGCCGACCAGGCGAGCGCCAACGCCATGCAGGCGGGCCTGTTCGATATGGGCGACGCGCCGCTCGCCGCGCATGAACTGGTCGACGAACCCGCGTGGGGCGAGAAGCGCAAGCTTCAGGAAGAGAAGGCCGCGCTCGGCTTCTACCTCTCGGGGCACCTCTTCGACGCCTACAAGGACGAAGTGCGCCGCTTCGTGCGCCAGAAGATCGGCGAGCTGAAGGAAGGGCGCGACAAGCTCATCGCGGGCGTGATCGCTTCGTTGCGCACGCAAATGACCCAACGCGGCAAGATGCTGATCGCGTTGCTCGACGACGGCACCGGCCAGTGCGAAGTGACGGTGTTCAACGAGCAGTTCGAAGCGCACAAGGCGCTCTTCAAGGAAGACGAGCTGCTAGTCGTGCAGGGCGGGGCGCGCAATGACGCGTTCACGGGCGGCATTCGCTTTACCGTCGATACGGTGATGGATCTCGAGCGCGCGCGCAGCCGCTACGCGCAGGCCGTGAAGCTGCAGATGAACGGCAACGCCAATGCGCTCGCGCTGCGCACGGTGCTCGAAGCGTATCGCGCGAAGCCCGACGACTCGCTGCCGGCGCCGGCCGCGCAAGCGCGTGGGCGCGGCGGCTTCGGGCGCGATCGCGGCGATCGCCCGCAAGCAGTCATTCCGAATGGACTCGCGGTGCAGATTGCCTACCGCAACGATCGGGCCGAAGGCGAAGTGCGCTTGGGCGACGCCTGGCGCGTCAAGCCCTCCGACGACCTGCTCGCCGCGCTGCGCGGCGAGTTTGCGGGCAGCGAGATCGAGATCGTTTATTGACGGGGAATGGGCGGCAGGCGGCGCGGGAGTTTTCACGCTGCCATGCCGCGCCGTCGGTCGGGCAATCGCGTGATCAAGTCGCGAGTTCGGCCAGACCCCGTTCGGCGCGCACGGTGCCATCTGCAATACGCGCCTTGACCCGCTGCTCATTGGAGTTGGCCTGGTCACGCGGTTGCTCGCGGTGCCACAGGTGGAAGATCTCCGTGGCGTAGGCGCCGAGCTTGCGGTGCACGCCGCCGTTGGCGAGGCGTGCCACGAAATCGGCGTCCTCGTGCCCCCAGCCGGTGAAGCTGGTGTCGAATCCGTTCACGCGCTCGATATCGCTGCGCCAGGCGCTCATGTTGCAGCCCTTGATGCCGCGCCACTTGAACTGCTCGATCACGCGCCACTTGCGGTCCGGCAGCTTGACGAAGAGGGGCGCCATCTTGTTGACGTGGCCACCAAGGCGTTGCCGCACCCAGAAGCCAAAGCCCTGGTCCGCCAACGGCAGCATCTGGCCGATCACCGCTTGCGTGAGCGTTTCGTCGAGCAGGATGCGGCTACCGGTGATGATGGCTCGCTCGCTTGCAAGCTGCCGGTGGCGCGCAACGAAATCGTGTTGCGCCACGCAGTCGCCGTCGAGGAAGATCAGGTAGTCGCCACGGGCCTGCACGATGCCCTTGTTGCGGATCTCGGCAAGGCGAAAGCCGTCGTCCGGGTGCCACACATGCTCCATGCGCACCGGGCTCGCCGCTGCGCAGCGCTCCACGGTTTCGCGGGTCGCGTTGGCCGAGCCGTCGTCGGCGACGATGATTTCGTAGTGCGTGTCGGATTGCGCGCTCAGGCTCGCGAGGACCCGCTCGAGCGCATCGGGCCGGTTATAGGTGCTGACGATCACCGAAACCAGCATGTCGCGGCGCGCGTTCATCGGCGCTCCGCTGCGGCGTCGCGGGATTGTGCCGCGGTGGACTGCTGCGTTTCGAGGAGCATGAGCTTCAGGTAGCGGTAGTAGGTGCCTTCGGCGTTGGAGATCGCCAGCACGAAGCCCATCTTGCCGTCGAGAAAGCCGCGCTGGATGATCCAGCTGCGCACGAAAGACCAGAAGCCGTGCAGCAGCGCCTTGCGCAGGCCGCCGCGTTTGCCGCGCGCCGCGCCCTGGGTCGCGCCGTAGGTCGAATAGCTGTCGATCTTGCCGAGCACCTCGGAGAAGTCGCGAAAGCTGTAGTGAATCAGCGCCTGGGCGAGCGTGCCGACGCGCGCCTCGGGCGCGGCGATCACGCGCTCGTGCACGAGATCGTTCGAGAAGCGCGCTACGTCGCGGCGAAAGAGCCGCGTCACATAGTCGGGCGACCAGCCGGAATGGCGGATCCACGTGCCGCAGTAATTCGACTGGCGCGGCACACGGAACAGGTCGGCCCCGTTCGCCTTGACGCTCGCGAGAATCTCGTCGCGCAACGCCGGGGACACGCGTTCGTCGGCGTCGAGCGAGAGAATCCAGGGGCCGCGGGCGGCGTCGAGCGCGCGCTGTTTCTGTGGCCCGAAACCGGGCCAGTCAGTCTCGACGACCGTTGCGCCGAACTCGCGGCAAATGGCCTGGGTGCCGTCCGTGCTGCCCGAGTCGAGCACGACGATTTCGTCCACCCAGCCGTGCACGGAAGCGAGGCAGTCGCGAATATCGTGTGCTTCGTTTTTGACGATGACGATGACACTGATCGCATCGGGTTTGGCGCTGTCGTTCATCGGCGCTGGCTCGCGATGGCTGGAAGAAGGTGAAGAGGGTGAGCGGGCCGGCTAGCGCCGCCTTGCGTTCGGAGAACACTCCGCGAGCAAGCGTGTTACTGCGCGCGTTCGTGCCCCCGAAGCCGAATCGGTGAGTATATACAAAAACGCCGGCCGCTACGAAAGCGCCCCGGCGCAGGCACCGGCCGGGCGGATACCTCGCCCCCTGGGCCGAACGTTTACAATGGCGTACCTGTTTGCCGGGGGGCGGGCAGATTACCCGCATTTTTTTCGAGGAAATTTTGAGCGAGAGATCAACCTTGAGCAAGCCGATCGGCTCCGACACCAAGTCGTCGCCGATCGTGATTGGCCGGCGGCTGTGGCCGTATGTGAAGCCGCTAATGTGGGTGCTCCTCGCAGGCGTGATCGCGATGGCCGTGGTGGCCGCCACCGAAGCCGGCATTCCCGCGCTGCTCAAGCCGCTGCTCGATCACGGCTTCGGCACGCGCGGCGACCCGAAAGCGAAATGGCTGGTGCCCACCGCGGTGATCGGGCTGGCGCTCGTACGCGGCCTCGCGCAATACGCGTCCGGTTACTTGCTGCAGTACGTGTCGAACCGCGTGCTGCTCGCGCTGCGGCTCAAGATGTTCGAGCGCATGATTCATGCGAGCGTCGGCTTCTTCCAGCGCGAAACTGCGAGCACGGTCATCAACGCGATCGTGTTCGAGGTCAACCAGATTCTCGGCGTGCTGCTCAGCGTGCTCGTCACGATCGTGCGCGACTCGCTCACAGTCATCTTCCTGCTCGGCTACCTGTTCTATCTGAACTGGCGGCTCACGTTGATCGTCGCGGTGCTGCTGCCGGCCATCGGCTGGCTCGTCAGCAAGATCAACCGGCGTCTGCGTCGGCTGAACCGCGAGCATCAGATGCTCACGAACGACTTGTCCTATATCGTCGAGGAGACGGTGGGCGGCTACAAGGTCGTCAAGGTTCATAACGGCGAGCAATACGAAAAGGACCGCTTTGGCGAGATGAGCAAGCGCCTGCGCGGCTACCAGATGCGCATGACGGTCTCGGGCGGGCTCGCGCAGCCGCTTACGCAATTCCTCGCTTCGATCGCGCTGGCGATCGTCATCACCATTGCGGTCGTGCAGGCCTCGAACGACCAGACGACGGTTGGCGGTTTCGTGGCGTTCGTCACGTCGATGCTGCTCGTGATCTCGCCCCTCAAGCATCTGATCGACGTGAACCAGCCGCTGCAGCGCGGCATGACCGCGGCCGAGCTGATCTTCGGGCTCATCGACGAGCCGCCCGAGGCCGCCGGCGGCGGCTTGCCGCTCGAACGCGCGCGCGGCGAGGTGGAGTTCCGCGACGTGTCGTTCGCCTATGGCGCGAGCCATCGCGTGACGCTCGACCATGTGTCGTTTCGCATCAATCCCGGCGAAATGGTGGCGCTCGCGGGCCCGTCGGGCAGCGGCAAGACCACGCTCGTGAACCTGCTGCCGCGCTTTTTCGATCCGAGCGGCGGGCAGGTGATGGTCGACGGCGTATCGATCGCCGACTACGACGTGCATGCGCTGCGCAACCAGATCGCGATGGTGAGCCAGGACGTGGTGCTGTTCAACGATACGGTCGCGAACAACGTTGCCTATGGCCAGACGGCCGACCGCGAGCGCGTGGAACGCGCGCTGCGCGCCGCCAACCTGTGGGAGACGATCTCGGCCCTGCCCGAAGGCATGGACACGCTGGTCGGCGACAACGGCATGAAGTTCTCGGGCGGCCAGCGCCAGCGCCTGGCGATTGCCCGTGCGATCTACAAGGACGCGCCGATCCTGATTCTCGACGAGGCGACCTCGGCGCTCGATTCGGAATCGGAGCGCCACGTGCAGGCGGCGCTGGAAACGCTGATGCGCGGCCGCACGACGCTCGTGATCGCGCACCGTCTCTCGACGATCGAGCGTGCGAACCGCATCCTCGTGATGGATGGCGGCCATATCGTCGAATCGGGCACGCACCAGGAACTGCTCACGAAGGGCGGCATGTACGCGCACCTGCACAAGATCCAGTATCAGCAGAGCGCGGCCTGACCCGCATGGACCATGACGGCGGCGCGCGAGTTTGGGCGCGCCACCGTCATGAAACCGCGCTGGTGCGCGGCGTGAGCTTGAGGAGCCCTGTTTGGGGCGATCAGGCGGCGGCGGGCGCCGTTGCGGGGACGAGCGCGGCGAGTTGGCGCAACACTGCGCCCACGACCTGCGCGGGCGGGATGGTGTCGACGTTGCCACCGCCCTGCAGGCCGATGGATCGGCAGGCTTCGGTCAAGCGCAGGGAGGGCGGCTCTTGATGCCTGAACAGCGAAACGCTCGGCGTTTGCGTGGTGTGGGCGACGTGCATCAGGCCGCCGTCCGCGCCCAGGAACAGCTCGGCGTGCGCAACGATCTCGCGTGCCTGAAGGAACGCGAGCTTGCCGGTCAGCGAGCGGATGCGCACGTTCGCGGGCGCGCTCGCGCACAACTGCTGTGCGATTTCCGTGCCGTTGTCCGAACCGAGCACGACGATTTCCTTCGCGGCACTCGCGTTGTCGTACTTGCTCAACAATTCGATGACTTCGGACCAGCGGTTGTAGGTGCGATCGGGGTCCACGCCACCCGCCGCGAGCGCGATGAACGGACGCGCGGGCAAGAGCGCGCGCACGGATTCGCGCGTTGCGGGCTTGCTGGCGAGATAAGGCTTGCTGAGCGCGGCGAGCGTGCCGGCGTCGTGGCCGAGCGAGAACACGTCGTTCACGCTCGCGAAGCTGAAGCCGGTCTGGTTGCGGTCGGGCCCGTTGAAGTAACGGAACAGGCCCGCGTAGGGCAGCTTCGCGAAGTGCTGGGTCTTGATGCGGATTGAGGGCAGGTTGTACTCGGAGAGCAGAATCGCGTCGTAGCGGCTCGCATCGACCTCACTGGGGTCGCCGTAGACCTTGCCGAATACGTCGTCTTCGCTGAACAGCGGTACGAGCGACGGCAGCGCGAGCAGATCGATGCGCACACCCAGGCCCTTGAGCAGCGCGCGGCCGGCCATGTCCATCGTCGCGTCGCCGAAGTTGCGTTTGGCATAGACCCACAGGATTCGCTGCGAAGCGTCCAGATGCGCCTGTTCGAGGCGCGTCTGGCCGTGCGCCTTCAGAAGAAACTGCTTATGCAGGTATTTCTTCGCGATCTTGAGGCGACTGGTGCTGCGAAGAAACGCTTCCGGCTCGTAAGGCACGCCCTGATAGGGAATCGTGCAGGACCGGGATACGGCGTGATCGAACCAGCTTGCCGGCGAAACCCACGAAGTGTTTGAGTTGGTCTGCTGAAACACGGGTTTAGTTGTTATTTGAAGTAACCGCTTATTATTCCATGATATTTGCTCGCATGCTGCGCAAATAATCAGGGGCGGCGTCCTGCGCGGCATCGTGAGGTATGAACTTCTACGGCACGTCCGGGCGTGCGTACAATATCGCGTTTCTCGTCATGCTTCGCTCAGACCCTTTATAGGGCTAATCTTCATGTTCAGCATTCTGATCCCGACCTGGAATAACCTGCCGTACCTCAAACTGTGCGTCGACAGCATCCGGCGCCACTCCGCGTACGAGCACGAGATTCTCGTGCACGTGAACGACGGCAGCGACGGTACGCTCGACTGGGTTCGCGAACAGGGCATCCGCCATACGTGGAGCAAGGGCAACGTGGGCGTATGCCTCGCCGTGAACGATGTGGCGCGCCTCGCCTCGAGCGAGTGGATCCTGTTCATGAACGACGACATGTTCTGTACGCCCGGTTGGGATTCGGCCTTCGTCGATGCATTGCGCGAAATCGGCGCGGCGCCCGCCTATCTCGCCTCGCAGATCATCGAGCCGACCGACACGGGCAACAACCTCGTGACGGTCGCTCATTTCGGCACCGGTCCTGCCGACTTCAACGAGGCGGGACTACTCGAGTTCGCCGCGAAGATGAACACCGCCGACCGCAACGGCATCGCACTGCAGCCGACGCTCGTGAGCCGCGAACTCTGGCTGCGGGTGGGTGGCTACAGCATCGAGTTCGGGCCCGGCATGAGCAGCGACGACGACTTTCTGATGAAGCTCTGGCTGGTCGGCTGCCGCACGTTCCGCTCGGTTGGCGCGAGCCGTGTCTACCATTTCGGCTGCCGCACGACAGGACGCATTCGCCGCAATCGCGGCGGCCGCGAGTTCCTCATGAAGTGGGGCGTGACGCAGCGCGATTTCAAGTACAACTACATGGCCCGCACGGCCGACGCCGCGCCGGGCACGCTTCCCAACGTGCCGCGGCCCAACTTCAAGAGCCGTCTGAAGCGGGTCATGTACGCGTTCGGCCTTTATCCGACACAAGACCTCGAAGCGTGGGAGCCCGATTTGCCCGCGCAGCTTCAGCACACCGCTTCGTTGCCTGACAGCGCCGCGCCGCGCAAGTCATCGCGCTAACGCTGTGTTGTCCCAAGGGAGCCGGCTGGCGCCGAGGCGCCGGCTGAGCCCTTCGGCGATGAATCGCGCCGACTTTGCCTCGATTTGGAACAGTGCCTTAGATTTCCAAGGGTTAACCCTAGGGAGTCACAAGCATACGATGCGTACATCGGTCGCATGCACATACCGTCGCACGTCGACCGCCTGATCCAACTGGAGGTCGTTTCCATGAAGTCCCTGATTCAAGCCGTTGCTGTTGCCGCCGTTGTTGCCGCTGCCGCTCTTCCCACCGCTTCGTTCGCGCAGTCGCACTCGACCATCACCCGCGCCCAGGTGCGCGCCGAACTCGTGCAGCTTCAGCAAGTAGGTTATCGCGTCGGCGATGGCGACAACGCCCATTATCCCGAAGCGATTCAGTCCGCCCAGGCGAAGGTCGCCGCATTGAATGGTGCAAACAGCAGCTACGGCGGCGTGGCGAACGCCTCGCAAACGGGCGGCCGCGCCACGGTTTCGCCTGAAGACTGGAACGCGATGTACTCGCGCTAAGCCATCGCGGCGCGCGCGTTTATTGTGAAGCACGCGAAGGGCAGGGAATACGTCAAACGGCGCGAGGCGCTTCGGCTTCGCTGCCCGCGGGTTCTGCCGCGTATGACGTTTCCTCGAGTTGTGCGAGCAGCGTGCGGGCTTGAGCGAGCGTGTCGCCCTTCATCGGCTGGAATGCGAAGTGCAGCGATTTCTCGAGCCTCGCGAAGTGGCGCCGCGTGCTGCGCGTGTAGGCGGGATCGTAGTGCTGAGCGACCAGCGCCTCGTAAAGCTCGGCCCTGCGATTTTCGCCGAGCAGCTTGCACCACGATTCGATGCGCTCGCGCCCATGCAGCGGCGTGAGCTTGTTCAGTTGCTCCTGGAAATACGTGCGCTCGTCGAACAGGTGTCCGTACTCCTCGAGCAGCAAGTCGATCCGCTCCTCGCGCGCCACATCGAGTACGACACAGGGCGCGGCGTGCAAACGGTCCACGAGCGCGGGCGGCAGCGTGATGGCGCCGATGCGCCGGCTCTCCGCCTCGACGAACACGGGGCGCGTGGCGTCGAAGGCGCGCAGCGTCTGGACGAGTGCCGTGTCGAACGACTTCTGCGAGGGCTGCGCTCGCGTGGGCAGCGCGCCCAGCAGCGAACCGCGATGCGCGGCAAGCGCTTCGAGATCGAGCATCTGCGCGTTGGCTTGTCCCAGCGCCTTTAACAGGCGCGTCTTGCCGCTGCCGGTCGGACCGGCCAGCACGATATAGCGAAACGCTCCGGGCAACGTGCCGAGCGCCTCCACGACGGTGTGCCGGTACGCCTTGTAGCCCCCCTCGAGCTGACGCGCGCGCCAGCCGATCATGTTGAACCACGCTGTCATCGATCCGGAACGCTTGCCGCCGCGCCAGCAATAGATGAGCGGACGCCAGTTGCGCGGACGGTCGGCGAACAGCGTATCGAGATGCATGGCGATGTTGCGCGCCACCATGGCGGCGCCCACGCGCGTTGCCTCGAACGGCGAGTCCTTGTACATCGTCCCGACGATCACGCGCTCCTCGTTGCTGAGCACGGGCGCGTTGATCGCGCCGGGAACGTGGTCCTCGGCAAATTCGAGCGGCGTCCGTACGTCGACGATCTCGTCGAATTCGCCAATCTGTTCGATGGTGACGCGCTGGTGGTTCAACTGCGGTGCTCCGGTGATGCCTGCAACGTCGCGCTACATGAGCACGATGTCGTACTGTTCCTGACTCAAATTCGACTCCACCTGCAGCGAAACCGGCTTGCCGATGAAGTCGATCAACATCGCGAGATGCTGCGACTCTTCCTCGAGAAAGAGGTCGATGACCTGCTGTGAAGCGACCACGCGAAACTCGCGCGGGTTGAACTGCCGCGACTCGCGCAGAATCTCGCGCAGCACGTCGTAGCAAACCGTGCGCGCGGTCTTCACTTGCCCCTTGCCGAGACAAGTCGGGCACGGCTCGCACAGTACATGCGCAAGCGATTCGCGCGTGCGCTTGCGTGTCATCTCCACGAGCCCCAGTTGCGAGAAGCCGTTTACGGTCACGCGCGTGCGGTCGCGCGAGAGCGCCTTCTTCAGTTCGCCGAGCACCTGGTCGCGATGTTCGACATTTTCCATGTCGATGAAGTCGATGATGATGACGCCGCCCAGATTGCGCAGACGCAATTGCCGCGCGATCGTATGCGCCGCTTCGAGATTCGTCTTGAAGATCGTGTCGTCGAAGTTGCGCGCGCCCACATAGCCGCCCGTATTCACGTCGATGGTCGTCATCGCCTCGGTCTGGTCGATCACGAGGTAACCGCCCGACTTGAGGTCCACGCGGCGCGAGAGCGCGCGCTGGATTTCGGCCTCGATGTTGTAGAGGTCGAAGAGCGGCCGCTCGCCCGAGTAGTGATGCAGCTTCGGCAGCACGGCGGGCGTGAATTCGGTGGCGAACTCCGTGAGCCTCTGGAACGTTTCGCGCGAATCGACCTGAATGCGCGAGGTCTCGTCGTTCACGAAGTCGCGCAGCACGCGCTGCGAGAGATTCAGGTCCTGATAGAGCAGGCTCGTGGCGGGCAAGCGCTGCGCCTGCGCGAGTATCGTCGCCCACGTCTTGCGCAGATACGCGACGTCTGCTGCGAGTTCTTCGCTCGTGGCGTCTTCGGCGATCGTGCGCACGATATAGCCGCCTTTTTCATCGGCGGGCAGCACGGCCGTGAGGCGCGCGCGCACCGCTTCGCGCTCGGCCTCGCTCTCGATCTTCTGCGAGATGCCGATGTGCGGCTCCTGCGGCAAATAGACCAGCGTGCGCCCCGCAATGCTCACCTGCGTGGAAAGCCGTGCGCCCTTCGTGCCGATCGGATCCTTCACGACCTGCACCATGAGCGTTTGCCCTTCGAACACGGTCTTTTCGATCGGCTGATGATGCACGGGCGCATGCGCTTCGCCGGCAATGCGCGGATGCCAGATGTCGGCCACATGAAGGAAGGCGGCACGCTCGAGACCGATGTCGATGAACGCGGACTGCATGCCCGGCAGCACGCGCACGACCTTGCCGAGATAGACGTTGCCGACGCGCCCGCGCGACAGCGTGCGCTCGACGTGAAGCTCCTGTACTGCGCCTTGCTGGACCAATGCGACGCGCGTCTCCTGGGGCGTGACGTTGATCAGGATTTCTTCGTTCATGATTTGTTCTAGAAGTCGATGCCCGCGGCGCGCAGGAGGGCGGCCGTTTCGAATAATGGCAAACCCATGATACCCGAATAGGACCCGTCGATTCGCTCGACGAATTCCGCCGCGCGGCCCTGGATGCCGTACGCGCCGGCCTTGCCGAACGGCTCGCCGCTCGCCACGTAACGCGCGATCGCAGCGGGCAGCGCAGCCGCGAAGCGCACATGCGAACGCGAGACCGCGACCGGCAGGCACACGCCTTCGGCGTTCACCACGGCCACCGCCGTGAGCACTTCGTGCTCGCGGCCGGCCAGGCGTTCGAGCATCGCATAGGCATCGGCGGCGTCGTGCGGCTTGCCGAGAATATGGCCGTCGATGGAGACCGTGGTGTCGGCGGTGAGAATCGGCGCATGCTTGTGCGCGCCCGCGACGAGGCGCGCGCGGGCGGCGTCTGCCTTCGCGGCGCACACGCGCTCGACATAGACGGCGGCTTGCTCGCCGGGCAGCGCGGTTTCGAGCGCTTCGGCGTCTTCGTCGGGACGCGGCAGCAGCAACTCGAAGCGCACGCCGAGCTGCTGCAGCAGTTCCTGGCGGCGCGGGCTTTGCGAGGCGAGATAGACGAACGGATAGGGCGCGTTGGTGGGCATCGGAGCGTCTTTGTCGTTACGGACTTCGGGTTGACGTGCGCGCCTGCTTTCCGGGGCTTGAGCGGGGCTCAATGGGCCATTGGCGGGCCAAAAGCGGGCCAAAAGCGGGCCGCAGGCGCACGACCAAAAGCGGCGCGGGCGCGCTTTACACCTGCATCACACGCGATGATAGGGGTGATTCTGCGTGATGGTCCACGCGCGGTAAAGCTGCTCGGCGAGCAGCACGCGCACCATCGCATGCGGCAGTGTGAGGGACGAGAGGCGCAGGAGCGTGTCGGCGCGCGACTTGAGCTCGGGATCGAGCCCGTCCGCGCCGCCGATCAGGAACGCCACGTCGCGGCCGTCCTGCTGCCAGAGCGGCAGCGCCTTCGCGAGCTGCATCGTGGTCCAGTCCTTGCCGCGTTCGTCGAGCGCGACGATGCGCGCATTCTTGGGCAGCGCAGCTTCGATGCGCACGCGCTCGGCTGCCATGACGCTCTCGGCGGAGCGGCCCGACGAACGCTGCTCGGGCTTCACCTCGCGCAGCTCGATGCGCAGCTCCGGCGGCATGCGCTTCGTATATTCCTCGAAGCCCTCGGCGATCCAGTCCGGCATCTTGTGGCCGACGGCGACGATATGCAGTTTCATCGTGCGTGACGATTGTCGTTCGTAAGCGCGCTGCGCTTACTTCGCGGTCTTACGCGCTGCAGTCTTGCGCGCGGGCTTCTTCACGGCCGGCGCGGCTTCCTCGTCTTCGTCCTCGTCGTCCATCGGCTCGCTTGCGCGTGCGCCCACGAAGCCCGTGTTGGTCGCGAGCTTCACGCGCACCGGCTTGTCGCCCCAGATTTCCTCGAGGTTGTAGTACTGGCGCAGCGCGGGCTGGAGGATGTGGACGACCGCGTCGCCGCAATCCACGAGCACCCATTCGCCGATGTCCTCGCCTTCGGTGCTCACGATGTCGCCACCGGCTTCCTTGACCTTCTCGCGCACGCTGTTGGCGAGCGCCTTGGTCTGGCGGTTCGAGGTGCCGCTCGCGACGACCACGCGGTCGAACAGCTCAGTCAGATGGCTCGTGTTGAAGACGCGAATGTCTTGTGCCTTGACGTCTTCGAGACCGTCGACGATGGCGCGTTGAAGTTTGCGGATGTCCATAGTTACTCGTGTTGCAGATAGAGATGATGTTGAAGGATATAGTCCCACACGGCTGCGGGAAGCTTGTCGGCGGCGGTGCCGCGACGTTGCCCGCTCGCCACGCAGGCCGGCAGGTCGCGCCGGATTTCGGTCGCCGAAACGTCGAGCGCGAGCGTGTCGTCGACCAGCAAGTGGCCATGCGGCGTTGCCGCAAGCGCGGCGGCGCCCGCGCGGCGCGCGGCGGCCTCGCGCGCGACCTCGGGCGGCAGCGCCGCGAAGTCGAAGCCCGGACGGCTCGCCACGCCCAGATGCGCAAGCGCGAAAAGCTCGCGCCATTCGTGCCAGGAATCGAGGTGCAGCAATTGATCGGCGCCCATTAGCAGCGTGAGCGCGGCGGCGCCGTTGCTTTCGCTTTTTGCGCGCCAGCGGCGCAGCGTTTCGACCGTGTAGGTCGGACCGTTGTGCTCGATTTCGTCGGCGTCCACCGTCACCGTGACGCCCGGCAACGCGAGCGACGCGGCTGCGGCGCGCGTCATGGCGAGCCGATGCTGCGCCGCGGTCACGCCCGGCTTTTGCCACGGCTGGCCGGCCGGCAGCAGGATCAGCTCGTTCAGGCCCAGCACGCGCGCAAAATGGCGCGCGAGCGCGAGGTGGCCCTCGTGGATCGGATCGAAGGTGCCGCCGAGTAGCCCGACGCGCCTCTCGAGCGCGTTGGGCGGGACGGTGAAAGCTTGCGTCACGGCGTCAGACCCAGTCGCGCACGGGCAGGAAGTCGCTGTAGAGGCGCGCTTCCGGCGTGCCGGGCTGCGGCTGCCAGTCGTAGCGCCAGGTGGCGCCCGGCGGCATCGACATCAGGATCGACTCCGTGCGGCCGCCGCTTTGCAGGCCGAAATGCGTGCCGCGGTCCCAGACCAGATTGAATTCGACGTAGCGCCCGCGCCGGTACGCCTGGAATTCGCGCTCGGCTTCGCCGTAGGGCGTGGCGCGCCGTTTTTCGATGATCGGCAGATACGCCTTCAGGAAGCCATCGCCGACGCTGCGCAGCATTGCGAACGCCTCGTCGAAGCCGCCCGTGGCGTAGTCGTCGAAGAAAATGCCGCCCACGCCGCGCGCTTCGTTGCGGTGCTTCAGGAAGAAGTAGTCGTCGCACCAGCGCTTGAAGCGCGGGTAGAGGTCCGCGCCATAGGGCGCGAGCGCGTCGCGGCACACGCGGTGGAAGTGCTGCGCGTCTTCCTCGAAGCCGTAGTAGGGCGTGAGATCCATGCCGCCGCCGAACCAGAACACCGGCGCCTCGCCTGCCTTGGTGGCGAGCAGCATGCGCACGTTCATGTGCACCGTCGGGCAATACGGATTGCGCGGATGCAGCACGAGCGAAACGCCCATCGCCTCGAAGCCGCGGCCGTTGAGTTCGGGTCGCGCTGCCGTGGCCGACGGCGGCAGGGCGTCGCCGGAAACGTCGGAAAAGCCGATACCCCCACGCTCGAAGAACTGGCCGCCTTCGATGATGCGCGTGCAACCGCCGCCACGCAGCTTTTCGCCGGGCCCGCGCTGCCAGTTGTCCGTGGCGAACGGCGTGCCGTCGAAGGCGCCGAGCGTGTCGGCGATCTGCGTCTGCAGGCTGGCCAGCCAGGCGCGGACGGCGGCACTGTCGGGGGAGGCGCTGTTAGGGGAATCGGTCATCGATCAAATGGGGACGGCAGCGTGCGGACGCTGGAATCGGGTTATTCGTTGGGCTATTCGTCGGTTTTTCGGATAAACCGCCCTGGGCGGCCTGACAGCGGCAGTGTAGCGCCGATTGGCGCGACGTCCGGCGCCAACGGCGCCCGCGTGGGCTGCGTGCTAAGCACGCTCAGGCTGCTGCGCTGGTTTGCTCGCGTTGGACAACTTTAGGCGAGCGTAAGCGGTTAGACGAAAAAGCCGTGGTGCGGTGACTGCGGCGCGCAGCCGGGCGGCTGCACACGGCCATTCGTTTCATTTGGGGCCGCATTCATGCTCGCGGCCCCAGGCAAGCGCTGTGCTTACTGCTTGCGCCCCGCGGCGCGATAGCCGATGTCGTTGCGATACTGCATGCCGTCGAACGAGATGCGGTTCACGGTCTCGTATGCCACGTTCTGCGCGCTGCGCACCGAATCGGCGAGACCGACCACGCACAGCACGCGGCCGCCCGAGGTCACGAGCTTGCCGTCCACCATCTGCGTGCCCGCGTGGAACGTGACCGAATCGGCGGTCTCGGCCGGGATGTCGCTGATGCGGTCGCCCTTGCGCGGCGTGTCCGGATAGTTGTGCGCGGCGAGCACGACGCCCAGCGCCGTGCGGCGGTCCCATTCGAGCTCGACCTGGTTGAGCGTGCCGGCAATGGCGTGCTCCACGACCTTCGAAAAGTCGCCCTTCAGGCGCGCCATGATCGGCTGCGTTTCCGGGTCGCCCATGCGGCAGTTGAATTCGAGCGTCTTCGGGTTGCCTTGCGCGTCGATCATGAGGCCGGCGTAGAGGAAGCCCGTGTAGCGGATGCCTTCCTTCTCCATGCCCGCCACGGTCGGCAGGATGATTTCGCGCATCACGCGGGCGTGCAGTTGCGGCGTGACGATGGGCGCGGGCGAGTAGGCGCCCATGCCGCCCGTGTTCGGGCCCTGGTCGCCGTCCTGCAGGCGCTTGTGGTCCTGGCTCGAGGCGAGCGCGAGCACGTGCTTGCCGTCCACCATGACGATGAAGCTCGCTTCTTCGCCTGCCAGGAACTCTTCGATCACCACGCGCGCGCCGGCGTCGCCGAGCTTGTTGTCGGCGAGCATCATGTCGATGGCCTGATGCGCTTCTTCCAGCGACATCGCCACGACCACGCCCTTGCCGGCAGCGAGGCCGTCGGCCTTGATGACGATGGGCGCGCCGTTCTTCTCGACGTAGGCGTGCGCGGCCGTCGCGTCGGAGAACGTCTCGTACGCGGCGGTCGGGATGTTGTGGCGCTTCATGAACGCCTTGGCGAAGTCCTTCGAGCTTTCGAGCTGCGCGGCTTCCTTCGACGGGCCGAACACCTTCAGGCCGCGCTGGCGGAACACGTTGACGATGCCCGCGGCGAGCGGCGCTTCCGGGCCGACCACGGTGAGGGCGACGCCTTCGCGCTCGGCGAAATCGGCGAGCTCGTGGATGTCCGTGATGTCGACGTTGGCGAGCCGCTCGTCCTGCGCGGTGCCGCCATTACCGGGTGCGACGTAGACGAGCTGCACGCGCGGCGCCTGCGCGAGCTTCCACGCCAGCGCATGTTCGCGGCCGCCAGAACCGACGACGAGTAACTTCATGAGAATCCCCGAAAGACCAAGACCAGAAACAGTTGCGGCCGGCGCACAGTGCGCCGGCCGTGAAAATCGCTTGCAGGAGGCGGGGCGTGAGCAGGGCCTAAGCAGAGCCTAAGCGCCGCCCATGCGCGGCCTCCCGGGCCGACGCCTTATTCCTCGGCGATCGACGCGTTGGTGTACACGTCCTGGACATCGTCCAGGTTTTCGAGGGCGTCGAGCAGCTTTTGCATCTTCACGGCGTCGTCGCCCGTGAATTCGACCTCGTTTTGCGGCTTCATGGTGACTTCGGCCATTTCCGCCTTGAAGCCCGCGGCTTCGAGCGCGGTCTTGACCTTCGTGAAGTCGAACGGCGGGCAGACCACTTCGATCGAGCCGTCTTCGTTCGTCACGACGTCGTCGGCGCCGGCTTCGAGCGCGGCGTTCATGAGTTCGTCCTCGGGCGTGCCCGGCGCGAACACGAACTGGCCGACGTGATCGAACATGAACGCAACGGAGCCGTCCGTGCCCATGTTGCCGCCGAACTTCGAGAACGCGTGGCGTACTTCCGCGACCGTGCGGGTGCGGTTGTCGGTCATCGTGTCGACGATGACGGCCGCGCCGCCGATGCCGTAGCCTTCGTAGCGGATTTCCTCGTAGTTCGCGCCGTCGACGCCGCCCACGCCGCGCTGGATGGCGCGGTTGATGTTGTCCTTGGGCATGTTGGCGTCGTACGCCTTGTCGACGGCCAGACGCAGGCGCGGGTTCGTGTCGGCGTCGCCGCCGCCCATGCGCGCCGCGACCTGGATTTCCTTGATGAGCCGCGTCCAGACCTTGCCGCGCTTCGCGTCAGCAGCAGCCTTCTTGTGCTTGATGTTGGCCCATTTCGAATGACCCGCCATACCTTTCTCCGTCTCACGCGCCGTGCGCGTGCAGTGTGCAATGTGCTGTTGTCGCTGCGATGTTCCCGGGCGCGGTCTTCGTGCGTCGTTCGCGCGGCGCGCGTGATGCTTCGCGCGCCTCTCGCCTCTCTCGCACTTCTCGCGTAAAGCCTGTGCGGCAAGATGTGCCGGCAGGACGGGACGCAGCGCCCGTTCAGGTGGATCTGAATTTTATCACGCCGGGACCGTCCGGCTTCGCCTGCCTACGTGACGGGGCGTCAGGCGATGGCAGGTTGCGCCGGCCGCGCAGGGTACATAGGGGGCGGGATCGGGATGTCCGCAGAAGGCAGGGAGGGGGTGAGGGCGGCCAGTCCCGCCGGCCGCCCCGATGCAACGGTGGTGCCGGTCTTAGTTCTTCGTGCCGAACAGCCGGTCGCCTGCGTCGCCGAGGCCCGGAATGATGTAGGCGTGCTCGTTCAGATGCGAGTCGAGCGACGCCACGTAGAGTTTCACGTCCGGGTGCGCCTTCTGGAACACGTCCACGCCCTCGGGCGCGGCCACCAGTGCAAGGAACAGGATGCGCTCGCCGGGCACGCCGCGGCGCTTGAGCACGTCGATCGCGTGCGCCGCCGAGTAGCCGGTCGCGACCATCGGATCGCACAGGATGAAGGTGCGGTCCTCGAGGTCGGGCAGGCGCACGAGATATTCGACCGGGCGATGGTCGTCGGCGCGGTACACGCCGATATGGCCGACACGCGCGGAGGGCACCAGCTCGAGCAGGCCGTCGGACATGCCCACGCCCGCACGCAGCACCGGCACGATGGCGAGCTTCTTGCCCGCAATCACGGGCGCGTCGACTTCGACGAGCGGCGTCTTCACGCGGCGCGATGCGACGGGCAGGTCGCGCGTGATTTCATAGCCCATCAGCAGCGTGATCTCGCGCAGCAACTCGCGGAACGTGCGCGTGGACGTGTCCTTGTCGCGCATATGCGTGAGCTTGTGCTGGATCAGCGGGTGATCGAGGATGAAGAGATTCGGGAAACGGCTGTCCTGTTTCATGGCGGGGCGCACAAGGCTGCAAGGGAATCGGGGAATCGGTCGTGCCGCTGCCGCGCGAGCCCGGCGCTGCGCGCCCGGGCTGTACGGTTGCGGCGAGCACGGCCCGCCGCGCGCGGCAAGCGCTCGTGGCTTGCGAAGGCGCCGGGCCGCGCTACAGCCGCAAGTATACGGTAAGCACGCGCGTACCGGCGCGCGCATGGCGCGTTGCGACGCCGCTTCGCGCACGGCTGACGGGCTTCGCCGCCATCGGCCTTCCACGCGCCGCGCCCGATTCTTCTAGAATCCCAAAAAGGTCGCGGGGCGGGGCGGCGCAAGGTCTGGCCGTGTCCGCCCTGTCACAGGACGGTCATCCACGCAAAAAGGACACGAAAACAATGGACATGGGCATCGCAGGACGCAACGCACTGGTGTGCGCGGCCAGCAAGGGACTGGGGCGCGGCTGCGCCGAGGCGCTCGCCGCCGAAGGCGTCAACGTGACGATCGTCGCGCGCACCGCGCAGACGCTGGAGGAAACCGCCGCGCATATCCGCAAGAGCACGGGCGTGGACGTGAAGGCCGTGGCTTGCGACATCACCACGGAAGCGGGCCGCGCCGCCGCGCTCGCCGCCTGCCCGTCGCCCGACATTCTCGTGAACAACGCGGGCGGCCCGCCGCCGGGCGACTTCCGCACGTACACGCACGAGGCGTGGATCGCGGCGCTCGAAGCGAACATGCTCACGCCGATCGCGCTGATCCAGTCCACTATCGACGCCATGATCGCGCGCGGCTTCGGGCGCATCGTCAACATCACGAGCTCCTCGGTGAAGGCGCCGATCGACGTGCTCGGCCTCTCGAACGGCGCGCGCTCGGGCCTGACGGGCTTCGTCGCGGGCGTGGCGCGCCAGGTCGCCGCCACTGGCGTCACGATCAACAACTTGCTGCCCGGCGCATTCGACACCGACCGCATTCAGGCCACCATCGTCGCGCAGGCGAAGGCGAGCCATATTTCGGAAGAAGAAGCGCGTGCGCGCCGCATGAAGGCAATTCCGGCCGGACGTTTCGGTACGTCCGACGAATTCGGGCGCGCCTGCGCGTTCCTGTGCAGCGTGCACGCGGGCTATATCACCGGGCAAAACTGGCTGATCGACGGCGGGGCTTATCCGGGCACCTACTGAGTCAGCTTACGGGCAGCCGCGGCGCCCTCGCGCCGCGTCACCACACGCATTACGACTATCAAGCACGCAACCCATACGTCAAGGAGACTTACGCCATGCCAACCCGCGTCGCACTGATCGCGCACGACCACAAGAAGGACGACATCGTCAAACTCGCGAGCGAGTACGTCGAGACGCTGCGCCACTGCGAGATCATCGCGACCGGCACGACCGGCTCGCGCATCGAGGCCGCGACGGGCATCAACGTCGAGCGCATGCTGTCGGGCCCGCACGGCGGCGACCTGCAGATCGGCGCGCGGCTTGCGGAAGGCAACGTCGACATCGTGATTTTCCTGCGCGACCCGATGACGCCGCAGCCGCACGAACCCGACATCAACGCGCTCGTGCGCGCGTGCGACGTGCACGACGTGCCGTGCGCGACGAATATCTCGACGGCGCGCATGCTCCTCGACGTGCTCACGCTGCGCCAGAAAAACGCGGCCTGATTTGTGGTCTGATTCGCGGTCCGACCCGCGCGGGCGCGACGCGCCATGCAGGTGGAAAACAGCTAGCCAGGACAACACCAAGGAGACGTGATGACCAAGGCAATCCGATACGACAAAGCCGGCGGCCCCGAAGTAATGAAGTGGGTGGACGTCGACGTGGGCGAGCCGGGCGAGGGCGAGGTGCGTTTGCGCCAGAGCGCGTGCGGCCTCAATTACATCGACGTGTATTTCCGCACCGGGCTTTATCCGCAGCCGCTGCCGGCCGGCCTCGGCATGGAGGCGGCCGGCGAGGTGACGGCGGTGGGACAAGGCGTGAGCGCGCTGAAGGTGGGCGACCGCGTGGCGTACGTCGCGCGCCCGCCCGGCGCCTACGCTCAGGAGCGCGTGCTGCGCGCCGACCAGGTGATCAAGCTGCCCGACGCGATCAGCGATGAAGCGGCGGCCTCGATCATGCTCCAGGGCCTCACGGCGCAATACCTGCTGCGCGGCACGTATCGCGTGAAGGCCGGCGACACCATCCTCATCCAGGCGGCGGCGGGCGGCGTGGGTCTGCTCGTGTGCCAGTGGGCAAAGGCACTGGGTGCGACCGTGATCGGCACCGTGGGCTCGGACGAAAAGGCCGAGATCGCGAAGGCGCACGGCTGCGACCATCCGATTGTCTACACGCGCGAAGACTTCACGGCACGCGTGCGCGAGATCACGAACGGCGCGGGCGTGCCCGTGGTGTACGACTCGATCGGTAAGGATACCTACACGAAATCGCTCGATTGCCTCGCGCCGCTCGGCTTGTTCGTGAGCTTCGGCAATGCGTCGGGCCCGCTGCCGCCGATCGATTCGTCGGAGTTCGCGGGGCGCGGCTCGTTGTTCTTCACGCGCCCGACGCTCTTCACGTATATCGCGAAGCGCGCCGACTACGAAGCGATGTCCGCCGAACTGTTCGACGTGGTCGCTTCGGGCAAGGTCAAGACGTCGATCAACCAGCGCTATGCGCTCAAGGACGTCGGCCAGGCACACGCCGATCTCGAAGCGCGCAAGACCACGGGGTCGACTGTCCTGATCCCGTGACGTAAAAATTGATGCACTGTTGCGTCGCTTGGCGCGAGCCATCGGCGCCCGCGTATTGACTCGACCATTTACGTTCCTTTTCGCTTCTTTACGCCGTCACCACGACCCAAAAGGCGCGCAACGCCCATGTTGCGCGCCTTTTTTCTTTCCGCGCCCCCCGCGTTTACGCGTTTTTTATACGCGCGCCAAAACCTTTGATCCGGATTTAATGCCGTAGCGGGTAACTTTCAGCCATCCGTCATCCGCGAATGGAGAACACGACAATGGATGTGCTGTATATCGGGGGGCTGGTGGTTTTCGCCGCGCTCACATACGCGTTGATCGCGGGCTGCGAGAAGTTGATGCAGTACCGCCGCGATCAAGGTGCGAAGGGGGTGCGCCCATGACCTGGATCTTCTGGCTATCGGGGGCGGCAACGCTGTTGCTGTTCGTCTATCTCGTCCATGCGCTGCTGCGCGCGGAGGATATCGAATGAACGCCAACACGCTGCTCCAGGCGGGGCTTTTCATCGTCATCCTGCTCGCGCTCGCGGTGCCTGTCTCGGGCTACATGACACGCGTGCTCGACGGGCGCTCGCGCGTCGTGCGCCTGTTCGCGCCACTCGAAAACCTGCTCTATCGCGTAGCCGGCGTCGACCCGCAGTCCGAGATGAACTGGAAGCGCTATGCGCTCGCCACCATCTCGTTCAACGTGCTCGGCGTGGGCTTTCTTTATGTGCTGCTGCGCATTCAGGGCTGGCTGCCTGGCAACCCGCAGCAGTTCGGCCCGATGACGGTGGACGGCGCGTTCAACACGGCCGTGAGCTTCGTCACCAACACCAACTGGCAGGACTACTCGCCCGAGCAGACCGTGAGCTATCTCACGCAGATGCTCGGTCTCACCGTGCAGAACTTCCTTTCTGCAGCGACGGGCATCGTCGTCGTGATTGCGTTGATTCGCGGCTTTTCACGCCACTCGATGCAGACCATCGGCAACTTCTGGGTCGACCTCACGCGCACGACGCTCTACATCCTCGTGCCGATGGCGGCGATCGTCGCCGCGCTCCTGATGAGCCAGGGCATGATCCAGAACTTCAAGGCGTATCAGGACGTGCCGGTGCTGCAAACCACGACCTACGCCGCGCCGAAGCTCGACGCCCAGGGCAACCCGGTGAAAGACGCGAAGGGCAATCCTGAAACGGTCGACACGAAGGTCACGTCGCAAACGCTCGCCATGGGCCCGGTCGCCTCGCAGGTCGCGATCAAGATGCTCGGCACCAACGGCGGCGGCTTCTTCAATGCGAACTCGGCGCATCCGTACGAGAACCCCACGCCGGTCTCGAACGTCATCGAAATGTTGGCGATCCTGATCATTCCGGCTGCGCTGTGTCTCGTGTTCGGCAACGTGGTCGGCGACCGCAGGCAGGGCGTGGCCGTGCTCGCGGTGATGACGGTCGCGTTCGCCGTGGCCGTGGGCGGCGTGTTGTCCGCCGAGCAGGCGGGCAATCCGATGTTCACGTCGCTCAACGTCGACCAGCACGCAAGCGCGCTGCAGGCGGGCGGCAACATGGAAGGCAAGGAAACGCGCTTTGGCATCGCGCAAACGGGCATCTTCGTCGTCGCCACCACGGCCGCCTCGTGCGGCGCCGTGAACGCGGCGCACGACTCGCTCACGCCGCTCGGCGGCCTCGTCCCGATGCTCTTCATCCAGCTTGGCGAGGTGATCTTCGGCGGTGTCGGTTCGGGTCTCTACGGCATGCTCGTGTTCGCGCTGCTCGCGGTGTTCGTGGCGGGGCTCATGATCGGCCGCACGCCGGAATACGTCGGCAAGAAGATCGAGTCGTTCGAGATGAAGATGGTGTCGATCGTCGTGCTGCTCACGCCGTTGCTCGTGCTGCTCGGCACCTCGATCGCCGTGCTCTCGGAGGCGGGCAAGGCCGGTATCGCCAATCCGGGCGCGCATGGCTTCTCCGAGATCCTGTATGCGTTCAGCTCGGCGGCCAACAACAACGGCAGCGCATTCGCCGGCCTGACCGTGAGCACGCCGTTCTACAACTGGCTGCTCGCGATTGCGATGTGGTTCGGCCGCTTCGGCACGATCATCCCGGTGCTCGCCATCGCGGGGTCGCTGGCGAGCAAGAAGCGCATTGCGGTGACGGGCGGCACGCTGCCCACGCATGGCCCGCTCTTCGTCGTGCTGCTGCTCGGCACGGTGCTGCTGGTCGGCGCGCTCACGTATGTGCCCGCGCTCGCGCTCGGTCCCGGCGTCGAGCATCTGATCATGATGGGCGTGCATTGAACGGGGGCCTTCGCAACATGAGCGAAACGAAAATGAATCAGCATAGTGCAACTCGGTCCATGTTCGATCCGGCGCTGGTGCGTCCGGCTGTCGTGGACTCATTCCGAAAACTCAATCCGCGCACGCAGTTGCGCAACCCGGTGATGTTCTGCGTGTACGTGGGCAGCGTGCTCACGACGATCCTCTGGATTGCGGCGCTCGTGGGCCAGGCCGAGGCGCCCGCGGGGTTCATCCTCGCGGTCGCGCTCTGGCTCTGGTTCACGGTGCTGTTCGCGAACTTCGCGGAAGCGCTCGCCGAAGGGCGTTCGAAGGCGCAGGCCGCATCGCTGCGCCAGGCCAAGAAAGACGTGATGGCCAAGAAGCTCAACGAGCCGCATCCGAAGGCGCCGATCCGCATCATGACGGCTTCCGACCTGCGCCGCGGCGACGTGGTGCTGGTCGAGACCGGCGACACGATTCCCGCAGACGGCGAAGTGATCGAAGGCGTGGCATCGGTGGACGAATCGGCCATTACGGGCGAATCGGCGCCGGTGATCCGCGAGTCGGGCGGCGACTTTTCTTCGGTGACGGGCGGCACGCGCGTGCTCTCCGACTGGATCGTCGTGCGCGTGACGGCGAACCCCGGCGAAGCCTTCCTCGACCGCATGATCGCGATGGTCGAAGGCGCGAAGCGCCAGAAGACGCCCAACGAAATCGCGCTCACGATCCTGCTCGTTGCGCTCTCCATCGTGCTGCTGCTCGCCACCGCGACGCTGCTGCCGTTCTCGATGTTCTCGGTCGAAGCGGCGAAGATGGGCCATGTGGTCACGATCACGGCGCTCGTTGCGCTGCTCGTCTGTCTGATTCCGACGACCATTGGCGGTCTGCTTTCGGCCATCGGCGTGGCCGGCATGAGCCGCATGATGCAGGCCAACGTGATCGCGACGTCGGGCCGCGCGGTGGAAGCCGCCGGCGACGTGGACGTGCTGCTGCTCGACAAGACCGGCACGATCACGCTCGGCAACCGTCAGGCGTCGATGTTCATTCCCGCGCCGGGCGTGAGCGAAGAAGCGCTCGCGGACGCCGCGCAACTGTCGTCGCTCGCCGACGAAACGCCGGAAGGCCGCAGCATCGTCGTGCTCGCGAAGCAGCGCTTCAACATTCGCCAGCGCGACATGCACGCGCTGCACGCCGTGTTCCTCGCGTTCAGCGCGCAAACGCGCATGAGCGGCGTGGACATGCCGGGTCGCGAAATCCGCAAGGGCGCCGCCGACGCGGTGAAGCATTATGTCGAAGCACACGGCGGCCGTTTCCCCGGCGAAGTCGACAACGCCGTGGACGACGTGGCGCGCCGTGGCAGCACGCCGCTCGTGGTGGCCGAAATGCACGACGGCACCGCGCGCGTGCTTGGCGTGATCGAGTTGAAGGACGTGGTGAAGGGCGGCATCAAGGAGCGTTTCGCCGAGCTGCGCAAGATGGGCATCAAGACCGTGATGGTGACGGGCGACAACCGCCTGACCGCCGCCGCGATCGCCGCCGAAGCCGGCGTGGACGACTTCCTCGCGCAAGCCACGCCCGAAACCAAGCTCGCGACGATCCGCGAGCACCAGGCGCAGGGCAAGCTCGTGGCGATGACGGGCGACGGCACCAACGACGCCCCGGCGCTCGCGCAGGCCGACGTGGCCGTGGCGATGAACACGGGCACCCAGGCCGCGAAGGAAGCGGGCAACATGGTCGACCTCGATTCGAACCCGACCAAGCTCATCGAGATCGTGGAGATCGGCAAGCAGATGCTCATGACGCGCGGCTCGCTCACGACGTTCTCGATCGCCAACGACGTTGCGAAGTACTTCGCGATCATCCCGGCGGCGTTCGCTTCGACGTATCCGCAACTGCGCGTGCTCGATGTCATGCACCTCACGTCGCCTTCGTCGGCGATCCTCTCGGCGGTGATCTTCAACGCGCTCATCATCGTGATGCTGATTCCGCTCGCGCTCAAGGGCGTGAAGTACCGGCCGCTCGGCGCGGCGACGCTGTTGCGCCGCAATCTGCTGGTCTACGGCCTCGGCGGCATCCTGCTGCCGTTCCCGTGCATCAAGCTGATCGACATGGCGCTCGCCGCATTCGGCTGGGTTTGAGCCGTCTGGATAGACACGGATAGATACATAGGAAGCCAAAATGAAATCGCAGTTTCGTCCTCTGATCGTGATCTTCGCCGTGCTGACGGTCATCACCGGCCTCGTGTATCCGGCCGTGATGACCGCATTCGGCCAGGCCGCGTTCCATCGCCAGGCCAACGGCAGCCTCGTCGAAGTCGACGGCAAGGTGGTGGGCAGCGCGCTCATCGGCCAGCAGTTCGATGCGCCCCAGTACTTCTGGGGCCGTCTCTCGGCCACCTCGCCCATGCCGTACAACGCGACGGGTTCGGGCGCCTCGAACCTCGGGCCGACCAACCCGGCGCTCGCCGACGAGATCAAAGGCCGCATCGACGCCTTGAAGGCAGCGGGCACCGATGTCTCGCAGCCCATACCCGCCGACCTCGTGACGTCCTCGGGCAGCGGCCTCGACCCGGAGATCTCGCCGGCAGCCGCCGCGTACCAGGTGGCGCGCGTGGCGCAGGCGCGCCACCTGAGCGCGAACGACGTCCAGGCGCTCGTGGACCGCTACACGAAGGGCCGTCAGTTCGGCCTGTTCGGCGAGGCGCGCGTGAACGTGCTCGAGCTGAACCTCGCGCTCGACGGCAAAGAGGTTGGCTGAGCGACCATTGCCACGCCGCAACGCACGCTCGACGCCTTGCGCGTCGGGCGTGCGGTTTGCCATTTCCGCGCCACGGTGAGACGATCTTTTGTGCCCCAGGTGCAATCCACGTGAATTCCATTCCGGCTTCCGCATGAACCGCCCCGATCCCGACGAACTGCTCGACCGCCTGCAGCGCGACGAAGAAAAACGCCGCCGCGGCAAGCTGAAGATTTTTTTCGGCGCGTCGGCGGGCGTCGGCAAGACCTATGCAATGCTGCAGGCTGCGCGCCGCCGCGCCGAGGAGGGCGTGGATGTGGTGGTCGGCATCGTCGAGACGCATGGCCGCAGCGAGACCGCCGCGCTCACCGCCGGCCTCGACGTCATGCCGCGTCAGCGCATTGCCTATCGCGGGCGTCTGCTCGAAGAATTCGATCTCGACGCCGCGCTCGAGCGCAAGCCGCAACTCGTGCTCGTCGACGAACTCGCGCATTCGAACGTGGCCGGCGCGCGTCACATGAAGCGCTGGCAGGACGTGTACGAGCTGCTCGACGCGGGCATCGACGTCTACACGACCGTCAATGTGCAGCACCTCGAAAGCCTCAACGACGTGGTGGGGCAGATCACCGGCATTCGCGTGTGGGAGACCGTACCCGACCGAGTGTTCGACCGTGCCGATGAAGTCACACTCGTCGACCTGCCCGCCGAAGAACTGCTCGACCGCATGCGCGACGGCAAGGTCTACATGCCGGCGCAGGCCGAGCGCGCGGTGCGCAACTTCTTTCGCAAGGGCAACCTGATCGCGCTGCGCGAGCTGGCGCTGCGCCGCACGGCCGACCGCGTGGACGCGCAGATGCGCGAGTATCGCGCCGACCGCTCGATCCAGCATGTCTGGCAGGCGCGCGAGCGCCTTCTCGTCTGCGTCGGGCCGGGGCCCGAGGCGAACGCGCTGGTGCGCGCCGCCGCGCGGCTCGCCGCGAGCCTGAAGGCCGACTGGATCGCCGTATATGTGGAGACGCCGAAGCTCCAGCGCCTGCCCGATGCGACGCGTGAGCGTACGCTCGGCGCGCTCAAGCTCGCCTCCGAACTCGGCGCCGAAACGGCGACGCTCGCGGGCGAGGACGCCGCGACGACACTCGTCGGCTACGCGCGGCTGCGCAACGTGTCGAAGCTCGTGGCGGGCGGCTCGTTGCGCACGGGCTTTTCGCGCTGGGTGAAGCGCCCGTTCGGCGAGCGCCTGGCCGAAAAAGCCGGCGACGTCGATCTCACGCTCGTGCGCGCGAGTGCGGGCGACGCGGTCCGCCCGGGCAGCGAGGCAGGCGCGGTCAGCGCCGCAACACGCGCCGCCAACGCATGGCGTGAGGCGCTCGCGGCGGGCGGGGCGGAGCGCTCGCCGCCGCGCGCGTACGCGGCCGCGCTCGTGATCTGTGCATGCGTGACGCTCATCGCGAGCCAACTGATCGACCGCATCGACCTCGCGAATCTCGTCATGCTGTATCTGCTCGGCGTGATCTTCGCGGCGACGAAGCTCGGGCGCGGGCCGGGCGTCATGCTCTCGTTTGCGAGCGTCGCGGCGTACGACTTTTTCTTCGTGCCGCCGCGCATGTCGTTTTCGGTGACGGACACGCAATATCTGCTGACCTTCGTCGGCATGCTGCTCACTTCGCTCGTCATCAGCCATCTCACGTCGAGCCTGCGCCGCGAGGCGAGCGTCGCGCAGCGGCGCGAGCAGCGCACGGGTGCGATGTACGCGATGGCGCGCGAGCTGGCCGCGGCGCTCACCACGGAGCAGATTGTGGCGATCGGCAGCCGTCACGTGAGCGAGGTGTTCGGCGCGCGCGTGGCGCTGCTGTTGCCCGATAGCGCCGACAAGGTGCAGCAGAAGATCGAAGAGCCCGATCCGAAGATCATGCTCGACGCCGAAAACCTCGACATCGACGTGGGCCAGTGGGTGTACGACCAGCAAAAGCCAGCAGGCCACGGCACCGATACGCTGCCGGCCACGGCTGCGCGCTACTTGCCGCTCAAGGCGCCAATGCGCACGCGCGGCGTGCTCGCGGTCGTGACGCGCGACACGCGCGAGCTCCAGGTGCCCGAGCAGCAGCGCATGCTCGACGCGTTCGCCGCGCAAATCGCGCTCGCGCTCGAGCGTGTGCACTACGTGGACATCGCGCGCGACGCGCTCGTCAACATGGAGTCGGAGCGCCTGCGCAACTCGCTGCTCTCGGCCATTTCGCACGACCTGCGCACGCCGCTCACGGCGATCGTCGGCTTCTCGTCGATGCTTGCGCAAACTCATGAGCCCGAGGAGGCCCAAGACCCCCGCTCGGGCGAGTTGATCGAGGCAATTCACGACGAGGCGCTGCGCATGACGGGCATCGTCACGAACCTGCTCGACATGGCGCGCCTGCAGGCCGGCAGCCTCAAGCTCAATCGACAATGGACGTTGCTCGAGGAAACCGTGGGCGCGGCGCTCGCCGCTTGCCGCCGCGTGCTTGCGCGGCACCCGGTCCAGGTGAAGCTGGAGGAGGGCTTGCCGCTGCTCCAGCTCGACGCCGTGCTGATGGAGCGGCTCTTTTCGAACCTGCTGGAGAACGCGGCCAAATACACGCCCGCCGACACGCCGCTCACCATCGCGGCGCGCCGCGTGGAGGAGGGCGGCCAGCCGTTCGTGCGCGTTTCCATCGAGGACAACGGGCCGGGTTTGCCGCCCGGCATGGGCGAGCGCGTGTTCGAGAAGTTCACGCGTGGCGAGAAGGAGTCGGCCAAGCCCGGCATCGGGCTCGGACTCGCCATCTGCCGGGCGATCGTCGAAGCGCACGGGGGTACAATCGGCGCGGCTAATCGCGTCGCGGCCGACGGCCATGTGGAAGGCGCGACGTTCTGGTTTGCGCTGCCCGTGGAGTCGCCGCCGCCGCTGCCCGCCGATGTGAACGATACGTCGGAGATGCATGAAGCGCTCGATCCGCTGGAGCCGCTTGAGCCGTCCGGCGACGCGCAACGCGCGAGCGCGACTGAACCCGTCAGCGGCGAATCGGCCCCACGGATGGCCGTCCCACGGATGGCCGCCCCACGGATGGCCGCCCCCGAAAAAACCTTCGATCCCAAACCCGCAAATGAGTGACCCGAGCATCGCCGTTGTTCTGATCGAAGACGAAAAACAGATTCGCCGATTCGTGCGCGCCACGCTCGAGGGCGAGGGCTTCGTGGTGCACGACGCCGAGACCGGCAAGCAGGGCCTCGTCGAGGCCGCCACGCGCAAGCCCGACCTCGTGATCGTCGATCTGGGCCTGCCCGACACCGACGGCCTCGACGTGATCCGCGAGCTGCGCGGCTGGAGCGATCTGCCCGTCATCGTGCTTTCGGCGCGCACCCAGGAAAGCGAGAAGGTGGCCGCACTCGACGCTGGCGCCGACGACTACCTGACCAAGCCGTTCGGCGTGTCCGAGTTGCTGGCGCGCATCCGGGCGCAACTGCGCAGGCGCAACCGCGGCGGGGCGAACGAAGCGCCGCAGGTGAGCTTCGGCGCGGTGAACGTCGACCTCGCGCTGCGCCAGGTGACGCGCGAAGGCGCGCCCGTGCATCTCACGCCTATCGAGTACCGCCTGCTCGCTACGCTCGTGCGCGACGCCGGGCGCGTGCTGACGCACCGGCAGCTTTTGCGCGAGGTATGGGGGCCGTCGCATGTGGAGAGCAGCCACTACCTGCGGATCTATATGGCGCATCTGCGGCAGAAATTGGAGCGCGATCCCGCGCAGCCCGAGCACATCGTCACGGAGACAGGCGTGGGGTATCGGCTGGTCGGCGTGCAGTGAGCCTGCACCGCGCTGGTGCTATAATTACACTTCTGTAAGGACGGCCTTGCAGTTTATTTGGTCATCGGGGACGGCCCCATTTTTGAATGGAGCGTCCCCATGTCCTGGTTTCTTCTTCTCATCGCTGGCCTGCTCGAAGTGGCGTGGGCCGCCGGTCTCAAATCTTCCGAAGGATTCACGCGGCTCTGGCCGTCGGTGTTCACCGTGGTCACGGCGCTGGGCAGCTTCGTGCTGCTCGCCATGGCCATGCGTCAATTGCCGCTCGGCACCGCCTATGCGGTGTGGACGGGCATTGGCGCGGTCGGCGCGTTCGTGTTCGGCATCGTCATGATGGGGGAGGCCGTGAGCGCCGCGCGTGTGGCGAGCGCCGCGCTGATCGTGCTTGGCCTCATCGGTCTCAAGCTTTCTTCGGCGGCTTGATCCAATTCGCTATGCATACCGCGGCTCCGACCGAGTGCCGCGGCCGCGCAACACCGCTGCGGCACCGCAGCGAGCGTGGCTATAATGGAACGGTCATAACCCGATAACACTCCGCGCCGCATCAGCGGCGAGCGCGTGCGCACAGCGCCTGCTCTCCCGTTTCGCGCGTGGAGCGCCGGCGCCCCGGCCGCGCCGCGCGAGGAGGCAGCCATGCTGGAACCACTTTCGCTAGCAGCGGGCCTGTCCTGGGGCAGCGGCCTGCGCCTCTACCTTACGGTGCTGATGGCCGGCGTACTGCAACGTCTTGGCCTGATTCACCTCCCCGACACGCTTGCCGTGCTCGCTTCGCCATGGGTGATCGGCATCGCCGCCGCGCTCACGGTGCTCGAATTCCTCGCCGACAAGATCCCCGCGTTCGACTCGCTCTGGGACGCGGTGCATACCTTCATCCGCATTCCGGCCGGGGCCGTGCTGGCGGCCGGCGCGCTCGGCCACGCCGATCCGGCACTCTTGACCGTCGCCGCGCTGGCGGGCGGCACGCTCGCAGGCACGGCGCATCTCGCCAAGGCGGGCACGCGCGCGCTCATCAATCTTTCTCCCGAACCGGTGTCGAACGTCGTCACGTCGAGCGCCGAGGACGGCATGACCTTCGTGGGTGTGCTGCTCGCGTTCTTCGTGCCGCTGCTGTTCCTCGTCATGCTCGTGGCCTTTCTCGTGCTCGCGGCCTGGGCGCTGCCACGCCTGTGGCGCGGCGTGCAAGGCGGTTTTCGCGGCATGGCGACGCACATGGTTTCGCGTCTTTCGTTGCGGGGTCGTCACGATTGAGCGGCGGCGCGCCTTCTTCTTCTAACGCAAAGCCGCCGCGCAGCGAAGGCGGCCCGGGCTTTGTGCAGGCTGATCCGCCGGGCGCAACCGGCGGCGGCCAGGGCGGTCGTGGGCCCGTGGCCGTGCGTACGACCCCAAGCTGGTCCGATCTCGTGCATCTTGCCGCGCGCATGACGGCACGCGATTGGCGCGCGGGCGAACTGACCATGCTGCTGCTCGCGCTCGTGCTCGCCGTGGCGGCGCTCGCCAGCGTCGGCTTTCTCGCTGACCGCCTGCAGCGCGGTCTCGAACGCGACGCCCGGCGCATGATCGCCGCCGATTTCATCGTGCGCGCCGATCACCCCGTCGATCCGATGTTTGCGCGCGAGGCGCAGTCGCTCTCGCTGCGCACGGCGACCACGGCGATCTTTCCGAGCATGGTGGGTTCGGGGGCGGGCGCTTCCGCCGCTCCTGGCGCAACGGCCACGCGCCTTGCCGCCATCAAAGCCGTGTCGGCGGACTATCCGCTGCGCGGTGCGCTGCGCATCGCCGCGGCGCCGGGCGCGCCCGATCATGCGGCGCAGGGCATTCCGCCACCCGGCACCGTCTGGGTGGACGACGAACTGCTCGAAGCGCTCAAGCTGCATATTGGCGACACGGTGAAGGTCGGCACGCGCACTTTCACCGTGAACGCGCTCATTACCAAAGAACTCGACCGTGGCTTTTCCTTCGTGAACTTCTCGCCGCGCCTCATGATGCGCGCGGACGAAGTCGCGTCGACGGGGCTGCTCGGCTATGGCAGCCGCGTGACCTATCGCCTGCTCGTGGCGGGCGCCGATCCGGCCGTCGCGCAGTTCGCGGCCTGGTCGCGCGAGCGTGTGGATGGCGGGAAGATGCGTGGCGTCGCGCTCGAATCGCTCCAGGACGGCCAGCCGCAGGTGCGCGAGACGCTCGACCGCGCGCGCCACTTCCTCACGCTCGTTTCGCTGCTCACGGCGCTGCTCGCGGCCGTGGCGATCGCGATGGCCGCGCATCGCTACACGCGCCGCCATCTCGATGCGTGCGCCGCGATGCGCTGCCTCGGCGCGAGTCAACGCACGCTGCGCACGCTCTTCGTGCTGGAGTTCGCGGGGCTCGGGCTCGCGGGCGGTGCGGTAGGCGTCGCGCTCGGCTACGCGGGCCACCTCGCGCTGCTGGCGTGGCTCGGCAATCTCATCGACGTCGTGCTGCCGCAGCCCGGGCCGCTGCCCGTGCTCGAAGGCATCGCCGCGGGCCTCGTGTTGCTGCTCGGCTTCGCGCTGCCGCCGCTCTTGCCGCTCACGCGCGTGCCGCCGGTGCGCGTGCTGCGCCGCGAGTGGGGCGACGAAGGGCGCGCCGCATGGGCGGCGTATGGCGTCGGCATTGCGCTCTTTGCGGGGCTGCTCGTGATCGCGGCGGGGGAGTTGAAGCTGGGCGGCATCGTCGCGGGCGGCTTCGCGATCGGACTGCTCGTGTTCGCCTGCGTGGCGCGCGCGGCGCTTTGGTGTGCGGCGCGCGTGGCGCGCAGCGGGCGACTGTCCGGCCAGGCGCGCGCGGGTGTGGGCTGGCGCTATGCGCTGGCGTCGCTCGAACGGCGGCCGGGCGCAAGCGCGCTGCAGATCACGGCGCTCGCCATCGGCCTCATGTGCCTGTTGCTGATCGCGATGACGCGCAACGACCTTGTAGATGGCTGGCGCAAGTCCACGCCGCCGGACGCACCCAACGAGTTCCTCATCGACATCCAGCCCGACCAGCGCGACGCCGTGGCGGCCTGGCTGCGCGCGCATGGCATTGCCGGGGCCAACGACAGCGATCTCCAGCCGATGGTGCGCGGGCGTCTCATCTCGATCAACGGCAAGCCGGTGAATCCCGACTCGTACAAGAGCGAGGATGCGCGCCGCCTGGTGGATCGCGAGTTCAATCTCTCGTACACGACGAAGCTGCCCGACGACAACCGCATCGAGGCGGGCACCTGGTATGGCGATTCGGGCACACCGCAGCTTTCGATCGAGCAGGGTCTCGCGAAGCTCATCAACGTGAAGCCCGGCGACGTGCTCAAGTTCGATGTGACCGGCCTCGAAGTCACGGCGCCCGTGACGAGCGTGCGCAAGCTCGACTGGGGCTCGTTCAAGGTCAACTTCTTCGTGCTGATGCCGCCCGGGCTGTTGCGCGATTTTCCGGCGACCTACATCACGAGCTTTCACCTGCCGCCTGGGCAGCGCGAGGTCGTGGACGGTCTCGTCGCGCGCTATCCCAACGTCACCGCGATCGACATCGCGCCGATTCTCGCGCAGATCGAGCGCGTGCTCGAGCAGGTGATCGGCGCGGTGCAGTTCCTCTTTCTCTTTACGCTCGCCGCCGGCGTGCTGGTGCTCTACGCGGCGCTCGCGGGCACGCGCGACGAGCGCATGCGCGAGTCGGCGCTGCTGCGCGCGCTCGGGGCATCGCACCAGCAGGTGCGCGCGGTGCAAGTGGCCGAATTCATCTCGGTGGGGGCGCTCGCGGGGCTCTTGGCGGCGATCGGCGCGCAGGCGATCGGCTCGGTGCTCGCCACGCACGTGTTTCTGTTCTATCTCCCGTTCGATCCGTGGCTCTTCCCGGCCGGCATCGCCGCTGGCGTGGTGTGCGCAGGCGTGGGCGGGTGGATCAGCCTGCGGCACGTGCTCGCGCGGCCGGCGCTGCAGTCGCTGCGCGACGCCTGAGGCGCGAGGCGACAACCCGCCGCCACGCGCCGCTATGCGAGAATTGTTGGTTTCCGGCAATGTGTTGCCGTCCCTCTTTTTGTTCTGATTCAACCGTATGACCGATCCAGCCGACGAAGCGCCGCAGAAACCCACGGCCTTCGAACTCGTCGGCGGCGAGGCGCGCGTGCGCGAGCTCGTCGACCGTTTTTATGACCTGATGGACCTCGAGGCCGACTTTGCGGGCATTCGCGCGATGCACCCGCAAACGCTCGACGGTTCGCGCGACAAGCTGTTCTGGTTCCTCTGCGGCTGGCTTGGCGGCCCGGACCATTACATCGAGCGCTTCGGTCATCCGCGTTTGCGCGCGCGCCATTTGCCGTTCGCGATCGCCTCGTCCGAGCGCGACCAGTGGCTGCGCTGCATGGCGTGGGCGATGGAAGACGTGGGCCTGCCGGAGCCGCTGCGCGAGCGCCTGCTGCACTCGTTCTTCGATACCGCCGACTGGATGCGCAATCACCCGGGTTGATTCGCCGCGCCCGATTGTGCCGGTCCGTGGGCCGGTACAGTCAGGCGCTGGCGCGTCGCGGCCGTCCAGCGGGGTGTTTCACGAGGCGGCCATAATGCCCCTTTGGCTCGCGGCCGCCGTTGCGCGGCCAGCCGTCAGCAAAACAAGGAGACACCCACGATGACGACCACCCGCGCGCTCTTTCGCGAAGACGCCTATCTCACGCAGTGCGAAGCGACCGTGCTTGCCGTTGGCGAGGACGGCGTGCGGCTCGACCAGACCGTGTTCTATCCGCTCGGCGGCGGCCAGGCCGGCGACGCCGGCGCGCTGGTGCTCGCCGACGGCACGCGCATCGAGATTGCCGACACCCGCAAGGCGAAGTTCGAAGGCGCGACGCCCGACGACGCGCTGCACGTTCCCGCGCCCGGCCAGGAAGCGCTGCTCGCGCGCCTCGCCGCCGGAGAGCGCGTGCGCGCCGAGATCGACTGGGCGCGCCGCCACCGGCACATGCGCCTGCATACGGCGAGCCATCTGATGTGCGCGGTGCTGCCGTACCCCGTGGACGGCTGCAGCATCACGACCGACTATGCGCGCCTCGATTTCGCCACGGTCGAGCCGATCGAGCGCGACATGGTGGAGGCGCGGCTTGCCGAACTCGTGTCGGGCGCGCATGCGGTGGCGACCGAATGGATCACCGACGAAGAGATGGCGCAACGCCCCGAACTCGTGCGCACGATGAGCGTGAAGCCGCCGATGGGCTTGGGCCGTGTGCGGCTCTTGCGCATCGAGAGCGTCGATTTGCAGCCTTGCGGCGGCACGCACGTGCGCAACACGCAGGAGATCGGCGCGCTGCGCGTGGCGAAGCTCGAGAAGAAGAGCGCGCGCACGCGGCGTCTCGTGCTGGAACTGGCGTAATGCATCTCGACGCGCGAGCGCGCGAGGTGCTCGACTTCTGGTTCGGCGCCCCGGGTTCGGAGGCGTTCGGCCGCGAGCGGAAGATGTGGTTCCGCAAGAACGCAGCGTTCGACGCCGGGCTGCGCGAACGCTTCGGCGCGCTGCTCGACGCCGCTTGCGCGGGCGAACTCGACGCATGGTGCGAAACACCCGAAGGCGCGCTCGCGCTCGTGATCGTGCTCGACCAGTTTTCGCGCAACTGCCATCGCGGCACGCCGCACGCGTTCTCCGCGGACGACAAGGCGCTCGGCATTGCGCGCGCGATGGTGGCGAGCGGCGCGGATCTGCGCCTGCCCACGCTGCAGCACCGCTCGTTCGCCTATCTGCCGTTCGAGCATGCCGAAAGCGCCGAAGCGCAGCGCGAATCGCTGCGGCTTTTCGGCGAGCTGGCGAAAGATCCTGAAGGGCAGGGCTACTACGATTACGCAGTGCGCCACGCGAACGTCATCGAGCGCTTTGGGCGCTTTCCCCATCGCAATGCGCAACTGGGCCGCGTGTCCACCGACGAAGAGACCGCGTTCCTGCGCGAACGCGGTTCGTCGTTCTAGCTGAGTCCGGCGCTCGGCTTCAGCGCCCGCCGCTCACGTCGAGCAGCGCGCCCGTGACGTAGGACGCAGCGTCGCTCAGCAACCACACGATCGTTTGCGCGACTTCGTCGGCGCTTCCGGGCCGGCCGAGCGGCGTTTGCGCGCCAAGCACGGCGGCGCGATCCGGGCGACCGCCGCTCGCGTGGATCTCGGTGTCGATGAGGCCCGGGCGCACGGCGTTCACGCGCACGCCTTGCGGGCCGAGTTCCTTGGCCAGTCCAATTGTCATCGTGTCGACCGCGCCCTTCGACGACGCATAGTCGACATATTCATTGGGCGAGCCCAGCCGCGCGGCAGCAGAAGAAACGTTGACGATCGCGCCGCCGTCGCCGCCGCGATCCTTCGACATGCGCCGCGCCGCTTCACGTGCGCACAGAAACGCGCCATACACGTTCACGTCGAACATGCGCTTCAGGCGCTCGGCGCTCATGTCGGCGACCTGGCTGCCCGGCGCCACGATGCCTGCGTTGTTCACGAGCGCATCGATACGGCCGTAGGCCGATTCGAGCGCGTCGAACATCGCGATGACGTCCGCCTCGTTCGCCACGTCGCCGCGCAGCACGCGCGCGTGGCCGCCTGCGCGGCCCACTTCGGCGGCGGTTTCGTCGGCGGCCGGTTCGTTGTGCAGATAGTTGACGCCCACGGTCCAGCCGTGCGCGCCAAGCAGACGCGCCGTCGCGCGGCCAATGCCGCGGCTTGCGCCAGTGATCAGGACAACCTTGCTCATTGCGACGGACTCATCGTAGTGACTGCGGTTTGTCGAGGGAACAGAAGCGTGCGGCTAGATCAAACGTTCTCGCGCAAGTCCGCCCACTTGTCCTTCTCGGGCGCGTGGTAGCGCTGAAGCTTGGCGATCAGCGCCGCGGGGTCGCTATCGGTTTGCAGCATGTCGCGGTAGGTCTGGCGCATGAAGCCTTCGCGCACCGTGTGGTCGAGCAGCGACATCAGCGGATCGTAAAAGCCGCCGATGTTCAGCACGCCCACCGGCTTGCGGTGATAGCCGAGCTGCGCCCACGTGTAGACCTCGAACAGCTCTTCGAGCGTGCCCGCGCCGCCCGGCATCGCGACGAACGCGTCCGAGAGGTCGGCCATCATTTTCTTGCGATGGTGCATGTCGGGCACGACGTGCAGCTCGGTGAGGCCCGCATGGCCCACTTCCTTGTCCACCAGCAGCTCGGGAATCACGCCAATGGCGCGGCCGCCGCCCGCCATCACGGTGTCGGCGATCACGCCCATCAATCCGACCTTGCCGCCGCCATAGACGAGCGCGAGGTTCGCGGCGACGAGCGCGCGGCCAAAGGCCTGGGCGGCTTCGGTATAAATCGGGTTGGCTCCGGGTGAGGAGCCGCAATACACGCAGACTGCTTTCATTCGGCTTTGGCCTTTATTCGCGGTTGTCCTTGGCGGCGCCCGCGCCTTCGCGCGGCGGCAGGTAGTCGTAGAACTCGCGCTTCGGGAGCTTGCCCGAGACGAGATCGTCGAACAGCTCGCGCGCGCGGCCGCGCAGATACGGCGCCATCAGCGAGACGATCTGCACGCTCACCTGGTGCAACTCGTCGCGAATCGCTTCCTGGTCGTTGTACTTGCGCGGGTTCATCACGAACTGGTACGACAGCCAGTAGGTGGCGATCACACCAATGTTGGTCGAGATCACGTCGATCTCGGCGGGCGTGGCGACCATGTCGCCGTCTTCCACGAGCTGCTCGCAGAACTGCTTCGCGAAGTGCACCTTGTGGCTGATGATCTGCTTGAAATGCATCTCCAGCGTGCGGTTGCGCGCGAGCAGGTCGTTCAGGTCGCGATAGAGAAAGCGGTAGCGCCACGTGAAGTCCACCATGTACTGCAAGTACGCCCACATCTCGTCGATGGTGGCGCGATGGTCTTCGGGAAAGCGCAGACGCTTTTCGATCTCCTGCTCGAACTGGCTGAAGATGCTGTTGATGATGTCGTCTTTGTTGCGGAAGTGGTAGTACAGGTTGCCTGGACTGATCTCCATTTCCTCGGCGATGGTCGTCGTGGTGACGTTCGGCTCGCCGATTTCATTGAACAGTTTCAACGACAACTCGAGAATCCGTTCACGTGTACGGCGGGGAGGTTTGGCATCCATGTCGTCCGGCCCTGAAAATGCTGTGCCGGGCGCGAGGCGCCCGCTTGTATATTGCGGTGCGCGCGGCCCGGACGTGGTTGGTCGTTATAAGACTGTCGTTCGATTATAAACCGACGGCCCGCGCGCACCGACAGCTTGCGCCTGTCAAGAGCGTGGGGCAGAGGCGGGGCCCCGCTACACGGGGGTGTTCGGGCACTAGAGTACGCCGATTCCGTGCAGCAGCAGGGGCCCGAAGCGGGGTACGAGGATCAGCCCCCAGGTCAGCACGCAGAGCAGCAAGGCGAGCGTGACGGCCGCGCTGCCCAGGTCCTTGGCGCGGCCCGAAAGCTCGTTGCGCTCGAGGCCGATGCGGTCGACGGCGTTTTCGATGCTCGAATTGAGCAGCTCGACGATCAGCACCAGGATCACCGAGCCGAGCAGCAGCACACGCTCGACCGGCTCGACCGGAATGAACACGCCGATGGGCACGAGGATGGCCGCGAGCGTGAGCTCCTGGCGAAACGCGCTTTCCTCGCGGATGGCGGCGCGAAAGCCCTTGATCGAGTACTTGAGCGCCTTCCATGCGCGGGTAATGCCACGGTTGCCCTTGTACGGGTTAAAGGGCAACGGAGCGAGCGGATCGTCGGGGCCGAGCGGTTCGTGCAGGTGCGGCGGCTCGGGCGGCTCCGGTCGGGCTACGCGTGCCGCGACAGGAGCGGCGTGCTCGCTTACCGATGCGGTTTGCGGCTCGACGCCGGGTGCGGCAGCTGGACTAGCGGCAGAAGCCGGCGCGCGCGGATCGAGCGCTTCGGCGGTACGCGCGGCACGCGTCGAGCCGCCCGCACTTTGGCGGGCTGGCGAATTGGGATTGTGTGCGCCCTGGGCGCTATGCGGCGGTGACGGAGGACGGGGCGTCATGGTGGTGCCAGGTAGTACCCCAGTATCGCACGCGTGAGAGGCGGTTGCGCCGGGGTCGTCCGTCTCCCCGGCGCGCTCGCGGACAATCGATGCGCGGACCATGGCCGGCCTCGTGCTCAGGCGGCAGCGCTGGAAGGCTCCATCGTCGCGCGCGAGCGCGGCTTGAGATGCGCCGCGAATTGCTCCGAAGCCGCACGCCACGAGAAGCGCTCGGCCCAGGCGCGCGCCTCGGCGCGATCGATCTTCAACGCTTCGAGACACGCTTCGCGCAGGTCGTCGTTCATCGAGCCCGCGCCGCCCGTGCCGAGCACGTCGATCGGGCCCGTCACCGGGTAGGCGGCCACCGGCGTGCCGCAGGCGAGCGCTTCGAGCAGCACGAGGCCGAAGGTGTCGGTGCGGCTCGGGAACACGAAGACGTCGGCGGCGGCGTAGACCTTCGCAAGCTCGGGCTGGCTCAGGACACCCAGGTAATTCGCCTGGGGATAGCGCGACTTCAGCTCGGCGAGCGCCGGACCTTCGCCGCACACCCATTTCGAGCCTGGCAGATCGAGCTTGAGAAACGCCTCGACGTTCTTTTCCACGGCTACGCGGCCCACATAGAGGAAGATGGGGCGCGCCGTGTTGAGCACCTTCGACTCCATCGGCCGGAAGATGTCGAGGTCCACGCCGCGCGTCCACAGCACGACGTTCGTGAAGCCGAACTTCTCGAGGTCGGTCTTGACGACGGGCGTGGGCGCCATGACCGCGAGCGAAGGCTTGTGGAACCAGCGCAGGAAACGGTACGTCAAGGACAGCGGTACGCCGAAGCGCGCCTGCACGTACTCGGGAAAGCGCGTGTGATAAGCGGTCGTGAAAGGCAGGTCGTGGTCGATCGCGTAGCGGCGCGCGGCGAGTCCGAGCGGACCTTCGGTTGCGATGTGGATGGCATCGGGGCCGAACGCGCGAATGCGGTCCCGCAGATGTCGCTTCGGAAACAGCGAGAGCTTGATTTCCGGGTACGTGGGGCACGGTATCGTGCGGAACTCCAGCGGCGTGAGCAGTTCGACCTGATGTCCGAGCGCGATGAGTTCGCGCGTCGTGTTTTTCAGCGTTCGAACCACGCCGTTTACCTGCGGCTCCCATGCATCGGTCACGATCATTACTTTCATTGGTCGTCGGCCCTCTCGGCGTTACGTAGTGCGGTTATGGCTGCAGTTGCGTAGCGGTAGTCGTTTCTCAAACGGCGCTCACGCGCGCCTTGCGTGTCGAGACCTGCGCTTCCGGTGCGCGCTTCACGGTCCAGTAGACGATGCGCAACTCGCCCTCGAACGTCTCGACGAGCGCGGAAAGGCTTTCCACCCAGTCGCCGTCGTTGCAGTACAGAATGCCGTCGATGTCGCGGATCTCGGCCTTGTGGATGTGGCCGCAAACCACGCCGTCGCAGCCGCGGCGGCGCGCCTCGTCGGTCATCACGCGCTCGAACGAGGAGATGAAGTTCACCGCGTTCTTCACCTGATGCTTGAGGTACTGCGAGAGCGACCAGTACTGGAAGCCGAGCTTCGCGCGCACGCGGTTGAACCAGCGGTTGAGCAGAAGGATCAGCGTATAGGCCGAGTCGCCGAGATAGGCGAGCCACTTGGCGTGCTGGATCACACCGTCGAAGAGATCGCCGTGCACGACCCACAGGCGTTTGCCGGCAAGCGTCGTGTGAAAGGCTTCCTCGCGCACGTGGATGTCACCGAACGCGAGATTGCAGAACTGGCGCGCGCTCTCGTCGTGGTTGCCCGGAATGTAGATGACCTGGGTGCCCTTGCGCGCCTTGCGCAACACCTTTTGCACGACGTCGTTGTGCGCCTGCGGCCAGTACCAGCCCTTCTTCAACTGCCATCCGTCGATGATGTCGCCCACGAGGTACAGATACTCCGACTCGTTGTGGCGCAGAAAGTCGAGCAGATACGAGGCCTGGCAGCCGCCTGTGCCGAGATGGATATCGGACAGCCAGATCGTGCGGTAGCGGGTGGGGTCGGGGTGATCGTCGTCGTGGGAGCCGCTGCTGGAGGCGTCGTCGAACGAAGCGGGCGGCAGGGGCGGGGCGGGAAAGGTGGCTCCGCCGGGGGACGGGTGGAACGTGGCGGAATCGGTGCCTCGTCCGGTGGTCTGCCGGAACAGGGTGGTCGCTGACGTCTTTTGGGCCATGGCGCGCGCGGCAGGTTGGAATACGCGCATTGCGCCATGCCGCCGTGACGGCAACATGACAGTCACGAGAAGGTCTCGTTACGCAGTCCCAGGTGGTGCCATGCCCGCGCTTTTCCGGCGCGAGGGAGAAGGTGATGCGGCTGCTACGCCGACGTGCGTTGTCGCGCAATTGCGACAATGCGCGTGCCCGCAATGCGGTCGTGAAGGAACTGCCGGTCGTGGGAGAAGCGGGCGCTGGCGGCCCAGAGCGCGAACCAGACGGCTTCGAGAGCGAGCGTGTGCGGAACGGAAAGACTGAGCAGGGGATGCAGCACGAGCGGCGGCAGGAACCACAGCCACGCGGCGAGGTAGCGCAATGCTGCTCGCGCGAGCGTGGGCGGCTGGCCGTCCGGGCCGATCACACGCAGGCGCCAGGTTTTCATCGGCAGTGTTTGCCCGCCTTTGTGCCAGAAGCCGACGAAGTACACGCCGGCCACGGAGATGATCCAGGCCGCCATCGCGTTGTGATGCGTGTAGCCGTTGCGCTGCTGCATGACGAGGCTGAACGCGAGTCCGGCGGCAAAGACGACGCCGAAAAGCAGCACGCTCTCGTAGACGAATGCGGCGAGGCGGCGGCGAATCGAAACAGGCGCGGGTTGAACGGGGAAGACGACGGCGGACGGCAGGGCGGCGGCTTGGGCGCTTTCGGACACGATGGCGTCGGTTCGGGGACGGGACGCCCAAGCATAACCTCGAAAACGCGCGCGACGAAATGGTCGGAACGCTGCGGCGGGGTTAACGAGGGGGCGTGAGCGCCGGTGGAGGCTTCAGGAGCCCTTGAACGCCGCGGGTGCTTCGGCGGGTGAGACGGGAATCGGCGTGGCCGGCACGAAGCTGCCGGCGGCGGGAATGCCCGACGCAAACGACGAAGCTGCCGGCGGCTCGCTCGGCGTGCCAGGCGCCGTGGGCGCGAGACCTGAACCCGTGCTGCTCGCGCCGCCCGCGCCCGATGCACCCGTGACGCCGGCGGGGGCATGCGGCAAGCCGCCATGATCGCGCTCGTTGACGAGGCGCTGAATATCGCGAATCTCGCTCTTGTTGCCGCTCGGCGGGGCGCTCACGACGGTGGGCCGGCGCTTGTGCTCGCTCGCGGCAAGGCGTTCTTTCTGCTCTTCGGGGAGCTGCTGGTAAGCCTTCCAGGCGCGCTGGCGCGCCTGCGCCGGCAATTCCTTGGACACCTGGTAGTTTTCGCGCGCGACGCGCCGTTGCTCCGGCGTCATGCCAACCCATTCCGCCATGCGTTCATGCAGGCGCTTTTGCGCTTCGGTCGACATCTTCGGATAACGTGCTGCGATCTTCAGCCATTTGCGTTTACGCTCGTCGCTGAAGCGATCCCATTCAACAGCGAACGGTGCGAGAGCGACGTGCTGCGCTTCACTGAGGCGCGCCCACGCGAGCGGGTCGGACTGGCCGCCAGGCGCCGGCGCGAACGCGGTCGCAATCGGATTGTCGGCCGAGGGCGCTTTCACTTGCGCGGCCGCGCCAGCGGTGATTTCGCCAGTCGGCTCGGGGTGAAAGCGCGGGTAGGTCGCCACATACGACACGACTGCCGCGACCACAGATCCAATGACAACGGCCAGGCCGCGCTTGTAACTCACCCCGTCGGTCTCCTGCTCAGATTTCCTTAGTGCGCGCGCGTCAGATACGCGTTGAACCCGTGATCGAGGTAGGCCGTGAGCGGCAGGTCGTCGCTCAGCATGGCCGCGTCGATATCGGCGAGTTCAGCGGTGCGTTGCTGATCTTCGAAGTACGCAATGGCAAAGAGGCCCGCCACGAGCGCCGCAAGCGGCCAGGCGAGCGCGAAGCGCGCGAACGCAGAACGGCGGCGCGCGGGCAGGTGCGCCGGCGCGCCGGACAGGCTGCCGACGCCGGCTGCGGCGAGCGACGGCGCGCGCACGAGCACGACCTCTGCCTTTTTATGGGCGAGCGCGGTCTTGCGTGCGGCGGCGAGCCGGGCGGTGGTACCAGCGGGCAGGTTGGCGGCGCTCTCATCGAGCGCACGACGCATCTCCCGCACGAACTCTAGTTCTTTATTTTCGAGGGCGGAGCTCATAGCGTGATTCCTTTGGCCTTGAGCGCTTGCGCCAGCGTGTGGGTGGCCCGGGAGCAGTGCGTTTTCACGCTGCCTTCGGAGCAGCCCATTGCGGCGGCAGTCTCGGCGACATCCATATCCTCCCAGTAACGCATCAGAAACGCCTCCCGTTGACGTGCCGGTAATTTCTGGATCTCGTCGTCGATCATCTGGAGCACCTGAGCGCGCTCGATCTGCTGCTCGCTGCTTTCGGCGCCAGCCGTGCCCTGCTCGGCCTCGAAGGTCTCGAGGGGGTCGAACTCCTCGTCATCGGCGTTGCCGAGCGACGAAAACAGACTCACCCAAGTATTGCGTACTTTCTGCCGACGAAAATAGTCGTGCATCGTATTTTGCAAAATACGCTGAAAGAGCAGGGGGAGTTCTGCGGCCGGGCGGTCTCCGTATTTTTCCGCGAGCTTGATCATCGCGTCCTGCACGATGTCGAGCGAGGCGTCGTCGTCCCTTACGGCGTAGACCGTCTGCTTGAACGCGCGTCTTTCGACGCCCGCCAGAAAGTCGGCGAGTTCCTTGTCTGATGCCATCCGTTGCAGGGCGCCGCCGCCAGCGTACGCGTAATCGTTCGAAAAAAGTCGTAAAACTCGCGGATCCTAGCAAATTTTCGCGCCGGCAGGGTAGCAGGAAGGCTGTGAGAATGCTTCGCATCATAGAGGTGCATGCCTTCGTGGTGCCCCTGTCGGCTCCTGGCGGGCGCCGCGAGGCGTGCGCGATGTCGCAACGTTCGTGCCTGCGTTCTCAATATTTGCTTGACCGAAAGGCATCGAGCCGCTATCTTCGACGGTTCGCAACATAAGTGACTTGTCTCAATTCGGATGTGGCCCAAGAAGCTCATCTGTCAACTGGACGCGCCGCTTGAACCCGAGCCACAAGCCCGGCAGAGAGCACCCGATCAATTTTTTGCCGAAAATTCGAAAGGTGAATGATGAATATGCCCAGCGCGGAATTCTCCACGTCGGTCCCCCCTTCGCAAGAATCTGACCCTCAAGGCAACACCCAATCCATCGGCGGAACCGTGCTGATGAAGGCGCTTGCCGATGAGCAGGTCGAATTCATCTGGGGCTACCCCGGCGGCTCGGTACTCTACATCTACGACGAGCTGTACAAGCAGGACAAGATCCAGCACGTTCTCGTGCGCCACGAACAGGCAGCCGTGCACGCGGCCGACGCCTATGCGCGTTCGACCGGCAACGTCGGCGTGTGTCTCGTGACCTCGGGACCTGGCGTCACCAATGCGGTGACGGGCATCGCGACGGCCTATATGGACTCGATCCCGATGGTGATCATCAGCGGCCAGGTGCCTACCGCCGCGATTGGTCAAGACGCCTTCCAGGAGTGCGACACGGTCGGCATCACGCGTCCCTGCGTGAAGCACAACTTCCTCGTGAAGGACGTGCGCGACCTCGCCGCTACCGTCAAGAAAGCTTTCTACATTGCGCGCACCGGCCGTCCCGGCCCCGTGCTGATCGACATTCCGAAGGACGTGTCGAAGACGCCGTGCGCGTATGAACCGGTGAAGAACGTTTCGCTGCGCTCGTACAACCCGGTCACCAAGGGCCACTCGGGGCAGATCCGCAAGGCGGTTTCGCTGCTCCTCTCGGCCAAGCGTCCGTATATCTACACCGGCGGCGGCATCATCCTCGCCGATGCGTCGCGGGAACTGAACCAGTTCGCCGATCTGCTCGGCTACCCGGTCACGAACACGCTGATGGGTCTGGGCGGCTACCGCGCAAGCGACCGCAAGTTCCTCGGCATGCTCGGCATGCACGGCACCTACGAAGCGAACATGGCGATGCAGCACTGCGACGTGCTGATCGCGATCGGTGCGCGCTTCGACGACCGTGTGATCGGCGACCCGGCGCACTTCGCCTCGCGTCCGCGCAAGATCATTCACATCGACATCGACCCGTCGTCGATCTCGAAGCGCGTGAAGGTCGATATCCCCATCGTCGGCGACGTCAAGGAAGTGCTCAAGGAGCTCATCGAGCAGCTTCAGCACGCCGAACACGGTCCGGATACGGCCGCGCTGGCCGACTGGTGGAAGGACATCGAAGGCTGGCGCGAGAAGAACTGCCTGAAGTTCGACCGTTCGAGCGACATCATCAAGCCGCAGTACGTGGTGGAGAAAGCGTGGGAGCTCACGGGCGGCAACGCGTTCGTGTGTTCGGACGTGGGCCAGCACCAGATGTGGGCCGCGCAGTTCTATCGCTTCAACCAGCCGCGCCGCTGGATCAACTCCGGTGGTCTCGGCACGATGGGCTTCGGCCTGCCGGCGGCGATGGGCGTGAAAATGGCACACCCGGACGACGACGTGCTGTGCATCACGGGCGAAGGCTCGATCCAGATGTGCATTCAGGAGCTGTCGACCTGCAAGCAGTACGACACGCCCGTGAAGATCATTTCGCTGAACAACCGCTACCTCGGCATGGTCCGCCAGTGGCAGCAGATCGAATACAGCAAGCGCTATTCGCATTCGTACATGGATGCGCTGCCTGACTTCGTGAAGCTCGCCGAAGCGTATGGCCACGTCGGCATGCGGATCGAAAAGACCGCGGACGTCGAGCCGGCGCTCAAGGAAGCGCTGCGTTTGAAGGACCGCACGGTGTTCCTCGATTTCCAGACCGACCCTTCCGAAAACGTCTGGCCGATGGTTCAGGCCGGCAAGGGCATCACTGAGATGCTGCTCGGCTCGGAAGACCTGTAACGGTATTTGCCATGGCGCCGTTTCAACCTCACGCGGCGCGCGTCCACACAAGGGGCGCGCGGGTTCGCGGGGAAGGGCGGCAGCCTCGTCAACCTGGATAAATCGCGGATCACACCATGAGACACATTATTTCCGTTCTGCTGGAAAACGAGCCGGGCGCGCTCTCGCGCGTGGTCGGCCTCTTCTCCGCACGCGGCTACAACATTGAAACCTTGACGGTGGCGCCGACCGAAGACCGTTCGCTGTCGCGCATGACCATCGTTTCCATTGGCTCGGACGACGTGATCGAACAGATCACGAAGCATCTGAACCGCCTGATCGAGGTGGTGAAAGTGGTCGACCTTACCGAGGGCGCCCACATCGAGCGCGAGCTGATGCTGATCAAGGTAAGGGCGGTCGGCAAGGAACGTGAGGAGATGAAGCGGATGGCGGATATTTTCCGCGGCCGCATCATCGACGTCACCGAAAAGACCTACACGATCGAACTGACGGGCGCGAGCGACAAGCTCGACGCGTTCATCGAAGCGATCGATGCGACCGCGATTCTCGAAACCGTTCGAACGGGCGGCTCGGGCATTGGGCGCGGAGAGCGCATTCTGAAGGTGTGACCCGACCACAGTCGATCTTGCACCGGAACTTGACCGGATGCGTAACTTAGAGAACGCATCCGGTGCAGCAAAAGCTAACAGCAGTACCGAAATTCACCAGACTCTCGCCAAGGAACCAACATGAAAGTTTTCTACGACAAGGACGCCGATCTCTCCCTCATCAAGGGCAAGCAGGTCACGATCATCGGTTACGGCTCGCAAGGCCACGCACACGCGCTGAACCTGAAGGACAGCGGCGTGAACGTCACGGTCGGTCTGCGCAAGAACGGCGCATCGTGGAGCAAGGCTGAGAACGCCGGCCTGCAGGTCAAGGAAGTGGCCGAAGCGGTGAAGAACGCCGACGTCGTCATGATGCTCCTGCCCGACGAGCAGATCGCCGATGTCTACGCGAAGGAAGTCCACGCGAACATCAAGAACGGCGCAGCGCTCGCATTCGCGCACGGCTTCAACGTGCACTACGGCCAGGTGATCCCGCGCGCCGACCTCGACGTCATCATGATCGCCCCGAAGGCGCCGGGCCACACGGTTCGCGGCACGTACTCGCAAGGCGGCGGCGTGCCCCACCTGATCGCTGTCCACCAGGACAAGTCGGGCGCAGCACGTGACATCGCGCTGTCGTACGCAGCGGCGAACGGCGGCGGCCGTGCCGGCATCATCGAAACGAACTTCCGCGAAGAAACCGAAACCGACCTGTTCGGCGAACAAGCCGTGCTGTGCGGCGGTACGGTCGACCTGATCAAGGCTGGCTTCGAAACGCTGGTGGAAGCCGGCTACGCGCCGGAAATGGCGTACTTCGAGTGCCTGCACGAACTCAAGCTGATCGTCGACCTGATCTACGAAGGCGGCATCGCCAACATGAACTACTCGATCTCGAACAACGCCGAGTACGGCGAGTACGTGACGGGCCCGCGCGTCATCACGGCCGAGACGAAGAAGGTCATGAAGGAAGTCCTGAAGGACATCCAGACCGGCGAATACGCAAAGAGCTTCATCCTCGAAAACAAGGCCGGCGCGCCGACGCTGCAATCGCGTCGCCGTCTTGGCGCCGAGCACCAGATCGAAGTGGTCGGTGCGAAGCTGCGCGCGATGATGCCGTGGATCGCAGCGAACAAGCTCGTCGACCAGTCGAAGAACTAATCTGACGGTTCGAATCTGATTGCGCGTGCGGTTTTGTACCCTCGCAGAACAGATTGATCCGAATCGGACCCGAAAAAGCCGCCCAGGTGGGATGAACCCTGGGCGGCTTTTGCTATCCTACGGTTTTTAAAATAACAGCGAAGCCACCATGAATTACCCCCATCCGATCATCGCGCGCGAAGGCTGGCCGTTCATCGCCATTGCGGCCGTCGTGGCGCTCTTGATCCATGCGGTCGCAGGCTTCGGACTCGCATGGCCTTTCTGGCTGATCCTGATCTTCGTCGTTCAGTTCTTCCGCGATCCGCCGCGCCCGATCCCGAGCCAGGCCAATGCCGTGCTGTGCCCGGCCGACGGCCGCATCGTCGCCGTGGAAACCGCGCACGACCCGTATGCAAACCGTGAAGCGCTCAAGATCAGCGTGTTCATGAACGTCTTCAATGTGCACTCGCAGCGTTCGCCCGTGGATGGCGCCGTCGCCAAGGTCGAGTACTTCCCGGGCGCGTACCTGAACGCCGCCATCGACAAGGCTTCGACCGAGAACGAGCGCAACGCCGTGGTCCTGACGATGGCCGACGGCACGACCGTCACCTCGGTGCAGATCGCGGGCCTCATCGCGCGCCGCATTCTCTGCTACGTGCGCGCCGGCGAGCCGCTTTCGCGCGGCCAGCGTTATGGCTTCATCCGCTTCGGTTCGCGCGTCGACGTCTACCTGCCCGTGGGCAGCCGCCCGCGTGTGTCGATCGGCGAGAAGGTGTCCGCCTCGTCGACGATCCTCGCCGAACTGCCGACCCAATCGGCATAAAGGAGGGCTGCGATGGCCGGATTCAAACAGCGTCGACCCCGTAACCCTGCAGGCGCACCGCTGCCGCGGCCGTTCCGGCGCAACAAGGCCGTGCAGGAGCCCTTGGGCGTCGCCGCAAACCGGCGCGCGGCGCGCCAGGAGTTCCTGAAGAAGCGCGGCATCTACCTGCTGCCCAACGCGTTCACCACGGCGGCGCTCTTCTGCGGCTTTTTCGCGGTCGTGCAGGCCATGAACGTGCGCTTTGAGGTGGCGGCCATCGCGATTTTCGTGGCGATGGTGCTCGACGGCATGGACGGGCGCGTGGCGCGCATGACGCACTCGCAGAGCGCGTTCGGCGAGCAGTTCGACAGCCTTTCGGACATGGTGTCGTTCGGCGTCGCGCCCGCGCTCGTGATGTACGAGTGGGTGCTCAAGGATCTCGGGCGCTGGGGCTGGCTCGCGGCTTTCATCTACTGTTCGGGGGCGGCGCTGCGCCTTGCGCGCTTCAACACGAATATCGGCGTGGTGGACAAGCGCTTCTTCCAGGGCATGCCGAGCCCGGCAGCGGCCGCGCTGATCGCCGGCTTCGTCTGGCTCGCCACCGACAACCGCGTGCCCGTGAAGCTTTCGTGGCTGCCTTGGGTGGCCTTCGTGCTGACGATCTACGCGGGCGTGACGATGGTGTCGAACGCGCCGTTCTACAGCGGCAAGGCGCTGGATGTGCGCCATCGCGTGCCGTTTGCGGCCACGCTGCTCGTGGTGGTGGCGTTCGTGCTGGTGTCGTCCGATCCGCCGTTGATGCTGTTCGGTCTTTTCGTGCTCTACGGGCTTTCCGGCTATGTGTTCTGGGCCTGGCAGGCCGTGCGCGGACGCTCGAATCCGGCGCGTTCTTCACCGCGCGAGCGGTAGGGCGCGGGGGCGGGAATGCCATAAAGAGGGCTGCGCGCGAGCGCGGCCCTTTTTCTTTTTGCACTCGCCCGCGCTGGTCTGCCTATAGCGGCCCTCTCCAATTGCGCTATCGGCGGATTCCGGCTATAGTCGGCGGCATGGACACCATCCAGTTCCCCCTCTTTTCTCTTCAAGCCGGCGCGCGACTAAGCACGCTAGCGCTAGCGCGCCTGCCGCGCTGATCTCGCTCGCCCTCCGTAAGCCTCGTTCATTGTCAGCGTCGCCATCGGTGGCGCGAACACCCAAAATCCGTTTTAGACACTGAACAAGTCCCCCTGGAGACCCGAAATGGCAGCAGACAAGCTCATCATCTTCGATACGACGTTGCGTGACGGCGAGCAGTCGCCCGGTGCGTCGATGACGAAGGAAGAGAAAATCCGCATCGCGAAGCAACTCGAGCGCATGAAGGTCGACATCATCGAAGCTGGCTTCGCGGCCAGCTCGAACGGCGACTTCGACGCGATCCACACGATCGCCGGCATGGTGAAGGACAGCACGATCTGTTCGCTCGCCCGTGCGAATGACAAGGACATCCAGCGCGCCGCCGACGCACTCAAGCCCGCCGACCACTTCCGCATCCACACGTTCATCGCCACCTCGGCGCTGCACATGGAGAAGAAGCTGCGCATGTCGCCCGAGCAGGTGCTCGAGCAGGCGAAGCTGGCGGTGCGCTTCGCTCGCAAGTTCACGAACGACGTGGAGTTCTCGCCCGAAGACGGCAGCCGCTCGGACATGGATTTCCTGTGCCGCGTGCTCGAGGCCGTGATCAACGAAGGCGCGACGACGATCAATATCGCCGATACGGTCGGCTACGGCATTCCCGAGCTGTACGGCAACCTCGTGAAGACGCTGCGCGAGCGCATTCCGAATTCGGACAAGGCGGTGTTCTCGGTGCACTGCCACAACGACCTCGGCATGGCCGTGGCGAACTCGCTGGCCGGCGTGCAGATCGGCGGCGCGCGCCAGGTGGAGTGCACGATCAACGGTCTCGGCGAGCGCGCGGGCAACACGTCGCTCGAAGAAATCGTGATGGCCGTGAAGACCCGCAAGGACTACTTCGGCCTCGATCTCGGCATCGACACCACGCAGATCGTGCCGGCTTCGAAGCTCGTTTCGCAAATCACCGGTTTCGTCGTGCAGCCGAACAAGGCCGTGGTCGGCGCAAACGCGTTTGCGCACGCCTCGGGCATTCACCAGGACGGCGTGCTCAAGGCGCGCGACACCTACGAAATCATGCGCGCGGAAGACGTGGGCTGGAGCGCGAACAAGATCGTGCTCGGCAAGCTCTCGGGCCGCAACGCGTTCAAGCAGCGCCTGCAGGAACTGGGCATCGCGCTCGACAGCGAAGCCGAGTTGAACAACGCGTTCGCGCGCTTCAAGGAACTGGCCGACCGCAAGGCCGAAATCTTCGACGAAGACATCATCGCGATCGTCACGGAAGAATCGGCGCAGGCGCAGGATCAGGAGCACTTCAAGTTCATCTCGCTCGCGCAGCACTCGGAAACGGGTGAGCGTCCGCACGCACGCGTGGTGTTCTCGGCCGACGGCAAGGAAGTGACCGGCGAAGCCGCGGGCAACGGTCCGGTGGACGCCACGCTCAACGCCATCGAAACCGAAGTGGGCAGCGGCTCGGAGCTTCTGCTGTACTCGGTGAACGCGATCACGACGGGCACCCAGGCGCAGGGCGAAGTGACGGTGCGCCTCTCGAAGGCCGGCCGCATCGTCAATGGCGTGGGCACCGATCCGGATATCGTTGCTGCTTCGGCGAAGGCGTATATCTCGGCGCTCAACAAGCTTTACTCGGGCGACAAGGTCAATCCGCAGCGCTCGGAAGCGGTGTAAGCGCGGGCGGGGCGCTTAGCCTCGCTTCACGTCTTTACGTCGTTACGCCAACGAGGCAATGAAAAACCCCCGGGCTCGCAAGAGCGCGGGGGTTTTGTTTTGCTGCGGCGTGAGCAACGCGATCAGAACATGCTGCGTCGATCCGGGTCGTGCAGCGGATCGGGCGTCTTCTGTGTGAGCCTCAGAATGCCCTGGTCGTCGAAGTAGAAGCTATAGAGCATGTACCAGACGTTGTCTTCGAGGTAGCGGTAGGTCCACGCTTCCTTTTTCATCAGCGGGAAGTAGGAGGTCTCGACCGGGCGGCCGAAGTTCACCAGCACATCGGAGCGCGTCCATTTGCCGATCTCCGCGCGATAGAACTCGTTGGGCTGCAACACCTGGCGCACGTTCACGACGCGGCCGTTGGCGTCAATGTCGGCGGCAGTGGTGGTTTCGCCCATTGGCTGGGTCGGCCACATCAGGCGCTTGCCGCCGTCAGGCAGGTCGTAGGTTTCAGCCGGTGGGCCGAAACGGGCGATTACGGACTGTGCGTCGTCGCCCGCATGGAATTGCTGCCACGGCTGCGCGCAGCCGGCGAGCGCAAGTGCGCCCACGCCCGCGAGGAGGGCGAGACGCAGGCGGCGCGAGGCGAGGCGCACGGGCGTGGCGAGCGAAGTGGATAGGCGCGTGAACATGATGTCCCCCGATGGCAAGGTTCCAATGACCGCGGTGTATGTGGAACCGTTATTTTGACACGGCGCGACGCGCTCGCGGGCCGGGCCTGTCCGGTCAAGCGGTGGATCGCGGCCTTGCCGCCGCACCGCCTCGCGGCCTATGATCCGCGCTTCGAATGACAATCGGGCTGGCATCAAAAAATGAGAGAAAAGCGCATAACGGCACGCATGGCGCGTGCGGCAGCGGCCATGCTCACCATCGCGGCGATGGCGGCAGGGCTCGCGAGCGCAAACGGCGCACAGGTGGACGAGACGCCGACCGGCAAACCGATCCAGCTCGCGCTCATCGAAGGCATGTCCGGCCCGTTCGCGGACGCGGGCGCAGCTGTCGAGCGCAACCTGCGCTTCGGCGTCGAGCGGGTCAACGCGAGCGGCGGTGTCGCGCTGCGTGACGGGCGGCATCCGCTCGAACTGGTCACGCTCGACAGCAAGGGCAGCCCCGAGGCGGCGCTCGTGCAGTTGCGCATGGCGCAGGACCGCCGCATCGGCTATGTCATGCAGGGCAACAGCTCGGCGGTGGCGGCGGCGCTCGTGACGGCCATCGATCGCCAAAACGAGCGCGATCCGCAGAACCGTCAGATCTTCCTGAACTATTCCGCCGACGATCCCGCGCTCACGAACGCGAATTGCAGCTTCTGGCACTTCCGCTTCGACGCGCACGCGGGCATGCGCATGGACGCGCTGGCAGACGTCATCGCCGCGGACAAGTCGGTGAAGAAGGTGTATCTGCTCAACCAGGACTACAGCTTCGGCCACGACGTGAGCACGCTTGCTCGCGCCGCGCTCGCGAAGGACCGCCCGGACATCGCTATCGTCGGCGACGAGTTTCATCCCATCGGCCGCGTGAAGGACTTCGCGCCGTACATCGCGAAGATTCGCGCCGCGGGCGCCGATGCTGTCATCACCGGAAACTGGGGCAACGACCTCACGCTGCTCGTGAAGGCCGCGCGCGAGCAGGGGCTCGACGCGAAGTTCTACACGTTCTACGGCAACAGCCTCGGCGCGCCGGCGGCCCTGGGCGATGCGGGCGTGAAGCGCGTGATCGCGGTGGCCGACTGGCATCCGAACGTGGGCGGCGCGGCCTCCGATGCGTGGTACAAGGCGTTCCGCGCGCGCTACCCCGCGGCCAGGGACGACTACCCGGTGCTGCGCATGTCGATGATGGTGGAGATGCTCGCGCAGGCCATGACGAAGGCCGGCACGGCCGACCCCGAGGCGGTCGCGAAAGCGCTGGAAGGCATGCGCTTCAAAGGCGAGGAGGCCGGCTTTCACCCCATGTGGATGCGCGCAGACGATCACCAGGCGATTCAGCCCCTTTATGTCATGGAAATGGACAAGCAGGGCACGCCCGGCGTGCGTTTCGACAACGAAGGCGCAGGCTACGGCTTTCGCACGGTGCTGGCGCTGCCCGCGGAGCGCACCGTGCCCGCCACGGTCTGCCAGATGAAGCGGCCTTGACGGCGCGCCTTACAAGCGGGTTCGCGGCAAATCGGGGCTGTGCTACAATACGCCCCTTGCTGCGAACCCGCGGCAAGCAATCGTAGTGAGAACCAAGCCACGGCACGGCCTTTCTTCCGTGACCGCTCGTTTGTTTTAAAGGAAAAGCAAAATGTCCGTAGCAGATATCAAGAAGTCCGACGTCGTCGCGCAATTCGCGCGCGGCACCAACGACACGGGATCGCCCGAAGTTCAGGTTGCGCTCCTGACGTCGCGTATCAACGAACTGACCTCGCACTTCAAGTCGCACGCGAAGGATCACCACAGCCGCCGCGGTCTGCTGCGCATGGTGAGCCGCCGCCGTAAGCTGCTCGACTACCTGAAGGGCAAGGACGCCGACCGTTACCGCGCGCTCATCGAAAAGCTGGGTCTGCGTAAGTAATCGGAAGGTCTTCCGCAAAGATGCCTGTGTCAGTTCCGCTGATGCAGGCATTTTGTTTTTGAACGGTGCGCTTCATGCTGCTTTTCAAGTCGTCTTGATGCGATAAACGCCGGTTCGAAAACATCAGGCAACACCACGTAGCACCAGCAGTACAAGCAGCAGGGCCGGGCCACGGGGCAGAGCTTTGTGTCATTCCAGCAGATCGTGAGCGGCGATGCGCCGCAACCTCGCGCTTCGCTGGAATGGCATAACACTCCTCTTCCTGCGCGGTGCCGGAGCCTGTCTTGCCGCATCGTCCGCGTGTGCGGGCGGTGCATAACAAATGAGTAAGGAGTGAGTGACCATGACCATGTTCAATAAAGTCGTGAAGGAATTCAAATGGGGCCAGCACAACGTGCGCCTCGAAACGGGTGAAATCGCCCGTCAGGCCAGCGGTGCTGTCATCGTCGACGTCGAAGACACCGTCGTGCTCGCGACCGTCGTCGGCGCGAAGACCGCCAAGCCGGGTCAGGACTTCTTCCCGCTCACCGTCGACTACATCGAAAAGACCTATTCGGCCGGCAAGATCCCGGGCGGCTTCTTCCGCCGTGAAGGCCGTCCGTCGGAAGGCGAAACGCTGATCTCGCGCCTGATCGACCGTCCGCTGCGCCCGCTCTTCCCGGAAGGCTATTACAACGAAGTCCAGGTCGTGATCCACGTCCTGTCGATCAACCCGGAAATCCCGGCTGACATCCCCGCGCTGATCGGCGCGTCGGCTGCGCTGGCCATTTCGGGTCTGCCGTTCAACGGCCCGGTGGGCGCCGCACGCGTGGCCTACATCAACAACGAGTACGTGCTGAACCCGACGCGCGCGCAGATCAAGGACTCGCGCCTCGACCTCGTCGTGGCCGGTACCGAGCGTGCGGTGCTGATGGTGGAGTCGGAAGCCGACCAGCTGCCGGAAGACGTGATGCTCGGCGCGGTCGTGTTCGGCCACGAGCAAATGCAAACCGCCATCGACGCGATCCACGAACTGGTGCGTGACGGCGGCAAGCCCGAGTGGGACTGGACGCCGGCGCCGAAGGACGAAGCGCTCATCGCGCGCGTCACGGCTATCGCCAACGACAGCCTGCTCGCCGCTTACCAACTGCGCGACAAGCAACAGCGTTCGACCAAGCTGAAGGAAGTCTACGCAGCCACGTCGGCCAAGCTCGAAGAAGAAGCCGCTGCGGCCGGCACGACGGCGGCCGACAAGGCCACGGTCGGCAACATCGTGTTCGACCTCGAAGCGAAGATCGTCCGTTCGCAGATCCTGAACGGCGAGCCGCGTATCGACGGCCGCGACACGCGCACCGTGCGCCCGATCGAGATCCGCACGGGCGTTCTGCCGCGTACCCACGGTTCGGCGCTGTTCACGCGTGGCGAAACGCAGGCGCTGGTCGTGGCGACGCTCGGCACCAAGGGCGACGAGCAGATCATCGACGCGCTCGAAGGCGAGTACCGCGACCGCTTCATGCTCCACTACAACATGCCTCCGTTCGCGACCGGCGAAACGGGCCGCGTGGGTTCGCCCAAGCGCCGTGAAATCGGCCACGGCCGTCTGGCAAAGCGCGCGCTCGTCGCGTGCCTGCCGAGCGCCGAAGAGTTCGGTTACTCGATCCGCGTGGTCTCGGAAATCACCGAGTCGAACGGTTCGTCGTCGATGGCTTCGGTGTGCGGCGGCTGCCTCGCGCTGATGGACGCCGGCGTGCCGATGAAGGCGCACGTCGCGGGTATCGCGATGGGCCTGATCCTCGAAGGCAATAAGTTCGCCGTGCTGACCGACATCCTCGGCGACGAAGATCACCTCGGCGACATGGACTTCAAGGTGGCGGGTACGGAAGCTGGCGTGACCGCGCTGCAGATGGACATCAAGATCCAGGGCATCACGAAGGAAATCATGCAGGTCGCCCTCGCGCAAGCGAAGGAAGGCCGTATGCACATCCTCGGCAAGATGACCTCGGCGGTGTCGGGCGTGAACACGGAGCTGTCGGCGTACGCTCCGCGCATGATCACCATCAAGATCAACCCGGAAAAGATCCGCGACGTGATCGGCAAGGGCGGTTCGGTGATCCGTGCGCTGACGGAAGAAACCGGCACGACCATCGACATTTCGGACGACGGCGTCGTGACCATCGCTTCGACGTCGAGCGAAGGCATGGCCGAAGCGAAGAAGCGCATCGAGAACATCACGGCCGAAATCGAAGTGGGCCAGGTGTACGAAGGCGCGGTCCTCAAGCTGCTGGACTTCGGCGCGATCGTGAACCTGCTGCCGGGCAAGGATGGTCTGCTGCACATCTCCGAGATCGCCAACGAGCGTATCAAGGACATCAACGACTATCTGAAGGAAGGCCAGGTCGTGAAGGTCAAGGTCATCCAGACGGACGAGAAGGGCCGCGTGCGCCTGTCCGCCAAGGCACTGCTCAACGAGCAGGCGAATGGCGCACCGCAGGGCGAGCCGCAGCAGTAAGGCAGTAAGCTCCAACGGCCGGCAGCGTGCATAACGCGCCGGCCGTTTTTCATGACAATGAGGGTGAATGGCAGTGCGCACACGTCAATCGTGCCGCATGCGTACTGCCATTCAGATGGAGGCGCCCAGATTGGGGCGCGAGGCGCTGAGGAGACGCGAGATGAAGGCTGTCGAGATTACGGAATTCGGTGCGCCGGACGTGCTCAAGCTGGCCGAACGGCCAACCCCTGAGCCGAAGGCCGGCGAGGTGCTGATCAAGGTGAGCGCCTCGGGCGTGAACCGTCCCGACGTGTTCCAGCGCAAGGGCTCGTATGCGCCTCCGCCGGGCATTTCCGACCTGCCGGGGCTCGAGGTCGCGGGCGAGATCGTTGGCGGCTCGATCGATGAGAAGAACAATCCGTTCGGGCTGAAGATTGGCGACCGGGTGTGCGCGCTGATCGCTGGCGGCGGTTACGCCGAATACGCGGTTGCGCCGCTCGGGCAATGCCTGCCGGTGCCGAAGGGGCTCACGGATGTCGAGGCGGCCTCGCTGCCCGAAACCTTCTTCACGGTCTGGAGCAACGTATTCCAGCGCGCCTACCTCGGCCAGGGCGAGGGCGGCGAAAACGAGACGCTGCTCGTGCAAGGCGGCTCGAGCGGCATCGGCGTGACGGCGATCCAGATCGCGCATGCCCTTGGCTTTCGCGTGTTCGCCACCGCAGGTTCCGACGACAAGTGTCATGCCTGTGAGGCGCTTGGCGCCGACCGCGCCATCAACTACCGCACCAGCGATTTCGTCGAGGTCGTGAAGGCGCTCACGAACGACCGCGGCGTAGATGTGATTCTCGACATGGTCGCCGGCGGCTATGTGGCGCGCGAGCTTTCCGCGCTCGCGACCGGTGGCCGCATCGTGCTGATCGCGACGCTCGGCGGCTCCAAGGCCGAACTCAACATGGGCGAGATCCTGCGCCGCCGGCTCACGGTGACCGGTTCGACACTGCGCGCACGCTCGGTGGAGTTCAAGGCGCAGATTGCTCAGGAACTCAAGGCGAAGGTCTGGCCCCTCATCGAAGAGGGTCGTATCAAACCCGTCGTGTTCCGCGTATTTCCGGCCGCGCAGGCCGCCGAAGCCCATGCGTTGATGGAAAGCAGCGAGCATATCGGCAAGATCATGCTCGACTGGAGCAGCGCGGCCTGACGGCATATCGGCGCGGGCGAATCGCTCGCGCTTGATTTTTCGGGATTTTTTTCGCGTATTTTTTGTGTGTCGCAGGCGGGGCGGTTTGACCCGCCTGGATTTCACGCAGTAAAATTATGTGTTTTGCGTCCGCTTTTAACAGCAACCGGAACAATGACGAAACAACGATCGAAGCTCGTAGTCGGTAACTGGAAGATGCATGGCCGCCTCGCGGCCAATGCGGCACTGCTGGAAGGCGTTGCGCGCGGTGCGCAGGCGCTGGCCCCGGACGTGCATGTCGGTGTGTGTGTGCCGTTTCCGTATCTCGCGCAGGCGCAGGCGCTGCTCGGCGGCAGCCGGGTTCAGTGGGGTGCGCAGGACGTTTCGGCGCACGAGCAGGGTGCCTATACGGGCGAGGTCGCGGCAGGCATGATCGCCGACTTCGAATCGGCTTTTGCGATCGTTGGTCACTCGGAACGTCGCGCTTATCACGGCGAAAGCTCCGAACTCGTCGCCGTGAAGACGCAGCGCGCGCTGGCGGCGGGCCTCACGCCTATCGTCTGCGTGGGCGAGACGCTCGAAGAACGCGAATCGGGTGCAACCGAGCGCGTGGTCGGCGCACAGATCGATGCGGTGCTGGCCGTGCTGTCGGTTGAAGAAGCGGCGCGTATCGTCGTCGCTTACGAGCCGGTCTGGGCGATCGGCACGGGCAAGAGCGCAAGCTCGGAGCAGGCCCAGCAGGTGCATGCGTTCCTGCGCGCGCGCCTCGCCGCCAAGGGCGCGCAAGTGGCGGACGTGCCGCTGCTCTACGGCGGCAGCGTGAAGCCGGAAAATGCGGCGGAGCTCTTCCGTCAGGCCGACATCGACGGTGGCCTGATCGGCGGTGCGTCGCTCAAAGCGGGTGATTTCCTTGCGATCTGCGCGGCCGCTACGGCGGGCGCCAGCGTCGCGAGCTAAAGGCTTGCGCACGAAGCATTCGAAATAAAACGCGTCGTGCGGGCTGCTAATGCGTTTGCTCCGGGAGGGGCGGGCGTTCAACCAGGACTCAGGTGAGTGTGATGCTGTATTTGAAAACGTTGATTATCGTCGTCCAGCTTCTGTCGGCGCTCGGGGTGATCGGCCTCGTCTTGCTGCAGCACGGCAAAGGCGCGGACATGGGTGCCGCTTTTGGCAGCGGCGCGTCGGGCAGCCTGTTCGGCGCGAGCGGTTCCGCGAACTTCCTTTCGCGTACTACCGCAGTTCTCGCAACGGTGTTTTTCGTATCGACCCTTGCGTTAACTTACCTGGGGTCGTATCATGCGAAGCCTTCGGCGGGCGTGCTTGGCGCTTCGGTTCCAGCCCCGGCGCAGGTGAATTCGGCCTCGGCGCCAGCTGCTTCGGCGGCGGTTGCATCGGCTCCTGGCGCGACCGCCGCGGCGGCGGCTTCGCCGGCTGCAGCAGCCTCGCAACCGGGTAACGACGTTCCGAAATAAATTTGAAAAACTTGTTTTGTGCGTTGAACAAAGAACGGAAACAAGTTAGAATCTAAGTCTTGAAGCGATTCGCGGGTTGCAATAATTGTTGTCCCGGATTGCATGCAGTGCCGACGTGGTGAAATTGGTAGACACGCTATCTTGAGGGGGTAGTGGCGAAAGCTGTGCGAGTTCGAGTCTCGCCGTCGGCACCAATGTTATCTAAAAAATGCCAGCCGCTTGCTTCAGCTTCGGCTGGCATTTTTGCTTCTTACGTCGTGTTCGTTTTCTGTTCGCAGCGCGAAGTACGTGAAGTGATTCCCGCGGAGCGATGCAAGTTCCAGCGGAACCTCAGAACCAACCGATATAGAGGATAGCCTTGAACCTCGCTGCCTATTTCCCCGTCCTTCTGTTCCTCCTCGTAGGTCTTGGTCTGGGCGTAGCGCTAGTGACGATCGGCAAGGTCCTCGGTCCCAACCGACCAGACAGCGAAAAAAATTCGCCGTACGAGTGCGGCTTCGAAGCCTTCGAAGACGCCCGAATGAAGTTCGACGTACGCTACTACCTGGTCGCCATTCTTTTCATCATCTTCGACCTCGAAACCGCGTTCCTGTTTCCGTGGGGTGTGGCCCTGCGCGATATCGGCTGGCCGGGCTTTCTGTCGATGATGCTGTTTCTGCTCGAATTCCTGCTGGGCTTTGCCTACATCTGGAAGAAGGGCGGTCTCGACTGGGAATAATGGGTTAATCGCCGGATTGTATGGGCGGCACTGCGGGGAAACTGTGGGCTGTCCGTCTGGAGTGGAAAGCACATGAGTATCGAAGGGGTCTTGAAGGAAGGGTTTGTCACCACCACGGCTGACAAGCTGATCAACTGGACGCGCACCGGCTCGCTGTGGCCGATGACGTTCGGTTTGGCGTGTTGCGCGGTCGAGATGATGCACGCGGGCGCGGCCCGTTATGACCTTGACCGTTTCGGCGTGGTGTTCCGTCCGAGCCCGCGTCAGTCGGACGTCATGATCGTCGCCGGCACGCTGTGCAACAAGATGGCGCCCGCGCTGCGCAAGGTCTACGACCAGATGGCCGAGCCGCGCTGGGTCATTTCGATGGGGTCGTGCGCCAACGGCGGCGGCTACTACCACTATTCGTATTCGGTCGTGCGCGGCTGTGATCGCATCGTGCCGGTCGACGTTTATGTGCCGGGATGCCCGCCGACAGCGGAAGCCCTGGTCTACGGGGTGATCCAGTTGCAGGCGAAGATTCGCCGCACCAGCACCATCGCCCGTCAATAAAGGCCGCGTGCCTCCCCACAATATGGCAAGCAAACTCGAGACCCTGAAAGCGAACCTCGAAGCGGCCCTTGGCGCGCGCATCGTCAGCCTCACCGAGGCGCTCGGCGAACTGACGCTCGTCGTCAAGGCAGGCGAATCCCTCGCGGTGGCCAAGGAGCTGCGCGACAATCCCTCGCTGCGCTTCGAGCAACTGATCGACCTGTGCGGCGTCGACTATCAGACCTTCGGTGACGGCGCATGGGAAGGCCCGCGCTTCGCCGCGGTGTCGCATCTGCTCTCGCTCGCGAACAACTGGCGCGTGCGTCTGCGCGTGTTCGCGCCGGACGACGAAGTGCCTATCGTGCCCTCGCTCGTCGAGATCTGGAATTCGGCCAACTGGTACGAGCGCGAGGCGTTCGACCTGTTCGGCATCGTCTTCGAAGGCCACCCCGACCTGCGCCGCATCCTGACCGACTACGGTTTCATCGGCCACCCGTTCCGCAAGGACTTCCCGGTTTCGGGCTATGTCGAAATGCGTTACGACCCGGAGCAGAAGCGCGTGGTCTACCAGCCCGTCACGATCGAGCCGCGCGAGATCACGCCGCGTGTGATCCGCGAAGATCGCTACGGCGGTCTGAAGAAACACTAAGAGGGTCGCATGTCAGAGATCAAGAACTACACGCTCAACTTCGGCCCGCAGCACCCGGCAGCGCACGGTGTGCTGCGCCTCGTGCTCGAGCTCGACGGTGAAGTGATCCAGCGCGCCGATCCGCACATCGGTCTGCTGCATCGCGCGACGGAAAAGCTCGCCGAAAGCAAGACGTTCATCCAGTCGGTGCCGTACATGGACCGTCTCGACTACGTGTCGATGATGGTCAACGAGCACGGCTATGTACTTGCCATCGAAAAGCTGCTCGGCATCGAAGTGCCGATTCGCGCGAAGTACATCCGTGTGCTGTTCGACGAAGTCACGCGCGTGCTGAACCACCTCATGTGGATCGGCTCGCATGCACTCGACGTCGGCGCGATGGCGGTGTTCCTCTACGCGTTCCGCGAGCGCGAAGACCTGATGGACGTCTATGAGGCGGTCTCGGGCGCGCGCATGCACGCGGCTTACTATCGTCCGGGCGGCGTGTATCGCGATCTGCCGGACGCGATGCCGCAATACAAGGCGTCGAAGATCCACAACGAGAAGGCGCTCGCCCGCATGAACGAGGCGCGCCAGGGCTCGGTGCTGGACTTCATCGACGACTTCTTCACGCGCTTCCCGGGTTGTGTCGACGAGTACGAAACGCTCCTCACCGACAACCGTATCTGGAAGCAGCGCCTGGTAGGCATCGGCGTGGTGAGCCCCGAGCGCGCCATGCAGCTGGGCCTCACGGGCGCGATGCTGCGCGGTTCGGGCATCGAGTGGGATCTGCGCAAGAAGCAACCGTATGAAGTCTACGACCAGATGGACTTCGACATTCCGGTGGGCGTGAACGGCGACTGCTACGACCGCTATCTCGTGCGCGTCGAAGAAATGCGCCAGTCCACACGCATTGCGAAACAGTGCATTGAGTGGCTGCGCAAGAATCCGGGCCCCGTGATGATCGACAATCACAAGGTTGCGCCGCCTTCGCGCGTGAACATGAAGTCGAACATGGAAGAGCTGATTCACCACTTCAAGCTCTTTACGGAAGGCTTCCACGTGCCCGAAGGCGAGGCGTACGCTGCCGTCGAACATCCGAAGGGTGAATTCGGCATCTACCTGGTGTCAGATGGTGCGAACAAGCCTTATCGTCTGAAGATCCGTGCGCCGGGTTATGCCCACCTGTCCGCGCTCGATGAAATGGCGCGCGGCCACATGATTGCCGACGCGGTCACGATCATCGGCACACAGGACATCGTGTTCGGTGAGATTGATCGCTAAGCAGCAAACTGGCAGTGCGCCCGGTGAAGAAGGGCGCTCTGCGAAATACCGGGAACGCCACGTCCGTCGCAGCGAGCAGGTTGGCTAACGCGCGGCGGGTGTTTGTGTGGCGGGAATAGAAACGGTAGGAATTGAAAGAGTCGTGTCTGAAAATGATCTCAGCTGAAGGCCTGAAAGAAATCGATCGCGCGTTGACGAAGTACCCCGCCGATCAGCGACAGTCCGCCGTGATGGCGGCTTTGGCCGTGGCTCAAGAAGAGCATGGCTGGCTGTCCCCCGAAATCATGCAGTTCGTGGCCGAGTACATCGGCATGCCGCCTGTCGCGGTCCAGGAAGTTGCCACGTTCTACACGATGTTCGAGACGAGGCCTGTCGGCAAGCACAAGATCACGCTCTGTACGAATCTGCCGTGCCAGCTCGGCCCGGAAGGCGGCTCGGAAAGCGCCGCCGAATACCTGAAGCAGAAGCTCGGTATCGACTTCGGCGAAACCACGCCCGACGGCAAGTTCACCTTGAAAGAAGGTGAGTGCATGGGCGCCTGCGGCGATGCACCGGTGATGCTCGTGAACAATCACCGCATGTGCAGCTTCATGAGCCGCGCGAAGATCGACCAGCTGCTCGAGGAGCTTTCGAAATGACTTCGTTGCACGACCGTCACATCAAACCGCTGATTCTCGCGGGCCTCAACGGCGAGAACTGGCATCTCGAAGACTACGTCGCGCGCGGCGGCTACAAGCAGCTGCGCCGTATTCTCGAAGAAAAGATTCCGCCTGAGCAGGTGATCGCCGACGTGAAGGCGAGCGGTCTGCGCGGCCGCGGCGGTGCGGGCTTCCCGACGGGCCTGAAGTGGAGCTTCATGCCGCGCCAGTTCCCGGGGCAGAAGTATCTCGTCTGCAACTCGGACGAGGGTGAGCCGGGCACGTTCAAGGACCGCGACATCCTGCGCTGGAATCCGCATAGCGTGATCGAAGGCATGGCCATCGGCGCGTACGCGATGGGCATCACCGTGGGCTACAACTACATCCACGGCGAAATTTTCGAGGTGTATCGCCGCTTCGAGGCTGCGCTGGAAGAAGCGCGCCAGGCGGGCTATCTCGGCGACAACATTCTCGGCACGGACTTCTCGTTCCAGCTGCACGCTCACCATGGCTATGGCGCGTACATCTGCGGCGAGGAAACCGCGCTGCTGGAGTCGCTCGAAGGCAAGAAGGGCCAGCCGCGCTTCAAGCCGCCGTTCCCGGCGAGCTTCGGCGTGTACGGCAAGCCCACGACGATCAACAACACCGAGACTTTCGCCGCGGTGCCGTTCCTGCTGACCGTGGGTCCGCAGACGTACATGGAGCTCGGCAAGCCGAACAACGGCGGCACGAAGATCTTCTCGATCTCGGGCGACGTGGAGCGTCCGGGCAACTACGAGATCCCGCTCGGCACCCCGTTCGCGACGCTCATGGAGCTCGCCGGCGGTGTGCGCGGCGGCAAGAAGCTGAAGGCTGTGATTCCGGGCGGCTCGTCGGCGCCGGTCATTCCGGGCGACCTGATGATGCAGACCGACATGGACTATGACGCCATCGCCAAGCAGGGCTCGATGCTCGGCTCGGGCGCGGTCATCGTCATGGACGAAACGCGTTGCATGGTGCGCTCGCTGCTGCGCCTCTCGTACTTCTATTACGAAGAGTCGTGCGGCCAGTGCACGCCGTGCCGCGAAGGCACGGGCTGGCTGTATCGCGTGGTGAACCGCATCGAGCACGGCGAGGGCCGCCAGGAAGACCTGGACCTGCTGAACTCGGTGGCCGGCAACATCATGGGCCGCACGATCTGCGCGCTCGGCGACGCGGCAGCCATGCCGGTGCGCGGCATGCTCAAGCACTACTGGGACGAATTCGAATATCACGTGCACAACAAGCGTTGTCTCGTCGGCGGTCATGCCGGCTCGCACGCGGCCTCGGAAACGGTGGCCGCCTAAGGGGCGAAGGACAGTGTGTTGTGTTCGAACCGCGTAGCACGACGCAACGGGGTAGACCGCTGTGAAATTGAGCGGCAACAGGTTAGGGACGATTAACCATCATGGTTGAACTTGAAATAGACGGCAAGAAGGTGCAGGTGCCCGAGGGCAGCATGGTGATCCAGGCTGCTCAGCGCGTGGACACGTACATCCCGCACTTCTGCTATCACAAGAAGCTCTCCATCGCGGCCAACTGCCGGATGTGTCTCGTCGATGTCGAGAAGATGCCGAAGGCCGTGCCCGCGTGCGCGACGCCGGTGTCGCAAGGCATGGTCGTGCGCACCATGTCGGACAAGGCTGTGCAGGGTCAGCAAGCCGTGATGGAATTCCTGCTGATCAACCACCCGCTCGACTGCCCGATCTGCGATCAGGGCGGCGAATGCCAGCTTCAGGATCTGGCCGTCGGTTACGGCAAGTCCGCCTCGCGCTACAGCGAAGAAAAGCGCGTGGTGTTCCACAAGAACGTCGGTCCGCTCATCTCGATGGAAGAGATGTCGCGCTGCATCCACTGCACGCGCTGCGTGCGCTTCGGCGACGAAATCGCCGGCGTGATGGAGCTGGGCATGCTCGGCCGCGGCGAGCACTCGGAAATCACCTCGTTCGTCGGCAAGACGGTCGACTCGGAACTCTCGGGCAACATGATCGACCTGTGCCCGGTCGGCGCGCTCACGAGCAAGCCGTTCCGCTTCTCGGCGCGTACGTGGGAACTGTCGCGTCGCAAGTCGGTAAGCCCGCATGACGCGACGGGTGCGAACCTCGTCGTGCAGGTGAAGAACAACCGCGTGATGCGCGTGCTGCCGTTCGAGAACGAATCCATCAACGAATGCTGGATCTCGGACAAGGACCGCTTCTCGTATGAAGGCCTGAACAGCGAAGAGCGTCTCACGCGCCCGATGATCAAGCAGGGCGGTGAGTGGATCGAGACCGACTGGCAGACCGCGCTGGAATACGTCGTCAAGGGCATCAAGGGCATTTGCGACGAGCACGGCGAGAACCAGCTTGCGCTGCTCGCAAGCCCGCACAGCACGCTCGAAGAACTGTATCTCGCGAAGCAGTTCGCGGACGCGATCGGCACGCCGAACGTCGACTTCCGCCTGCGCCAGAGCGACTTCTCGGCGCCGCTGGAAGGCGCGCCGTGGCTCGGCACGAAGATCGCCGAACTCTCGTACGCCGACTCGGCGTTCGTGATCGGCTCGTTCCTGCGCCGCGATCACGCGTTGTTCGCCGCGCGTCTGCGCCAGGCCGCGAAGGGCGGTGCACAGGTCAGCTTCCTGCAAGCCACGGCTGACGGCTCGTTGATCCCGAACGCGCAGCGCATCGTCGCCGCGCCCTCGGCATGGCTCGACGAACTTGCTGCAATCGCAGCGGCTGTTGCGCAAGCGAAGGGCGTGGCGTTGCCGGAAGGCTTCGCAGGCGCACAGGCCACTGAAGCCGCTAAGCAAGTTGCCGCCTCGCTCGCGAGCGGCGAACGCCGCTACGTCCTGCTCGGCAACGCTGCGGTTCAGCATCCGGAATTCTCGCGCCTGCATGCCGCTGCGCAGTTCATCGCCGAAACGACGGGCGCGACGCTTGGCTTCCTCACGGAAACGGCCAACACGGTTGGCGCGCACATTGCCGGCGCTCTGCCGGGCCGCGACGGCCTCAACGCGCGCGAAGCGTTCGAGCAGCCGCGCAAGGGCTATCTGCTTTTCAACGTCGAACCGGAGTTCGACACGGCAAACCCGGCAGCCGCGCGCGCCGCGCTCGCGCAGGCCGAAATGGTCGCCGTGTTCTCGCCGTACAAGACGGGCCTCGACTACGCGGACGTGCTGCTGCCGATCGCGCCGTACACGGAAACCTCGGGTACGTTCATCAACGCCGAAGGCACGGCTCAGACGTTCAACGGCGTCGTGCGCCCGCTCGGCGACACGCGTCCGGCGTGGAAGGTCCTGCGCGTGCTCGGCACGCTGCTGGGCGCGAAGGGCTTCGAGTACGACACGGCTGAAGAAGTGCGCCGCAAGGCAATCGGCGACGGCAGCTTCGAAGGCCGTCTGTCGAACAAGGCCAGCGCTACGATTGCGCGCGGCAGCCTCGCGAAAGCCGCGGAAGGCCGCTTCGAACGCATCGCCGACGTGCCGATTTACCACGCCGATCCCATCGTGCGCCGCGGCGAAGCGCTGCAGCTCACCACGGCTGCCCGCGTGGCGAACGCGATCGGCCTGCCGGCGGCATACTTCGACCAGCTCGGCCTGAAGGAAGGCGACGCCGTGCGCGTGCGCCAGGGCGATCTGTCGGTGACGGCGCCTGCAACGCGCGATGCGAATCTTGCGCCGACGGTGGTGCGCGTGTCGGCGGCGACGCCTGCCGGTGCGCAACTCGGCAGCCTGTTCGGTGAACTGCTGGTGGAGAAGGCGTAAATGAGCTTGTTCGATACGATCAATGCAGGCGGCAGCCAACTGCTCGGCGTGGCCTGGCCCACCGTGTGGGCACTGGTGCGCATTCTCGTCGTCGCGGTGGTGATCCTGCTGTGCGTCGCGTACCTGATCCTCTGGGAGCGCAAGCTGATTGGCTGGATGCACGTGCGTCTCGGTCCGAACCGCGTGGGCCCGGCAGGTCTGCTGCAGCCGATCGCCGACGTGCTGAAGCTGCTCCTGAAGGAAGTGATTCAGCCTGCGCAGGCAAGCCGCTGGATCTACATGGTCGCGCCGATCATGGTGGTGGTGCCGGCCTTCGCGGTCTGGGCGGTGATTCCGTTCCAGGCGGGCGCGGTGCTCGGCGACATCAACGCGGGCCTGCTCTACGCGATGGCGATCTCGTCGATCGGCGTCTACGGCGTGATTCTCGCGGGCTGGGCCTCGAACTCGAAGTACGCGTTCCTCGGCGCCATGCGCGCCGCGGCGCAGATGGTGTCGTACGAAATTTCGATGGGCTTCGCGCTCGTCGTCGTGCTGATGGTGTCGGGCAGCCTGAATCTTTCGGTGATCGTCGAAGGCCAGATGCGCGGCATGTTCGCGAGCTGGGGCATCACGTTCCTCTCGTGGAACTGGCTGCCGCTGTTGCCGATGTTCGTCGTCTACTTCATCTCGGGCCTTGCCGAAACGAACCGCCACCCGTTCGACGTGGTGGAAGGGGAGTCGGAAATCGTCGCGGGTCACATGATCGATTACTCGGGTATGGCGTTCGCGCTGTTCTTCCTCGCCGAGTACATCAACATGATCGTGATCTCGGCGCTCGCCTCGGTGCTGTTCCTCGGCGGCTGGAGCGCCCCGTTCGCGTTCCTCGACTTCATCCCGGGCGTGTTCTGGCTGGTGCTGAAGGTCTTCTGCCTGCTGTCGGTTTTCATCTGGGCCCGCGCGACGTTCCCGCGCTATCGCTATGACCAGATCATGCGTCTCGGCTGGAAGGTGTTCATTCCGGTGTGCATCGTGTGGCTGATCGTGGTCGGCTTCTGGTACATGTCGCCGTTGAGCATCTGGAAATAAGGGGCGAACACAACCATGAACGCTATCCAAAACTTCTTCAAGACGTTTTTCCTGACCGAACTGCTCAAGGGCCTCGCGCTGACGGGTCGTTACACGTTCAAGCGCAAGTTCACGGTGCAGTTTCCGGAAGAAAAGACGCCTATTTCCCCGCGTTTTCGCGGTCTGCATGCGCTGCGCCGCTATGAAAATGGCGAAGAGCGCTGCATCGCGTGCAAGCTGTGCGAGGCCGTGTGCCCCGCGCTCGCGATCACGATCGAATCGGAAGTGCGCGAGGACAACACGCGCCGCACGACGCGTTACGACATCGACCTGACCAAGTGCATCTTCTGCGGTTTCTGCGAAGAGAGCTGCCCGGTCGACTCGATCGTCGAAACGCACATTCTCGAGTATCACGGCGAGAAGCGCGGCGATCTGTATTTCACGAAGGATATGCTGCTGGCCGTTGGCGATCGCTATGAAGCCCAGATCGCGGCGAACAAGGCAGCGGATGCACCGTACCGTTGATCTTTCAGTTTGACGCTGCATCGGCCCGCGGTCCGGGCCGGCTGTGGGGAACGCGTGTGCTGAACGCCCGCGCTTTACCGCAGCCTGACCGCCGCGGCGCGACGCTCCCTGGTCTGGCCGCCAGTTTGCGCCGCGCAATCCGCTTCACGAAGGCCTCAACGATGAACCAGTAATCATGGAATTCACGACCGTCCTGTTCTACATCTTCGCGCTGCTGCTCACGCTGTCAGGGCTGAAGGTGATCACTTCGCGCAATCCTGTTGCGTCTGCGCTCTTCCTCGTGCTCGCGTTCTTCAACGCGGCCGCGATCTGGATGCTGCTCGAGGCTGAATTCCTCGCGATCCTGCTGGTGCTCGTCTATGTGGGCGCGGTGATGGTGCTGTTCCTGTTCGTGGTGATGATGCTGGACATCAACATCGACGTGCTGAGCCGCGACTTCAAGCGCTTCATCCCGGTGGCGACCATCGTGGGCGCGATCATCGTGATCGAAACCGCGCTGATCCTGTGGCACGGCTACGGCGCGACGAGCACGCCGGTGCCTGACACCACGCCGGCTGCCGCCGCCGCGATCTCGAACGCGCACCTGATCGGCAAGATCATCTACACCGACTACATCTTCGCCTTCGAAGTCGCCGGCCTCGTGCTGCTGGTGGCGATCGTCGCGGCCATCGCGCTGACCGTGCGCGAGCCGAAAGATTCGAAGCGCCAGGACGTGTCGAAGCAGGTCAGCGTGCGTCGCCAGGACCGCGTGCGCCTCGTGAAGATGCAGCCGGTCGTCGAAGTGCCGGAGCCGGCGGAACCGGCGCAAGCCGAAGCCGGGGCTGCGCCCGCGGCAGGCGCGAGCGCCGCACCCGCGGCTGCACCGGCAACGAAGAGCTAAGCGCGAAGGAGCGAACCATGCTGACACTGGCCCATTACCTCGTCCTCGGCGCGATCCTTTTTGCGATCTCGATCGTTGGCATTTTTCTCAATCGGCGCAACGTCATCATCATCCTGATGGCGATTGAGCTGATGCTGTTGGCGGTGAACACGAACTTCGTCGCGTTCTCGCATTACCTCGGTGACGTTCACGGACAGATTTTCGTGTTCTTCGTGCTAACTGTTGCGGCAGCGGAAGCCGCGATTGGTCTGGCTATTCTTGTGACTCTGTTCCGCAGCCTCGACACGATCAACGTCGAGGACCTCGATCAGCTCAAAGGCTAAGGCAGGCTGCTATGGCAACAACACTCAACGAAACCTTATTGCTGGCGATCCCGCTGGCGCCACTCGCCGGTTCTCTCATTGCCGGTTTGTTCGGCAAGACGGTCGGGCGCGCGGGCGCGCATACGGTGACCATTCTTGGCGTCGCGATTGCGTTCGTGCTGTCGTGCATCACGTTGTTCGACGTGATGGGCGGTGCGAGCTTCAACGCTACGGTCTACGAATGGATGTCGGTAGGCGGCCTGAAGTTCGAAGTCGGCTTCCTCATCGACTCGTTGACGGCGCTCATGATGGTCGTCGTGACCTTCGTGTCGCTGATGGTCCACATCTACACGATCGGCTACATGGCGGAAGAAGAGGGCTACCAGCGCTTCTTCTCGTACATCGCGCTCTTCACGTTCTCGATGCTGATGCTCGTGATGAGCAACAACTTCCTGCAGCTGTTCTTCGGCTGGGAAGCGGTGGGTCTCGTCTCGTACCTGCTGATCGGCTTCTACTTCAAGCGTGAAAGCGCCATCTACGCGAACATGAAGGCGTTCCTCGTGAACCGCGTGGGCGACTTCGGCTTCCTGCTCGGCATCGGCCTGCTGCTCGCGTACGGCGGCTCGCTGAACTACAACGACATCTTCGCGCGGGGTCATGAGCTCTCCGCGCTGACGTTCCCGGGCACCTCGTGGAACCTGCTCACCGTTGCGTGTATTTGCCTGTTCATCGGCGCGATGGGTAAGTCGGCGCAGTTCCCGCTGCACGTCTGGCTCCCGGACTCGATGGAAGGCCCGACGCCGATCTCCGCGCTGATTCACGCGGCAACCATGGTGACGGCCGGTATCTTCATGGTCGCGCGCATGTCGCCGCTGTTCGAGCTTTCGGAAACGGCACTTTCGTTCATCGTTGTGATCGGCGCTATCACCGCGCTCTTCATGGGTTTCCTTGGCGTCGTGCAAAACGACATCAAGCGCGTGGTCGCGTACTCCACGCTCTCGCAGCTCGGCTACATGACGGTCGCGCTCGGCGTGTCGGCTTACCCGGTCGCGATCTTCCACCTGATGACGCACGCGTTCTTCAAGGCGCTGCTGTTCCTCGGCGCGGGTTCGGTCATCATCGGCATGCACCACGACCAGGACATGCGCAACATGGGCGGCCTGCGCAAGTACATGCCCATTACGTGGATCACGTCGCTCGTCGGTTCGCTCGCGCTGATCGGCACGCCGTTCTTCTCGGGCTTCTACTCGAAGGATTCGATCATCGACGCCGTGAAGCTCTCGCACCTGCCGGGTTCGGGCTTCGCGTACTTCGCAGTGGTGGCAAGCGTGTTCGTCACGGCGCTGTACTCGTTCCGCATGTACTTCCTCGTGTTCCACGGTGAAGAGCGCTTCCGCGGTCCGAAGCATCCCGAATCGCCGATGGCGATCGAAGCCGCCCACGGGCATGGCCATGGCCACGACGAACACCACGTGCACGTGCCGCACGAGTCGCCGTGGGTCATCTGGGTGCCGCTCGTTCTGCTCGCGATCCCCTCGGTGATCGCCGGTGCGTTCGCGATCCAGCCGCTGCTCTTCGGTGACTTCTTCTCGCATGGCGTGGCGTTCCAGAACGTCATCTTCGTTGGCGAGAACCACGAAGCGCTCGCGGAAATGGGCAAGGAATTCCAGGGCTGGGCCGCGATGGGCGCGCATGCGTTCTCGGGTCTGCCGGTGTGGCTCGCACTCGCGGGTGTGGTGGTGGCGTGGTTCTTCTACATGAAGCGCCCGGATCTGCCGACCGTCGTGTCGCGTACGTTCGCGCCGGTCTACAAGCTGCTGGCAAACGCGTATTACCTCGACAAGATCAACGAAATCGTCTTCGCTCGCGGAGCAGTCGCTATCGGTCGCGGTCTGTGGAAGGAGGGCGATGTCGTCGTGATCGACGGCGTCGTAAACGGGAGCGCCAAGTTTATCGGCTGGTTTGCAACTGTCATTCGTTTCCTGCAATCCGGCTATATCTACCACTACGCATTTGCCATGATTATTGGCATGCTTGGCCTCCTCACCCTGTTTGTAACGCTCAGCGGCAAATAAGGCAAAATAAGACGAGGAAACGCATGCACGCAACTCCGATTCTCAGTATTGCGATCTGGATGCCGATCGTATTCGGCATCATCGTTCTTGTAGTGGGTTCCCGTCGGAATCCGAGTGCGGACCGCTGGCTCGCACTCATCGGTTCGGTGCTTAGTTTCCTCGTCACCATCCCGCTCGTTACGGGCTTCGATACGACTACGGCTTCGCTGCAATTCGAGGAGAAGACGGTCTGGATCGAGCGGTTCAACATTGCGTATCACCTGGGCGTCGACGGCATTGCGATGTGGTTCGTCGTGCTCACGGCGCTCATCACCGTGATCGTCGTGATCGCGGGCTGGCAGGTCATTACGAAGAACGTCGCGCAGTATTACGCGTCGTTCCTCATCCTGTCGGGCATCATGATCGGCGTTTTCTGCGCCGCCGACGGCCTGTTGTTCTACGTGTTCTTTGAAGCCACGCTCATTCCGATGTACATCATCATCGGCGTGTGGGGCGGACCGAACCGTGTGTACGCAGCGTTCAAGTTCTTTCTCTACACGCTGGCCGGTTCGCTGCTCATGCTGGTCGCGTTGCTGTACCTGTACCGCATTACCGGGACCTTCGACCTCGCCTCGTGGCAGGCCGCGAAGATCGCCATGACGCCGCAGATCCTGTTGTTCGTCGCGTTCTTCTTCGCGTTTGCCGTCAAGGTGCCGATGTGGCCGGTCCACACGTGGTTGCCGGACGCGCACGTCGAAGCGCCCACGGGCGGCTCGGTCGTGCTGGCCGCGATCATGCTCAAGCTCGGCGCGTACGGTTTCCTGCGTTTCTCGCTGCCGGTCACACCGGACGCGAGTCACTACCTGGCGCCGGTCATCATCACGCTGTCCTTGATCGCTGTGATCTACATCGGCCTCGTGGCGATGGTGCAGTCGGACATGAAAAAGCTGGTCGCGTATTCGTCGATCGCCCACATGGGCTTCGTCACGCTCGGCTTCTTTATGTTCGGCCCGTCGAGCCAGCTCGCGATGGAAGGCGGGATCATCCAGATGATCTCGCACGGCTTCGTCTCGGGCGCCATGTTCCTGTGCATCGGTGTGCTGTATGACCGTATGCACACACGCGATATCGCGGACTACGGCGGTGTGGTCAACACCATGCCGAAGTTCGCGGCGCTGGTCATGCTGTTCGCCATGGCCAACTGCGGTCTGCCGGGCACCTCTGGATTCGTCGGCGAATTCATGGTGATTCTGGCTGCCGTGAAGTACAACTTCTGGATCGCTTTCGGGGCGGCGTTCACGCTGATCCTGGGCGCGGCCTATACGTTGTGGATGTACAAGCGGGTGTACTTCGGCGCCGTCGCGAACGACCATGTTCGCGAGCTGAAGGACATCAACAGTCGCGAATACTTCATGCTTGCGGTGCTCGCGCTGTTTACGCTTTTCATGGGCATCTACCCGAAGCCCTTTACCGATGTGATGCACGTTTCCGTGGAAAACCTCCTCTCCCACGTCGCAGTGTCGAAACTGCCGCTGTCACAGTAATACCGAGCGGAGGAACAAAAGATCATGCCAAACGCCCCTTTGAACGCTCTGCTACCCGACGCGCTGGTGATGACCGGCCTCGTCGTCGCGTGGCTCAACGACACGTTCACCGGCCCTTCGGGCCGTCGCACGACCTATTTCATCGCGCTGCTGACTACGGTCATAGCCGGTATCTGGTTTGCGGTGAACGCGTTCGATCCGCACGTGTACTACTACTTCACGCGCATGTACGTGATCGATCCGTTCGCAAGCGCGATGAAGTCGGTGGTCACGCTCGGCTACGCCGTGTCGATCGTGTACTCGCGCAAGTACCTCGAAGACCGCGACATGTTCAGGGGCGAGTTCTTCCTGCTTGGCATGTTCTCGCTGCTCGGCCAGATCACAATGATCTCGGGCAACAACTTCCTCACGCTGTACCTCGGCCTCGAGCTGATGTCGCTCTCGCTCTACGCGGTCATTGCACTGCGCCGTGACGCGACTCAGTCGAACGAAGCCGCGATGAAGTACTACGTGCTGGGCGCGCTCGCTTCGGGCTTCCTGCTCTATGGCATCTCGATGTTGTACGGCGCGACCGGCTCGCTCGAACTGAACGAAGTGTTCAAGGCCGTGGCGTCGGGCCATATCAACGATATCGTCCTGCTGTTCGGCGTGGTGTTCATCGTCGCCGGCGTGGCGTTCAAGATGGGCGCGGTGCCGTTCCATATGTGGGTGCCGGACGTCTATCAAGGCGCGCCTACGGCCATGACGCTGCTCACCGGCGGCGGCCCGAAGGTCGCGGCTTTCGCCTGGGCCGTGCGCTTCCTCGTGATGGGCTTGCTGCCGCTGGCAGTGGACTGGCAAGAGATGCTGATCATCCTCGCCGCGCTTTCGATGATCGTGGGCAACATCACGGGTATCGTGCAGCGCAACGTCAAGCGTATGCTCGCGTACTCGGCCATTTCGAACATGGGCTTCGTGCTGCTTGGCCTGCTCGCCGGTATCGTCGACAACAAGGCGACGGGCGCGGCCAGCGCGTACAGTTCGGCCATGTTCTACAGCATCGTCTACCTCATCACGACGCTCGGCGCGTTTGGCGTGGTCATGCTGCTCTCGCGTCGCGATTTCGAAGCGGAAACGATCGACGACTTCAAGGGCTTGAACCAGCGCAACCCGGTGTTCGCGTTCGTCATGATGCTCATGATGTTCTCGCTCGCCGGTATTCCGCCGACGGTCGGCTTCTACGCGAAGCTCGCCGTGCTCGAAGCGACCATGAACGCCGGCCTCACGTGGCTTGCCGTGCTCGCCGTGATCACGTCGCTGTTCGGCGCGTTCTATTACCTGCGTATCGTCAAGCTGATGTACTTCGACGCACCGCAGGACGAAGCACCGATCGAAAGTCACGCATGCAACCGCGCGCTGCTGACGCTCAATGGCGTGGCGGTGCTCGTGCTGGGCATCATCCCGGGCCCGCTGATGTCGGTCTGCCTGCAAGCCGTTACGCACACGCTGCCGCTCTAATGTCGGCAGCGGGTTGGTTCATCGTGCTGTTGGCGCTCGCGGGCGCCAACCTGCCGTTCCTCAACCAGCGATTGTTCGGCGTCGTGCCGCTTCGCGCACCGAAGAAGAGTGCGTGGATTCGCATTGCTGAAATGATCGTGCTGTATTTTGTGGTCGGTGCGTTCGGCTTCCTGCTGGAGGCGCGCGCCGGCAACCGTTTTGACCAGGGCTGGCAGTTCTACGCGATCACCTTCAGTCTTTTTGTCGTGTTCGCGTTTCCCGGCTTCACCTGGCAATATCTCATCAAACGCCGCCCGGCGTGATGCGCGTGGCCGGCCCGCGGCCGGCACGTGCTGTGCGTCCCGGAAGTCCGGCCGGCAGTCTGTCCGACTTCACTTCTTGCGGCGCGCCCGCGGCTTCCCGACTATTCTGAGCACCCACGAGGCTGACTATGGCTGAACATCATCAACACGACCCGGCGCTCGCCGAGACGTGCGTGGAAAGCACGACGCTCTACGCGGGCAATTTTCTTACCCTGAAGCGCGACACGGTCGCGTTGCCGGACGGCAAGCACGCCACGCGCGAGTACGTTCAGCATCCCGGCGCGGTAATGGTGATCCCGCTCTTCGATGACGGCCGCGTGCTGATGGAGCGCCAGTACCGCTACCCGCTCTCGCGCGTGATGACGGAATTCCCGGCTGGCAAGCTCGATCCGCAGGAAGGCGCGCTCGCCTGCGCGATCCGCGAACTCAAGGAAGAGACGGGCTATACGGCACGCGAGTACGTCTATCTCACGCAGATCCATCCGGTGATTTCGTACTCGACCGAGTTCATCGACATCTATCTCGCACGCGGGCTGACGGCAGGCGCGGCGCAGCTCGACGACGGCGAGTTTCTCGAAACCTTCACGGCGACGGTTCCCGAACTGCTCGAATGGGTGCGCACGGGCAAGATCACCGACGTGAAGACGATCATCGGTACGTTCTGGCTCGAAAAGGCGCTGTCGGGCGCGTGGCCGCTCGCGAAGGCGGAGCAGGGCTGACAGCTAGCCGCTGCGTCGAACACCCGATCAACGGCGGCCTCGCGGCCGCCGTTGTCGCTTCTGCGCGCACCAAGCACCTTCAGCGCGCTCGCCCGAGCAGCGCTACAATCGAACCCCCGGGAAAATCCCGGTGCCTGGCCGCAGGAATTTTTTCGAACGGTCGTTCACAAATTTACGATTTGCGCTAAACTCATCGCAAGCCTCGATTCCCATGAAGGTCCTCGATTTACAGTGTCCAGACGGACATCGGTTTGAAGGCTGGTTCGCATCGGTTGACGATTTCGAATCGCAACTGTCCCGCAAGCTGGTCGAATGTCCGATGTGCGGCGCCACCCACGTGACCCGCTTGCCGTCCGCGCCCCGGTTGAACCTGTCCGGCGCGAGCGAAACGCCGAAAGCGTCGCCGCAGGAGCAGGCGGCGCAATGGCAGGCGCATGCGATGCGTGTGATCCGCGAGGTCCTCGATAAGACGGAGAACGTAGGCGACCGTTTCGCCGAGGAGGCGCGGCGCATTCACTACAACGAAGCGCCGTCGCGCAACATCCGTGGAGTCGCTTCCGCGGAAGATGCGCAAGCTCTCGTCGAAGAAGGCATCGATGTGATGCCGCTGCCGGTTCCGGCCGCGTTGAAGGGTCCGCTGCAATAATGTCATGCGGGTCTTCGCCGCGGCGCGTGGAATGCTTCGCACCGGCCGCGGCCAGGAGACATAGCGCATGGATCTGGACTACACCCCCGCCGACGACGCATTCCGCGCCGAAATCCGCGCCTGGCTCGAGGCCAACCTGCCTCAAGCGATGCGCAACAAGGTTCTCAACCACAAGCGCCTCTCGCGCGACGACATCGCCAGTTGGCACAAGCTGCTAGGGAAGAAGGGCTGGTCCGCGCCTGCGTGGCCAACAGAATGGGGCGGCCCCGGCTGGACCGAAGCGCAACGCCACATCTGGGACGCCGAGTGTGGTCGCATCGGCGCGCCGCCGGTGCTGCCGTTCGGTGTTTCGATGGTCGCGCCCGTGCTCATGAAGTACGGCAACGAGGCCCAAAAGCGCCGCTATCTCCCGCGCATCCTATCCGGTGACGACTGGTGGTGCCAGGGCTACTCAGAGCCGGGCTCGGGTTCCGATCTTGCTTCGCTGCGCACACGTGCCGTTCGCGAAGGCGATCACTACGTCGTGAACGGCCAGAAGACCTGGACCACGCTCGGCCAGCACGCCGACATGATGTTCTGCCTCGTGCGCACCGATCCCGCGGCCAAGAAGCAGGAAGGCATTTCGTTCCTCCTCATCGACATGAAAACGCCCGGTATTACCGTGCGTCCGATCATCACGCTCGATGAAGACCATGAGGTTAACGAAGTATTTTTCGAAGACGTGAAGGTGCCCGTCGAGAATCTCGTTGGCGAGGAGAACCGCGGCTGGACTTACGCGAAGTATCTGCTTGGTCATGAGCGCACGGGCATTGCGCGCGTGGGCGCGTCGAACCGCGAACTGGCATTCCTCAAGGGCGTCGCGCTCAAGCAGAAGAAACACGGCAAGCCGCTGCTGGCAGATCCCGTGTTCGCGGCGCGCGTGGCCGCCGTCGAGATCGAGCTGATGGCGCTCGAAGTGACCGCCGAGCGTGTGATCGCGAGCGCCTCCAACGGGCGCGGCCCCGGTCCCGAAGCGTCGATGCTCAAGATCAAGGGCACGGAGATCCAGCAGGCGCTGACCGAGCTGATGGTCGATGCGATAGGCCCACTCGCTGCGGCGTTCGATCCGGCCTTCCTGGAGGGCGAGCACGAACACGCGGCAGGCGGCGACAACGACGCGGCGCCGCTCGCGGCGTACTACTTCAACTATCGCAAGACGTCGATCTACGGCGGATCGAACGAAATTCAGAAGAACATCATCTCGCAGATGATTCTGGGTATTTGAGGAGCGGCGCAATGAACTTCAATTTCACCGAAGAGCAGCAGCAACTCGCCGACGCGCTGCGTCGCTATCTCGACAAGAACTATGGCTTCGAAGCGCGCCAGGCGATCGTGAAGACGCCTGCGGGCGTGTCGGACGCGCACTGGAACGCGTTCGTCGAACTTGGCCTGACCGCGCTGCCGGTGCCGGCGGATCAGGGCGGCTTCGACGGCGCACCGTTCGATATGCTTGTCGTCATGCAGGAACTGGGACGCGCGCTCGTGATCGAGCCGTACTGGGCAACCGCGGTAGGCGTCGAGGCGCTCAAGCTCACGGGTGTGGCCGACGCCGAAAATGCGGCGCTGCTCGAACGCGTTGCCTTGGGCGAGATCAAGCTTGCCGCTGCCTTCCATGAGCCGCAGTCGCGCTATGACCTGTTCTCGCTGGAAACGCAGGCGAAGGAGACCGGCGACGGCTTCGCGCTCACCGGCACGAAATCGGTCGTGCAGCACGGTGCCCAGGCCGACTACTGGATCGTGCCGGCACGGTTCGCGGGCGAGGTGGCGCTCTTCGTTATCGCGCGCGACGCGAAGGGCGTCGAGGTGAGCGACTACCGCACGATCGACGGCCAGCACGCGGCAACGTTGACCTTCAAGGAAGCGCCTGCGCGTCGTCTTGGCGACGCAAGCGCGGGCGCGACGACGTGGGAAAAGATTGCCGACTACGCCACGTTCCTGCTGTGCGCGGAAGCCGTGGGCGCCATGGACGCGCTCAACCACGCCACGGTCGAGTACACGAAAACGCGCCAGCAGTTCGGCGTGCCGATCGCGCGCTTCCAGGCGCTGCAGCACCGCATGGCCGAGATGCTGATCCACGCGGAACAGGCCCGCTCGCTGACTTATCTCGCTGCCGCGCGTTACAGTAGCGTATCCGCCGACGAGCGGCGCCGTGCGATTTCGGCGGCGAAGGTGCGCGTTGGCCAGGCGGCGCGTTTCATCGGCCAGCAGGCCGTGCAACTGCACGGCGGCATGGGCGTCACCAACGAAGTGGCGGCCGCGCACTTGTTCAAGCGTCTCGCGATTATCGAAACGACGCTCGGTGATGTCGATCATCATCTTGAACGCTTCGCCTCGCTGCCCGGTTTCGCGCAGGCAGCGTAACGCGCGGCGGCAACGAGCAACATCAGCGGAGAAAATGGATGGGTTTGAGTTTCGAAGATCTCGAAGTGGGCAAACGCTATGCGGTCGGTTCGCACACGTTTGGCCGCGACGAGGTGGTGCATTTCGCGGAGCAGTTCGATCCGCAGCCATTCCACGTGAGCGAGGCCGGTGGCGAAGCGTCGATGTTCGGCGGCCTTGTCGCGAGCGGTTGGCATACCTGCTCGGTCATGATGGGCATGCTCGTGCGTCACTTCCTGAAGGACTCGACCTCAATGGGCTCGCCCGGCGTCGACGAGATTCGCTGGCTCAAGCCCACGCGCGTCGGCGACACGCTGACGATGACGAACACGATATTGAGCAAGCGCGTTTCGGCGAGCAAGCCCGATCGCGGCATCGTCGAAACGCAGTGGGAAGGCCATAACCAGCACGGCGAACTGATCGTGGTCGTGCGTTCGAAGGCGCTCTTCGGCCTTCGCCATCCGGGGAGTGCATCGTGAGTGAAGGAGACGTCACGCAGATTGCCGACGCGGCGGCATTGCGCGCGCTGATCGGTGCGGGGCCGCTCGTGAGCGGCTGGCGCGAAGTGAGTGAGGCGGACGTGCACGGTTTCGCCGATGCCACGGGCGACCACCAGTGGATCCACATCGACGCCGAACGGGCGCGCCGCGAGTCGCCGTTCGGCGGCCCGATTGCGCACGGCTTTCTCACGCTTTCGCTGATTCCTGTGCTGCTCGGGGGAACGCTGCATATGCGCCAGCGCATGGGCGTGAACTATGGGCTCAACCGCGTGCGCTTCACGCAGCCGGTGCCTGTGGGCGCGAAAGTGCGTGCGCGTATCGCGGTGAAGGAAGTGAGCGACGTGGAACGCGGCGGCGTGCAGGTCGTGTGGGATGTGAGCATCGAGCGTGAGGAGAGCGAACGTCCCGCATGCGTGGCGGAGTTCATCACGCGGCATTACTTCTGAAGCGGTTGCGTGCTCAACAAAAAAGGGGCGCTCCGCTGCAAAGCGGGCGCCCCTTTCGTTTTGCCGGGTTTCAGCGTAATCAGTGCTTGGCGTATTGCGTCGCGCCGAAGAGCATTTCCTTCGCTTTTTCGTCCATGAGCGGCTTGCGCGCATTCGCAAGCACTTCGACGCCGCGCTTGACCGCAGGCCGCGCGGCGATCGCCTCGTGCCAGCGCTTCACGTTGGGCAGCGAATCGAGATCGATGCCCTGGTTTTGCCAGGAGCGCGTCCACGGGAAAGCGGCGATATCCGCGATGGTGTACTCGTCGCCGGCCAGATATTCGGTCTTTTCCAGCTGCGTTTCCATCACGTTGTAGAGGCGCTTGGCTTCGTTCGTGTAGCGATTGACCGCATAGTCGATCTTCTCGGGCGCGTAGATGCGGAAGTGGTGCGCCTGGCCAAGCATGGGGCCGAGGCCGCCCATCTGGAACATCACCCATTGCAGCACGTCGTAGCGCGCGGCGAGGTCTTCGGGCATGAAGCGCCCCGTTTTTGCTGCGAGATAAATCAGGATCGCGCCCGACTCGAACAGCGAAAACGGCTGGCCGTCGGCACGGCGCGGGCCTTCGGAGTCGGTAATGGCGGGAATCTTGTTGTTCGGGCTGATGGCGAGGAATTCGGCCTTGAACTGGTCGCCCGCACCGATATCGACCGGATGCACCCGGTATTCGAGGCCGGTTTCCTCGAGCATGATATGGACTTTGTGACCATTCGGCGTGGCCCAGCTGTAGACGTCGATCATCGTGGCTCCTTGGCACCAGGAAGGAAGGCGCCGCGAGAGACTGTCGCGACGCCGGGTCTGGCGCAAATTAGCATAGATCGGCGTCGCTCGCAGAGGGCGGCCAAGCGCCCCTGCTGTACTTGTGGGCTTACGAGCGCGTAACCGGCATTTCCACGCGCGACGCCGCGCCCGCGTCCATGTAGCGCGCGAATTCGAGCTTGGCGATGGCGTTGCGGTGGACTTCGTCGGGGCCGTCCGCGAAGCGCAGCGTGCGCGCCGAAGCGTACGAGTAGGCCAGCGGGAAGTCGCCGCTCACGCCCGCCGCGCCGTGCACCTGCATTGCCCAGTCGATCACCTGGCAGGCCATGTTCGGCGCGACCACCTTGATCATCGCGATCTCGCCGCGTGCGCCCTTGTTGCCGACGGTGTCCATCATGTATGCCGTCTTGAGTGTGAGCAGGCGTGCTTGCTCGATCATGCAGCGCGCTTCTGCAATGCGCTCCTGCGTCACGGTCTGCTGGGCGACCGGCTTGCCGAAGGCCACGCGCGAGAGCGCGCGTTTCGCCATGAACTCGAGCGCGCGTTCCGCCAGGCCGATGAGGCGCATGCAGTGATGGATGCGGCCCGGCCCGAGGCGACCTTGCGCGATCTCGAAGCCACGTCCTTCGCCCAGCAGGATATTCGATGCGGGCACGCGGACGTTTTCGAGCGTGATTTCCATATGGCCGTGCGGTGCGTCGTCGTAGCCGAATACCGTGAGCGGGCGGCGCACGGTAATGCCGGCCGTATCCGATGGCACGAGGATCATCGACTGTTGTGCATGGCGCGGTGCGTCGGGATCGGTCTTGCCCATCAGGATATAGATCGCGCAGCGCGGGTCGCCCGCGCCCGACGACCACCACTTCGTGCCGTTGATCACATAGTCGTCGCCGTCGCGCTCGATGCGCGTCTGGATGTTCGTCGCATCCGACGAGGCCACGTCGGGCTCGGTCATCAGAAAGGCCGAGCGGATCTGGCCTGCCAGCAGCGGCGCGAGCCATTGCTGCTTGTGCGCCTCGCTGCCATAGCGCTCGATCGTCTCCATGTTGCCGGTGTCGGGCGCGCTGCAGTTGAACACTTCGGGCGCCCAGTGCACGCGGCCCATGATTTCGCACAGCGGCGCATATTCAAGGTTCGTGAGGCCCGCGCCGCGTTCGGAGGCGGGCAGGAACAGGTTCCATAGCCCGGCCGCGCGCGCCTTCTCCTTCAATTGCTCGACGATTTGCGTGGGCACCCACGGGTTGCCGTTCGCACGATTGCGCTCGACTTCCTCGTGGAAGACCGCCTCGTTTGGATAAATATGTTCATCGAAGAACGCGAGCAGTTTCTCGCGCAGCGCCTGCACTTTCGGGGAGTAATCGAAATTCATCGGTGACCTCGCAATGCGATGCAGTGACAGTGAAAAGTAAGTCGTTCTCGTTTTAGCGAACTTTCTGCGCGTAGCGCCAGGCGAGTTCGGCCATGGGCTTGGCGCGCCGGCCTGCGTCGATTGCCTGCGCGCTCGCGGCGGTGCCGTCCACCACGCGTTTCATGATGCCCTGCAGGATCGCCGCGATCCGGAACATGTTGTAGGCGAGATAGAAGTTCCAGTCGCCGCGAATCTCGAGGCCGGTGCGCTCGCAATAGCGCGCGACGTACTGGGCCTCGTCGGGAATGCCGAGCGCCTGCCAGTCGAGCCCGGCAATGCCGCGGAACTGTGCGGGATCAACGTGCCAGGCCATGCAGTGATACGAGAAGTCGGCGAGCGGGTCGCCGAGTGTGGAGAGCTCCCAGTCGAGCACGGCCAGCACGCGCGGTTCGCTCGGGTGGAAGATCAGGTTGTCGAGGCGGTAGTCGCCATGCACGACGGACACACGCGAACCTGAATCGTCCGGCATGTGCTTCGGCAGCCATTCGATCAGGTGATGCATGGCGTCGATACGTTCCGTTTCCGAGGCTTGATACTGGCGGCTCCAGCGATCGATCTGGCGTGCGAAGTAATTGCCGGGCTTGCCGTAGTCTGCAAGGCCCACGGCATCGGGCTTCACGTTATGGAGCGCGGTGATCACGCGGTTCATCTCGTCGTAGATCGCGCCGCGTTCCTCGCGCGTCATGCCGGGAAGCGACTGGTCCCAGAGCACGCGGCCCTCGACGAACTCCATCACAAAGAACGCGCGGCCGATCACCGCTTCGTCCTCGCAGAGCGCGAGCATTTTCGCGACCGGCACATCGGTTGTGGCGAGCGCGTCCATCACGCGGTATTCGCGTTCGATCGCGTGCGCGGAGGGCAGCAGTTTCGACTTGGGGCCAGGCTTGGCGCGCATCACGTAAGTGCGGCCCGGCGTGACGAGCTTGAACGTCGGGTTCGACTGGCCGCCGGCGAACTGCTCGATCGCAAGCGGGCCGTGGAAGCCTTCCACGTGAGCGGTGAGCCAGGCGCTCAGCGCCTCGGTGTCGAAGCGCTGGCGCTCGGCAACCGGGCGCGTGCCTTCGAACGCCGAGTAGTCGGTGCGCGTTTGCGCGTTTTTTTGCGTGTCTCCATCCGGGGTGGCTTGCGCCATATTCGTCTCCCTCCTCCTGATTCTCCTGTGGGTCGCCGCGCGCAAGCGTAGTTACTTGTAGACAGGCGCGCGTTTTTCGAGGAACGCGGTAATGCCTTCAAGGCCGTCGCGGTGATGGAGCGACGCGACGAAACTGTCGCGTTCCGCGGCGAGCTGCGCTTCGAGCGGTTGCGTGTCCGCGACGTTCGTCAAACCCTTGATGCGCGCCACCGAATTCGGCGAGATCTTTGTCAGTTCGTCGGCCCAGGCGAGCGCCGTGTCGAGCGCGGTTTGCGGTTTCGCGAGCCGGTTCACCACACCGAGTTCCGCGAGGCGCGCCGCGCCGATCGGCTTGCCTTCCACCATCAGCTCGAACGCGAGCGAGCGCGGCAGCGAGCGCGCGAGGAACCACGAGCCGCCGCCGTCGGGCGTCAGGCCCACGCGCGAATAGGCCATGACGAACTTCGCGTCGTCGGCGGCGACGAGCAGGTCGGCAGCGAGCGCAAGCGAAAAGCCCGCGCCTGCGGCCGCGCCCTCCACGGCTGCGATGATCGGCTTGGTCGACTGGCGCATGGCGGTGACCCAGGCGCCGAGCAGGTCGATACTGGCGGCCTGCACCGAAGGGTCTTTCGCGCGGTTTTCGAGCAGGCGGTTCAGGTTGCCGCCCGCGCAGAAAAAGTTGTCGGCGCCCGTGAGGATAATCGCGCGCAGCGACGGGTCGCGCTCGGCGGCGTCGAAGGCTTCAATGGCTGCAGCGTACATGTCGGGATGCAGCGCGTTGCGCGCACCGGGGTTCGACAGCGTGAGGACGAGTGTCGATTCGTGGCCTTGCGGGCGGGTGCTACGGAGTTCGGCGCTCATTGCGGTGCCTCGTTCGATGCGTTGATGTCTGCTGCGTCGCTTTGCGTCAGCGAAAGGCCGAGCTGCGCGCGTCGCGCGAGCCACGGCGACGGGCGATAGCGCGGATCGCCGAGCACGGTGTGGATGTTGCGCAGGATCGTGAGGATCGTGCGTGCGCCCAGCGTGTCGCCGAGCGCGAGCGGGCCGCGCGGATAACCGAGCCCGAGCGTAACCGCGAGGTCGATGTCGCGCGGTGTTGCAATCTGCTTCTGCGCGATATCGCAGCCGATGTTGACGATCGTCGCGACGATGCGCTGCGCGACGAAGCCCGTCGAGTCGCGGATCACCGTGACTGGCACACCGTCGGCGGCGAAGAGCGCGTGGCCCGAGTCGCGTGCTTCGCGCGTGGTGGCGGGCGTTGTCATCAGCGTACGGCGCTTCGCGGTGTCGAGCGGAAACAGCGTGTCGATGGCGACCACGCGGCGCGCGTCGAGCTGCTCGTCGAGCGCGGCGGTCGTGGCGTCGAGGCCGAGTGGCGCGACCACGATCAGCGCGTCGGCGGCGGGCGTATCGCCTTCGTCAATGGCCACACCGGCTTTCGACGCAAGCGCGATTACGGCGTCGCGCGCGGCGGCGTTGCGGCGGCTCACCCAGACACGCGCGGGCAGCGCAGTGGGCGCTGCGGGTTCGTCGGGCACCTGCTGCTTGCCATCGACATAGCGATAGAAGCCTTCGCCCGCCTTGCGGCCAACCAGCCCGCCCGCGAGCCGCACGCCCGTAATGGGCGACGGCGTGAAGCGCGGCTCCTCATAGAACTGGTGATAGATCGACTCCATCACCGGATGCGACACGTCGAGCGCGGTGAGGTCGAGCAGCTCGAACGGTCCGAGCCGGAAGCCCGCCTGCTCGCGCATGATGCGATCGATTTCGACGAAGCTCGCCACGCCTTCGCCCGCCACGCGCAAGCCCTCGGTGTTCATGCCGCGGCCCGCGTGATTGACGATGAAACCGGGCATATCCTTCGCGCGCACCGGCGTGTGGCCCATGCGGCGTGCGAGCGCCATGAGCGCGTCGCCGGCGGCGGGATCGCTGCGCAGCCCGTCGATCACTTCGACCACCTTCATGAGCGGCACGGGGTTGAAGAAGTGATAGCCCGCAACGCGCGACGGGTCGCTGCACGCGGCGGCGATGGCGGTAATCGAGAGGGAAGAGGTGTTGGATACGAGCAGGCAGCGCTCGCTCACCACGGTTTCGAGCTCGCGAAACAGCGTACGTTTGGCTTCGAGATTCTCGACGATCGCTTCGATCACGAGATCGCAGCCAGCGAGTTCATCGAGCGTGTGCGCGCCGGTCACGCGTTCGAGCGCGGCCTTGGCGGCGGGCTCGTCGAGCTTGCCTTTTGCCGCGAGTTTCGCGAAGGTGTCGGCGAGATGATCGCGCGCGGCGGTGACCGCCTGCGGGTTCGTGTCGTAGAGGCGCACCGCGAGGCCCGCCTGCGCGGCGATCTGCGCAATGCCGCGGCCCATCGCACCGGTGCCGACGATGCCGATTGTCTCAATGTTGAAATGATGTGAAGTCATTGGAAGCCTGGCTCCATGATTGGCCTAGAATAGCACGGTCGTACAATTTTATGAAAACGGTTCGGCGGTTTCGGTAAGGGAACTGCCCCGCTCAAGGAGGCAATGAGGATGATCAAGCTGCACGGTTTCGCGCTTTCGAATTACTACAACAAGGTCAAGCTGCTGCTGCTCGAACACGGTATCGCGTTCGAGGAAGTGCCGAACAAGCTGCCGCTCGACGAGGCGCTGCTCGCGCAGTCGCCGGCCGGCAAGGTGCCGTTTATCGAAACGGAACAGGGCTTTTTGTGCGAATCGGAAGTGATCGTCGAGTATCTGGCGGCGCGCTTTCCAGAAAAGCCCATCTTCGCGGCGGATCCGTGGCAGGCGGCGAAGGAGCGCGAACTGATCGTCTTCATCGAGACACACCTCGAGCTCAACGCGCGCGAGCTTTACGGTGAGGCGTTCTTTGGAAGCAAGGCGACCGAGGAGGTCAAGGTGGCCATGGAGAAGCGGTTGCGCCGCTATGTGGCGGGCTTCAAGCGGATCGCGAAGTTCACGCCTTACGTGGCGGGCGATCGCTTCGGCGTGGCCGATGCTGCTGCGTTCGTGAGCTTGCCGCTCGTGGGGCGCGCCACGCAAGCGGTGTACGGCAGCGATTTCCTCGCCGACGCAGGCATCGACTGGAAGTCGTATCTCAAGCTGATCGGCGAACGCCCGACGGCGCAGCGCGTCAATGCCGACCGCAAGGCCTATATTGAGGCGAACGCGTAAGCGTTGCGGCGCCTGGCAACGCGCCGCGCACGCTATCGCGCGCGATGATCGGGAACGCACTGCCGTTCGCGGAATCATCGCGCGCGAAGCACGTCAGAGTCGCGCAAGCCGCTCGAGCGCGGTCGCAAGCGTGCTTTCCTGCTTGGCGAAGCAAAAGCGCACGACGCCCGACTCATGCGGCTCGTGATAGAACGCCGAAACCGGAATGGCGGCCACGCCGATCTCCGCCGTGAGCCACTTCGAGAATTCCGCTTCGGGCAGGTCGCTGATCGCCGAATAGTCCACGCACTGAAAGTAGGTGCCTTCGCACGGCAGCAGCTTGAAGCGCGTGTTGGCGAGTCCCGCGCGGAAGAAGTCGCGCTTCTTCTGATAGAACGCGGGTAGTTCCAGATACGGTTTGGGGTCGCGCAGGTATTGCGCGAGGCCGAACTGCATGGGCGTGTTCACGGTGAACACGTTGAACTGATGCACCTTGCGGAACTCTGCCGTGAGCGGCGCGGGCGCGGCCACGTAGCCCACTTTCCAGCCCGTCACGTGATAGGTCTTGCCGAAGCTCGACACGATGAAGCTGCGCGCGGCCAGTTCCGGATAGCGCGCGACGCTCTCGTGCGGCTGACCGTCGTAGACCATGTGCTCGTACACCTCGTCGGAGAGGATCAGCACGTTGGTGCCGCGCACGATCTCCTCGAGCTTTTGCATGTCCTCTGCGCGCCACACCGTGCCCGTGGGGTTGTGCGGCGTGTTGATGAGGATGAGGCGCGTTTTCGGCGTGATGGCCGCTGCGAGGCGGTCGAACGGAATCGCGTAGTCGGGCGCTTCGAGCGTCACGAACACGGGCTTGCCGCCCGCCAGTTCGATCGACGGCAGATAGCTGTCGTAGGTCGGCTCGACCACGATCACTTCGTCGCCCGTGTGCACGGTCGCGAGAATCGCCGTGAGCAGCGCTTGCGTGGCGCCCGCCGTCACCGTGATTTCGCTGTTGGCGTCGTAGCGGCGGCCGTACACGTGCTCGATCTTGTCCGCGATCGCCTCGCGCAGCGCGGCCACGCCGGCCATCGGCGGGTACTGGTTGTGGCCCTCGCGCATGGCTTGCGCGACGGCGTCGACGATGCGTGGGTCGCAATCGAAGTCGGGAAAGCCCTGACCCAGGTTGACCGCACCCTTTTCAGCGGCGAGCGCGCTCATCACGGTGAAGATCGTCGTGCCGACGTTCGGCAGACGCGACGGAAAAGAGGGCGTGAGCAGGGTGTCCTGCGAATGCTTCGTGGGATGCGGTGCGTTCATGTCGCGGGCGGAAGTCGGGCGTTGGGACGGGAAAGGTTGATTGTAGGCAAATCGGCGCGGCTGCGGTGGCCCGGTCGGGCGCGGGCGTCGCAACGCGGAGATCAGGCCTGCGCGGCTTGAGCGGCATCTTGCACGCATTCGGCGACGAACGCGTCGGGCGTCGCGATGCGAAAGCCGAAATCGCGCGCCACGCGCTTCGCAAGCTTGAGCACCGCGCGGTCCTTCGAGACGAGCCACTGCGCGCCGCTTGCACGCGCCAGTTCCAGAAATTTCTGGTCGTCGCGGTCGCGGCATTGGGGCAGGGGCCGCGCATCGGCGGCAAGCTTGGGCAACTCGATCAGCGCAACGAGCCCGGCCAGCGCGGCGAGTGCGTCCGCTTTCGCGACGCCGCGGCCGGCGAACTGCGGATAGTCGAGCACGTGGGCCAGTTCTGCCCGGCAGCGTTCGTCGATCAGCGCCCGGATCGCTCCGCGCTCGAGCGCCACGCGAATGGGGCGCGTGTGCGGGTCGTCGAACACGAGAATATCGAGCCAGACGTTGGAGTCGAGAACCACGGGAAGCGCGGCAGCGGAGGCCGGCGAGAGGGAGGTTGCGGTTGGGGGCGTGAGGCCGGTCATTCGTGAATTCGCTACAATCGGGCTTTCGCCTTTGAACATCGGCACATCGTGCCTGCAAGCCTCTATGATAATCGTTCTGTCGCCGGCCAAATCGCTCGACTATGACACGCCGGCGCACATCGAAACCCACACCATCCCCGATTTCGTCGACGACGCGGCCGAGCTGATCGCGGGCCTGCGCCGCCTCTCGCCGCAGCAGATCGGGTCGCTCATGAGCATTTCCGACCCGCTCGCGCGCCTGAATTTCCAGCGCTACGCCGACTGGTCGAAGCAGTTCAGCCAGACCAACGCGAAACAAGCGGTGCTCGCGTTCAACGGCGATGTTTATGAAGGCCTCGACGCGAAGTCGCTCTCGACCGCGGATCTCGACTATGCGCAGCAGCATGTGCGCGTGCTCTCGGGACTCTATGGCTTGCTGCGTCCGCTCGACCTGCTTCAGCCTTATCGTCTCGAAATGGGCACGCGTTTCGAAAACGCGCGTGGCAAGGATCTCTATGCGTTCTGGGGCGAGCGCATCACGCACGCGCTCAACGCACAGATCGAGCGCAATCGGGAAGTCGCGTCGAAAAGCGCGAGCGTGCTCGTGAACTGCGCGTCGAACGAATACTTCAAGGCCGTGAAGCCGAAGAAGCTCGCCGTGCCCGTCGTCACACCGGTATTCGAAGACTGGAAGGGCGGGCGCTACAAGATCATCAGCTTCCACGCGAAGCGCGCGCGCGGGTTGATGGCGCGTTACGCCGTCGAGAACCGCGTGGCCGACCCCGAAGCGCTCAAGGCGTTCGACGTGGAAGGCTATGCATTCGATGCGGATGCATCGAACGATTCGACCTATGTATTTCGTCGGCGCATTGCCGAGTAAGTGAACAAGCAAGCCGGAAGGAAAAGACTATGACGATTGCCATCACCAGCCAGTTCGATGCGGGCGCGATCGAGGTTCTGTCGAGCGAGCGCGCCGACGACATCCGTCTGCGCGTGCGATCGGACAACCAGTCCGAGTTCGCACAATGGTTCTACTTCCGCGTGTCGGGCGTGCGCGGCGAACGTTGCGTGATGACGTTCGAAAATGCGTCGGCCTGTGCGTTTCCCGAGGGCTGGCGCGACTACCAGGCCGCGGCGAGCTACGACCGCGTGAACTGGTTCCGCGTGCCGACCCGCTATGACGGCAAGCAGCTCGTCATCGATCACACGCCCGACTTCGACAGCATCTACTATGCGTACTTCGAGCCATATAGCGAAGAGCGCCACTCGGAGTTCCTCGGCGCGCTTCAGCAACTGCCGCACGCCACGCTCACGGAGCTGGGTCAGAGCGTGGAAGGCCGTCCCATGTCGCTGCTCTCGCTCGGCATGCCGGGCGACACCGCGCCCGACGGCAAGCCCAAGAAGACCGTGTGGATCATCGCTCGTCAGCACCCAGGTGAGAGCATGGCCGAGTGGTTCGTGGAAGGCCTCGTCAAGCGGCTCGCCGGCTGGGGCGACTGGGCAGGCGATCCGGTCGCGCGCAAGCTGTATGACCGCGCCGTGTTCCATATCGTGCCGAACATGAATCCGGACGGCAGCGTGCACGGCAATTTGCGCACCAACGCCGTGGGCGCGAACCTGAACCGCGAGTGGATGGAGCCGGACGCGCAGCGCAGCCCCGAGGTGCTGGTCGTGCGCGATGCGATCGAAGCCACCGGCGTCGATCTCTTCTTCGACATCCACGGCGACGAGACGCTGCCTTATGTATTCGTGGCGGGCTCTGAAATGCTGCCGGGCTTTACCGATCAGCAACGCACGGAGCAGAAGGCGTTCATCGAGGCGTTCAAGGTGGCGAGCCCGGACTTCCAGGACCAGCACGGCTACGAGGCGAGCCGCTATCGCGAAGATGCGCTCAAACTCGCGTCGAAGTACATCGGCCATCGCTATGGCTGCCTGTCCCTCACCCTTGAAATGCCGTTCAAGGACAACGCCAATCTGCCCGACGAACGCGTAGGCTGGAACGGTGAGCGTAGCGCCGCGCTCGGCGCTGCGATGTTGCAGGCCATATTGCATCACGTGGAGACGTTTGCGTAACGGCATCATTGCCACGGCGCATAAAAAAGGGGGAAACGGCCAGGCCGCTTCCCCCTTTTTGCATCGAGAACGCCAACGACTTTCAGTGAGCCGTCGTCTTCTTTGAAGTTGTTTTCTTTGCAGTGGATTTCGTTGTCGATTTCGTCGATTTGCTGGCGGACTTCGTGCCGCTCGTCGACGAACTATGGCTCGACTTGCTCGGCGCCGTCTTCTTCGAACCCTTGCCGGTGGCCTTCTTGGTCGAATGCTTGCCCTTTGCGTGTGCGCCGCTTTGCGGTGCGGTGCCGTGCGCGCCGCGTGCGTGCGCTAGCGGGACGGGATCGTTCCAGCTGAACGCGAGCATCTGCTGCCCGACATAGCCGCAGCGGAATTTCAGATCGTAGGGCGCGTTGCCGCTGTCCTTGGCAATGCCAATGCCGTCGACGGTCACGATCGTGTCGACCTTCACGCGCTGCTTGCCTTCGTCGAACGAGTCGTTCCACGGCGTCACGCTTGCGTGTGCACTGTCGAACGAACTTGGCGGAAACTCGACGTGATCGAGCGCCGCCGACGTGTTTGCTACGAAATCGCCGTGCGCCGCGCAATCCGCGACCAGCGGGTCCGCGTGCATCCGGGTGACGAACTGATTAACAAGATCGTTGTGTTGCTCGAGTTGATCGGCCCGCGCGGCTGGCGCGGCGATGAGCATGAGGCTCGCGGCACACGCCGCCAGTTGACCGGCGACGAACAACAGCCGGCGGGATGCATGATTGCAGTCCATCTGCTTGCTAGAGAAGAGGGTGTGACGTCAGGCACCGTAAGATGCGGCACAGCCGGGTTGAGTTCAATCCGGAAACAATTATTTTCTTCTGTCTGAACGGAGGGATCGGCGCAAGTGCTGCTACGTATGCGCCGCCCGCCGATCGCGACGTGTCGTCGCGCCCGTCATTGCGTTGCTGGCGGCGGGGCTCTCGACCGAAGCGGCGGCTCAGGTTCGCGGGCCGCCCAACCGATAGCGGCGCACGTCGTAGGTGGTGACCCAGGTCGGCCGGTAGACGGCGATCAACGCCGTCGCCATGCCCGTGAACCACGCTTCACCCGAAGCGAGCAGAAATACGCTGAACGCATAACCCGCGGGCACGGTGATCGCCGATCCACCGTTGAGCGCGACATGGGTGCCGAGCGCGAGATAAGCCGCCGCCGAAACAGCGATGGCCGGCGACACGAAGCCCTGGCCGACGATGAACATGAAGAGGTTGCGCGGCAGCCACGCGGTGCAGGCGCGTTGCAACAACGCCGAAATCGCGACAGGGAACGCGCCGAATATCAGGAAGGTGAGGGCGACGCCTTCCCAGGTGGCGTCGAAGATGAGCGCGGCGAGCCCCACGACGACGCCCATGGCGACAAGCGCCAGTCCCCAGTCGAATAGCGTCACCACGAGCGTGGCGCCGAGCAGGTGCAGCACGGTGCCGTCTTCGAGCCACGCATTGCTCGCCCACAGCACGGAGATCGCGACGACGATCGCGAGCCACACGTGCTGGAGCGTTGCGTCCTGAAGACGCTTGAAGGGGTTCTTCCACAACGCGAGCGCGAGCAGCCCCACGGTGACAACCCAGGCACCGATAGCAACCCAGAGCGGAAGCGGCGTAAATAGGAACCCCATGTGCTTCATATTACTCGTTGGAGGGCAAGACGTGTGCGCGAGCGAGCACCAGGGCTTCCTCGTCAGTACTCTCGTCGGCCTCGTCGGCCTCGTGGGCCTCGATGGGGCGCTCCTGCTGCGCCGCGGCAGGCTCGCCGTAAGGCGCCTGCGGCTCCGCGGCGATGGGCAGCGCCTCCACACTGTCGCCTGCCAGCAACGGATAGCGAAACGCCAGAGGCTCGCGTGCGCGCAACGGCACGGGGCCGTGTTCGCCGTGCCTGGGCTTCGCCGGCCGTTCGCACTGCGAGCGCAGCACCTGCAGCTGGTTTGCGAGCAATCCGTTATAGATCGCGACGGCCGCCGCGCGATTGGGCGCGCCGAGCTGCTGAAAGATGCTGGTGAGATGGACTTTCACCGTGCCCTCGCTGATGCCGAGCGCTCTAGCGATCATCTTGTTCGTATTGCCCATGTGGACGCAGCGCAGGATCTGCTCCTGCCGGGGCGACAGGTTGACCTTCGGGCGCACCTTGCGTGCCTGTGCAGCGGCCTTGGCGTTGCGCCGGGGCGGCAGGGGCCAGGGCGTACACGGACCGAGCACGTCGGCCGGTAGATGATCGCCGCCGAGCATGATCAGCTCCAGAAACTTCACGATCAGGATGGAGTCCGTTGTGCGCCGGATGATGCCGCGGGCGCCTTCGTCGATGAGCATCCGCACGGTCGTGGGCGTTTCGGCACTGTCTACCAGGATGGCCACGGGGAGGCTACGGTGCCGCATGACAAAGTGGCGCAGCTCGCCGGCGCGAATGCCGTCGTGCCAATCGATCACGATCAGGTTGGGGGTGAAGCGTTGCATGGCGCGCTCCGCGCTGCGCCAGTCCGGCGCGTCATTGAAGCGTGCGCGACGGTCGATTTGTCTTAACAGCGCCTTGAGCCCTTCACGCCGTTCGGCGTCCGGATTGAGTACAACGAACCGCATGGATATGCCCTCCTCTCGTTGACGGTCTCTCGAAATGTTGTGCAACGCGCACCGCTTCTGAGCGGCGGTGAACCAGACCAACAGCACCATGATGACAAAAAGGTTGGGCGCTGGCGGCCTGTCCAAAAGGCATAAGACATAGGGCAAAAAAAAGTCCCGCACACAGGCGGGACCAAGTAGGAATTTTGGAATTGTCTTAGTGGAAGTGTGGCTGTACAGGCTCAGCATCTTCCGGCATCTCGGCGTGGACGATCTCGCCGAGTGGATCCGCATAGAGCGGAACGCCGCAGTCATCGCAATATTCCGGCTCGAAGCGGCCGGCGTGACGGCGGATGTCGGTAATACCCGATTCCTTGAGCAGCGCCACGATCTCTTCGAGCGGACCGCTGCTAACGCTCTCTTCGGTCGGTTCTTCGTCGATGTCGGCGTCGCCGTTCTCGCGGCCGTAGAGCGGCCAGACCACGCCATACAGCACATCATTGCTGCCGCGCTTCGTGAAACCGATGCGGTATTCGTCGATGCGGCGCTCGCCGAAGCCGGCGACAACGGCGCGCAAGTCCTGCGCGCCCGCGCCAATCGTGTCGAGCAGGTAGCGCACGGCGGTGCGGATCGTGTGCGGACGCACGCGCTCGTCCGCGTCGCGGCAGGCGGAGTAGTAGGCGTCGGGTAGCAGGCATTCGAATTCGCAGCCCGGCATGACGACGGCAAGGTTGGCGCCGCCCTGGGTGGCCCATTGCTCCAGGCATTGGCCGCGCTCGATGCGCGAGCCGTGTTCCTCTTCCTGCCAGCGGAAGAGCGGGGCGCCGACAGGTGCCGCGACAACGGCGAGCAGGAAACGCGGATCGGCGAGGATCGGCGACGTTTCCGGCAGCTCACCCGAGCTGATTTTCGCCGGTGCGCCGCTCAGCGCCGCCTGCGTCAGTTGTTGTGCGAGGCGCCAGGTTTCGACATGGTGGCGCGGCAACTGGTCGATGCTATAGAGATACGGTGCCATCGCCACGCGCGTGCCGTTCGCGAGCACGTGGGCCTGCAGATGGGTGCGCAGCGCGTCTGCGCCTTCGGCCTTCAGCGGGCCCGAAGGGATGACATAGCGCGTCCAGGCCAGCACCGGCGCGGCGACGAGCAGCGCTTCATATTGCGCGCCCTCATGTTCGACGACGAACGATTCGCTGTGCGTCTCGGCCATATCGGCAAGCGCGCCGTAGGCGTCCGGGTGATTCTGCTGCAGATGATCGAGCGCGGCGTCGAGCGTAGTCTGATTGCCGTTGCGCACGACCTTCGCTAGCAGCGTGTCGAGCTTGGCCTCCCAGAAGCGGTCTTCGGTGCGGCTGCCCGAAGCGAACAGGGCGAGCGAGAGGCCGACGAGCTTGTCGGCGTCAGGAGGAAGGCGTTTGGCGATTCGCGAGCGCATAAATCTGTGAGTTGGGGTGCAGAGAACCCCATATTCTAGTCGGTTCCGTGCGCGCCATCGGATTGGACAGCAGGGGCGCCTCGGATGGGCGCGGCCGCGATGTCTGATCGTCGTTGGGGCGCAGCCGAAAGGTATCGGCCGAAGGCCCTATGGCGACTGCTATATGGAGCCGTCGAGCCGTGTTCAGTCCGACTTTGCTAGCC
>NZ_CAJMZA010000016.1:0-171894 GCF_905220195.1 Paraburkholderia sp. J8-2
GCGCGCTTGATTGCGCTTTTAAGGCAATAAGCAGCGTAGTAACCAGGCAGCAAGCGGCTCGTCGCACGCGCAAGCAGCGGCGAGCCGCCAGTAGTAGCAACCACGCGCAATACCAGAAATTAATCAGAAGCCGCGCGGTATTCGCCTTGTCCTCGTCTTGGGTGGAAAGACGAAGCGGGGCAACAGTGCATGTGGCGCCTGCACGCATGATGCGTGACGCCACGGTTTGATTGACGCTCAACTCTCGCGGATATATAGGATGACTAATCGTATTGCATTGGTGACAGGTGGTATGGGCGGCCTTGGCGAGGCCATCAGCGTGAAGCTGCATGATGCGGGCTATCGCGTCGTCGTGACGCATTCGCCCGATAACGCGGGCGCCAAAGACTGGCTGGCGCGCATGAAGGAGACCGACCGCGAATTCCACGCGTACGGCATGGACGTAGCCGACTACGACTCGTGCCAGCGCGGCGCGCAGAAGATCCAGAGCGAGATCGGCCCCGTCGATATTCTCGTGAACAACGCGGGCATTACGCGCGACATGACGTTCCGCAAGCTCGACAAGGTCAATTGGGACGCCGTGCTGCGCACGAATCTCGACTCGATCTTCAACATTTCGAAGCCGCTGTGCGACAGCATGGTCGAGCGCGCGTGGGGCCGCATCATCAACATTTCGTCGGTGAACGGTTCGAAGGGTTCGGTCGGCCAGACCAACTACGCTGCCGCGAAGGCCGGCATGCACGGCTTCACGAAGTCGCTCGCGCTCGAAGTGGCGCGCAAGGGCGTGACCGTGAACACCATTTCGCCGGGCTATCTCGCCACGAAAATGGTGACCGCCATTCCTCAGGACATTCTCGACACGAAGATCCTGCCGCAAATTCCCATGGGCCGCCTTGGCAACCCGGGTGAAGTCGCGGCGCTCGTGCTGTTCCTGTGCTCGGACGAAGCGGGCTTCGTGACCGGCGCAAATATTCCTATCAACGGTGGCCAGCACATGCAGTAACGCTATGCCAAACATGTACCGCGCATGAATGATGTCAGGCGAATTTCGCCTGATGGATGCGCGGCGCATGTCGCGTCGGCAGGCACCGCCAGGCACCCGCGGGCCCCGGTAACGCGTACCGACCGCCGCATTGCAGGGCACGCATAAAGCGCGCCGTGCAATGCGGCGGTTTTGCATGGTGGCGCCGCGGTTTGCGGGGCACGAACGCGGTCTAGCGTGCCGCTATAATTGGCCACCCCACGCGTGACCGGAGACCGGCCTTTGTCGAGCATTGCGAAACTGCTGTCCATCCTCGAACTCTTTTCCGAGGCGCGGCCTTTTCTTTCCGCCGAACAGGTGGCGGCCGAACTGCAATGCTCGGTGCCGACCGCTTACCGCTATCTGCGTGAACTCGTCGATACCGGCATGCTGCTGCGCTTCGTGGGCGGCGAATATGGCCTGGGCCCGCGCATCATCACGCTCGACTACCATCTGCGTATTTCCGATCCGCTGCTCAAGGCGGGGCAGCCGGTCATGCGCGAGCTGGCGGAGCAATCGGGCTTCGACGCCGTGATGTCGCGCTGGTATGGCAACGAGCTCGTCGATACCCATCGGGAATCGCACGACGCCGTGTTCGACCTGCGCTATGGACGCGGCCGTCCGCGCCCGCTCTTTCTTGGCGCGGCACCGAAGGCGATCCTCTCCACGTTTCCCAAGGCGAAGCTCGCCGCGTTGTTCGAGCAGTACCCCGAGGACATCGCGGCTAGCGGACTCGGCAACTCGCTCGAAGAATTCCGCGCGAGTCTGCTCAAGATCCGCCGCGCGGGCTTCTATCTCTCGAAGGGCGAACTCGAAGCGGGCATGTCCGCCGTCGCTTCGCCGCTCTTTACCGACGCATCCGGCGAAGCCGTGGCCTCGCTCGCGCTCGTCGTGCCCGAGCAACGCCTCGCGTTCTTCAACCTGGAACGCGTGGTCGAGGCCGTGAAGGACGCCGCCGCGCGCATTTCCACGCGCGTGCGTGCGTTGATCGAGTCATAAAGCCGCGGTGCGGCGTCACGCTACGCCCATACGCGCCGCCATCTCCCTTTCCCACACCGCGCGCGGGCGGAAACCCGGCAACGTGCTCGCATGGCGCTCGACTTCGGCCAGCAACGCCTCGTCGGGCAGCGTGAAGTCCACGCTCACACGCATGGGCTGATCCACGTACCACGGCGTGTCGATGAAAATCTCCAGCCGGTTGCCCTCCGGATCGCGCGCATAGAACGAGATCGCATTGCCGTGCGTGACCGCCACGATTTCCTCCATGCCTTCCTCCACGAAGCGCCGGTGAAAGCGCTTGAGCGTGGCGAGGCTGTCCGCTTCCAGTGAAATCTGGTTGATCGGATTGAACGGCAACTGCTCGGGCCTGCCGCTCGCCAGCACGATCTGGTGATGCACACGCGGATCGCGGCTGAGAAAGACCAGGCTGACCGCGCCGCGCGGTGTGGGCAGCGTGCCGCGGTCCGTCACCGTAAATTCGAGCACACGCGTATAGAAGTCTTCGACCTTCGCCATGTCGGTCACGAAAAAGCCCATGTGGCTGAGCGTGAGGCCGGTTCGCTTCGTGGTTGGTTCGGTGTTCGGCACAGTCATGCTGTCTCCATTCGTAGTGATAAACCCTGATAAAAATCAAGTTGTGTGGCGCGTTTTTCGTAGTGTATTCTCAAAATACGATAAACGCACCAAGAAATACGCGTTTCGATTCCAAGGAAAATCAACTCTTTATCAGCGGAGCACCATGAAACTCGCCAGCTTTTCTACCCATGAAGGTTCGTCGTTCGGCGTTGTGCGCGACGGCGCGGTGTTCGACCTCAAAAAGCGGCTTGGCGGCCGCTATGCAGACCTCAAGTCGCTGATCGCGGCGGGCGCGTTTGCAGAAGCCGAGCGGGCCGCAAGCGTTGGCAAGGGCGACTATCCGCTCGCCGAAGTCGCGCTCGAGCCTGTGATTGCGAATCCGCAGCAGATCTTCTGCGTGGGCCTGAACTACGCCGAGCACGTGAAGGAGACCAACCGCGAAACCACCGAGCAGCCGGTGATCTTCATGCGTCTGCCGGCATCGCAGGTGGGCGCGGGCGAGCCCATGCTGCGTCCGCGCGAGTCCACGCAGTTCGACTATGAGGGCGAGATCGCCGTGATCATCGGCGAGGGCGGCCGGCGCATCGCCGAGGCCGACGCGTGGCGTCATATCGCGGGCTACAGCTGCTACAACGACGGCTCGGTGCGCGACTGGCAGCGCCACACGGGCCAATGGGGACCCGGCAAGAACTTCTACCGCACGGGCGCGTTCGGCCCGTGGATGATCACGAGCGACGAGATCGAGCCGAATGCGCTGATGACGCTCGTCACGCGCCTGAACGGCCAGGAAGTGCAGCGCGCGACCACGGAGATGCTGATTCACGGCATTGCGAAGCAGATTGCGTATCTCTCCACCTTCACGCCGCTGTTCCCCGGCGACGTGATCGTGACCGGCACGCCGGGCGGCGTGGGCGCGAAGCGCAATCCGCCGCTTTTCATGAAGCATGGCGACGTGGTGGAGGTCGAGGTGGATCGCATCGGCACGCTCAGGAATCCCGTCGCGGACGAAGCGTAAGTTGCAGGCCGCCGCCCGCACCATGCGGGCGGCGCGGCTATCCACGCAATTATCCACGCAGTTAGCCATGTATCAGGTGAATGGGATGAAGGATGTCGTAAACAATTCGGTATGCAAAGCAAATCCGGAACCCGACTATGATGTCGCGATCATCGGCTTCGGGCCGACCGGCGCGACGCTCGCCAATCTGCTCACGCTGCGCGGCCTGAAGGTCGTGGTGTTCGAGCGCGACAAGGACGTGTTCCAGCTGCCGCGCGCCGTGCACTTCGACGGCGAATGCATGCGCGTGTTTCAGACTGTCGGCATTGCGCAAACGCTGCTGCCGAACCTCTTCGTCGGGCCTGGCATGAAGTTCGTCAACGCGCGCGGCGAGCTGATGATCGACTGGAGCCGGCCCGGCGGCATCGGCCCTCAGGGCTGGTGCGCAAGCTACAAGTTTCATCAGCCGGATCTCGAACGGGCGTTGCGCGCGCAACTTTGTGCGCGCGGCGGGGCCGACGTGCGTTTGCGGCACGAGGTGTTCGCGCTCGACGAACGCGACGACCACGTGCGCATCCGCTACGAAGATACGGCACAAGGGCGACTCGCTCACACGACGGCGCGTTACGTGGTGGGTTGCGACGGCGCGCGCTCGACGGTGCGCCGCTTCATCGGCACGGAACTCGCCGATCTGAAATCGCACGAGCGCTGGGTCGTAGTGGACGTGCTGCTCGCGGGCGAGCGCGCCGATCTCGGCGACTACTCGATCCAGTACTGCGACCCTGCGCGCCCGACCACCTACACGCGCGGGCCGCACAACCGCCGCCGCTGGGAAATCATGGTGATGCCGGGCGACGACGAGCGCCGCGTAGGCATGGCGGAATGGATCTGGGAGCGCCTCGCACGATGGATCACGCCCGAGCACGCGCAACTCGAACGCTCGGCGATCTACACGTTCCATTCGGTGATCGCGCAGGGCTGGCGGCGCGGCAGGCTGCTGATCGCGGGCGACGCGGCGCACCAGACGCCGCCGTTCATGGGGCAGGGCATGGCCGCGGGCATACGCGACGCTTCGAACCTCGCGTGGAAGCTCGCCGATGTGATCGAAGGCGCGCTGCCCGAAGCGCTGCTCGACACTTACGAGAGCGAGCGCGAGCCGCATGTGCGCACGTTCATCGAAACGGCGGTGCAGTTAGGCGGCGTGATTCAGGCCACCGACAGCAACGCTGTGGCCGCGCGCGACCGCGAGATGACGGCGGCGATTCGCGAGTTCCGCACGCCGCAACCGCGCTTGGGGCCGGGCTGGCACGCAAGCGAGGCTGGTGGCGAGATCGGGCCGCAACCCGTGTTCGACGACGGTACGCGTCTGGACGACGCAGTGGGCTATCGCTTCGCGCTGGTCGCTGACGAAGTGCTGGCGGTGCACGCACGAGAAGCGCTTGCGAACGCGGCACAACGCGAGCGGGTGGCGATCGTTCCCGCTTCGCACGAGTCGCTTCGAACCTGGCTCGCGCAAACCGGCGGGCGCGCCGTGTTGCTGCGGCCCGACCGCTACGTTGGCGGCGTGGCGCGCGACGCGGGCGAACTGGATGCACTGCTCGAACGCGCAGGCGTTGCGCGTGCGCGGCAGCCGCGCGAGGCCGCGGCAGCTTGATCCGGCTTGACCAGGCTTCTGGGCGGCCCGCAAGGGAACGCGGCCGCCCGGGCCGACGTTTTTGAAGAAAGAGGCGCAGGACGACGATCCGCTAGCAGCCCAAAAGCGCCGCCATGTCAAATCATTAAGGAGAGCAAATGGAGACGACCCCCTCACTGCCTGTGTCGCAGGCCGCCGCGCCTGGCCTGAGCCGCGCCCAATGGAAGATGATCCTCATAGCGAGTCTGGGCGGCTCGCTGGAATTCTATGACTTCGTAATTTACGGCTTCTTCGCCCACTCGATCGCCGCGCAATTCTTTCCGGCGAGCGACCCGCTCGTGAGCATGCTGCTGACGTTTTCGGTGCTTGCCATCGGCTATATCATCCGGCCGCTCGGCGGCATTGTGCTCAGCAGCCTTGGCGACCGCATTGGCCGACGTCCCGTGTTCGTGGGCTCGATCGTCGTCGTGACGGTAGCGACGATCTGCATTGGCCTGTTGCCCAATTACGCGCACTGGGGCGTTGCCGCGCCCATCGCGCTGATTGGCTTGCGCGTGCTGCAAGGCTTTTGCGTGGGCGGCGAAATGCCGGGCGCGATCACCTATGCGGTGGAGGCGGCGCCGCGCCGCGCGGGCCTCGCGGCGGGCGTGATCGTCTGCGCGATCAATACGGGCGTGATGCTCGCGACGATCGTCAATCTCGGCGTGCAGTCCACGCTCAGCTCTGCGGACGCCGCGAGCTACGGCTGGCGCATTGCGTTCCTCGTGGGCGGTGTGTGCGGGATCGTTTCGTATCTGCTGCGCCGCAATCTCGACGAGTCGCCCGAGTTCAAGCAGATGCAGGGCGCGGTGGTGAAGCAGCCGTTTCGCGAAACGCTGCGCCATCATCGCGGCGCGGTGGTGGGCGGTGCGCTCTCGATCGCGGTGATGGCGGGTTTCAACGGCGTGCTCTACGGTCACATGCCCGCGTATCTGATTCAGACGTTGAACTACGCGCCGCGCGACGCAGCGCTCGCACAGAATGCGTATTTGCTCGTGAGTTCGGTGGGACTGCTCGCGGCGGCCTGGGCAGGCGACTTCGTGCCGCGCCGGTACTTGCTGCGCGTTTCGTGCGTGCTGCTCGCCGCGCTTGCGTGGCCGTTCTATACGGCACTTGCGGCGCACAGCGTGAACGTGGTCGTGCTGTTCGTGCTCGCTGCGCTGGTGTTCTCGCTCGCAAGCGGCACGTGGGCCTCGGTGCTTGCCGACCTCTTTCCGGTGCAGGTGCGCTTCAGCGGCATTGCGCTTGCGTACAACGTTTCGGTGGTTGTGTTCAGCGGTTTTGCGCCGTTGCTCTGCGCGGCCTTCGTGCGCATGAGCGGATCACTCGCGGCCCCTGCGTGGTACGTGAGCGGATCGGCGTTGATCGCTCTGGCGGCGAACGTCGGGCTGCACGCCTCGTCGCGCTCGCGACTGGAGCGCTCGGCGGCAGCGGCGGGCTAGCTGCGTTCCATTGTCCGGGCACGCCCGATGCGCTAGCTGGCAAGCGGCGTATTGCGCCGGCAAGGAGGCAGCCATGAAGCATCACGAGAGCCCGAACGACGACGGCACGCACGTCAAGCATCCGCAGCACGAAAGCAGTGAGCCGCTGGCGCGGCGTCACCCGCATGAGCCGCGCTCGGTGGGCCGCCAGGGGTATAGCGACGTGGAAAGCGGGCAGGAGGACACGGACCGCTGGGGCGCAGACGCCCACCAGGAGCGCACCAAGAACGACGCTCACGTGAACCGCAATTCGCAACAGGGGCGGCGCTGACCGCTGAAGCGCTTGCGCCTGCCCCTGAGTGCGCGCTCTTACTTCGGCGAAACGTCGATATCGCCGAAGTATTTGCGGGCGAGCGACGTGACCGTGCCGTCGGACTCGATCTTCGCGATGGCCGCGTTCAGGCGATCTCGCAAGGCCGTGTCGCCCTTGCGGATGCCGAACGCCACGCCGCTGCCCAGAATCTTGTCGTCGCGCACGGCCTCGCCCACGAACGCGAAGCCTTTGCCTGCTGGCTGCGAAAGAAAGCCTTTCTGGCCAGCGGGCGCGAGCACGAGCGTTGCGTCCAGGCGTCCCGCGCCGAGGTCCGCGTAAATCTGGTTCTGGTCCTGGTAGGGCACGACCGTCACGCCCGCCGGCTCCCAGTGCACCTTTGCGTAGGTTTCCTGAATCGACGATTGCAGCACGCCCACACGCTTACCCTTGAGCGACGCTGCGGTGGCCACGAGCCCGCTGTCACTGCGCGCGATCAGGCGGCTCGGCACGCGATAGATCACCGTGGTGAAGTCGATGGCCTCGCGGCGCTTTTCGGTGGCGTTCATCGCCGAGTTGATGGCGTCGAACTTGCGCCCTTGCAGTGCGGGAATCAGGCCGTCGAATGACGTCTCGACCCATTTGCAGGTCATGTTCGCCTTCGCGCACACGGCATTGCCGATGTCGATATCGAAGCCCTGCAGCGTGCCGTCCGAGGCCTTGGTTTCGAACGGCGGATACTGCGCTTCTACGCCGAAGCGCAACAGGTTTGCGTCGGCGAACGCCGATGCCGGGCCGAGCACGCCGTACACGCATGCGAGCGCGAGGAGCGCGTTGAGTCGCTTCATGGTGATCTCCTTGCCTATCATTGCCTATCAGTTTGCCTAAGAGTTTCGTTGTGTTCCGAACGCCGTTGCCTCAAATCGCGCACAGGCGGCGCGCGCCTTCGAGCAATGTTTCGTCATCCTTGGCAAAGCTCAGGCGAATGATGCCTTCGTCGGTACCGTCGGTGTAGAACGCCGAGAGCGGAATCGTCGCCACGCGGGCATCGCGGATGAGCCGCAGCACGAAGTCGCTATCGCGCTCTTCGGAGAAGGCGCGAAAGCGCGCGAGCATGAAAAAGCTGCCTTCGCTCGGCAGCAGTTCGAATCGCGAGGTTTCCAGTGCGCGTGCGAGCAGGTCGCGCTTGTGCTGGTAGAACGCCGAGAGGCCCAGATAGCTTTGCGGCTCGGCAAGCGCTTGCGCGAACGCATACTGCATGGGCGTGTCGGCGGAAAATACCATGAACTGGTGGACCTTGCGGATCTCGTCCATCAGCGCGGCGGGTGCGAGGCAGTAGCCCACGCGCCAGCCCGTGACGTGATACGACTTGCCGAACGACGACACGATCACGCTGCGCTCGGCAAGCTCGCGGTAGCGCGCCATGCTTCGGTGCGGCGCGCCGTCGAACACGACGTGCTCGTACACTTCGTCGGAGAGAATCACGATGTCGGTGTTGCGCGTGAGCGCCGTGAGCCGCGCGATGTCGTCCTCGCCGAATATCGTGGCCGTGGGATTGTGCGGCGTGTTCACGATGATCATGCGCGTGCGCGGCGTGATGGCCGCGCTCACCGCGTCCCAGTCCACGCGGAAATGCGGCTGCGCGAGCTTGATCGCCACGGGCTTTGCGCCCTGCAGGCGCACGATGGGCGCATAGCTGTCGAACGAGGGCTCGAAATAGATCACTTCGTCGCCGGGATGCACGAGCGCGCTGATCGTGGAGTAGAGGCCTTCGCTCGCGCTCGCAAGCACAGTGACTTCGCTCGACGGATCGTAGTGCGCGCCGTGAAGCGTCTCGAACTTGGCGGCGAGCGCTTCGCGCAAGTCACCGAGACCCGCCATCGGCGCGTACTGGTTGTGGCCCGCGCGCATGGCGGCGGCCACGTCATCCACGAGTTTCGCGCTCGGGTCGAAATTCGGCGCGCCTTGCGAGAGGTTCAGCGCCTGATGCTCGGCGGCAAGCTGGCCGATCACCGTGAAAATGGTCGTGCCTACATCGGGCAGCTTCGAGCGGGGCTGGGCAGCGCTCTGCATGGTCGGTCTCCCTTCGGGCGGCGCGCGGCCGCGTGACTTGAAAGGTGCAAGGCCGCGCACTGAGTGTGCCTCGCACGAAGCGGCCCATTACGCCGAAAGAGCGGCCCGTGTGCAATCGATTAATTCTCATGCCCGCCATGCACGGCGCTCATGGCGGTATTCATGGCGGCATGGACGGCGGCATGGACGGTCGCACTACGGCGCTGCGCGGTCTTGTTCGATCCACTCGCTGAACAACTGCACCTTCTTCTGCTGCGCCACGCACTCGGGGTACACGAAATAGTAGCGCGAACCCGTGGGCACGGCGAGCTCGAACGGCATGACGAGGCGTCGCGTCTCGACATCCTCGCGCACGAGCGTGCGGTCGGTTATGGCGACGCCAAAGCCCTGCATGGCCGCAGTGGCCGCGAGATCGAGCGACTCGAACGTGGGGCCGAGATCGGCATCGACCTTTTTCGCGCCCGCGCGCGCGAGCCACAGGCGCCAGTCGGCGTGGTCGCGCGTAGGGTGCAGCAGGGTCTGGTGCGCGAGGTCGTCGGGTTTGACGAGCGGGCGGCGCGAGAGCAGCTCGGGCGTGCAGACGGGCGTGAGGTATTCGTCGAAGAGCGGCACCGCGTGCACCTCGGCGCCGGGCGACGAGCCGTAGATGATCGCTGCGTCGAACGGCTCAGCCTGGAAGTCGACTTCGTGGCCCCACGTGGTCGTGATCTGGATCTGCAGGTCGGGATGCTCGTTCTGGAAGCGCATGATGCGCGGCAGCATCCAGCGCATCACGCAGGTCGGCACCTTGAGCGCCAGTTCGGTGCGCTGGCGCGTGAGGCGTTGCGAGGCTTCCTCGATGCGCCCGAAGCCGTCGCGCACGGCGGGCAGCAGCTGCTCGCCTTCTGCGGTGAGCGTGAGCCCCTTGGACGAGCGGCGAAAGAGCGGCAGGCCGTAATACTGCTCGAGCGTGAGGATTTGCCGGCTCACGGCGCCTTGCGTGAGGCAAAGATGCTCGGCCGCGCGCGTGAAGCTGCCGTAGCGGGCGACTGTTTCGAAGATTTGCAGGGCGTTGAGCGGGGGAAGGCGTCTCATGGTGGTCGTTGGGCGGCCGGGCGGAACGTGCATCCGGCGGGAATCGAGCCGCTATGATACGACGGCCGCCCGTTTCAATCGTCCGCGCCGCCTGCGCCTCGCGCCTGGTCTGCTGCGCGCGCCGCATCGATCGTTGCGTGCGCACCGAACAGGGCGCGAATGCCGGGCTCCGAGAGGAACATGGCCTCGGCGTTGTGACCCGCACCCGGCACCTCGAACCACGTATGCCGCAACTGCGGATGTCTTGCGCGCAGGTAGGCGTAGTAGGCGCGGGCGCGCGCGAGACGGTGCGGCCCCTGCGCGTTGGCCGCGCAGGAACGGTCGAGCGCCGCATGCGCGGGGTCGCAGTCGCGTTCGCCTGCCAGATAGACCACTTTCCGCCCGATATAGCGGTGTTCAAGCATCGTGGCATCTTGCGTGGCCGCAGCGTAGCGCGGGAGCTTGCGCATGCCGTACTTCCAGTCGTCGAGGTCGGGGCACGCGGCGCGATCCGCGGGACCGAAACCGCCGTCGGGTTGCGGGCGCAACGAATCGAAATACACCCAGGAAGAGGGATTCGCGATCACGAAGCGCAGGGGCACGCCGAGTCGTGCACATGGCTCGGGCGCGGCGCTCAAGATGGCATAGCGATGCGCGACCTGCGCCCCGCCCGAATGCCCTGCGATCACGATCTCGCGCAGCGCCGGGTAACGCGAGCGATCGGCAAGCTGTGCGACGAGCGCGTCGAGGGCGTCGAACGAACTCAAAGGCGCCGGGCCGCGCGCGTCGGCGCCGCCCATCCACGCGGTCCACTCCCAGTGCAGGAAGTCCGCATGCGCGCGGTGGTGGTGTTCGACATCGGCGCTTGCGAGGAACTGCGGCACGACGACGAGCGTGGCGTCGTCATGCGCGGACGAAGCGGCGCGGGCGCGCAGTGTCGAGCGCAAGTAGGCGTCGGCGTCGCGCAGGCGGCCGTGCAGCACGACAAGCGCACGCGTGGCTCGCTCGCTTGCCGTGCAACCGCCCACGAACATCGGCACGGTGCCGCTGCCTTGCGCCGTGACGACAGGCAAGAGGACATCGCCGATTGCGCGCACGGGGTACTCGTTGCGCGGGCGTTCATCGCCTGCGGTGCTCGCATTGCTCACGATGGACGGCTCGATCATTACGACTCCGACTCCGCTGGCCAGGCGTTGGGCTCGCGCAGCAGGCGCCGGCCCGACACGCTTGCAAAGACCAGCACGAGCGAGACGATGCCCGTGACGATGAGATACCACGCCGGCACGATGCGCGAGCCGGTCACGCCGATCAGCGTCGAAACCGTGAGCGGCGCCATGCCGCCGAACAAGGTGACGGCGATGTTGTACGAGAGCGCGACGCCCGTGGAGCGCGTGGACGTGGGGAAAAGCTGCGTGAGCATGCCGGGATGCGCGCCGGACATCAGACTCAGCACGACGGTCGCGACCATTTGCGCGGCGAATACGCGCTCGGGCGTGGGCGCGGCAAGCACCCACGCGAAGAGTGGCCAGGCGGCGCAGATCCAGACGAGCGTCACGGGCAGGAAGAGCCGGTAGGCGCCGAAGCGGTCGGCGAGCTTGCCCGCGAGTGGATAGCCGACGATGCCGATGAGCCCCGAAGCCGCCGTGCCGAGCAGTGCGCTCTTGAGCGGCAGATGCAGCTGGCGCTCGACATACAGCGGCATATACGAATGCCAGAGATAGTTGGTGGCCGCGCCCACGGCGATCACGCCCACGGCGCACAGCGCCGCGTCGCCGCGCTCGCGCAGGAACGTGCGCAAGGACTGGCGCGGCGCGTGGCCCAGGCGTTCGCGCAACTGCACGAACTCTGGCGACTCGGCGACCTTGTGGCGGATATAGAAGCCCACCGGGCCGACCAGCGCGCCGAGCAGGAAGGGCACGCGCCAGCCCCATGCGGCGAGCGCGGCGGGCGTGAGATGCGTGGTGAGCAGAAAACTGCACGCGGAGGACAGCAGCAGCGCGACGGCCTGGGACGTCATCTGAAAGCTGCCGTAGAACATCTTGCGGCCGGGCGGCGCGTACTCGGTGAGCATCGAGGCGGCGGTGGCGAATTCGCCGCCCACCGAAAGCCCTTGCAGGATGCGCGCGAGCAGCACGATGAGCGGCGCGGCAATGCCGATCGACGCATAGCCGGGCGTGACGCCCATGAGCAGGGTGCTCGCCGCCATCAGCACGATCAGCGCGGAAAGGGTCCGGCGCCGCCCGTAACGGTCGGCGAACGCACCGATCACCACACCGCCTAACGGCCGCACGACGAAGCCGATCGCGAAGGTCGCGAGCGTGAGCGTGATCGACAGAAAGCTGCTCTGCACGGGGAAAAACACGTGCGCGATGGTCTTCGCGAAGTAGCCGTAGATGAGGAAATCGAACCACTCGAGCCCGTTGCCGATGACGGAGGCGAGCACGGCGCGGCGGACCTGCGAGGTGGTGAGGTGGGGCGCGTCGAGCGCGGCCGGGTCGGCTTCGAGAATGGATTGCATGGGTCTCCGGATGTCGTCGTCGGTGTTTTGCCTCACAGACTAGGGAGTTGCGCGGCAAATGTAAAATACATATCGAATGGGGTTGCCATATTCAATACCTATACCGGAGCGTCGTATGGAGCTACGTCACCTGCGCTACTTCCTCGCGGTTTGCGAAGAGCGCCAGTTCACGCGCGCGGCAGCGCGCCTTCACATGCAGCAGCCGCCGCTCTCGCAGCAAATCCAGGAGCTGGAGCAGGAGCTGGGCTTTGCGCTCTTCACGCGGCAGCCGCGCGGCGTGGAGCTGACCGCGCCAGGCGAGGCGTTTGCTGATTGCGCGCGCAACCTTCTTCGTACGCTGGAGCAGGGCGTCACGCATGCGCGGCGCGTGGCGCTCGGGCAGGTGGGCAAGCTTCATGTGGCGCTCACGAGTTCGGCCGCGTTTCATCCGCTAGCTCCAGCCGTGATCCGCGCGTATCGCGAAGGGCATCCCGACATCGCCATCGAGCTTAGCGAGATCAACGCGGCCGAGATCATCGAGATGATGATGAACGGGCATGTCGATGTCGCGATTCTGCGCAAGCCGATCGAGACGCCCGCTCAGTTGCGCTTCGAGCGCATCGACCAGGAGCACATGCTGCTCGTGCTGCCGGTGGGGCACAGGCTGGCGGGTTCGCGCGCGGTGTCGCTCAAGCGCCTCGCGGGCGAGCCGTTCATTTTCGTGCGGCGGCCAGGCGCGCCTGGCATGTACGCCGATTTCGTGCGTGCCTGCGAAGCCCAGGGCGTGGAGCTGCGCGTGGTCGACGAGGTGCCGCGCATGGTCACGGCAATCAATCTCGTGGCCGCGGGCGGCGGCGTGACGCTCGTGCCGGCTTCCATGCGGCGCTATCAGCAGGAGAGCGTGCGCTACTGCCGCGTGGCCGGGGACGAGGCGTTTCGCGCACCGCTTCATCTCGTGACCCAACCCTCCGTGCGCAATCCGGCGGTGGAGCGGTTTCGCGAAACGGTGTTTGCGTTTGTGGAGCGTTCGCGCGAGGGCGGCTGAGCCCTTCAAATATTTTTCTCTGTCCCCTTTCGAATTGCTTCGGCCTGCCGTTAACCCGTATGCCTCTATACGGGCGCCAGGTGCAATCACAAGAGCAACACGAATAAACAGTGGCAACGAGAATCATCGAAGGAGCGGCAGTGCGGGCCGCCGCCGGGCGCGAGACGCCCATCGCAGGCCGCCCGGCGGCGCTGCGCTTGCTCAGCACGCTGCGCAACCACAAATCCAGGCTGGTGCTGCTGGCCGTCGCGGCGGGCTGCGTCATCACGTTCGCGTCCTGGCTGGGCGGACAACTGCAGCCCGCGCTCGAGGCGCGTGAGCGCAACGAGCAGGCCGCCGAAGATCTGCACGAGCGCTTCGCTCCTTGCCTGCCCAATGCAGAGCGCAGCGCGAACTCGTGGTGCGGCGCTGTGAGGATTCCGCCGCCGCCTCCGCGGCCCGTTATGCCGCTTCCCCTGATCGCGGGTGCGCCCGCGGCGTTCTGCACGGCCAACGGCAGCCCGTCCTGCTGATCTACCGGGGTCACCTTCGAACGCGTAGCCGGGTGGCGCCGATACTGGTAGCCGCGCTTGTCTTTTTCGCGCGCCGCGTTGCGCTTACGCTTGGCTCCTTCGATACGGAACGGGGAGAGCGAAATGGTCAAGGCAACGAGGCGCGGTGAACCGTATTGCGTGGCGGTGAGCAACGGGCGCGTCGAACTGCACGCCGATACGCACAAGAATGGCCAGGGCGGCGCGGCCGGCATGCGTCCGCACGAACTGCTAGAAAGCGCTCTGGCGGCTTGCGTGTGCATTTCGATCGAGATGGCGGCGGCGCGCGCGGGCGTGAGCGTGCCGAAGCCGACTGTCGAGGTGCATGTCGAGCGCAGCGACGAAGCAACCTGTTTTCGCGTTGCCGTGCACTGCGAAGCGCCATTGGCCGAAGCGGCGCGCGAGATCGTGCTAGCGGCCGTGGCGCAATCGCCGGTGGCGCAGACCTTGGGGCGCGCAGTGCGGGTGGAGTTGGGGGCGGTGGGCGCCGATACGTGACGGCATCACCGGGGCGTCGCGCCCGCCAACGCCTCACATGTCTCGAACAACAGCGCGCGCACCCACTGATGCCCGGGTGAGCGATGCGTGCGCTCGTGCCATGCGAGCGTCTTGGTGAACCCCGGGATCTCGAGCGGCGGATCGATCACGACGAGCCCTTGCGCGCTTCCCCTTGCATCCTTCACGAGCCGCGACGGCACGACCGCAATCAGATCGCTCGTCAGCAAAATGTCGGGCAGCACGAGAAAGCTGTTCACCGACACCGTCACGCGGCGCGCGCGCCCCAGGCGCGCAAGCGCCTCATCGGTCACACCGCTCAGGCTTGCGCCCGCATACGACACCAGCGCGTGATCGAGCGCGCAAAACCGCTCCAGCGTGAGGCGCCGCGCAGCAGCGGGGTGATCCGCGCGCATCACGCACACGTAGCGCTCGTCGAAGAGGTGCCGCGCGTGCAAGTCGGCTGGCGTGCTTTCCGGCGTGATCAGGGCCATATCCACATCGCCGCTTTCCAGTTGCGCCTGCAGGCGCTCGTGCTGCACCGGCACGATCACGGCCCGCACGCCGGGCGCGCTTTCCCGCAGCCGCGCGAGAAACGGCACGACCACCGCGCGCAGCGCGTAGTCGGTCGAGGCGAGCGTGAGCGTCATCTCGGCCTCGGCCGGTGCGAAGGCCTGTGGCTGCAGCATCTGCTCGATTTCACTCAGCACCTGCTTGAGCGGCGCAGCCAGTTGCAGCGCGCGCTCGGTCGGCACGATGCCACGTTGCGAGCGTACGAACAGCGGATCGCCGAAACTCTCACGCAGACGCGTCAGCATCGCGCTCACGGCCGGCTGCGTGAGCGACAAGCGCTGCGCGGCGCGCGTGACGTTGCGTTCGTCGAGCAGGGCGTCGAGCGCCCGCAAGAGGTTCAGATCGAGCATTCTGATATCAACACGGTTTATGGTGAAAATAATGATCCGCGATTGGATTTATTTCAGCATAGCCCGCATGATGTCTCGTGTCCACCGCACCCAAACCGACAGCATCGAAAGGTAACGAACATGAACGAGATTTTCTGGCCCGAAGACTATTTGCCCGGCACGACCGACAACTTCTGTTCCAACGAAGTGATCGTCGCGGGCCTGTCCACCGCCGACGTCTGGCCGCTGCTCAACAAAGCGACCGCGTGGCCGAGCTATTACAGCAATTCCGCCGACGTCGGCTTTCACGACGGCCTGGGCCCCGAACTGAGCGCGGGCGCGCGCTTCCAATTCAAGACCTTCGGCTTTCCGGTACAGGCCAAAGTGACCGAGTACGCGCCGCCTGCAGCAGGCCAGCCCGCGCGCGTGGCGTGGCACGGCTGGGCCGAGGGCGACGAAGAAACGCGCCTCGACGTGATACACGCATGGCTCATCGAAGACCTTTCCGGCGGACGCGTGCGCGTACTCACGCAGGAATCGCAGAAGGGCAAGCCCGCCGTGGAGCTGGCGAAAACGCGCCCGAATCCGATGATCAACGGGCATCAGGACTGGCTCGACGGTCTCGTCGACGCCGCGCGCAAGGCCAAGGGAGCACGGTCATGAAGGCCGCCGTGCTGCGTGCGCCGGGTGGCCTCGACCAGATCGAGCTGCGCGATATCCCCGAGCCCGGCGCGCCCGCCGCCGGCGAGATCCGCGTGGAGCTGCATGCCACATCGCTCAATTTTCACGATCTGCTGGTGGCCAACGGCGCCATCCCCACAGCGGACGGACGCGTGCTGATGTCGGATGGCGCGGGCGTGGTGTCGGCCGTGGGCGCGGGCGTGACGGAGTTCAAGCGCGGCGACCACGTGGTGTCGTGCTTCTTTCCGCAATGGACGGACGGCGCGCCGTGGCAAGCCGTGGGCAACTTCGCGCAGACGCCCGGCGACGGCGCGGACGGCTTCGCGACCTTGCACGCCGTGCGGCCCGCGAGTGCCTTCACGCTCGCGCCGCGCGGCTGGACCCACGCGGAGGCCGCCACCATCACGACGGCGGGGCTCACGGCATGGCGCGCGCTGGTGGCCGACGGCGGCCTCAAGGCGGGCGACACTGTGCTGACGCTCGGCACCGGCGGCGTATCGATCGCGGCGCTGCAGATCGCGCGGATGATGGGCGCTTCGGTCATCGTCACTTCATCGTCGGACGACAAACTTGCACGTGCGAAAGCGCTGGGCGCCGACCACGTGGTCAACTACCGGCAGCACGAAAAGTGGGGCGCGCTCGTGCGCGACATCACAGGCGGCAAGGGCGTGGATCACGTGATCGAAGTCGGCGGGCCAGGCACGCTCGCGCAGTCGATCGACGCGGTGCGCGTGGGCGGCCATATCGCGCTGATCGGCGTGTTGACCGGACGCGAAGGCACCGTGCCGACCTCTGTACTGATGGCGAAACAGGCGCGCCTGCAAGGCTTGATCGTGGGCAGCCGGCGCCAGCAACAAGAGTACGTCGCGGCGCTCGACCAGGCCGGCATTCGCCCCGTGCTCGACCGCACGTTCGGGCTGGACGAACTGGCCGATGCGTTTCGTCATCAGCAGGCCGGGGCGCATTTCGGCAAAGTGTGCGCGGCGTGGTGAAGGCAATGCGGCGCCGTTTTGGCGCCGTACTGTTGATCGTCGTAAAAAGTGATTTGGATACCGAATTAATTGACGCGGTATGCGATGCGTAATGTTTCCGTTCTTTACAACGCAACACGAAGATATATAAATAAGTAGCACACGGAAATTCTGCGAACGAATCGGCCCAACAAGTCGATCGACAAATCGGCGAATAGCAAGAGCCGGGTACGTTCCATGCTCAGGAGCCCCACCATGCCGCTTTCCCGTCGTCGCTTCATGATCCTCGCCGCCTCCGTGGCTTCCACGGCAGTGCTTTCCAACGAATCACGCGCCGACGCGCCGGTGCTCTCCGAGAGCGATCCGACCGCCATGGCGCTCGGCTACAAAGCCGACGCGAGCAAAGTCGACAAGACGAAGTTCCCGCAGTTCCAGGTCGGGCAGACCTGTGCGAACTGTCAGTTGTATCAGGGCAAGCCGGGCGCACCGAATGGCCCGTGCGCGACCTATGGCGGCAAGATCGTCGACGCCAAAGGCTGGTGCGGCGCCTACGTGAAGAAGGCTTGACTTATGCGCCGCGAGGAGCACGCTGCAAGCAGTTGATCAATGCGTTTCAGGAGGCGCCATGAAGGCGGTGTGCCCGCTGCACGGGCCAACGACCATCGTCGGTACAAACGCTTACGGGTTTCCGGTTTATGCGTGTTGCCGCGACGACATTCCCTTTGTCATGCCACCGGACGCCTGTACGCGCGAGCCGGTTCAATCGGGGGATGAGCCGAAGCGCCAACCCCGGCAGCCAACGACCGGCAAGGAACCACACTGACGACCGGCGTTGACTGCGCGAACGCCACGCACACGAACGCGGTTGCCCGCGTCCGTGTGCGTTGGCATCAGGTTGCCGGTGCCGTCAGCGACGTGTTGTACGTGGTGCCTGCGATCACCACGTTGGTCAGCGTAATGCCGCTCACATTGCTCGCGAAGACCGGACCCGGCGCGGCCGACGCGGACGTTGCTGGCGTGGTCGGCGCCGCGCCCGTGCACACCGGATTGCCGAGGTTGCAGTTCGAGATCGTGACGCCGCTGATCGGACTCACGGTCGGCACCGGCAGCGGACCGTTGTAATCGACGGCCTCGGGGCCCTGCATGACGAGCGCCTGGAAGCACGAGTTCGACCCGGCCGCGAAGCCCGAAGGCATCGAGTACGACACCGCGCCCGAGACGTTGCTCGCGTTCACGTTCGTGATGTTGATGTTGCTGATCACGGACGGACTCCAGCGTACTGCGTCGCCGGACGGGCTGTAATCGCAGTCGAACGTGATCAGGCCGCCCTGGCCCGTGGACGGGTTCGTCGCGAGACCGGTCGTTCCGGTACCCGTGATCTTGCTGATCGCGGCGCCGAGCGACCCGCCGCCGTACTTGCCGGCAAGGTTCACGCCGTTGGACAGCGTCACTCCGTTGATCCACACGTTGTTGATGAACCCGCCGCGGTTCATGTTGCTCTTGAACCGCAGCGCGATATTCAGCGGATTGCTCGCCCAGTTCTCGTTTTGCATCGTCAGGTTGCGAGCATAGACGTTGCGCACGCCCGCGCTCATTTCACTGCCGATCGTCAGACCGCCGTGCCCGCTTTGCATCGTGCAGTTTTGCACGACGATGTTCTGCATCGGGCCGTACTCGGTGTCGAGGTACTTGCCGGACTTGATCGCGATGCAGTCGTCACCGGTGTTGAACTGAACGTTCTGCACCAGCACGTGGTTGCACGCGTCCGGATCGAAGCCGTCGTTGTTCGGCCCGACGCTGTCGGCGAACACGCCGTCGATCACCACGTTCGTGCAGTCGGTGGGGTGGTGTTGCCAGAACGGCGTGTTCTGCGTGTGATAGTTCTGCAAATACACATTTGTGCAGCCGATGAACTCGATCATGCACGGACGCAGATAGTGACCGTTGCCGAAAATGCGGTTCTCGACCGGCACGCGCAATTCGGAAAGCGCGGGCAGATAGTTCTGGTCCTGGTTCCAGCCCGTGCCCGTGAGCAGGCCCATTAGGGTAGTCGTCGTTCCGTACTGATTCGTGAAGGAGACGTTGGCCTGCGGGTTCTGGATTTGCGCGGCGGGGAGGCTGGTGAGCGCGACGTTGTTCGGATTCGCATAAGCCTGCGAGGGCGTTGACGAGCCCGCGCAACCGTACGTGTTGCTGCTTCCCTTGTAGGTCCACCAGCAGGAGGTTGGCGCCTGGGTGCTGGGTTGCATGGGCGTCATCGCCTGACCGTTCAGCACGCAGGTGTTGTCGTCGGCGGTGACGGCAATGTTGGTCTGGCGGAAGGCGTAAATCGGCGAGCCGAAATTCAGGCAGTCGTTCGCCTGCCAGCGCGTGTGGTACAGATTGCCGTTCGCCGTCTTGTACGGGCCATTCTTCGCGTAGTCCGCCGGGTTCGGACTGAAATAGATCGTGCAGCCCGACTCCAGGTGGAGATTCACATGGCTCAGCAGCACGATCGGGCCGCCGCAATACCAGTTGCCGGCCGGGATCACCACGCGGCCGCCACCGGCGCGGCTCGCGTCGACGATTGCGGTGTTAAATGCGCTGCACGAGTCGTATTGCGTGCCCGTGTAGTCGCACGGGACCATCACGCCGGAGCCCGGGCTTTGCAGGTCGCTGGTCGGATGCGCGGTCTGCTCCGTGCCGCCCGTCACCCATGGAATCTTGCCGCTCGGCCATGCGGTCGACGTAATCAGCGCGGAGGCGGGGAGCGTGCGCGCGCCGTAGCTCGTCACGTGAAATTCGGCGCGGTTGAACAGCGAGCGATCGACGTGAGCGAGCCTCCTGATGATGGCCGTGGCCTGGCCGTCCGGGCCCCAGATCGGGTCGCCGGCGGCGTGGCCGGGCGGCTGCGGAAGGTGCCCGCCGAAGGTGGCAGGCGTGGGGAACATGGAGTCTGCTGCTGCCGCACCGCGGCTGGCCGCGAGCAGGCTTGCGCCTGCGGACGCGCCGGCAAAGGCCATGAACGCGCGCCGTTTGGGCGAGGCGGGGGCGTTGGTGCAGCCTTCGGAGAGCAGGGGATCGTCTTTGCCTTGTGTTGTCATTTGGTTCGTTATCCTATGTTATCTCGCTGATTTATTTCGCTGACAGGGTGGCTGGACTTCGGCGGCCTTTGGGCCGCGTGACGACGCTATTGCGAACGGGAGAGGCACGGTTACAGCGAAGAGAGATCGAACAGGAGCGGCTGGCCGATCACCATGGATATTGTTGTCAGACGACATCGAAATCGTCAATCAGATTTATCTAGGTGATGAACCTGGTGCTTCCAGTTGTCGCGCATATCTACCGCTAGCTTACGGGCGTTGGGAATTTGTCTGACGAGCGGGGTGGGGTTCTCCGATGCAACGCGGGCGGCGTTGTTTGGTGTGAAGGTGTGTTGGGTATTTGTAATGGAGGCGAAGCCGATGTTGAAGTTTGCGACGCATAAGGACAGGCAACGAGTGCGTGCGGTCTTTCGGCGTTCGAACGAGCCAGCGGCGTTAGTTGATGACGAAGCCCGCCTGCGATTGTCCGGGGCGGCGATGATTGGCTGTTAATTTGGATTCCTGATTGGTGAATTCGCACGCGCATCGGCTTGGCCGGGCGAGAACACCATCGGTTGCGGCCCAATGCGGAGCGGCGAAAGCGTGGCGGTGAGCCTGCAGGGCGCACAATCGTCATTTGGCAGCCCGCTGTCTCCAGTCGGCTTCGGGCCTCGAACGCCACCCCCGGCGCTCCCGGTCCGTCAAAATAAGGGAACCGAACGGTCGACTCTTTCATATACTGCTCGTAACAACAGTCTGATTGCATTCGACCTGCTCGCTGCCGACGCAGGTGCGATTCAGGAGAAGCGGCGATCGACGCCGGCCGCCTCACTACGCGTCGCCACGCTAATGCAATCTATGCGCGGAAGTCGAGCGCGACCGGCGGCGTTGCGCCGCGTGAGTCGTGCCTATCGGACGCGTGGAGATACGCTATGAAAACCCTCCCGAGAAACTGCGCGACGCTTGCTGCCTTGGCGCTCATGCTGATGGGGTGCGCCACCGCAGGCGCGCCACAAAGCGGGCCGCATCTGAGCCCTACGGAGTGCCGTGACCTGGCCGCGCTGAAAAGCAACCCGTCGCCAACAAAGGCGCAACGCCAAAGCGAGCTTTCGGCGTTGAGGAAGGCGGGCTACGACCCGGCGCCCTGGAACGACGACCCAAACTACCCGGATGATCTACACGCGGCGCAGCGGCTGGTCGACCACTGGTTCCAGACGGATTGCCAACAGGTTCAACCCGGGTGAGATGCCCCGGCGGCCCTGCGGACCTCCTCGCACCTGGCGAGCAGCAACCGTGCGCGCCGGTAATCACGCAGGCACGACTGAACGTCGCGCTGCCTATGATTTGCCGTCGGTATAACTCTCTCGCGGAGGGTACACACCGGCGAGGCGCGCGATCAGGATCGCGACGAACAAGCTGCCGGTGATCTGTTCCACCATGCACATGCCGCGCGCCGGGCGCGTGAGTGGCGTGATGTCGCCGAAGCCGGTGCTTGTGAGGACGGTGATGCTGAAGTAAAGCGCGTCGGCATAAACGAGCCGCCCCGATTGTCCGACGATCATGTACGACTTCGGATAGAAGAATCCGATGCTCGCGTATATGTACGCCCAAAGCACGCCAATCAACAGATACGCCGCCGCCGCGCCAAACAACTTGTCAGGCGTCATGATCCTGGGCTGGAAAACGTAGCGCAGAAGATAGGCAACCGTGATGGAATAGAGCACTGCGCAGAACAGCCAGGATACGGCAAGGCTGCTATCGTCGTCGTGCCAAAGGCCGAGGTACTGGAACCACATGGCCGGAATGGCAAGCAAAAGCGCAATCGCAAACGACAGTGTCGTGCGTCCGACCGCTGCCACGGTTGCGATCAGAAGAAACATATTGACGACGTTCAGGAACAGGCGGCCACTATCGCTCGCCGGGACAAACGAAACCGCGCCGATGAGCGCGAGCAGCACGACAAACAGCCAGAAACAGCGCTGGTAGAAAATGCGAGACAGCGCTTCGCGCGTGGTATGGAAGGCCATGATGTTCTCCCCTGGGTTCGCGCATGTCTCGGCCAGACCCGCCGGGCCGCGTGTGACGGAAGTATAGAGCGGTAGCACACGCAGCCGCGTTCGCCCGCGCTGGCGCGAGTCGACCCGTGGCGGACAGTCACGATTACCTTAACAGGACGTTCGCAAGGGTGAAACCGGCTATTTGCCTTGTAATGTGGGTGGCGTTACACTGCGCCCGCGCTGAGGCGGCGCCTGGTGGCAAGCCTCCAGTGAGGGATCTGCGAGATCCCGGTGAAAACGAGTTAGGGCGAAGGAGGAAACAGTAACGTGACTGCTCCATTTTCCGGCGGCTGTGCATGCGGATCGATCCGTTACGTATGCTCGCGCGCGCCAATTGCGACGTTAAACTGCCACTGTCTGGACTGCCAGCGCTCAAGCGGCGCTCCTTTTGCTTCCGGCTTCATCGTCCGGGTCTCGGACATGACGATCACGGGGACGCCGAAGACGTACTCGGTCCGCGCCGGCAGTGGCCGGCTCGCGACTCGCAGCTTTTGTTCCGATTGCGGCTCTCCTCTGTTCACCTATGGCGAGACTGCACCAGAAGTCATGTCCGTCCGTTTCCCTACGCTCGACAATTCGTCGGAGTTTCAGCCGATGGTGGATATCTGGACATCGAGCGCCCAACCGTGGGTTTGCCTTAGTCAGACAATTCCTCACTATCCTCAGTCGCCCTGATTCGCTCACCGCTATCGTGCGATTGTGCGACTGTGCACGAGCAGCGCCCTATGTCGGCGAGGCCGTTCAAACCAGCCGCTTTTCAAACCAGTGATGGGCATAGGGTTCCGCGCTGAACGCATCGACTTCGATGTATCCGGATTGCCGGTATAGCGAAATCGCTTCGCGCAGAGCGCGGTTTGTCTCCAGGCGAATCACGCGCGCTTTGGCCTGCCGGGCACGCTTCTCCGCCTCGACAATCAACCGGCGGCCTACACCCAAACCACGGGCGGCGGGACTCACCCACATTCGCTTGAGTTCGGCCGGAGACTTCTTGTGAAACTTCAGCGCGACGCAGCCTATGGGGCTTCCATGGAGTCTCGCGACGATCAACGCGCCTTCCGGCGCCGTCAGTTCATGAGCATCTGCGGGCAGGCTCATGGACGGGTCGAATCCCGCCTCGAAGCGCTCGTTTAGCTCACCGAAGTATTGCTCAAAGCACCACTGCGCATCATCGCTATCCGGCTTCTCAAGCACGTATTGCACAAGGGATGCCTGTAGCAAACGCTCAACCTCAGACATGGCTGCGACCAGTCTGCGTCGCTGCTCATCGCTGAGCGGCTCGAGCGCACGTGAAGCGACGGCGTCGGAGAGCCGCTCGAGTTCGGCCCTTTCGGTGAGCCCTTGTGCAGTCAGGCAGGCCCGGCGTACGCGCCGGTCGTTCGGATGAGTGAGGACGGCAACAAGGTTTTGTCGCTCAAGAGACGCCAGGGTCCGGCTGACATAGCCTGAATCAAGGTTTAGCCGCGCGCGAAGCGCGCGAATGTCCGCACCGTCGACACCAATCTCCCATAGCAGGCGTGATTCACCCATCGGGCGGCCGCGTCCGAGGAAATGATCGTCGATGGCGCCGATGCTTTCGGCGACGATACGGTTAAAGCGTCGAATCTGGAGAATGTCGGCTGCGCTCATATCTCTGACTTTAGTCAGAGATATGGCTCCCGTCAACATAGAGTCGATGCTGTGCTGTCCCCAAAGGACAGGCTCGGATGAATGCCGGCCGCGTACCGCCAGCCTGTTCCAGGGCTGACGTGACGCATCCCCACGGATCAGGGTTGGCGTTTGCCGCGGCCGCCCGCGGGTTTGCCAGCTGGCTTACGTGAACCCGCAGCCGGCTTGCTGGCGGGTTTGCCGCGTGGCTTTTGCACGCTGAATGGGCTACCGCTGGTCAGGCTCGTGCCTTTGCCCGCGGCCACCGTGCGCTGCGCTGCAGGCTTGGGTTTGTTTGCGCCATTTTGCGGGCGCGGTTTTTTGCCGGGCGCCTGCACGGCACCCGTCGCCGCTTGCGGCACTTTGGGCTTCTTGGGCTTTTTGGGTTTCTTGATGATCTGCCCCGTCGCGCTGGTTTCCGGCACGCGGTGTTCGGCTTCAAAGCCCGGCTCTTCTTCACGGCGCAGCGTTTGCCGGATCAGCGCTTCGATCGCGGCCAGTTGCGGCGCTTCATCGGCGCACACGAGGGACACCGCCACGCCGCTGGCGCCCGCGCGGCCGGTGCGGCCAATACGGTGCACATAGTCTTGCGCCACGATCGGCAGATCCACGTTGATCACGAGCGGCAGGTCGTCGATATCCAGCCCGCGCGCGGCCACGTCGGTGGCGACCAGCATCTGGACTTCGCGCGTCTTGAAGCGCTCCAGCGCCCGCAGACGCGCGGGTTGCGGTTTGTCGCCGTGGATGGTGTCGACCGCATAGCCCGCATCTTCCAGCATGGCCGCCAGGTAATCCACGCCACTGCGGGTTTTGACGAACACCAGCGCGTGCTCCCAGTGGTTCTCGGCCACCAGGTGCATGAAGAGGTCGGGCTTGTTCCTTTTATCGACCGTCACCACCCACTGCTTGATTTTGCTGGCCGTTGCGTTGGGCGGGCTGACGCTGATATTGACCGGGCCGCGCAGAATGTTCGCCGCCATGGCGCGGATATCGTCGGTAAACGTGGCAGAGAACAGCAGGGTCTGGCGCTGAGCGGGCAAGGCGGCAAAAACGGCGTTGAGTTCGCGCGCAAAGCCCAGATCCAGCATGCGGTCGGCTTCGTCGAGCACCAGCGTTTGTACCTGATCAAACTGCACGGCGTTCTGTCGATTCAGGTCGAGCAAACGGCCCGGTGTGGCAACGAGCACATCCACGCCTTTGCGCAACTTCATCATCTGCGGGTTGATACTCACACCGCCGTAGGCGGCCAGAAATCGTAAGTCGAGCCCTTTGCCGTAAGCCATGAAGCTCTGCAGCACCTGTTCAGCCAGTTCGCGCGTGGGCACCAGCACCAGAACGCGCGCGCGGTTGCTCGACACCGCCGGTCCGTGTTGCACCAGCCGTTGCAGCAGCGGCAGCGCAAACCCCGCCGTTTTGCCAGTGCCGGTTTGTGCCCCAGCCATGACGTCACGGCCACTGAGGACAGCAGGAATCGCCTTGGCCTGCACCGGCGTAGGTGTCTGGTAATTGAGGTCCTGCACATTGCGCAGCAAGGGATCGATCAGGCCAAGCGAGGCAAAAGACATTGGCGTATTCCGGGCTAAAACCGCAATTCTAGCGGTTACCGGCTGATCGCGCCGCGCTGGCAAGCTGTGCTACGAGGCGGCGATGCGCGGCACCGCCGACACCCGCTGCCCGAAACAAGGATGAAATCTTGTCGGGCCATTCGTTGTGGAAATAAGCAATCCTACTCATTTGCGAGTGCTATCGCTTCGTTTGCGTTAGCGAGACGCGACCCTCAGACTATTGCTGATCGATTTGAAACATCATGTCTTTGCTGTCCGGATTCCCGATGGGTACACGCTGAATCGTCGATCAATCGGGTATTCCCAAATTCGCGCAAATCGGTAATCTGCGAGGTATTGGTGAACGAAAATGCCTCGCTGCCTGACTGCAACCATTCGGATCCTCCATGACTGAGCCTCGTCTGACGTTCCTTGACCAGAATGAATGGGAAAACTGGTTGACGCAAAACGGCGCGACCGCGACCGGGATATGGCTTCGCCTCGCCAAAAAGGGTGCCGGGAAGCCAACCTTGACCTACGAACAGGCGCTGGAAAGTGCCCTTTGTCATGGCTGGATCGACGGCCAAAAACAGACAGAATGTGAAGCATACTGGTTGCAACGCTTCACCCGACGCTCCGCGAAAAGTATCTGGTCCAAACTCAACAAAGACCGGGCCGAAGCGCTGATCGCGGCAGGCAGAATGCTTCCTTCGGGCATGCAAGAAGTCGAGAAAGCCAAAGGGGATGGCCGTTGGGAGGCCGCCTATACCTCGGCCAGCAACTCGGTCGTGCCGGACGATCTGCAGGCCGCACTGGATGCCAATCCCAAGGCCAGCGCGTTCTTTGCGACGCTGAGCGGCCGAAACCGCTACGCCATCCTGTTTCGGATACAGAATGCCAAAAAGCCCGCGACACGGGTGCGCAAGATCGAGGAGTTCATCGGCATGCTGAATCGCGGCGAAACCATTCATCCCTAGACGCGCATGATCGGCCGTTACGAAAATCCGGCTGAGCGTCGGTTTCTGCCGCCCGGAGAAGCCGCGAGGTTGCAAAAGACCGCTGCATCACGCAAGCGGACCCTCGGTATCCTTCCTGCTTACGGCGACGGCAATTGCACTACCAACAATCAGCGCTATTCCGAAGAGGGATAGCGGTTGCATCGTCTCATGCCACACGACGTAACCGAACACCGCCGCCCACACGATGCTTGTGTAGTTGTAGGGTGCGAGTCTGCCTGCGTCCGCCTGACGAAAAGCCACCGTCATTAAAAGTTGCCCGGCTGTCGCGAAGGCTCCGAGAATTGCCATAATCAGCAGCGAACCAGCGGACGGCGTTCGCCAGCTGAATAGAAGTGTGCATCCGGTAACGACCGTTCCCACCCTGGTGAAGAAGAGAACTGTCGTCTCCGAGTCGTCGGTAGAGCGAATGCGCTTTATCTGCAAGATGGACAACGCGCCAAAGACCGCGCTCAGTAGAAGGAAAGCCGGGCCGAGCCAGCTCGACTGCCCACCGCCCGGACGCACCACGAGCAGCACGCCCAGGAATCCAACGATCGCTGCCGCTATCGAACGCAGCGTCAAGCGTTCTCGCAGAATCAACGGCGCGAGGAGAATAACGATCAACGTCTCGGAATAGGCAAGCGCTACCGCTTCACCCAAGGGGACGTAAGGCAATCCCGCGAAGAAAAGGCCCGATGCGCCCAGAAGCATCAACGCCCGCACGGTTTGCCCTCCAAGATCGACATTTGCCAGTCGCCTGGTCAGGGAAACAGGTCCCACACAGCACATCATCACCGCGGGGACCAAGCCGAACAGCATCCGAAAGAACGTCACCTCATTGGCTGGATATTGCAGCGCAACCGTCTTCGCCAGCGCGTCCACCACGGCAAAGCAGAACATGGACGCGAGTATGCTGCCGATGCTGCTCAGGGGAAGGGCGTTGGCGGACGTTGCGCTGGAAGATGACATGACCTGCCGCATTAGACGTGAATCCTGGCATGATCTCATAGGCTTGGTGAGAGCCAGGCCGAAAATCATGGCCATGTGTGCGCTATCGCGACCGACCGGTCAGCGAGAGATGCGACTTGCGTGATTATCGGCTCTGCCGGTCGAGGAGACGCGCCGCATTCACCCGCCGCCGCTGCCTCTCATGCAAAAGTCATAACCCGCAACAGGGAAGCAGCGGGCCATCGGGAAGGCGGCTTTTCTCAACGCCCGGGGCGAGAAAACAGGTTGACGAGATTCCCATCCGGGTCGCGCAGCAGGAGCGAGCGATTGCCCCAAGGCATCAACGTCGTCGGCATCACGATGGTTGCTCCGGATGCATTCATCCGTTCGAACACCGCGTCGACGTCCTCCACTTCGAACTCCAGGATTGCCGATTGATTGGCTGCGGCAGTGGCGGCGCCGACATTGAATAGCTTGATCAGGTGCTCAGATGATATCGCCAGTGTAGAGCCCTCGAATCGCATTTCGGCGAACCCATCGGCCAGACGGACAGCCTCGATCCCGGAAAGCCTCTGATAGAACTCGACCAGCTTTTCGATATCCGTGGTCACAACGCGAACCGATGCGAACTTCATTTTGAACTCCTCGCCAAGAAAGGAGCTTCAGTCTACTGATCGATACTGTCAGATTCTGGCAGTATGGTGCGGCTGGCGGCCTGATTGCGCTTGCGCCACTCACGAAGCAGTGTGGAGCGCCTCTTTGGGCAGCGCTCCTCCATCTGCTCGACGCTCAAGATCCGATCCGAACGGAAATTCCGAAAATCGGCTCGCATCTCGCACCACGCCATCAGGACTCGCGCCTGGTCGAAATACACCAGGGCAAAAGGCCAAACGATACGCCGGGAGTGAATGCCAGCGCCGTCCACGTAAGTTATTTCGAGCTTTCGTTCCGCACGGACCGCGGCACGCAAAAGGTCCGGCGAGATTATGTGGGCCGGTCTCGTCAACGGCGCGCCGACCAGCAGCGAAGATTCCTCCAGTTCGCGGCGCAATTCAGCGGGCAGTACAGCGGCTATCTTCGCAAGCGTGCTGACCGCGCCGGCCGATAGCGTCTTGTCGCCGCGATCGGCCACCCAGCGCATGCCGAGCACCAGGGCATCGAGTTCCTCCGAGCGGAACATGATGGGGGGAAGCATGAAGCCCGGTTTCATCACGTAGCCAATGCCGGGCTCCCCCTCGATCATGGCGCCTTGCGCCTGCAAACTGGCGATGTCCCGGTATAGCGTGCGGATGCTCACGCCGAGCTCGTCAGCGAGGGCCTGGCCGCTCACAGGGCGTCGATAACGACGTAACACTTGCAGGAGTTGAAGGAGACGTTCGGCACGGGACATAACTCAATCCGGATATCGATACTGAAGGAAATCGACGACGTGCCCCGTTACTGCAGACCGAATGTATGGGGTGCGCGTTCAATAAGCAATCGGCTCACGGCCCGCTGGCTTTAGCAGCGACAATGCGCGCGCCGACCCTCGAAAAACAGTCGGCAACAATCTCGAATGCCTGCTGCGCAGCGGGCACGAGCGTGCGCTCGGCGTGATGCACGATGCCGAGCGTCAGGTCCATGACCAATGGCGGATCGACGGCGAGCGCCACCGCATCGCCAGATTCCAGTTTCGAGACGATCGCGAGTTCGGTCAGGGCGACGATGGCGTCGCTCTTTTGCAGAATGCTGTGAACCGTGCCGACGTCGTCGGTCGTCACGGAGAAATAGTCGATGACAGGCGCATTCAGGCCATAGAGGTCGCCGAGGCGCCTGGCCAGCGAGGGTTCGACGTAACCGGCGGCAATGAGCGGATACGCGCGCATATCGTCGAAAGTCACCTTCCGGCGGCCCGCGAGCGGATGTCCGCGCCGGGCGAACCAGCCGAAGGTGCATGGGTACAACGCCATGACGCGCAAATCGGCGTGCTCGCGCGCAACGCGAATATCGCCGACAAAGAAGTCCAGGCGTTCGGCCAATAGCGCGGCCACCAGCCGTTCGGATGTTTCGATCACGCTATGCAATTTCACGCCGGGCGATGCGTTCATCAAGCCGAGCACGATGGGCTCGAGGAGAATGGGCGCGAGTGACGAACCCATTCCGAACGCGAGCGACCCCGATTCGCCCGACTGCATCAGCGCCAGCAGGCGCGCGCCTTCCTTTTCGTCGAGAATCATCCGCCGCGCGCGAGGCTCGTAGGCCTGTGCGTAGGGCGTCGGCCGCAGCCGGCGCTCGGTTCGGTCAAAGAGCGGCACGCCCAGCAGGTCTTCCATCGAACGGATGCTGCGGGAAAGCGCGGGCTGGCTCAAATGAACGGCTTCAGCCGCGGCCGCAAGCGAGCCGTGGTCGAGCAAGGCGAGAAAGTGCCGGATCTGGCGGGTGTTCATTTCGTGGGTTCACTTGCAGAAACTGCATTGTATCCCCCAGAAATACGCAATGTACACAAGTCGCAGCGCTGCTTAGACTGCGCGGGCATTGACTCACTCTTCACGCCCATGCCTCTCGATACGACCCCAAGCCAGCGCCGTCCTGTTGTCGGCATCATCTCCGACAGCATCGAGCACTACGGGCATCGCGGGCATTCCGTCCTGCACGGCTACGTGCGTGCCGTTGCCACGATCGCGCGCGCGTTGCCCGTGCTGTTGCCGGCCTGCACCGAGGCACTGGACGGCGAGACGCTGGCCGCGACGCTCGACGGCATCGTGCTGACCGGCAGCCCTTCCAATGTCGCCGCCGAGCGCTATGGCGCTTCGCCGCTGCCGGAAACGACACGGCAGGACCGCTGGCGCGATGCAGCCGTTCTCGACGTGTTGCCGGACCTGATCGCGGCCGGCATCCCGACGCTCGGCATTTGCCGTGGCTTGCAGGAGCTCAATGTCATGTACGGGGGCACACTCGAGGCCGCGGTGCACGCGCAGCCTGGCCGGCTCGATCATCGCGAAGGCGATCACGACCGGCCTATCGAACGCTGGTACGACGACAGCCACGCTGTGCGGATCATGCGCGGCGGTGTGCTCGACCAGATCGGCACGAACCCGGTGGAGCAGGTGAATTCGCTGCATCACCAGGGAGTCGACCGCCTGGGCGCTGGGCTGCGCCCGGAGGCCGTCGCAACCGACGGACTGATCGAGGCGTTCTCGATTGGCTGCGTGCCGCAGTTTGCGCTGGCAGTTCAGTGGCACCCCGAGATGCGCATCGACGACAGCCCGCTGTCGCTCGCCATTTTCGAAGCCTTTGGTGCCGCCTGCCGTTCGCGCCGTGACGCGCGCGCACACAATGCGCGCGTTTGACGTGCGCCCGCGAGACACAGCAACCCCCTCATCGAATCATGTCGAACACTCAATTTCGCGCCCTGTTCAGTCGCAACTACGCTGAAGCGCGCGACAAATTCCTCAATGCCGCCACCGCACGCGGCCTCGCCGTCGACTCGCATGTCCTGCCGCTCGAAGGCAAAGATGGAGAAGTGCTCGCGACCGATGTCGTGCTCGACGGTCCGCGCGAGGCTGCGAAACTCGTGATCCTCATTAGCGGCGTGCACGGCGTGGAAGGCTATTGCGGTTCCGCGATCCAGACCGGCGTGCTCGGTCTCGGGCGTGTCGCCGACGCCGACACTGCCGTGCTGCATATCCATGCCATCAACCCGTACGGCTTTTCGCATTCACGTCGCGCGACACACGAGAACGTCGATCTGAACCGCAACTTCGTCGACTTCAGCACCGCGCAGCCGGTGAACGAACGCTACGCGCAAATCCACGACCTGCTGCTGCCGGCCACGTGGCCGCCCGCTGACGACAACGAATCGACGCTCGACCTGTTGCGCAGGCAATGGGGTGCCCGCGGCTTTCAGCGTGCAGTCGGACTGGGTCAGTACGTTTTCGCGGACGGTCTTCACTACGGCGGCGCCGAACCGGCGTGGAGCAATCGCACGTTTCGCCGGATTCTTCGCGAGTACGCCCAGCGTTGCCTTCGCATCGGCTCGATCGACATTCATACGGGCCTCGGTCCCTATGGCCACGGCGAGCGGATTTTCGCCTGTCTCGATGAAGGCGGCGCGTTGGCGCGCGCGCGCCGGTGGTGGGGCGACGATGTGACCTCGGTGAATCAGGGCACGTCGACCAGCATTCCGATGACCGGCCCGATTCAGTACGGACAGTTCGAAGCGTGCCCGCAGGCCGAGCACACCAATATCTGCCTGGAGTTCGGTACGCATCCGCCTTCGCTCGTGCTGCCCGCCATGCGCGCCGAGCACTGGCTGCACCGAAGCGGCGGCGCCGACGTGGCGCAGGCCGCGTCGATTCGTCAGGCGCTCAAGGACGCGTTCTATCCGCAGGCCGACGACTGGCAAGCCGCGATCTGGCAGCAGGGGCGCGACGTATTTCTGCAGACCGTGCGCGGTTTGCAGGAGCCAGCGAACGCGACCGAGGCCGGTTGACGCGCCTGCGAACGAACCGCACCCGATAACGGAGACATCATGCGATCTACCCTTGTCGACGCACCCGGCAACTGCCAGGGCGTCCCAAACACAGCGCCGGCCGGAACCGTCAGCGGCCTGCGCCCGGTCATCAGCCGCAAGGCCGTTGCGGCAGCCGTGACCGGCAATGCGCTCGAATTCTACGACTTCGTGATTTACGCGTATTTTGCCGTCTATATCGGGCACGCTTTCTTTCCGGTCGGTGGCCAGTACGGGAGCCTGCTGCTTGCGGCGGCGACGTTCGGCGTGGGCTTTTTCACGCGCCCGCTAGGTGCGGTGCTGATCGGCGCTTTTGCCGATCGTGCGGGCCGCAAGCCCGCACTCATTCTCACGGTTGCGTTGATCACGGTCGGCACGCTGGGAATGGCCGCCACGCCGTCATATGCCAGCATCGGCATGGCGGCGCCGCTCATCGTGGTGCTGTGCCGGCTTCTGCAAGGCTTTGCGCTAGGCGGCGAGGTCGGTCCGGCGACGGCGCTTCTCATCGAAGCCGCGCCACCTGGGCGGCGTGCGCTCTATGCAAGCTGGCAACTCGCAAGCCAGGGCATTGCAGTCGCCGTGGGGGGCGTATTCGGTGTGTTGGTATCGATGACATTGCGTGCGGACCAACTGGCGGCATGGGGCTGGCGTATTCCGTTCATCGCGAGCCTGCTGCTCGTTCCAGTGGCTGTCTATATTCGCCGGAGTCTGCCCGAAACGCTCGAGGACAACGACGCTCGCACGGCGTCTGAGGTATTGGGCGGCGTCGTGCGTACGCATCGGCGCTACCTGGTGCTGGGCGTGTTGATGACGCTCTCGGGCGCGGTCTCCTCGCAGATCGGCAACTACATGACGACCTACGCCATCCAGACGCTGAAGCTGCCGCCAACGATCGCGCAGACGAGCGCACTGGTCGGCGGCCTGTTGACGTTTGCAGGCGGCCTGGCCGGCGGATGGCTGTGCGACATGCGCGGCCGCAAGATCGTGCTGATTGCACCGCGCGTGCTGCTGATGCTGTTGAGCGTGCCGATGTTCCTGTGGCTGCAGGCCGCGCCGGGCGCAACGAGCTTCCTGCTGGTGACGGTGATTCTCGCGTTGCTGACGGCCATGAGCGCAACGGCGGCGATGGTGGTCATGCCCGAATTGCTGCCCGCCAGCTTTCGCAGCACGGGTGTGTCGCTCGTCTACGCAATCGGCACGACGCTGTTCGGCGGCACCACGCAGTTCGCCGTGACGGCCTTGATTGCCTGGACCGGAAGCCCGATGGCGCCCGCGTGGTACATGGTGGCGACCAGTGTGCTGAGCCTTGCCGCCATGGCGATGCTTCCCGAAACACGCAACGTGGACGTGTCCAGATAGCGTTCGGCACCGTGCGCGGCAGTGCCCGCGCCCGGCCAGCTACTCACCGCACCTTCGCATCATGCCGGGCGTAAGCCTGGCAGGGGCGCTCGCGCGCCTGCATTTTCACCATAAAGACAATAGAACGAGACATGAAAAAGACCATGATCGCCGGCCTCGTGCTGGCCGGTATGCACGGTGCTGCGAACGCGCAGTCGAGCGTGACGATTTTCGGCAGCCTCGATACAGGGCTGACCTACGTGAGCAACGTCCACGGCAGTTCGTCTTTCGCCATGGCAGACGGCATCAACAAGAGCAACTCGCTAGGTTTCACGGGTGTCGAAGACCTGGGCGGCGGCAAGCATGCGCTATTCAAGCTGGAAAACGGCTATTCGGTGAACACGGGTACGTTGGGGCAAGGCGGACTGCTGTTCGGCAAGCAGGCTTATGTCGGCCTGGGCGATGCGTCGATTGGAGATGTGACGCTCGGGCGTCAATACGACTTCGCGTACTCCATGATCCGCTATTTGCCGTGCTTGTCGTGTGGCATCTACAGTGTTGAAAACGGCGACCTGGATCGCGTTTCCGGCGAGCGGTTGAACAACACGGTGCAATTCATGTCGCGCACGGTTGCGGGCTTTTCGGCCGGAGCGCAGTACAGCTTCGGCGCAAGTTCCGGTAACACCACGACAAACGCCGGTCGCGCGGTGAGTGCAACGGTGCAATACGCCGGCAGCGCCTTTGCCGCAGGCGCCTTCTACACCGATATCAATGGCGCCCCCGTCTATGTCGGCATGACTGGCGCGGCGGAAATCTTCGGGCGCCCGATCACGCCCGCTACCGCGTTGCTCGTCGACAAGCAGCGCATCTTCGGATTTGGTGCAACCTATACACCGGGTCAATGGCGGGTGTCAGCGGTCTATACCAATACCCATCTGGAACTTGGAAACGCCAGCGCACAGGATCAGGTGATTCACGTCGGCGGTGAGTATCGGCCCCGGCCCGATCTCGTGCTCGCTACCAAGCTCACGTACGACAAGCTCGATGCGTCGCATTGGCTCACGCTCTCATGCGGCGTGGACTATTTGCTCTCGAAGCGCACAGATGTCTACCTCGACGTGCATGCGCAGCGAGCATTCGGGGACAGCACCAAGGCATCGATCGCGCTGGCCGGCACTTCGTCGACAGACAGCCAATTCCTGTCGCGTGTGGGCATCAGGCATTTGTTCTAGCCGTTCTCGCGGGTACGGCCTGATTTTCGGGGGCGACGCTCTGGTCACACCCCGACGCCCAGCGGTGATCAGAGGTCTCCGCGCACTTCACCGGTGCCCAGCACGTTGCGCTGCCGGTTGACCTCCGCCCAAAGCGCATCGCTGTCGTCGTCGCGCAGCAGGACCATCCAGTCCAGTTGATCGTCGGTCACGCCGAAGTATTCCAGGATCTCCCTGCGAACGGCATCGACGAACTGCGCGTATTCCGGCGTTGCCTGGGCCTGCGCGTGCAAGGCGTCGTATGCCGCATCGTCCACGCCGCCGCCGTGCTCGTCGATGTAGTGCGAGATCCACTGGTCGCGTTCGCGGTCGTAGTCGGCCTCGGCGCGCATCGCCTGCACAGCCGTGTAGAAGTCCAGTTGGGCAAACGCGGCGATCGCCGCCGTTGTTGCCTCGTCGAATGGGGTTGTCATCGCATATCTCATGTGGGCCGTGGCACATTATCGCGCGGGCCGCGACTGGACGCCCGAGACGCCCTCACTTTCGCAACTGCGATGCCCGCGCAGGCGGCCTGCGGCGCGTTCGAACGCTGTCGATGCGGCAGCTGCCACACACCGCGTTCTGCCCGGGTACGCCCGCCTGGGGGCTTGCAGCGCTGGCGATAGAGGCGTAACGTTGTTGCAGGAGATGGCATTCTCCTGGAACCGCCCCGACGGGCTAATGATGCCTACCGGCCTGGGAACAGGCACTGTCGGTGCATGCGGTTTCTTCGCTGGCCCCACCTGTGTCTGTGCCGTCAAGACGGCATCTCCCGGTTCACATCGTCACAGCCCAACCTTCGTTGGGCCTGGGTTTCGTCGCGCTCTGCCAAAGGCGTGGCGACGAGGGACTGGAAATGGGATTTCACAGCATCCTGTTTGAGACACCCGAAGACGGGCCGCCTGCTGGCGAAGTGCACGAGCCGGAGTGCTTTGGCGACCTGAATCTCGACCAGATTGAGCTGAAGCTCACGCAAGGCTATGACGAGTACGACCTGAAGCCGTTCTTTCGTACAGCGCTCGATCGCGAGAGTGCAATACGGTACCGGCACGACGTGATGCGCGACCTCGGGAGCCACGAGATTTCCCGCTGTATTCACGCGTTTGCGCAGTCGATGCGCAAGATGCGCTCAGCGCTGGCACAGGCAGAGAAGCTTTACTATCCGCGACAAAAACAATGGTGGTTTCTCGAAGCTGCGTTCCGGTATTGCGATGCGCTTGGGACGTTAGAAGCCACGCTACATGAGACTCACCCGAAGTCGGCAGGCTTGCGCGAGTTCAGCGCGTGGCTTGCAGGGTATCTTCGTGGCGAGGACTTCATCGGACTCAGGCGAGATGTGGTGGACCTGCAGACGGCGCTGGAAGCCGTTAGATACGCGGTGCACATTCACGGCAACGCGGTGACCGTGCTGAATGACGACCGCGAGAGCGATTACAGCGCATACGTCGTGGCTATTTTCGAGCGATTCAAGCAGGGTGAGGTCAAGGACCACAGTGTCGAGGTTAAGGAATGGCCGGAAATGAATCACGTCGAGGCACAGATACTGGACTACGTCGCCAGGCTCCAGCCTCAACCATTTGCGATGCTCGCCAGCTTCCAGCTCAATCACACTGACTTCCTTGACGCCACCATCGCCTCATTCGACCGCGAGGCGCAGTTCTACATCGCGTACGACGCCTATATTCAGAATTGCCGGGAGCAAGGTCTTCCATTCTGCTTCCCGGTGGTTTCGTCGTCGAGCAAGGCCGAACGTTGTCACGATACGTTCGACCTCGCGCTCGCGCACAAGCTGTGTGCAGACAAGCTTCCAGTCGTGCGCAACGACTTCTGGCTGGAGCGTGCTGAGCGCATTATTGTTGTCTCGGGTCCCAACAACGGCGGCAAGACGACTTTCGCCAGAGCGTTCGGGCAACTTCACTACCTCACGAGGCTGGGTTGCCCGGTGCCTGGCAGTGAGGCGCGCCTGTATCTCTGCGATCAGCTCTTTGCACATTTTGAGCGCGAAGAGAATACGAAGGACATGCGCGGCAAATTGCAGGATGACCTCATGCGCATGCACGCCATCCTGGCGCGAGCCACGCCCCGCAGCGTCATCGTGATGAACGAGATTTTCAGTTCCACGACGCTTGCCGATGCGCTATTTCTCTGCCGCCGGATCGTCAACCGGATTATGGAACGCGACGCGCTTTGCGTATGCGTGACCTTTGTCGAAGAGTTGGCCCGGCTCGGCGCGCAGACAGTGAGCATGGTCAGTGAAATCTGCCCGTCCAATCCGGCGCAGCGAACGTTCCGTATTCGCCGAAAGCCCGCCGATGGACGCGCATACGCCGTCTCTGTGGCCGAGCAGTACGGGCTCACCTATGAACGCCTGAAGGAGCGCCTTGCATCATGAAAGCATGGTTGCTCTATGCTCAGCGCGATTTCGACTGGCATCGCGGTGAACAATGGAACGAAACCACGCTCACGCGGGATCTCGAACTCGTCACTGTTTTTGCGGCGATGGGGGCGGGCGACGAATTTCTCGAGGGTGTGGCGAAGAAGGTCGTGACCGTCAGTCTGGATGAGCTTGGCGACATTCTTTATCGACAGGCCGTGCTCAGGGATTGTCTCAGCCACGAGGCCGTTATACGGCGGCTCTATGCGATTGCCGTGGAGGCGCAAGAGACAGAGCGCAAGAGCTTCTACTGGGGATTGACGGCTTCGGCGAGCAGCGTCCTGCACTCGGCCCGAGACCTCGTGCAGGCGTATTTCGCTTCGTTGGTGAAGTTGCGCCAGCTCGCGGACGATGAAACGTCGTCATTCGAATCGGCCGGGTTCAGACGGTTCTTCGCGATGGTGCGCGAAGCGTTGCCGGACGACTATTTCGCGGCTGTTAAGCATTGCCTGAGGGAACTCAGGTTCAACCGCGGTGTGCTGATGAGTGCGCAACCAGGTCGTGGCAACAAGGGCACCCGCTACGTTTTACGCAGACCCCACGAGTCGGACCCGAATCTGATTCGCCGTCTATTCGCAAGGCGGCCACGCTCATACACGTTCCGCATTGCCGAGCGAGATGAGAACGGCGCCCGTGCGGTCGCCGAACTTGAAGCGCGCGGCATCAACCACGTTGCAAACGCGCTTGCCCAGTCCGCTGATCACATCAAGCGCTTCTTCGCGATGTTGCGCGCGGAGCTTGGCCTCTATCTGGGTTTCATGAATTTGCGCAACAGACTGGCAAAGCGAGGTTTGCCAGTCTGTTTTCCTGTGCCTTTTCCGGTTGAGCAGCGCAGGCACAGCTTCTCAGGGCTGTACGACATCAGTCTCGCACTGCGTATGGAGCACGCACCGGTGGGCAACGACGTCGACGCGAACGGCAAGGATGCTATGGTCGTGACCGGCGCGAACCAGGGCGGGAAATCGACTTTTTTGCGTAGTATTGGAATCGCACAAGTACTGCTCCAGGCGGGCGGCATCGTCGGCGCCTCGGCATTTGAAGCAAACGTCGCGACCGGGATCTTCACGCACTACAAGCGGGAGGAAGATGTCACGATGCAAAGCGGAAAATTCGACGAAGAGTTAAGACGCATGAGCGAGGTCGTTGACCATATCCGGCCTCACGCGCTCTTCCTGTCAAACGAGTCGTTTGCATCGACCAACGAACGTGAGGGCTCGGAAGTCGGTAGAGCGATTATCGACGCTCTGCTCGAGGCGCGCGTAAAGATATGCCTTGTCACGCATCTGTTCACGTTGGCAAAGGGTCTCGCTACTGAATGCGCGTTTCCCGCAGTCTTTCTGCGGGCCGAACGCCGGGAAGACGGCGAGCGCACGTTCCGCCTGATTCAGGGAGAGCCGCTGCAAACGAGTTTCGGGCAGGACTTGTACCGCGCCTTATTCGAGGAAGACGCCATGGAGTCAGACGATGCTGGGCATAGGCAGGAGCGTTCGCCACGCGTTAAGGCTTGACCCCAGGGCAGCAGCCAGCGGGGCGTCGTCGCTTCTCTGGCTTTTGGCCCGGCACAGTTCATTAACTTGATCAGGAGGTGTTTATGCAAGGTAGTCAACTGACCATCTATGCGGCTAATCAGAGTCATCGCGTCCGGCACCTTTCGGTCGTTGACTGGATACTTGAGGAAGCCAGGCATGCGGACATTCATGGCGCCACGGTGGTCGAGGTAGCCGAAGGTGTAGACCACAAGGGAAAATATCATGCGGCTCGCTTTTTCGAGCTTGCGGAACAGTCGGTCGCCGTCACCCTTATCGCCGGAGATGCGCAGATTGACAACCTGCTCGACAAGCTCAACGGCGGCGGTGTTCCCCTCTTTTATACGCGTACGCGAATCGAATACGCCACGCTTGGAACGAAAGCTGCGGACTGAGGACAGAACACGCTGAGCTTGTGCCCTATGTCGCGCGCGTGCGCTGCAATGCAGCACATGTCGGCGCCAGACCCTTGCACTAGAATGGATTGAAGGTCCTTCGGTGCCGGGTCGGCACCGAAGGACCTTCCGGCTGCAGCTTCTGCTCAGCGGTCTCCCGCGCGTGGAGGAGGGCATGAACGGCTTTCAGCTTACGTTTTACACCGAACATGACCGCCATCACGGACATCGGACGGTGTGCGAATGGCTGCTTCACGAAGCGGGCCGCCTGGGAATCCACGGCGTCACAGTGATCAACTGCGCGGAGGGGACTGGGCATGCCGGCGCACATCATGGGGCGCATCTGCTGAATCTCGCTGACCAACCGGTGCAGGTTATTCTCGCCGTCACGGAAGACGAGGCGCAGCGCATGCTCGACGCCGTTGAAGCTGAGCACGTTCACGTCTTCTACACGCGGTTTCCCGTCGAGTTTGGGGTGCTCGGTGCGGACTCGCAGCAGGCAGGGAAAGCGCGCTTTTCCCTATTCGGTCATAAGCCGAAATAGTCACTTCACAACATGCGCCGCCAGGTCTTCGTACTGCGAATCTGCGGCGGCGGCGCCGGCGTGCTATTCACGCGCGTGTGAACTATTCTGAAGTGGTGACTAGCGGCTGGTTTTCTTCTACGCATTCGACAGGAGGTGTGCCATGTCGATGTCGACCACTCTGCAGGAACGCCTGCGCAGCAAGGGCTCACGCTACGAAATCGTGCGCCACCCATACAGTCATTCGAGCATGGAAAGCGCTGCGGCAGCGCACATTCCCGGCGACCGCCTTGCAAAAACCGTACTGCTCGAAGACGAGCACGGCTATGTGGCCGTCGTACTGCCCTCGACCTATGCCGTGCAATTGTCGGAGCTTTGGAACAAGACAGGCCGCAGGCTCGCCCTCGCGACAGAAGCCGATCTGCGCGAGCTGTTCAAGGACTGCGATGCTGGGGCGCTGCCGCCAATCTGCGGGGCGTATGGCATGAAAACCTATCTCGAAGCGAACCTGGCGGGGCAGCCGGACATCTACTTCGAGGCGGGCGATCACGAAGAGCTGGTCCATATGGAGGCGGACGAGTTTCTGGCGCTGATGGACGACGCGGAGCGTGCCCATTTTGCAAGGCGCATGCGAGGCATGAGTGGCCGCGCGTGAGTGAGCGGTGCGGGGCCGCCGCGCATTGAAAGTCGACGTAGCGGTAAAACTCCCACGTTCGCGTGCAGATCTTGCGCGACGAATGGGCGTGCTCGTGCTCGTACGAATGGGCGGCAGGACGCCAGGGCGCGGCGGCGATACCCGCGGCATCGAAGGAACGCACGGCGGCGACTCAAGGAGCGAACGATGAAGTTCTATGCGCGTGAGTACGAAGGGCGTCTGGAGGTGTTCAGCTTCGATGGCGTTTATCGAATCCGTATCACCCAGTTGTGCGGCGCGGCACAAAAAGCGTTCGTGGATACCGTCCAGCTATGGATCAACGATGGCGTATCGGCAGACGAAGCCATTGCGCGAGAGGCAGAGTCGCTGGCCCGTTTAATTAAGGAATACTAGAAAATCCGGCGTTCGGCGAAGCCGCGACGTGCTCACCCGCCCCGTAGGAGAACCCGGATGGCCTCGCCCGAAGAGATCAACGCCGACATGCTTGCCTTCTGGAACGGGAACGGCGGCGACATCTGGGTGGCGCGACAGGCGCACACCGACATCACGCTCGCGCCGGTGACAAACGCCTTGCTTGCCTTTGCCGCACCGCATGCCGGAGAGCGGGTGGTGGATATCGGCTGCGGTTGTGGCGCGCCCACACTGGAGTTCGCGCGCGCCGTGGGTTCGGCCGGCCGCGTGGCGGGGCTGGACATTTCCGGGCCAATGCTTGCTGAGGGTAAAAGGCGCGCGAGCGCCGCCGGCATCGCCAATGTCGATTGGCGGCACACGGATCCGGCAACGGCCGCGCTGGACGAATACGATTTGCTGATTTCCGCGTTTGGCGTGATGTTCTTCGGCGACCGGGTGGCGGCATTTGCCAATATGCGCCGGGCCGCCGCGCCGGACGCGCGCATGGCGCTCGTGTGCTGGCGCGCGCTGGCCGAAAACCCGTGGATGGAAGTGCCGATGACCGCGGCTGCGCGGCACCTGCCGCCGAGGCCGCAGCCGGTGCCCAACGCGCCCGGAATGTTCGCCTTCGCCGATCGGAACCACGTGACCGAGGTTGCCACGGCGGCCGGCTGGGCGCCACCGCACTTCGAGAAGCTCGACATGGACCTCGATATCGCCGCTGGCCGTGGGCTGGAGGAGGCGGTGGTTCAGTCAACCCAGATCGGCGCGGTGAATAGTTGGTTGCGCAATCAGCCAGCGGAGATTATCTCTGCCGCCACCGCATCGGTTCGCGAGGCGCTTGCGCCCTATGCGGACGGTGCGAGAGTGCGGTTGCCCGGCGCGATGTGGTTAATCAGCAGCACGCCCGCTTGAATGAGCGTTGGCCAGCTGCCGTACCGATCAGGCTGTGCCCCTTTCAGCGCGCGGCAAGATGCCATCCTCGACGAAAAAACGCCGACGCGCCGTTTCGTCCGACGGAGCCTCGGGCCCCATCCCTCTGATATCGGGCATGCGATCGGGCTCCATCGCGAGACAGGGCAGAACACGGGCGCGGCGCTCATCAGCGATCTTTCCGCGTTCGTACAGCAGTTGGGCGAGCCAATCGTGCACACGGTGCAGCGCGCCGTAGTACCGGTCGTGCTCAAAAGCATATGCGTGCGCAGCGGCTTCCCAGTCATCACCCGCAAGCAAACGGTGAAGCAGCACCCTGACGTCACGCAGCGTCAACGACAGCCCTCCTCCCCACGCCGGGTCACTGGCCGCCGCGGCGTCCCCAATCAGCACCACGCCGCCGTTGCAGGGATGATCGACCCAGCTATCGGCACCGGGATATGACGCAAGCGGGCCAATGACGCGCGCGTGTTCGAACCAGTCGCGCGGCACGCTCGTGTCGACACACGCATCGACGAATTCGCCGATGTGGCCGTTTCCGCTGATGGGCCGCGCAAGCTGCCCGACCCGTGAGACAAAATACGTGCGAAATCGCTGACGGCCGATTGGATAGATCAGTGCGGACTGTCCCAATGCCGGGCACTGGAAGTGGTGGATCGCGTCTTCTGGAGCATCCAGCCCTTCACACAAAACCCCGGCAACAACCAGTCGTCCGGCGTCCTGATTAAGCGAAAAGCCCGCGGTCCGGCGCACTACCGACCTGCGACCGTCAGCGCCCACGACGAGGCGCGCTTTCGCCCAATGTTTGCCTTCGTTCGTGCGTATCTCGGCAACCGGCGCCTTGCCCGGCACATCACCGGGTTCGACGCCTACCACCTCGGCTCCACGCAGCACAATTGCCCCCGATGCTTCTGCCGCGTCCAGCAGGGTGCGCTGCATCGCCGGGTGAAAAAAGTTCAGACACGCAGTGTGTGCGGGGGTAGTGGCGGCAAGGTCCCGGCAATCCATATGACCCGGTCCCGTGTATTTCTTCCAGAAGGGCACCACGTGCGCCCCATCGTCGAGAAGCAGGCGTTCAATCCCGAGCGTACTGGCTTCGACCACGCCCCACGGGAAGATGCCTTCGCCACGCACGCGGTCCTTGAACAACGTTTCGCGCTCGACAATGAGCGTGTGCGCCCCGGCGCCCGCCAGTGCGCGGCCAAGCGCGGCGCCGCCAAGGCCGCCGCCCGCGATCACGACGTCGTAGCTGCACGGTGTCATCTGTAGACCTCCGCCGCGAATGACGTTAGTAAACCGGCATCGAATGAACAGGCGCCAGTGCACCTGGTCGCGCATTCGTCCATCGCCATTATGCAGCTTGCATGCTTTGACAGACCACAATTCGGTGAGCTGTCAACTCGCACTCGAACTTGCGAGCGGTGCAGGTCGCGCGCTGGCCGCGAGGCTGTTTGCCTGCGCGAGAGCGCCCGGTCGTAACAGACAGCCACGATTTCGGCAAAAAGACAGCCTAGGTGAGAGTATTCAGGATGCCGAAGAAGCAGTTCCGGCAGCGTGATGAGCCGATGCGGACTCCGGCGGACGCGCTGTAATTGGTTGTCGTTCCTGGACAACTATCTGCCTTATTCTGGAATGCCGCCAGGTCCGTAGTCGATAACCTCGTTACAGGCGACTTCGGAGAATAAGTATGCAAGCGCAGTTTTTGATCGGCGTCGCGGCCGCCGTTTTTGCAGCCTTCTCGTGGTCACTGAATTTCGTGGCCCCGTATGTCGTTGGCCCCTACACCATTTACGACATGGCCGTGACACGCTTCCTGCTCTCAGGAATTTTGGGCCTGCTGTTGTTCGTGGCGGTGAAGGACCGGGGCGCACGCACGGCCACAGGTGACTGGCTGGTCGCCGCGTGGCTCGGTTTCGTCGGGTATGTTGGCTATTTCGTGACCATCATGGCAGCTGTACGGTTCGCCGGCCCGATTATCCCGCCCGCCATCGTCGCAACTGTGCCCGTGGTGTTGGCCATCGCCGGCAGCCAGGGCCCACAAGCCACGTCGTGGAGAGTGTTGAGCCTGCCGCTAGGCTTCATAGCGTTGGGGCTGGTAATGGTGAACTGGCCCGGGCTCATCGCGGCACTCAACGGCTTGTCGGCAAGCGTGATCGCCGGAGTCGCGATTTCATTCGGGGCAGTCTCGCTGTGGACAGCGTTCGCACTGTCGAATCGGAACGCACTCAAAAAACGCCCGACGATGGACCCGCGCAAATGGACAGCGATGATGATGATCGGTGGCGCAATCGAAATCGCGTTATTCGTTCCTGTGGCCACGCATCTTTCACTACTGAACTTCGCCAGCCTCGGATTGCAATGGCCGTCGTTCGGGATCATCCTCCTCAGCTCCCTGGTGCTCGCCGCGGTGGGGTCGATTGCCGGTTCGTGGGCATGGACGATTGCGTCAAAGCGGCTTCCGATTGGGCTCGCGGGTCAGCTTATCGTCACGGAAACCGTGTTCGCCACGTCGTTCGGTCTGGTGGCGAGTCGCCGATGGCCGACGTTCAACGAGGCAGTCGGCGTCGGAGCCATTGTCTGCGGGGTCGTCCTCGCGCTTAAAGTTCTGCCTTCGTCGGCGGTCGAGGCGCAGGAGGTCGTCACTTAGATCGATACCTCACGCGCATGCGACCTGCGCATGGCTACAACCGGCGTTGTGCTAAGGTTCATATGACGTTTTCCGTGGGTTCGCCAGTGCGGCGCCGATGTGCCGCAAGGAGACCGAATATGGTTTGCCTGAGCATTGAGGGGCGCGAGCTGGAAGCGCCGGCCACCTGCTCGATCCTGCAGGCCTTTGTGCATGCTGGCCAGACGCTCGTCGAAGGCGTCGGTTGCATGGGGCAAGGTGTGTGCGGGTCCTGTCGCGTCATGGTTCGGCGCAGCGGTGAGCCGGAGGTCAAGACCGTACTCGCGTGCGAGACGCTGGTCGAAGAAGGCATGCAGGTCGCATTCCTCGATTACCTGACGACGCCTGCGCGCCACGTGTATCGCATGGAGGACCTCGGCGATAGCTGGCAGGCGCTACGCACCATGTCCGAAATATTCCCGGAAGCGTCCCATTGCCGCCATTGCAGCGGCTGTGACCGCGCCTGTCCGAAAGGCCTCGAAGTCCAGCGTGGTGTGAACCTGGCGGTGGAGGGCAGGCTCGACGCATCCAGTCAGGTTTTCGACGAATGCGTCATGTGCAACCTCTGCACGCTCGCTTGTCCCGAGCACATTCGGCCCAACCATCTCGGCCTGTTCGTGAGACGCATGATTGCGGCTCACTCGCTGCGTCCGGCCAATCTTATCCGCAGGCTGCAGCAGATCGAACGCGGCGAAATGAAGATCGACTTCGACGCACCAGGCGCGCAGCCGCCACGTTGACCGCTCCCTACGAACATGTCTATCGGCATCCCTTACGAAAACGCGCTTCTGCGCTACCGCGCCGGCGTTGCGCCCGTGCTGCGTGCGGACGGCCAAGCCGTCGACGATCTCCTCAAGGGCTATCACCCCGACCACGGGCCGAATGCGCGCGTGGCCCTGGCCGTTGGTGTGAACCGGGGCGAGTCCTGCCAGCCGGATCTCGCGCGCCAGTTGCAGGCCAACGCGTTGATCGACGACGTCGACCTGGCCGGCGCGCAGCTCGTGCATACCGACGTGCTGGTCGTCGGCGGCGGTGGCGCAGGGTGCGCTGCGGCGCTCACCGCGGCGAAAGAGGGCGCGCAGGTCATGCTTGCCTGCAAGCTGCGCCTGGGCGACAGCAACACCGTGATGGCGGAGGGGGGAATCCAGGCGGCCGTGGGGGAGGACGACAGCCCCCAGCTGCACTTCGAAGACACATTGCGTGCCGGCCACTTCTGCGGCGACCCTGAGCTCGTCGCGCAAATGGTGATGGACGGCCCCGATGTGATTCGCTGGCTCATCCAGCTCGGCATGATGTTCGATCTCGAGGACGACCGGCCGATCGGCGGCAACCTGTTGCGCAAGAAGCCCGGTGGCGCCTCGGCGGCGCGCATTCTCTCGTATCGGGACTACACCGGGCTCGAGATGATGCGCGTGCTGCGCGAGGCCGTCGACCTCGATGCCGGCATCGAGGTCTGGAACCGCTGCCCGGTGGTCGAACTGCTCTCGGACGAGCGCGGAAACTGCGCGGGCGCCGTGCTCTACAACCTCGAATGGCGGACCTTCGTGCTGGTGCGAGCCCGTGCCGTGATTCTCGCCACGGGCGGAGCGGGGCGGCTGCATTTGAATGCCTTTCCCACCTCCAACCACTACGGCGCAACTGCCGACGGCCTCGTCCTGGCGTATCGAATCGGCGCGCGGCTGCGTGAGCTCGACTCGTTCCAGTATCACCCAACCGGGGTGGCCTGGCCGCCCCACATGGCGGGCGGCCTGATCTCGGAGGCGGCGCGCTCCGCAGGGGCGAAGCTGATCAACGGCGAAGGCGAACGTTTCGTCGACGAGCTCAAGGCGCGGGACGTGGTGGCGTCGGCAATCCTGCGCGAATGCGCGCAAGGGCGCGGCATCACGCACGACGGTCAGGTCGGGGTGTTCCTCGACACGCCGACGCTCGAAATGGAGAATCCGGGCATTCTGGCGCAACGTCTCGTCACGTTGCGCCACCTTGCGCACAAGTGCGGTATCGATCCGGCACGGCAGCCGTTTCTTGTTTATCCCACACTTCACTATCAGAACGGCGGCGTCGCAGTGGACAAGCATGGTGCGACGAGCGTGCCCGGCCTGTACTGCGCGGGAGAGGTCACAGGAGGGATCCACGGGCGCAACCGGCTGATGGGCAATGCCCTGCTCGACATTCTGAGCATGGGCCGCCGGGCTGGGGCGAGAGCGGCAGCGTCGAAGGCGCGCACGATGGCCAGTCGCGCGGGCATCGGGCACGTTCACGCGTGGCAGCGCGAACTCACTTTGGCTGGATTGCCGTTGCACATGAGGGCGCCGCAGCTCTTCCCCGACTACGCGCATTTCGATTTGCAGGCCGACGCCAGCCTGCGCCCGGATGCACGCGCACGCGCGGCCCGCAGCATCCGGTAACGCGATCCACGGAGCGCCAATGGACAAGCTCAATCAGATTCTGTTGCGCGATGAGATCCGCGTAGGCGCGAATCTCGATGGCTGGCTCGCGCGCGGCGGCGGTGAAGGACTCGAGAGGGCGCTGCAAGACCCAGAAGCGATCATTGCGGAGATTGCCGCGGCGGATTTGCGCGGCATGGGCGGCGCGGGATTCCCGACGCATCGAAAATGGACGCCGGTTGCCGCTGCCCCAGAAGGGGACAAGTACATCATCTGCAATGGCAACGAAGACGAGCCCGGCACCTTCAAGGACCGCTTTCTGCTGGAACATACGCCTCACCAGGTGATAGAAGGCGCGCTCATCGCCGCACTCGCCACGCGCGCCAACCACGTCGTGCTTTATGTGAACCCGCATGAGCAACAGGCACTCGCGGTCACGCGCGAAGCCGTGCGGCAGTGGCGCGAGCATCCTCTATTCACGGCGATCGAACAGGTGATCGGAAGGACCGTCTCGCTTTGCGTTCTCCCCAGTTCGGGGCTGTACATAGGGGGAGAGGAAACGGCGGTCATTGCCAGTGTGGAGGGCGGCTTTCCGTTTCCACGGCGCAAACCCCCATTCCCCGCACAACAGGGCGTACATGGCGCACCGACCATCGTCAACAACACGGAGACGCTGGCTCACGTACCGGGAATATTGCGCCATGGCGCACAGTGGTATCGGGACCTGGGCGTTGGCGATGCCGCGGGAACCAAGCTTTACTCGCTCTCGGGCGACGTCTTGCGTCCCGGTCTGTACGAACTGCCGATGGGCACGAGCCTCGCGACGCTCGTCTTCGAGTGCGGCGGCGGCATGCTGCAGGACAAGGAGTTCAAGGCGGTCTTCACCGGCGGCCCCTCCAACACCCTGCTGACGAAACGCGAACTCGATGTTGCGCTCGACTTCGACTCGGTCCGGCAACGCCGCTCGCGTCTTGGCACGGGCGCGATGATCGTCGTTTCGGAAGGCACCAGCATCGTGCGCAAGGTCGCGGAGTACGTGAGCTTTTTCGCCCAGGGCTCGTGTGGGCAGTGTCCGCCGTGCAAGGGCGGGACGTTTCAGTTGATGCGGCTTCTCAACCGGCTCGACACGGGCCGCGGCGTACGCGCCGATCTCGATTCGCTGGAGAACCTGTGCCGCATTCTTCCGGGCAGCGGACGTTGCGGCCTCATCGACGGCGCGGTGACTGTCGTGGAAAGCTCGCTCAACCAGTTCCGCGAAGAATACGAAGCACTTCTAATCTAGCTGGCCTAGCTCACGAAAGGCAGCTTTTCATCGCGTGCGGTTGCGAGCATGGACAGCGTGATCTTTCGCACCTCCAGCTTGCTTTGCGTGATGTGAGCGCGCAGCAGGATGCTCGCTTCGGCAAACTTCCTGCGATCGATGAGATTGAGCATCGTCGAATGCTCGTCGTAGGTCGCGCTCGTGCGATGCGCCTTGAGAAAATCGAGTCTTCGCACGATGCGGATACGTTCGGTCACCTCGTTATGCACGCGCAGCATCTCGTCGTTGCCCGCTGCGCTCACGAGGCCGCGATGAAAGCCCTCGTCCAGTGCGAACATGGCAGCCGGATCGCTTTTGCGTTCGCTTTCCTCGATGCACCACACGGCCCGCAGCGCGTCCATGGCGTGGTGGGGGACGCCGGGGAGCCGCTCGATCGCCGCCAGCTCGAGCACGATGCGCAGGTCGTAGAGCTGGTCGAGCCGGTTGAAGTCGATATCGCAGACTTTCCAGCCACGCCGGAATCCCACCTCGAGATACCCTTCGCGCAGCAGGCGGAACAGCGCGTCGCGCACCGGCGTGCGCGACACGCCGTAATGCTGGGCGATGTCGTTTTCGGAAAAGCGGTCGCCGGGAAACAGGCGGAAGTTGAAGATGTCCTGCTTGATCAGCTGATACACCTGTTCCGCAAGCGGGTTCGCGCTATAGACCATCTTCGCGCCAGATGCTGGGGAGGCCTCGGCGGCCGCTTCGGGCAAGTCGTTCATGAGTCGGGTGTAGAAAACGTCGATAGTTTTGCAGCGCGCCCGTGTAATGCGGGCGCCGAAAGCCGGTTCCTTATTATCCGCGCTTAGACAGGTTCGATGAGGCTCACGTGCGCCGCCACGATCATCCAGCCGCCGAACGTATCGTCCTGCTTGTGCAGCCGCGCCCACGTCTGCATCTGGCGGCCTGTCAACGGCGTTGCGTCGCTCGTGAACTCCGTGCTCACCGTCGCATAGTCGGCGCCGAAAGTCGTCACCACGGTGCGATGCAGGCGTCTCGAGCGTGGCACGGGCACACAGGTCTCCCGCCAGCGGCGGATCGCCTCGCCGCCGTGCTGAATTTCGGCGATGCCGTAGCGTACGGTTTCCGGTGCGTCCCAGAAGAGTGCGTTCATCGTTTCGACGTCGTTGTCGACAAGCGCGCGCTCGTAAGCCTCGAAAGCCGCTTGCACCTGCGCGACAATTTCGGGCCGGTTCAGTTCGAGCGTCATCGGGCTGCCTCCAGCAGGGCGTCGAGCGGCGCCGTCCAGCCGACGATACCGCCCTGCGAATGAATCATCGCAATCGTGGCCTCGCGAAACGCGGGAATGTAGCTCGCCGTTGCATCCTCGATCAGCAGGCATTCATAGCCTCGGTCGTTGGCTTCGCGCATCGAGGTTTGCACGCAGACCTCGGTTGTCACGCCCGCGAACACGAGGTGCGTGATGTCCCGCATCGCCAGTTCCTCGCCCAGGCGCGTGGCGTAAAAAGCGCCTTTGCCAGGCTTGTCGATGACGAGTTCGCCATCGAGTGGCCTCAGCGAATCGATGATTGCGTTGCCGGGCTCGCCGCGCACCAGGATGCGGCCCATCGGCCCTTCGTCGCCAATGCGCGCATTCGGCGTGCCGCGCAGGCGTTTGGCCGGTGGGCAATCGGACAGGTCGGGTGCGTGCGATTCACGCGTGTGTACCACCTGCCAGCCCTCGGAACGTGCGTGGGCGAGCAGCCGCGCGACCGTCGGCACGATGCCGGAAAGCAGCGACACGTCGTTGCCGAGCGCCTCGCCAAAGCCGCCTGGCTCGATGAAATCGCGCTGCATGTCGATGACGATGAGCGCCGTGTGGCGCGCGTCGAACGTGAACGGAACGGGCTTGGCCCGGGCGATGGTTGTCATCGCTGTCCTTCTCCCTTTGTGCTGTGTGTCGTTCGAGTGTCGGCTCAGGCGCTTGCATGCAGCACGGTCGCCTCGTCCGGCTGCGGCTTGCCTTCGTCGCCATGGCCTGCCATGTGACGTCCAAGCACCACGCGATCCGCAACGCTCGCCGCCGTCTCGTACACGAGGCGGCCTTCGGCCATCACGACAATGCGGTCGGCGAGTTCCAGGAGTTCGTCGAGGTCTTCGCTCACGAGCAGGACCGCCGCGCCGGCATCGCGAGCCGCGAGAATCCGGGCATGGATATCGGCCACAGAGGCGAAGTCGAGTCCGAACACCGGATTGGCGACGATCAGCACGTTCACTTCCTGACCTAGCTCGCGTGCCAGTACGGCGCGCTGCACATTGCCGCCGGAAAGCGTGCCGATGGCGCGTTCGGGCAGCGGCGGCCGCACGTTGAATTCGGCGATCAGCCGCTCGGCGCGCGCACGCATCGCACGACGGTCAAGCCACCATCCCCAGCGCCGCAGCGGCGAGCGATCGAAATCGCGCAGCGCCATGTTCTCCGCCACGCTCATCCCCGCGACGCAGGCGTTGCGCAGCGGCTCCTCGGGAAGCGCGAACACCCGCAGCCGGGTCATTTCCTCGCGTGTCGCGGCATAGGGCGCGCCCTCTACACGCATCTCGCCCGAGACCACCTTGCGCTGGCCAACGAGCGCTTCGATCAGCTCCTTCTGGCCGTTTCCGGAGACGCCCGCGAGCCCGAGAATCTCTCCCGCCCGCACCGAGATCGAGGCTTCGCGGACTGCGGCGTGGCCGCGGTCGTCTAGGACCGAAAGGCTCGATAGCGAGAGCTGTACCGGGGCGTCAGGCGAGTGAGTCCGGCGCGCAAGCCGCGCCTCGCCAGCGTCTTCGGCGGCCCCTTCGCGCGCTTCGAGGCTCGCGTCGCTGCCCATCATCCAGGCAGCCAACTGGTCGCGGTTGGTGTTGGCAACGGCGCAGGTCGCGACGAAGCGTCCTTTGCGCAGCACGGTCACGTTGTCTGCATAGGCCATCACCTCGCGGAACTTGTGCGTGATCATCAGTACCGTGAGGTCGCCGCACGAGGCGAGCTTGCGCATGAGGCCGAGCACTTCGTCCGCTTCCTGAGGGGTGAGCACGGACGTCGGCTCGTCGAGGATCAGGAAACGCTGTTCCAGATACAGCTGCTTGAGGATCTCGAGTTTCTGTTTCTCACCGGCCGCGAGGGACGACACGGGCGCGTCCAGCGCCAGGCGAAACGGCATGCGCCGCATGAACGCGTCGAGTGCCTTGCGCTGCGCCGCCCAGTCGATCTTCCACGGCAGCTTGCCGCGCGCGAGGAGCAGGTTCTCCTCGACGCTCAGCCCGGCCGCCAGCGTGAAATGCTGGTAGACCATGCCGATGCCGAGCGCCTGGGCATCGCGCGGGGACGTAATGTGCACCTCGCGTCCGTCGGCCAGGATCGCGCCGTGATCGAGCACGCCGTAGCCCACGAGCCCTTTCACGAGCGTGCTCTTGCCCGCACCGTTTTCCCCGAGCAGGGCGTGGACGGTCCCGGGCGTCACCTTGATCGTGACGTCGTCGAGTGCGCGGAATGCACCGAATGACTTGGTAGCGCCGATGACCTCGACGCCAAGCGCTCGCGCCGGGCTCGCCATGATCAGCGCTCCAGGGCAGCGACGAGCGCCGCCGAATCGGAGACCGTGCCGAACACGCCTCCCTGCATCAGCACCATGTTGAGCGCCGCGTCGTGATTGCGCTTGTCGGTCGCCCCGCAGCAGTCTGCGAGCAGGGTGCATTCGAAACCGCGGTCATTCGCTTCGCGCATGGTCGTGTGGACGCACACGTCGGTGGTGATACCGGTGAGCACGAGGTTGGCAATGCCGCGCGTGTGCAGGATCAGCTCCAGGTCCGTCGCGCAGAACGAGCCCTTGCCTGGCTTGTCGATGACGATCTCACCGGGCAGTGGCGCCAGCTCGCCGATGATCTCCCAGCCAGGCTCCCCGCGCACGAGAATGCGCCCGCACGGTCCGATGTCGCCGATGCCCACGCCATTCGTGCCCGCCTGGCGGCTGCGCCAGCGCTTGTTCGCGGGCAGATCGGACAGATCCGGGCGATGCCCTTCGCGCGTATGGATGATCGTGAAGCCCAGTTCGCGCATGAGGCCCAATACGCGCTTGATCGGCTCGATCGGAGCGCGGGTGAGCGAGAGGTCGTAGCCCATCTTGTCCACATAACCGCCGTAGCCGCAAAAGTCGGTCTGCATGTCGATGATGACGAGCGCCGTGTTGTCCGGGCGCAGGTCGCCGTTGTAGGGCCAGGGGTAAGGACGCGCTTCGATGTACTGGGTCATTTTCGTTCTCCGGGCGTGCGCTTTCGGGCGCACGCGATTCTCGATTCGGGTCGGCCGTTCAGGCGGCGTTCACGCTCAGCGCGTGAGGCTCAGTTCGCCCGGCGCGCCGGTCAGCGTGCGATCGGGCCGGCAGTTGACGATCATGAGCGCGAGCGTCAGCACGTAAGGCGCGGCGTTGAAGAGGTAGTAGCCGGTCGTCACGCCGATTGCCTGCAGGGCCGGGCCAAGCGCGCCGGCGGCGCCGAACAGCAGCGCCGCCCAGAGACAGCGCAGCGGCTGCCAGCGCGCGAAGATCACGAGTGCGACGGCCATGAGGCCCTGCCCGCTCGACAGTCCCTCGTTCCAGCTGCCGGGATAGACGAGCGAGAGATAGGCGCCGCCCACGCCCGCGAAGAGGCCGCCCACCGCCGTCGCCAGCACGCGCACGCGCGTGACCGGGTAGCCCATGGCGCGGGCGCTCTCGGCGTTCTCGCCCACGAGCCGCAGCGTCATGCCCCAGCGCATCGAGCGAAGGCCCCACTGCAGCGCGACCGCAAGCACGACGCCGATCACGAACAGCAGGTTGATGTGCAGCGCGTTGTGCACCTGCGGCGAGGCCGCCCACGCGCCGAGATCGATCGACGGGAGCATCGGCGCCTGCGGCTCGATAAACGGCTTGCCGAGATAGAACGCGAGGCCGGTGCCGAACAGCATGAGCGCGATGCCGAATGCGATATCGGACACCCGCGGCAGCGAGCAGACGAGACCGTGCAGGCAGCCGAGCACGAGACCGGCCGCCGCCGCCGCGAGCACGCCGATCCACGGCGAGCCCGAGAGATACGAGCCCGCATACCCGCACATGGCGCCGGAGACGAGAATCCCTTCGAGGCCGAGATTCACGCGTCCGCCTTTCTCGGTCAGGCACTCGCCGAGGCTCACGAACAGATAGGGCGTGCTCACGCGAATGGCACCCGCGAACAGCGAGAGCAGCAACACCGCGACAGGCGAGTGGAGGCTAGACATGATGAGTACGCTCCAGCGAGACGGAAGAGGCGTCGAGCGCGGCGGCCTGCAGCTTCACGCGCCAGGCGGCGAGGCGAGGCGCGAGCGCCTCCCACGCGAGCAGGTTGGCGAACAGCAGGCCCTGCAGCACGAGCGTGGCGGCGTCGGGCAGGTCGAGGCGGCGTTGCAGCAGACTGCCGCTCGCCTCGATGCCGCCGACCATCAGCGCGCACACGATCACGGCGAACGGGTTCTGCCGCGCCGCGAACGCGACCAGGATGCCTGCGTAGCCGTAGCCGGAAAGCAGCGACGCATTCGCGCTGCCTTGCACGGCCGCGACTTCGAACATCCCGGCAAGTCCTGCCGATGCCCCGCCGAGCGCACAGGCGGCGAGCGCGAGTCCGCCCACGGGCAAACCAACAAGGCGCGCCGCGCGCACGTTGCCGCCCGTTATGCGCATCGCAAAGCCGAGCGTGCTGTGACGCACGAGCACCCAGGCGGCGAGACACGCGAGCGCGCCCCAGAAGAGCCCCCAGTGCACGTCAAGACCCGGCAGCGAGCCGATGGTCATGGCGTCGGGGATGGGAAGCGTCGACGGCTTGTTGAGGCTCGCGGGATCGCGCAGCGGCCCTTCGACCAGAAACTTGAAAACCGCGATGGCGATATACGACATCAGCAGGCTGCTGATGGTCTCATTGACGCCGCGCGATTGACGCATCGCGCCTACCGCACTGATCCACAAACCGCCCGCGAGCATGCCGGCGATGGCCATCAAGGGCGTGGCGATGAACCAGGGCGTCGCGTGCGGCAGGCATGGCGGCACGACGGCCGCCGCGAGCCCGCCGAGCGCGAGCGCACCTTCGCCGCCGATCACGATCAGGCCGACCTGGGCGGGCAGCGCGACGCACAGGGCAGTCAGCATGAGCGGCGCGGCGCGCAGCAAGGTGTTCTGCCAAGCGAACGACGAGCCGAAAGCGCCCTGGACAATGAGGTCAAGGGCCTCGACGGCCGGCTGCCCCTGGACGAGCAGGAACGCGCCGAACAGCACCAGCGTGGCGGCGATCGCGCATAGCGTCGGCAACGCAGGCAGTACGGCAAGCACCAGACGCGCAATGCCAGCGGGCAGTCGCGGCCGCCCGTGAACCGGCGAAAGGGAAGTGGACATCACGACTCCTGGTGAGGACGCAAGCAATCCTCAGATCTGGCCAACCACACCGGCAACCAGATAGTTCATGCTTTCGAGCGCGATATCGGTCTGGGCGTAACTCGTGCCGGACGCAATGGCGCTGCCGCCCTTGTTGTCCTTCATCGGCCCCTTGAAGATCACGTAATCGCCCGCGACCATTTTTGCCTTGATTGCATCGGCATTCGTGCGGGCATCCGGGGTCACCTTCGCGCCATACGGCGACATCTTCACGAAGCCTTCACGCAGGCCGCCACGCAGGATATTGGGTTGCGTCTTGCCCGTTTGTGCGTTGGTGACGAGCAGCTTGTACGGCGTGGCCCAGTCCCATTCGGCACCCGTCAGATAGCCCTTCGGCGCCAGCGCCGCCTGGCTTGCGTGGTAGCCGCAGCTCATCGCGCCACGCTTTTCCGCTGTCTCGATCACGACCTTCGGGCCGTCCACGTGGCACGTGAGGACATCGCAACCTTGATCGACGAGGCTGTTCGCGGCTTCCGCCTCTTTCACCGGCATCGACCAGTCGCCCGTGAAGATCACATGCGTCGTGATCGACGGATCGACCGATTGCGCGCCCAGCGTGAACGAGTTGATGTTGCGCAGGACCTGCGGAATTGGCTTGGCCGCGACGAAGCCGAGCTTCTTCGTTTTGCTCGCATGGCCCGCCACGACGCCGTTCAGGTACTGGCATTCGTCGATGTAGCCAAAATAGCTCGAAATGTTGGCCGGATTGCCGCTCTTCCAGAGGCCGCCGCAGTGTGCGAAGCGAACCTTCGGGTATTTGGCCGCCATCTTCAGCACATGCGGATCGAAATAGCCGAACGAGGTCGCGAAGATCAGCGTGGCGCCGTCCTGCTCGATCATCGCCTCCATCGTCTTTTGCGCGGCGACGGTCTCGGGCACATTCTCTTCCTCGACGACCTTCACGCCCGGCAGCTTCTTGATGACGGCTGCCGCCTGCGCCTGGGCCTGGTTGTAGCCGTAGTCGCCGCGCGAACCCACGTAGATCACGCCGACCGTGAGCGGTTCGGCGCCGAAGGCGAGGTCGAATGGAAAAGCGCTGCCAAGGGCGAGGGCGCCCGCGCCCTTGAGAAAATGACGTCGGTTGGTCATGGCTGGACTCCTCACGAATTGGATTCGTTAAATTTAGGCATGCATATCAAACGGATTTGTGTACCTCGACCGCGGTGGCGAGCCATGCGCGCCAGCCACCGAATTCGGTGATGTCGCGTGCGCCACTTCCCGGCCCGACAGCCGCAGGCTCGCAGATGAAGCCTTTGACGATCAACCCGTCGGCTGTCTGTACACTGCCGATGCCCAGCGGTGCCGGCACGCGGGCAACAAAGGCGCCGAAGGTGCGCAGCGGCACTTCCCAGAGTTCGATCTCGATGGGCTGGCCCGGCTCGTCCGGCGTACGCACCAGCGCCGGCTTGGCCGGTGTCGTGCCGGCGAGCGCATAGAGGCGGTACTGCGATGTGGTGCGGGTTGTCTGGATGAACCGCGCGCCCGCCTCGAGCAGTTGCCAGCAGAGGGGCTGCCCGCGCAGATGCGCGCCGACGACGGCGAGCGTTACCGTTGGCTCCTCGAAGGGCAGGGGTTTCGCGGCGATGCTGGCGGCGTCTTCGGCCGCGGCGTGAGGCACGAAAATCGCCTGGATCTGTGCAGCGAGTACGGCGAGCCGCTGGTCGGCCCCTGCGGGGGCGATAAGCGTGACGCCTGCCGGCAGGCCGTCCGCTCGACGCACACCGGGCACGGCAAGCGCACAAAGGTCGAGCAAATTCACGAAGTTGGTGTACACGCCTAGCTGGCTGTTCGCGCCGATCGGGTCCGCGTGCACATCGTCGAAGCTCGGATGGGTGGGCGTGGTCGGCACGATGAGGACATCGATTTCCTCGAACATCGCTTCGACTTCGCGGCGTAACGCGGCGAGTGCGTATTGACCATTGAACGCATCGACGGCGCTATAGCTGTCGGCTTTGGCGATGACCTCGGCGACAACCGGATCGATATCGGCGCGATGCGCCTCGAAGAACGAACCGAGCGCGGCCCGCCGCTCTGCCACCCAGGGGCCGTCGTAGAGGAGAGCCGCGGTGCGCTGCATGGGCTCGAACGGCACGTGTACCGGCGTGAACGCAAGGCGCGTGGCAAGCGTGTCGAGCGTGGCGGCAAAGGCCTGCTGCGCCTGCGTGTCGCCGAAGAATGTCAGCGGCTCCGGCACGGCGAAGCGCAGCGCTGCATGGGGCAGCCCAAGCGATGGCACGCGGCGCGCGTAGTCATCGTGCCCGTCGTACTTGGCCATCTGCAACAGGACTTCCCAGGCGTCGCCGACGTCGTGCGCGAAGATCGACACACAGTCGAGGCTTCGGCACGCCGGAACCACGCCGCGCTTGCTCACGAGGCCCGGCGTTGGCTTCAGACCCACGAGTTCGTTGAAGCCCGCGGGTACGCGCCCCGAACCCGCAGTGTCCGTGCCGAGTGAGAACGCGACGAGCCCGGTTGCAACCGCGACCGCCGACCCCGAACTCGATCCGCCGGAGACGTATGCATCGGATTCGAACTGGCGCACCCGGCCGTAGGGCGAGCGCGTGCCGACGAGCCCCGTCGCGAACTGGTCGAGGTTCGTCTTGCCGACGAGGATGGCGCCCGCATCGAGCAGGCGGTCGACTGCAAAGGCCGACGTGCGAGGCGTGTAGGCGAAGGCGTCGCAAGCCGCAGTGGTGGGCATGCCGGCAACGTCGATGTTGTCCTTCACGGCGAACGGTACGCCGAAGAGCGGCATCCGCTCGAAGACCACAGCGCCGAGGCGCGCGTACGCTTCGTCGAGTTCGGCGGCGCGGCGGGCGAGGTCGTCCTCGCTCACACGCGACAACCAGACTTCTGGGCGCCTCGCGGCCGCGATACGGGCGATCAACGTCTCGACGACCTCGCGGGGCGTTGCGCTTTTGCGGGCATAGGAGTCGAGCAGGACACGGACCCTGAAACGTGCGTCTTTAGACATGAGTTCAATCTTGAATACAAGTTTGAACTCAAGTTAGCAGTAACTGTGCCATCACGCCGGTTGTTGCCTGAGGGGCTTGCGGGACAAGGGTTTCAGGGGGAAGAGGATGCCGGGCAGCGGGCGTGTGCTGAACCGGACTTGATCCGGAATGGGTCGCAAATGTGCCCGCGGTGGTGCATGCATCCCGCACATCGTGCAAGACCTTGCAAAGTCCTTCAAAGGCTGGAGAGGGGGCTCTTGCTGCACGGCTGTGGTGGTAGCGGCGATAAGCACCGCAGCGCTGGCGCGGATCAGGGCGCTGAAAACGCAAATGCTTTGGTAGTTGTGGTTCGGCTTGCCTCTTGGAGTCGCGTGTTCGCGGGAGGGCGGCCTCTCTTTGTGGGCGGGTTCCGAGGCAAGCCCGCGAAGCCAGACGAATAGCTTATGCATGCACCCTGTCCAATGCTAAGGGGATTCCCTCTAGCTCACGCTCTAAACGACACCTTCTCAAGAAGATTAACAAAAAAAGCAAGCAAACCAACGGTTCAATTGGTATCAATATTGGAAGGCCAGGACATTGAATTTTTATATAGTTATAAATCGGCATAAGCCACGCGAGCAAGAAAAGCGTTTGCTCCCATTTCAGCCAGCCGCTCCTTGCCGCCATAGAATAGAGACATAGAGAAGAAATCCCTAGCCATGTCAATTCATAGTGCCAGGCATACGGAGAGATGAGAAGAACAGACGCGGCCAGAGCGCCTGCCCGCAGGCAGCGATCTCGGGATTTTTTCCATACGTGAACTACGCCCATGATCGCGACAAGCGCGCATAACGCCCACGCGACATGTGCCATGCCTGCCGAAAATCCTGTCAACCGCAGTGCAGCCATAATACCGGGCGAGGCATGCCAATATCCCCAGCTGTTCTCAATCGTCAGATCCTGGAGTTGTCTGGAGGCCTTCCATGTAGCCATCAATGCCCCCCATCCTTCGACCGCAACACTGGTCGCCACGAGAACTATCGCGCTTGCCATTGCAACTAAAAACGCTTTCCAGGCCCGAGTGGCGGCCAACACGAATGGGAATGCCACAGCAAATTGTGGCTTGATTACCAGCAGGCCAACGCACAGTCCAGCCAAAACGGGAAACTCGCCGACCCACAATACAGCCAGCATTGCCAAGCCACTTACCAAAAAGACATTCTGCGCCGTCAGCAAAGTTAAAAAGATTGGGGGGCTGAAAATGGCCGCGATTGCAAACTGTGAGTGAGTCAGCCCTGTCAGCCTCATATCCGACACCCGGTAGACCGCGTAAAGCATCAATGCAAGCGTCAGGCCATCCCAAAGTGCACATGCGACCCAGAATGGGAAAAAGCCCAACGGAGTGACGATCATCAGGAAAACGGGGAGATAGCACCATGGCATATACCCGGCGCCATAAGGCATAGGACCAAAAAAATGTTCCTCGACCCAATGAAATGTACCGTAGTCGTACACGGTAAGACCCGCACCAGCCAACGCGACATGGGCGGCGGACCAGAACACGCGAAAATCACCGCCGGGCAGCAACCATTCCGATGATTGCTTGCCAGATTCGAGGACCCACTTAATATACTCCATCTGCCACAGGGCAATCGGGTAGAAACACAGCAGCGCAAAACGAACCAGGAATTTATTCGATACCCACATTTTTGCGTAATTCACTGCTCCTCCCCATTCACTCTGGCGCTTCCTGTTCGCCGGCTGCAGGTTGTCAGAACAGCGCAACTGCAATCAGGCGCCTTATGTATTCAGTGCATGTTCTCACGGCATCGCAGAAGGACAAGAGCAAAGTTCGAGCATTATTGCGGCGGATCGTTTGGTTCAGTTCTTCTAGACCTCGGCCGATTCATTGCCCCGTCTCCCCCCGGCTATTGGCCTTGTTCACTACGCATAGTGGGCGTTGCAAATTTGCTGCCTCTCTCGTCACGTTCAAATATTCCAGAACCTCGTAGCCCACTCTGTTCGGGCAAGCACATAGTTTTTACTTGCGTCCAGGAGTGCAACTGCCGTACAGGGGGCTTGATTGCGCACAGAATTGGTTGCGCGATCAAGGAAGCCGCTATTCCCGAGTCGACTGTATGTATCACCGCATGGCTCGACGCGGTAATACGCATGAAGGGTCCCTCCGCCGGATCGCCTCCATCGGGCTTGATGATACTGGGTACGGCACGCACGCGATGCGTCGCCCAAAAACGCCATTGATATACCGCCGAACAGGGAAACTTCGCGCGTTGCAGTGACTGCCATGCTCGCCGCACGGAGGTTTGCCGCCATCAGGCGTACGTCTGCTCTTTTCCGGAAACGCGCGCATCATGAGCAATGTACGTGGCCGCGCGCAGACGTCTGGATGGTCGAGCGTCGCCGCGGGGCATAGGAGGACACCATGTCTTTCGCACCTATGTTCAGGCTCATCGTCAGCCTTGTATGCGCGATCGCGCCGCTTGGAGAGGGATCGGCTGGTGCGTTGCAGCACTCGGCCCCGGCATCAGCGCTCCGGCCCACGCCCGTGCATCAGCTCAGCGTGCCCAGCATCCCGTGGCAGGGCGACTTCAATGCGATCCTCGAGCGGCGCCAGCTTCGCGTACTCGTGCCCTACAGCCGCACCCTCTATTTCATTGACAAGGGGCACGAGCGCGGACTGACCGCAGAGCTCATGCGTGACTTTGAACGCTATATCAACAAGACCTACGCGAACCGCCTTGGCAAGCGCCCGCTCACGGTGTTCCTGATTCCGACGACGCGCGACCGGCTGCTGCCTAACCTGAACGCCGGGCTGGGCGATATTGCCGCGGGCAATCTCACGGTCACCGACGAACGGTTGAAACTGGCCGACTTTTTTGTGCCACCCAACCGCAAACCGGTGCGCGAACTGGTCGTGACGGGGCCGCGCTCGCCGCGACTCGCAACGCTGGACGACATGGCCGGAAAGACAGTCCAGGTGCGGCGCTCGTCAAGCTACTATGAGAGCCTCACTGCACTCGACAGGCAACTGCGCGCGAGCGGCAAGCTTCCCTTAAAGATCGTGCTTTTGCCTGATGCGCTCGAAGATGAGGACGCACTTGAAATGCTCAACGCCGGTCTGCTGCAGATTCTGGTCGTTGACGAATGGAAGGCCAGGCTGTGGGCTCAGGTATTACCAAACATCAAGGTTCACAACGATCTCGCCGTGCGAACCGAAGGCTATACCGGCTGGGCGATGCGCAAAAACAGTCCGCAACTCCGGGACGCGATGGCGGACTTCTTTCTCAACCATGTCAAGAAGCAGAGCATCGAAGAGTATCGCCTGGAGAGGTACATGCGGCGCTTCAAGCAGATTCGTAACAACGATGAGTCTGAAGAGCTTCGGCGCTTCGAGCAGACGATCGCGATTTTCCAGACGTACGGCCGGCAATATGGCTTTGATCCACTGATGCTTGCCGCTCAGGGCTTTCAGGAGTCGCAGCTTAACCAGAGCGCCCGCAGCCGCGCTGGGGCAGTCGGCATCATGCAGATCACGCCTGCTACTGGCAGGCAGATGAACGTGGGCAACATCATGGTCACGGAGCCCAACATCCACGCTGGTGCGAAATACATGGATGAACTGATGACCCGCTATTTTCCGAACGCGCACTTCAGTGAGAATGACCGATCGCTTTTTGCCTTCGCGAGTTACAACGCGGGCCCATCGAAGATTGCCAGAATGCGCGACGAAGCATTGAAGCGCCGGCTCGATCCGGACAGTTGGTTCAACAATGTCGAGATCGTCGTCGCCGGGAAGATCGGCATGGAGACGCCCACATACGTGCGCAATATCTATAAGTATTACGTATCGTATCGCTTGATTGCCGATGCCCAAGCCGCGCGCACGCAAGCGGTCGGGACGGTACGCAGATGAGCAGGGCCGCGCCGATGACCGCTAGCACCAGCTAGCTGCCATCGAAACACCTCTCCAATTAAACAATCGACCTTCGCACGGTGATCTACGCACGCAGAAAATAGCAGCGAAGTGGACGCGCGAGGAGACGACACTCGTCAAGTCACGAGGCGATGCAATGTTCGTCGCAACTACTTAATAAGTCCACTCGCACGCGAGCGTCCCCGTACCTGCCGCGAAGAGATGTGAGCCGCATGGACAAGTTGCGCTACCTCGCCGATGATAAGGCTGGATGGGCATTCCAGAGATGCAGCAATGACCGACGATCTGACGACATGGTTAGCGCAGGTTGGCCTTGGCGCGCACGCTGCAAAGTTCAGGTCGCAAGGGATTGACTGGGATGTGCTCGGCGATCTTTCCGAGGCTGACCTGAAGGAGCTTGGCCTTACCCTTGGCGACCGGAAGCGGCTCGCAAAAGGACTTGCGGCGCTGACCGAAGCCCACGCACATTCGATTGTGCCGGTGGAGGCATGCAGAGCCTTGTCTTCGTCGCCGGCTTCCGAAGCCATCGATGCAGAGAGGCGGCAAATCACGGTGATGTTCGTCGACCTCATCGATTCGACAGCGCTAGCGGAGCGATTCGATCCAGAGGACATGCGACGTCTGCTAGGGGTCTACCATCAAGCTTGTGCACGCGCGATTGAAGCTCACGAAGGCCATATCGCTCACTATATCGGCGACGGCCTGGACGTCTATTTCGGCTATCCCGATTCGCACGAAGACGATGCCATACGTGCGGTGCTTGCCTCTCTCGCCGCCATAGCTGCGCTTCGTGAGGCCAACGAATTCATCGAGCCGGAGTACGGCGTGCGCCTGCAGGCGCGGATAGGGATCGAGACGGGACTTGTCGTAGTCGGCGCGATTGGCGCTGGATCTTCGCTCGTTCAGCGCTCGATCGTTGGAGAGGCGCCAATCATCGCCGCGAGGCTACAGTCGCTCGCCCCGCCCGATGCGATAGTCGTGGGACCGGCCACCCAGCGCCTGATCGAAGGATCGTTCAAGCTTGAAGACCTTGGATGCCATGAACTGAAGGGGGTCACGGGTCCGGTCCGGGTTCAACGTGTACTCGCGCAAGCGGATACGATCGACCGCTTCGAAATCAGGGCGGCCCAAGGGATCACACCGCTCATCGGCCGGACCGCGGAACTCGAGATGATCCGGCGGCGCTGGAAACAGAGTGTCGATGGCGAAATGCGCTGCGTGCTGTTGACCGGCGCGCCGGGAATCGGCAAATCTCGCGTGCTGCGGGCGCTCTGCGACGGCATGAGTGAAGATGCGCATACGATCATTTCGCTTCACTGTTCCGCGTACTATCGCAACAGCCCATTTTGGCCGGTACAACGCTGGCTTCAGCGCACGTTCGGCGTCGGCCTGGACGCTTCGAATGCATCGGATAGGGAGCGCCTGGCGGCCGGGATTGCAAGGCTCGGGGTCGATGCCGACGAGACGCTTCTTGTTCTTTCAAACTTGCTCTGGATGCCAAAAGGAGATCGCCGTCCGGCCGTTGACACCTCTTCCCCTTCCTTCAAGCGCCGGACGCTCGACGTGCTGGTGGCGATGCTCGAAGCGTCAACGCGCGTTCAGCCGGTACTTGTCGTTGTTGAAGACGCGCACTGGATCGATCCGTCATCCCTGGAGTTTGTTCGGCTTGCGGTTGAACAACTGGTGTCCGCCAGGCTAATGGTACTGGTCACCGCGCGGCCCGAGTTTGAACCGGGATGGACTTACCCTCATCTCGTACAGATCAATCTCGATCGGCTATCGCGCCGCGATTGCGTTGCGATGATCAGGCGACTGACGGGTGGCAAACGGCTTCCGGATCTGGTACTCGATCAGATCGTCTCAAAGACGGACGGTGTGCCGCTTTTCGTCGAGGAGCTGACCAAGGCCGTGCTCCAGGGCGATCTGTTGCAGGATGCCGGCCTCAGCTACGAGTTGAAAGGCACCGCGCAGACGATCGCGATTCCGGACACGTTGCAGGGCTCGCTGCTGTCGCGGCTCGACCGGCTGGAGCCAGCAGTCAAGGAAACCGCGCAGATCGCAGCGACAGTGGGACGTGAGTTCGGCAGGAAACTGCTTGGGTTGATTGCGTCGAGGCCGGAGGATGAACTTCAGCAAAAGCTCAATTGCCTGATCGCGGCCGAAATCATTATTCCAGCTTCAGGGAAACTCACTGGCGGGGACGCCTATTTATTCCGGCACGCATTGATCCAGGAGATTGCATACCAATCCCTGCTGCTTGCGCACCGTCGCCACTACCATGCGCTAATCGCCGCCGCTCTTGAAGAACATTATCCGGACGTCGTCGAGCGGCAACCCGAACTGATCGCTCAAAACTTCGCTGCAGCCGATCTGCCGGATCGCGCGATCGGCTATTGGCAGCAGGCCGGGCAGCGGGCACTTGCGGGTGCCGCCTACGACGAGGCGATCGCCCATGTGCGGCGCGGTCTTGAGCTGGTCAACCGCTGCTCCTGCAGCGAGCCGACTCGGTCCAGCCACCTGCTGACGCTGCTGCTGACAAGAGGCAGAGCAGAGCTCAGACTGGCGCAGCGCGAGGCGATCGCGACCTTCCGCGAGGCGGCCTGCATTGCCCGCGAACGGAAGCTGACGTCGCATCTCGTGCAGGCAGCGTTGGAGTTTGACACCGCCGAGACGTTCCTCGAAGGCTCCGGAGATGAATCGATTTCTCTGCTGGAGGAGGCGCTCACCCTGATCGGCACCGAGGAGTCGGTCGAACGTTGCCGCCTGTTGAGTCGCCTTGTTCGCACAGTTCATATGACCGGTGCACGCGAACATCGTAGTGAATTTTCCTTGGAGGTCGTCGATCTCGCCAGACGCCTGAACGATCTGCCGAGCCTGTTCGACGCATTGGCGTGCGAATTGATGCATGTCGGGGCTCTCCCGTTGCCTGCTAACCGGTTTGCGCAGCGAGAAAGCGTGTTGCTTGAGCTCAGGCAGATTGCGGAAGATCTCGGCGATGCCCACACCATCGGTCATGCGTGCGCCCGATGTCTTGCCGGCTATCTGGAGATCGGCGAGGTGGACAGTTTTGAGAGCGCGCTGGAACGGTATCGGGAGATTGCCGCCAGCGGACAGCACTTCGTCGACAAGTGGTGCGTTACGGGGGCCCAGGCAATGCGGGCCATACTCGTTGGCGACTTCGCTGAGGCGGAGCGCAAGACGCGCGACTCGTTGCAGATGGCGCAGAACGCTGACGCGAATCTCGCAACGGGCGTCTACGGCATGCAGATGTTTACGGTCCGCCGCGAACAGGGCCGGCTCGCTGAGGTAGCGCCGATCTTCAAGCGGTTTGTCGATGAGCATTCCGAGGACACTACGTGGCGGCCAGGATTCATGTTGATTTGCAATGATCTCGGCTTCGAAGCGCAGGCCCGTGACAATCTCGAGCGGATCGCGGAATCGGAATCCGGTATCCCCGTGGACAGCAAGCGGCTTGTTACGTTGACCTATCTAGCTGAAGTTGCCGCGCGCCTGCGGGACGTCGAACGTGCCGAACGGATCTATGCCCTTCTCCTGCCATTCCGCGATCAGGTCGTCACGGTTCCAGTCTTTACGCTTTGCTGCGGATCTGCGGCACGGTTTCTTGGCATACTGGCCCATGCTCTCGGCGATTGGTCTGCTGCCGAACAGCATTTCGAATACGCGCTGTACATGGATGAGCGCTTGCGCGCGTGGCCCTGGCTGGCGCATGGCCGGCATGAATACGCGCTCATGCTGGCGGCGCGCAATGGCAGCGAAGATAGAGCACGAGCGCAAAATCTGCTGTCGATGGCCGCAGCCGCAGCCAAAAAACTCAAGATGTTCGCGCTCGTGGAGCGCATCGGCACCGCGCAGACAGAAGCTTGGCCCAGAAGATAGCACAGGCTGGCGCACCGTTTGACGCGCAATGATCCGCCGCTACTCAAGGAGAGTCACATGCCGCGCTTTATGATTGAACGCAATTTTGCGGAACAACTCGAGGTCACGGGAGAAAGTGCTGCAACTGTGAAAAGAATCAACGACGAGGAAGGCGTCGAGTGGCTTTTTTCGTTTCTCAGCGCCGACAAGAAGAAGACTTATTGCCTGTATGAGGCGCCCAACGCCGACGCCATCCGCGCCGCTGCACGTCGGGCAAATCTGCCGGCCGATGTGATCATCGAGGTCAGCGACTTGCGGCCGGAAATGTTTACTTAGAAGGTGGGAGCACGGATGCAATCTCTGATGGCTGTCTATGCAACGACAGCATTGCCGCCAACGAAAGCTCGCAGCGGCGGCAATCCGCAAGTGGCGACCGACATTCGGCCGCCATCGCGGCGCACAGTACGACCTCCCACGCCGTCCCAACTACAGACGGCGTGCTCCACATCGCCCAGATCAATCAGACGAAAACGCTTACGACCCGCCAAAGAAAACCGGCTTCATCCCACTCGGGCTGGCCGGACGTCCCGTCTGGGACGACCCGTTCGTTGCAGGGCCATAGCCGCTGCTCTGGCCCGCAGCACTGGCCTCGTTGGCCTGCATATTGGCAGGAAAGTCGACGGTATTCGCATTGGCCGGATTGAAGCCGGCTTGTTGAAGCTGAGCGATTTCTGCTTGCACTTGCGAGCGCGTCAGCGCCCCGTCTGACTGCGCCGACGATGCAATTGGCATCGCAATAACGGCGACCGCGCAAACTGTGTGGACTAGCGGCTTCATGATTGCCCACCTCCAGGTGAGTGACTCCAGTTGATTCGGGCCGCAAACGGCCCGGACTTTCGTTCGACGTTTGCCGCACTTTATAGCGCTCAAACGTTGACGTTGTCGTTCATTTCAATCGTATGCGCGAGTGATCGTTTTGGCCTCCATCATTTGATGGAGGCCATCCAGCGTGAAAACGAGACGCTGCCGTCTACGCGTTCTATCGTGATGAAGTGGCTCGATAAGCCGGACTAACCCAGACGATCAATTTCGGATAACTAACCCACGGTGGCGTAAGCCAGCTCTGGACGCGAATGTCATGCTCATACGGGAGTTACTGGGCATGTTTCCTAACCAGGTCATGCCGCGCTCGCCACTATTTTTTGGCTGATTTTCGCCACACGACCTAAGCTGATAAAACCGAGCGAGGGTCGAATCCATGCATATCAGGCAAAACGTGACCTGCGCGCTGCTGCTTGCCGCGACGCTGGCTGCAGGTTGCAGCGGTGGTGGTGGAGGCGGCAACACCACGCCCGTGTCGGCGCCGGCCGGATTGACCGAACGCGACGTTGCAGTGGTCTACTCGCAGGGCGCTGAAATTGTTCCCGATACGCTCAGCATCGGCGGTGGCCCCATTACACAGTGCAGCATATCGCCGCCTTTGCCGGCGGGGCTATCGCTCGATCCTCAGACCTGCGCGATCAGCGGCACGCCAAATGGCGTTTCTCCCGACACGATTTACACGATCAACGCCAGCAATGCGGCGGGAAGCGAGTCCATCAAGGTCGAGATCGAGGTCAAGGCTGAAGTGGTCCCCCCGGAAAGCCTGAGCTACCTGAACGCCGCAGTGATCTATACGACCAACGCGGCAATCATTCCCAACACGCCGATCGCCACAGGCGGAGAAATTACCCTGTACAGCATTTCGCCGGCCCTGCCTGCGGGGCTTCAGTTCGATCCGCAAACAGGCGTCATTTCCGGCACACCGCTGGCAGTCAGTCCGCCGGCCGTCTACACGGTGACCGGCAGCAACAGTGCCGATTTTGTCGAGACTCAACTCACGATCGAGGTGCACGCAGTCACTCAGCCGCCGGCGAGCCTCAGCTATTGGGATCTCGCTCCCATCTACGTCGTGGGCCATCCAATCTCGTACGACGAGCCGCAGTCCACCGGCGATGAAATCACCTCCTTCTCGGTCTCGCCCGCGTTGCCTGCCGGATTGAGCCTGAATCCGCAGACGGGCGCGATCAGCGGGACGCCGACCACGGCGCAGCCGCCGACGACCTATACGTTTACCGGCAGCAACAGCGCTGGCAGCGTCACGGTGCAGATCGTCATCGGCATCGACGAACCGGCGACCGGAGCGTGGACACCGGCTGGTTCCATGAGTCAGGGGCGGTTCCGGCACACCGCCACGCTCCTGTCCAATGGCCAGGTCCTCGTCGCCGGGGGGCAAAGAAGACAGGTCACTGCCTCCACCGAACTGTACGATCCGGTTGCGAACACCTGGACATTGACTGGCGGCCTGAGCCAGGCGCGGCAATCCCACTCGGCGACGCTGCTCCCCAACGGCCACGTGCTCGTGGCGGGTGGATTCAAAACGGGCGTTGGCAGTGAACAGTCGTCGGCGGAGTTGTACGACCCGGCTTCCGGTAGCTGGTCGTCCACCGGCAGCATGAGCGATGCGCGTGACGCTCACACGGCCACGCTGTTACCCAACGGCCTCGTGCTCGTTGCGGGCGGCGAGGGAAAGTCGGGAACGCTGTCGTCGGCAGAGTTGTACAACCCGGCAACGGGAACCTGGTCGCCAACAGGCAGCATGGCGCAAGCGCGCTTCTCCCATACTGCGACGCTGTTGGGCAACGGTCTCGTTCTCGTCGTGGGCGGGGCGACGGATTCAGGCGTCCTGGCTTCTGCGGAACTCTACAACCCGTCAACGGGCACCTGGTCACCCACGGGTAGCATGAGTCAGGTGCGCACCAACTTCGCCACGGCGTTGCTGCCTGACGGTACGGTGCTGGCCATAGGCGGAACGGACGGAAACGTCGAACTGTCGTCAGTCGAACGGTACGTCCCCGCTGGCACATGGACACCGACTGGCAGCCTGATCCATGCGCGCGACTTCCTGAGCGCCACGTTGCTGCCCAACGGCCGCGTGCTTGCGGCCGCCGGACTGGCCGGGAGCGACCTCTACTCGGACGAGCTCTACGATCCCGCCACGGGCACCTGGACGCCGACCGCAAGCCTGAGCTGGGCGCGCGAGCAGCACACGGCCACGCTACTGGGTAACGGCAGCGTGCTCATAACCGGGGGACTCGGTCGCGGAATACTGGCTCACGCCGAACTGTTCCATTGATACGGGAATGCAGATCGCGACCGACATTTCATGCGCGCTGTCTGTCTCAAGCCGGGATCATTTCTCAAACTGGGCATGCGGTTGCTGATTCCTGATGTAGGCGCGTCGGTACAGAATCGACCAGGCCGTCAGCCCGGCATAAGCGCCATATCTGACCAAAGTGGAGAGCCGATCCACGTCGTGCCCGGCAAGGTACCCGACGATATAGACCCGAATCACGTTTTCGGCTACGAGGCCGATTCCCCAAACGGCCGTCATGAGCCGGATCGATCGCGCGAGTGCCGGGCGCGATTGCCACATTTCGTCGAATTCCCGTTCGCGTCCCTCGCGCTCTCGCGCCAGCGTCGATCTCGCGAGATAGAACACGAGTGGGCGCTTGACCAGCAAGGAGAGGAGAAAAAGCACGCCAATGAAACCACCTACCAGTGGTTCACGTGCTTCGCGCAACCATCGACCAGCAGGCGAAGTTAGCAAGGCGAGCGACAGCGCCAGGCTCGCGAGGACGATTGCGCTCAAGGCATCGAAGTGCCGAAAACGGGCGAAATCGAAAGTGATCCAGGCCAGCAACGGTATGCTCGACGCCATCAGCGCGCCGGGTGTCCCCCAGTGGGGAAGCGCTATCCGGTAAGCCAATGCAGGCAATGCCACATTGACAACGAATGCCAGAACGTACCGGGCAGAGGGGATCATCTCGAGCGCATGGACTTTGGCGAGGGCCGATACCGGCGCGAAGTGAACGTCCGAATCTCCGAGGCACCTTACCACCGACTGGTCGTTGCTGGCCGCACGGCGATGGTCGTTCAAGGTGTGGGGCGAGGGCGCTCAGGTCGGGTTGCGGGCCGACCCAAGATAACAAATCGGTAATCCACGCGTCACTTTTCGGCAAGCCGGTCTATGGAGAATTGAAGCTCCACACACGCTGCGCGATACAAACATCATGATGTTTCTTCGTACCAGAATGGCGACAGTTGTCGCTACCGTTGTGGCGCTCTTCGTCGTGCTCGGCGCCGCAGGTTTGGCCTTCATGTACTCCGGGGTGTATGACGTCTCGGCAAGCTCCAAAGACAATCCGATCGTCGCGAAGTTGCTGCACGGAACTTACGAGGCCTCGTTGCATAGGCATGCCGGATCCGATGTCGCGCCTGGCGACTTGCTTTCATTTGAAAACATTCGTTCAGGTGCGCGAATGTATGACGCAAGCTGTGCCCTCTGCCATGGTGCACCTGACCGGCCACTGAGCGCCGTTGGGCAGGGTATTCAGCCCGCCGCGCCCTCGCTGTTGTCTGCGAGCCGCCGGAATAAGCCCGCTCTGATGTTCTGGACGATCAAGCATGGCGTGAACATGACGGCCATGCCGTCGTTTGGGAAGACGCAGTCGGACGACACGATCTGGCAAGTCGCGGCCTTTATTTACGCCGAACGCGGAATTTCGAAGGATAAGTACGACCTGCTCGTCCATGGGAACGCCCAAGCCGACAGCACGGCCGCATCTCTGAAGCGCCCCATGCCCGCGCCCGATCAAAACTGACGAAGCTGTTCCGATGTGCACACCCGCCTGGCTGAATGTCTTTCCTGGGGCAATTCCATGTTGCGCGTTGTCGTGGCTCTCCAGTTCGCAGTGCAGTTGGCCGCCTGTTCAACCGCCCCGTCAACCCACTTGGCGGCGGTTGATGTCGTCGATTACGCGGGCCAGGTATGTGGCGATCAAAGCGGTCACGTAAAAATGCCTGTATGCCTTTTTCCTCGAGCGATCACGCAAATGCCCGGGCAACGCTCACAATCCGGGCTCCTAAGCGCTCGTTGACGCCGCCTGTTGGTGGCAACCGCTACAGTCGCGATCAAACGGCGGAATGCCGCGGTACCGTAAATTGAACGGCTGCGCCGCGCGGCGAGCAGTCGCTCGCCCACAGGCGACCGCCATGTGCGTCGATGATCGAGCGGCAAATTGAAAGCCCCATGCCGAGCCCGGTCTCCTTCGTGGTATAGAACGCGTTGAACGCGTTCTCGGCATTCGGGCCAAAGCCTGGGCCCGAGTCGCGCACCGTCACGATCACGCAGGCACCCTCGGCCTCGCCGGTGCTGATGTGCACGTGCCGCACGCCATCGAGGCTGCTCATCGCCTCGAGCGCATTGATGATCAGGTTCAGCAGCACCTGCTGCAGTTCCACACGGTCGCCTTCGATAACCGGCAAATCTTCCGCGAGTTGCAACGTGAGCTGGGTGCCGCTCTTGCGTGCTTCTCCCTGGACCAGTTCGGCGATCTCGCGAATCGCCTCGTTGAGGTTGACGGGTTCCTTTTTGCGTGGCGCTTTTCTGATCAGTTGCCGCAGCCGCCAGAGCACGTCCCCGGCACGGTTGGCGTCCCTGACAATCCCGCCTAGCGCTAGGCCGGCCTCGGTGAGGTTGGCAGGCTCGCGGTTCAGCCATCGCAGTGCAGCCTCGGCATAGCTCACCGTCGCGGCAATGGGCTGACTGACTTCGTGAGCGATCGAGGCCGCGAGTTGCCCCATGGTCGCAACACGGTTCGCATGGGCGAGTTCGGCCTGGATCTCGCGATAGCGTTCTTCGCTCTCGCGGATTCTCATTTCCGCCTGCTTCTGCCCGGTCAAATCGAGCACGTAAGCCACGCCCTGGTTCGGCTGTTCTTCGAATGCCGCGCCGGCGATGAGGACGGGTACGCGGCTGCCGTCTTTCCTGAAGAACTCCTTTTCACAGGGTTGCAGCGCGCCGGTCGCCTCAAGCTCTTCCAACTCGCATGGGACGCGCGCTTGCCATTCGGGAGGCGTCATGTCGTACCATCGGAGCCCGGCCTCCAGATCCTCACGCTCGTACTGGCACATGTGGAGAAATGAATCGTTGGCGTCGATCAGTCGTCCGTCGAGGCCCCAGATGAAAATCCCAATGAGATTGGCGTCGACGAGGCGGCGGATTTTGGCTTCGCGTTGCGCAACGTCGCGATACAAACGGGCATTCTCGAGCGAAATCGCAGCCTGGGAGGCCACCAGCTTCAGCACGGCGATCCGGGCGGGGCTGAACACACGGGCAGTGAGATGGTTCTCGAGGTAGAGCGCGCCCATGAGCTTGGCGCCGTTCATCAGCGGCAGGCACAGAATGGAGCGTGCGCGATGTTCGCGCACGTAGGGATCGGCATCGGCCTTGGGATCGGTTGCGGCGTCGTCCAGGAAGAGGTTCTCGCGCGTACGCAGGACATGGTTGAGGATCGATTCCGGCAACAACGCAGCAGTGACCGGTTCGTCGGACAGTTGCACGCGCACCCCGTCGCCGGCAATAGTGGCCTGCGCTGCGATGCGGTGATCATCTCCGTCGGAAAGGATCAGCAGACCTCGCTGCGCGCCCGCCTGTTCGATGGCCGTGCGCATGACCATCTCGATCAGCCTTTCAAGGTGGATCTCGCCTGAAGCCGCCTGCAAGACCTTGATCACGGTCGCCAGCTCGAGGTGCTCGATTGGCGCGGCTATCGTATTCGTCGGTCCGGGCACGGTCTCTTCGGTCCGCAGGTACCGATACTTTTCCTCGAGCTGCCGCGCCTTTGCGTTGGCGCCCCAGCGGAGATAGCCGTAGTGTGCGTCCTGCATGTACACACGCGCAATCTTCTGAAGGCCGCGGGCTGCATAAAAGCGCGAAGCGAGTTCGTTGGCCGTTGCTTCGACGTGCGTAAAGCCGCTTTCTTTTGCTGTTTCGATAGCCTGCTCGTAGAGCATCTCGGCGTCGACTACGCGGTTCTCGATACGGGCGATTTCGGCACCGACCAGCGCGGCATGGCTTGCGAAGTTCTCCGCGCACAGATTCGCCCAGATGCGAAGCTGGTCGTGACGGGAACTCAGTGCTTCCAGGTGCTGCGGTAGTTCGCCAGACGGGATGGCGTCGCAACGGGCAGCCTGCGCCAGCGCGGCATAGAGGTAGTATTCGGCCGCCTCGTTGTAGACGTACGCGGTGGTCCAGATGAGACCTTGTGCGTTCGACGCAGCCGCCATGGCTGCCTCATACTCGCCAGCTAGATAGCACTCCTGCAGTTTCCGGAGCCAGTACCATCTTGTGTTTTCAACAGGGGACTGGGGCAGGCCGGGGGCAGCGTGCAGCTGGTCAGACTGCGCGTCTTCAAGGTTGCCTGAAACGGGCGTCAAGCCCCGGAGGGTCCGGATCAACGCGAGTTTTTCTTCGATAAAGTCGACGGTGATGCCGAACTGCAGCTTCTTCGCGTGCGCAAGGCAGGACTCGACCTCGCGTTGTACGTCGGGCAGCGGGTCGCCGATGAGAAGCAGTGTCTGGACGAGGTGCGCGTACGCGACGGCGCCATATGTCAGGTCGCCGGTCCGGTGCGCCGTGTCGAACACGCAGCGCAGCTGGTCAATGCATGCCCGCACGGGTTCCACCCAGCGTGCGACATACAGCGAGTAGCACAGATACGTGCGCGTTTCATACCGTTCGAGGCCGCGCTCTTCCACGAGTTTGCAGGCGAGCCGGCCGAATTCAAAGCCGACTTTGTAGTCGCCGAAAAGCAGGACGGAAAATCTGGGCAAACGCGCGTAGGCCACGCACGAGGCATCGGCGTTGCCATGCTCGAGACTGAGATTGATTGCCTTGCACAGCGTCAGGCAGGCAAGGTTCGCATCGGTGTCGATGGCAGGCAGGACGAGGGTGGTCAGCACCTCGATGGTTGCCAGGGCGGCCACGTCGTTCATTGGCGGCAGATCGATGAGTGCTTCGATGCTCCGGTCGCCGAGCAGTGACGTGATGCGCTCGTATTCGCTGCGCGTGGTCATCTCATCCGGATGAGGCGACCACGCGATGCCTGCGTGACGAAGGAAGGCGAGGCCAACAGCGATCGCGGTGTCAGTCTGGCGAAGGAGCACGTAGATCTCCATCTGCCTGCATGCGACCTGGGCGCGTTCGGGCGGGGTCGAGGCACGCTTTGCCAGGGCCGCGAGTTGCGCTTCGGCGGCCAGCAGCTGTCCCGTGAGGATTTCGCATTCGGCCCGGTTCAACGCCAGCGTGAAGAGCAGGTCATGGCGACGCTGCCAGCAATCGTCGCCCAGTACCGCCGCGCCGGTGCTGAAATAGGCGAGCGCCGAGGTGTAGGCCGTCGACGCCCTGGCGCGCTGGCCGGCGAGCAGGTTGAGTTCGGCCAGTTGCTCGCGTTCGTCCTGGTCGCCGATCAGCACGGCCCCGCGATTGAGTTGCCCCACGATCTCGAAGATCGCCTCCTCGCGCTTGTCGTCCGGCGTCTGCGCGATGAGCAGCCGGCCGATGCGCAGATGGGCGTCGGCGCGCGATGCCTCCGGGATCAGCGAATAGGCGGCTTGATGGACCCGGTCATGAACGAAGGCGTAAGCGCCGTCGAGCCGCACGGCCAGTTCCTGGCGAACCGCCTCCCACAACACGGCATGAACCTGCGTCTCCTGCATGCCGAGCACAGCCGAGAGGGTGGCGATGTCCGCGACGTTCCCGAGGCAGGCAAGCTGCTGCAGCGCGTGCTGCGTTGCGCACGGCAGGCGGGTCAGCTTGCCGGCCATCAGGTCCACGATGTTGTCGGTGTAACCCTTCGCGTGGATGCGCTCGGTATCCCAGCGCCACTGCCGCGCATCAGGGTCGAACGTCAATAGATCGCCTTCGGCCAGCGCATGCAGGAACTGGATGACGAAGAACGGATTGCCGCCGGTTTTGTCACGCACGAGGTGCGCCAGAGGCTCGATCGATTCGGGGGCACAGTGGAGCGCATCGGCGATCAGACGCCCGATGTGCGCACGGTTGAGCGGCGCGAGCCGGATTTCCGCTATCTTCGCGCCCGCGTTCCGGACGGCCTGAAGCCTGAGCGTCAGCGCATGGGTGGCATCCACCTCGTTGTCGCGATAGGCGCCAATGACCATCAGGTAGCGCAGGTCCGGCTGGCACAGCAGATCCGCGAGCAGGTCCAGTGTCGCTGCATCGAGCCACTGCAGGTCGTCGAGAAAAAGCGCCAGTGGATGGTCGGCCTGGGCGAATACGCCGATGAAGCGCCGGAACACCTGCAGGAAGCGCTGTTTCGCCTGCTGCGGTTCAAGTTTCGGAACGGGGGGCGGCTCGCCGATGATGAGCTTCAGTTCAGGGATCAGGTCGCTCACGAGGGCCGCATTCTGCGCCAGTGCCTCGAGCAATGCGGTGCGCCAGCGGGTCAGCTCCGCTTCGGACTTGCCCAGAAGCATGCGCACCAGCCCCTGGAACGCCTGAACAAGCGTGGCGTAGGGGATATCGCGCTTGTACTGGTCGAACTTGCCGGACGCAAACAATCCACGTGGCGGCACGAGTATCTTGTGCAGCTCATTGACCACCGACGATTTGCCGATGCCCGAATAACCGGAAACGAGCACCAGTTCCGGCATGCCGTTCTCGAGAATACGGGCGAACGTGGCGACGAGGGAATCGACTTCGCGCTCGCGCCCGTAAAGCCGCTCGGGAATCATCAGCCGGCCAGGGGCGCCGTGTTCGTCCAGTGCGAAGTCGTCGATGTGACGGTGACGCTGCCAGTGGGCGAGGCAACGCCGCAGATCATGCTCGACACCGGCGGCACTCTGGTAGCGCTCCTCGGCGGTCTTCGCGAGCAGCTTCATGACGATGCGCGAGATGGCCGTGGGGACGGCATCCGCGCGCGTGTGCGGCGGCAACGGCGTTCTTGCGATATGGCAGTGCACCCATTCCATGGCGTCGCCGGCGGCAAACGGCAGGGCGCCCGTGAGCATCTGGTAGAACGTGACACCGAGCGAATACAGATCGCTGCGCGAATCGGCCGAGCGATTCATCCGGCCTGTCTGCTCGGGCGCCATGTAGGCGAGCGTTCCGGCGATGGTTTCGGGGGGCTCCGGTGCGTGCCGCTCTCGTGGCAGGCGCGAGGCCAGGCCAAATCCGGCGAGCCGTGGCCGCCCATCGGCGCAATGCACGAAGATGTGCGCGGGCTTGAGGTCCTTGTGGACGAGGCCCCGCTGATGCAGCTTGCCGAGCGCGGCGGCAATGCCAATGGCGAGTTCGAGGAAATACCCGGTCTCGAGCGGCGCGCCAAGCAGCCTTGCGAGCGGCTCGCCGCCGGGGTCGTCGAACGACAACAAGGCCTGACCGCCTTCGCGCACCAGTCTTTGCGGGCGCACTGCCCATTCGCCATCAAGCTCGTCTCTGAGCCCGAACTCGCGGGCAAGACGCTCGAGACTGGCGGGCGAGGGCTGCTCTGCGGCGAGCCGCGCATGCAATACATCCTGGCCAGCTAGCGTCGAGGACGGTTCCCTCCAGAAGATACGTTCCCCGTCGTCCCACAAAATATTTGCCTTTTTATCCATCGACGCTGCAATGCGATTATCTATTACGGATAGCATACACATTCTTCGTCGTGGCGCAATTCGCGATACAAATGGCTGCGCGCGCAACGTATTACGTCATGGTGTGCATAGTCTCGCGACGGAAGTCGTTGGATCGCGTCATCTCATCCAGGATGAAACGGCGGGCACTCCGTGTTGAACCAATAGGCGACCCGGCGCTGCGCCGCCTCCAGATCCTCGGGATAGTAGGGGTCGTTCCATGGCGACGGGTTGTAGCCCGCTTTTCTCAGAGCTGCGAGTTCGCTCTGGTGTTGCGCCATCGTCGCAGGCGCGTTGCGTTTAAGCGCGGCCAGGTCGCGGCACTGCGTTGGGCTCAGATGCGGCCCGCTTTGCGGCATGCCGCCGGCGGTACAGGCAGTCAACAGGAGCGCCAACGCGGTGCGCGCAGGGCGCAATGTTGGGAAGCGATTCATAGTGCGTCTCCACGCGTGTGATTGGCGCAACGCTAGCGGCGCGATGCGACGGGCGCGCGTGACTTACGCGTTCATCTTGCCTTAGGCCACTCGGCGGACCCGGCGCAGTACGAAGTGAAGAAAGCGCCCGCGCCGTTCACCCAGCAACGGACTTTACACGTTGTTACCGTCGCGCAGCGCCCGTTTGTACGCGCTTTCCGTATACTGCCGCGCTTGTCGCCTTCCTCTTTACGCTTGTCGTGCCCGGCGCGGCGGCAATGCGAACCACACTTGTGATGCCCATGTTCTCTACCAGGTCCGTTCTCACTGCCGCGCTTGTCGCCGCAGCAAGTCTCTCGTTGTCGGCATGCGTTGCCCCGGGATACACGCCGTACGGCGCACAGCAAGGCTACCAGGCCCAGTACAGCCAGCCTGCTTATGCACAACCGGGCACCGTGCAGCAACCCGCCTACGTACCGCCGCCCGCGCCGCAACAGCCGTATGACACGCAAAGCAACGGCCAGTACGGTTCGCAGTACAACTCGCAATACGGCAACCAATATGGCACGCAGTACGGCACGATCTCGAGGATTCAGCCCTTGAGTAGCGCGACCGGCGCATCGGGCATCGCCGGGGCCGTGGTCGGCGCATTGGCTGGTGGCGTGCTCGGCAACCAGATCGGCGGCGGCCACGGCCGCGATGCCGCTACCGTCATCGGCGCGCTGGGCGGCGCTTATGCGGGCAACCAGATCGGTCAGCAGATGGGCCAGCCCGCAGGATTCCAGATCGACGTGCAACTGAGCGACGGCTCCACCCGCGCGTTCAACGTGCCGACGCCCGGCGACCTGCGCCCGGGCGACCGCGTGCAGGTCAACGGCAGCCAGCTTGCGCGCTACTGATTCCGCCTGCTGTCGCTGAGCGGTCCTACCCGGGCGCGCCAGTCATGCAGCGAAATCGGTCGACGCAGACAGGTCCTTCCACGTTTGCGTTTCCTGCGTCACATAAGCATTTTTCGCAGCGATGGCGGCCAGGGTGTCCGTACCGAGCGGAAGGCGCAGCGGCGGGTTAGCCGCGTCGACGAGCGTGATCAATGCGGCAGCAAGCTTCGTCGGGTCGCCGGGCTGATTGTGATTCATTTGCTCGGCCTTGCGGCGAACCGCGCCCGAGGTTTCGTCGTAATCGGCGATCACGTCGGGCGCCACGACCAGCGAGGACGCATCGAGAAAGTCCGTGCGGAAATACCCCGGCTCGACAACGGTTGCGTGAATGCCCAGCGGTTTCAGTTCGGCATGCAATGCTTCCGTAATGCCTTCGACGGCGAACTTCGTCGACGAGTACACGCCGAATCCGGCCGCGGCCCGATAGCCGCCAATCGATGAAATATTGATCACGTGACCCGCGCGGTTTGCGCGCATCGTCGGCAACACAGCGCGCGTGACGTTCAGCAGTCCGAATACATTCGTGTCGTACATGCGGCGCACGTCCTTGTCGGCGGATTCTTCGATCGCACCGAGCAGACCGAAGCCGGCGTTGTTGACCAGCACATCGACGCGGCCGAATTGCTCGAGCGCCAACTGCACTGCCTGCTTGGCCTGTGCCTCGTTGGTCACGTCGAGCGCAACCGGCAGCAACGCAGCCGACTCGCCCAGACGCTCAACGATAGCCTGCACGTTACGTCCGGCGGCCACGACAGCATTGCCGTTTGCGAGCGCTGCTTCGGCAATCAATGCGCCAATGCCTCGCGAAGCACCGGTGACGAGCCATACGCGTTTGAAGCCACCTTGTTGAGCGTCAGCCATGATGTCTCTCCTACGTGTGTGATGAGGTGACGCCATGGTAAGCGCGACGATTGACACGAACTAGCCGTATATTGCTGGAGTGATAATCAACGTTTGTTTGCGAATCGGGGGTTCCGGAAATGAACGAAATTCGTGCGATCACCACTTTCGTGCGGGCCGCGGCGCTCGGAAGCCTGCGCGGCGCGGCGGTCGATCAAGGCATCTCGCCGCAGGCCGCGAGCCATGCGGTGATGCAATTGGAGAAGGAGCTGGGCGTGCGGCTCTTTCATCGGACGACCCGCAAGTTGAGCTTGACCGAGGAGGGCCAGCGGCTTCTTCACAGCGTGGAGCCGGCGCTCGCCATTCTGGCGTCTGCGCTCGACGAGGCCCGGCGTTCACAAGAGGATGTGGCAGGCATGCTGCGCGTGAGCGCGCCGCGAGCATTCGGGCTCCCGGTCCTGTGGCCGTACTTCGAGGAATTCCAGAAGCGCTACCAGAACGTGCAACTCGAAGTGCAATTCGACGATCAATTCACGGATCTCGTGACCGACCGCTCCGACGTGGGATTTCGCGGTGGACCGCCGCCTTCGGGTGGGTCGATCGCACGCCGGCTGGTGCCGATTCAGCTGATCGTGTGCGCTTCGCCGGAATATATCGAGCGCAATGGCGCGCCGCGCACGATTGAGGAACTCGCTCAACATCGCTGCACCGGGTACCGCCGCGCAAACACGGGAAAGCTTGCGCAGTGGCAGTTCCGTATCGGCGACGAAATCGTCTATCGCGACGTGCCCGCCGCCATTTGCGTGAACGATACGGAACTGGAAACGCAGGCTGTGCTTTCGGGGCTCGGCATCGGGCAGTTGGGCAGCTTTAACGCCACGACGCATATTCGCAGCGGCCGGCTCATTCCGTTATTGATGGAGCACACCACCGAATACGGCACGATTTACATCTACTATAAGCATCGAACTGAACAATCGCTGCGCGTGAAGACGTTCATCGACTTCATGGTCGAGCGCATGGCCGGCAACCGGGACTTCTTTCTCGATGCGTCCGAACTTCGCGCTGCGCAGCAGCCTCAGCACAAGCGTGCTGCGAAGCGGCGTGGATAGTCGCCAGGCATTGCACCTCCCAAACGAGCAAGGTTTCCTGGCTTCTTCCTTAGTTGCCTTCGTGCGCAAAGGCGCCTGCCGCGCGAACCTTGGGCGGGCGGTCGCGCAGCAGTAGCGGCGTCAATCGCCGGTTGGCTGTCTGCGCCGCCCACTCGCAATACGCGGCGCTGCCGAGCACCCAACCCTTGAGCGTGGACTGCATCAGATTATCGACCTCGCGCTCATCAAGAGGCTGTGCGCCCAGATCGCGGTATGACTCGTAGCGCTCGAACGGCGTATTGCCGAGCGCGCGATAGAGCGGATGTTCCTTGATGAAGCGATCGACGCGCAGCCCGACGTGGTGCGAGTAGCTCGACCACGCGTAGTTTCCCGGTTCGGCCGCGAGGCCAGCGCGCACCGGCGCATGATCGATGACCTGGCTTGCGAGCAGGAAATAGCGGTCGGGCTCGATCACGGTTGCGTGGTACCCGCCACGCCACACCGTACCGCGGCGTCCATGGCGGCGGTTGAAAGTTTCGACATAGCGACGGCTGACCGCCTGCATCGCCATGGCCACGCTCGACTCGTATGAAGGGGTGACGAGGAACTGCACCGCGTCGGGCATGAGTACCCACGCGTGGACTGCCAGATCGGCAACGCGCGCGGCGTCCGCCAGGCAGGCGAGAAAGTAAAGATAGTCTCCTTCGTCGAGAAATGCGGGCCCTGTGAGCCCCTGCAAGATAACGTGCTGCGGTTGTTCTGGGACGTAGTGCCGTGCGAGCCGTGTCATGCTGAATTAACCGGAAATCCGATAGGAGAAAGCGATCCGATTGGGGATCGGACGCTCGGGCGTTGTGTAACGTGAATACACGATCAAATTCTAGGGGGGGCGAGCGCGCCTCTGCGCTGCGAACAAGCCTTTTTTCTGGCCTCAGTTCACTGATTTGACGATTGCAAACGGCGTTTTTTATGCCGTCGCTGAATAGCAGCGAGACATCACGCGTTGCCAGTAGGAACGATTCCCGTTGCCTCGACCATCAGGATCACCGTTTTCTCTGGCGCTCGCGGGCGATGCAGCAGGCCTTTACGTACGACAAAAGCGTGTCCCGGACTCAACTCCACGACGCGGTCCTCAAGATCAATCAGAAAGCGTCCGCTCACGACATAAAAGAACTCGTCCTCTGCGTCATGTTTGTGCCAGTGATATTCGCCTTGCACGACGCCCAGCCGAACCACCGACTGATTCACTTCACAGAGCGTCTGGTTGTACCAGGGATGGGTGTTCGCCGCCACGAGGGCAGGAATGTCGATGATTTCGCCGAATGAGTGGAGGACGTTAATACGGGTCAGATACGGAAAGGCATCGGCGCTCACATCAATCTCCATGAACGCGGGTTCGTGCGCGGGTTCGTATGGAACATGCGAGCCACTCTAGGCGATAGGCGTTCTGTGGGTCTTGCACCGGAGCGTCAGTCTTTGGTACGGGAGCGATGTTCGAGCAACTGCGCGCGGTACGCGCCGGGTGTCAGACCCATCCGGCGACGAAAGACGCGCGTAAAGTGGCTTTGGTCGGTGAAGCCGGCGGCCTGGGCGATGGCTGCGAGCGAATCGTGGCCACGGGTCAATTGATCGCAGGCGAAGTCAAGCCGAAGCTGGCGCACGTACTCACCCACCGTGCAGCCAAAGTGCTTGCGGAATTCACGTGCGAGATGGTCGGCGCAAACATGGTTGTCCGAAGCAATTTCATCCAGCGTCAACGACTCGCGAAAGCGATCGTGCAGCAATGCCTCCACGCGGCCGAGCCATCGACGCGCACCGACAACCGTTGCCGCACGCGGGACGGACCGCTCGCACGCTGCAAGAAGTTCGAGTACCAGACCTTCCATGGCCAACGGCGTAGCCGAATCCTGCTCGCGGCACTCGCGCACCAGGCGGCGCATGAACGACAGCGGCGTTCCGCTGGCAAAGTCATCGGGACGATCGAGAACCCGTGTGCGGCCACCAAGCCGCTGCAGCCACGCGGGCGAAAACTCGAGATGGAGTGCCCGTCCGCCGGACCCGTACCAACAATTTGCATGCGGTACGCCTGCGGGAAAAAACGTCAGTGACATCGGGCCGTCCTCGCCACGGCGTGTCGGCCAGGATCGTGTACCGCGGCCGTCCAGCACGAAACAGAAAAACGGATTCACATGTTCGTGCTGCGGGATGATCAGATCCGTTGCGAAATGCGTCTCCACGACCGAGATGCCGTCATCGCCGTATTGCAGGGTGGTGGTGCCGAAGTAGTCGCCCGGTTCAAGTACCCTCAGCATGGGACGGCTCCCAAAGAAACGTTGCAGTCGATATTACACACTTCGATTTGTATTGGAGTGTATCGACTGCGTGCGTCGGTACATGCGCCTACAAAACGATCGATTCATGAAATGACTGGGATACACCCTCGCGTTCCAATAGCGCGTAGCGGGCCGCAAGGTTCATGTTATTTGTCGCGAGCGAAGCGCGCGACGGGAAAGTGAGGGATTTCAGTTATGGGTTCATTGAGCATTTGGCACTGGATGATCGTTCTCCTAATCGTGGCACTAATTTTCGGTACGAAGAAGCTACGAAACATTGGCGGCGATCTGGGCGGTGCGGTGAAGGGATTCAAGGAGGGCATGGCGCAAAGCGAAACGCCCGAAACGCCGCGTGAATTGCCGAGCAGCGGCGCGGTCGACATGGAAGCAAAGGACGTGAAGCGTTCACGCGATTTCCGCTAACCATTAGCGTTTTAGTCTGATCCAGCGGTAGAACGGGGTAAAACGGACGATGAACGAGCGGGAAAATTCGGCCATTTTGCGCGCCGCCGGAGCAAGTGCGCGCATGGAGGTGCAATATGGATCGCGGCCGCTGCATCTCTGCGCGGCAACGACAGGAGGTGGTCATGAAATCGAACCTGCGATACGCCTTGTGTGCGTTTTTTCTGTTGACCGTTGCTGGGATCGCTCAAGCCCAGTCGGCGAGTGCGCCAATGGACGCGTCGATGGCGCCGTCCACGACGCAGGCAGCGCCCAGCGCGACGAAGTCGGACCGCGCACTCGCCCGTGCTGTGCGGCGTGCGTTGTCCAGAGCGCAAGGGTTCAACGTTTCCGGCGTTTTCGTTCGCGCGCGTAGCGGCGCCGTGACGCTGAGCGGAACGGTTCGCACTGGCGACCAGATCCGCCAGGCGGAAGAGGTTACGCGTTCGGTGCAGGGCGTCACTTCGGTGTCGAACAAGCTAACGCTCTTTCACGGCGGGAACGGTTGAATACACTGCGGTGGCAAACAGGCAGGACATCCGGTTCGTGCGCTGATTGCACGGGACGCAATCGGCGCACAGTTCACGTCGATAGGCCTGCAAGCGTGATTACGGCGACAAAGACACCAAGCGGCACCAGGTGCGTGAAGTCGCGGTGACGCAGAACAGTCAAAACCGCAGCCGCGATGATTAGCGCCCCAAGCGCCAGGCCAGCCATGCGACTGGCGGGAAGCGCAATCAGCAGGGCGCACGTCACTTCCAGTGTGCCGGTCAACCGGCCCCACCAGCGCGGGTAACCCCACCGGGCGAAATCGCTTTGCGCCGCGGGCGTGCCGATCGCGTTGAAGATGCCCGCGCCAAAGAAGCCGGCAACGAGAAGCCAGATCGAAAGCGTATGGATCATCTCAGCGCCCGCCCATCAGCAGCGAAATTGCCGTGAAGACCATCACCGCGGCTGTCGCGCCGTGCATGCCGAAGGCGCTTTTGGCGGAGCCTTTCGCCGCCAGAATGACCAGCATGTCGCCCGCAGGGATGCAGGCTTGCGCGAGCAGCAGGATGCCGATCGCCAGAGGCGTGCCCCACACCATGAACGCGAGCACCGCCAATCCCGACGCAATGTCGCGCACGCCCTTGAGGCGAAGCCACCAGGCCATGTTGGCGCCGTTTTCGGGAAGCGGCAGGCCGAAACTGCGTGTCGCAGTCCTTGGCCTCACAAGATATAGGGTTCCGATCACGATAATCGCGACGGCGAGGAACAGCGCTAGTCCAATCGAAAGCGGATGCATCGCGTAGTCCTATGCTTCGGGGTATAGTGGAAGAATATAATCTAGCATTGCTAGAATTTCAAGCTTCCGTATCATCGCGAGGCATGTGGACCATCGCAGTCAGGGAGACGAAAAGTTGAGTATCGCGGAGCGCAAAGGCAGGCAACGGGCAGAGCGCGAGTCGCGCATCGTCGCGGCAGCGCGGTTGATCGCTGAGCGCGAAGGCTGGGATGCCGTAACGGTTCGCCGCCTCGCCGAAGAGATTGAATATAGCCAGCCGGTTCTCTACTCGCATTTCGAGAACAGGGATGCAATCGTGGCTGCGGTTGCCGTCGAGGGTTTCCAGGAGCTTGCCGTCGCGCTTCAGGACGCAGCGCGTGGATCGACCGGGCAACAGAACGCCCTCGAAAATGTCGCCATGGCCTATCTCGGCTTTGCCGTGCGTTGTCCTGCACTCTACGAGGCCATGTTTACGCTGCCGACGAATCTGCTGTTTGCTGAGGCCGAGACGCGGCCAGAACTGCGCGCGGGTTTCGAAGCGCTTGCATCGGTCGTCGCGCCGTTTTGCACCGATGTCGAGGACGTGACCGAGACGTTTTGGGCCGCCCTGCATGGGCTCGCGGAACTCGAACGTTCAGGACGAATCCGCCCCGGCGCGCGGGCTGCACGCATCATGTGGATGGTTCGGGCAGTTGTCGTTGCCGGTAATCCTCGCTGAAATAAAAAATGGCGCCGCAGGCATTGAGCCTGCGGCGCCATTGCGTGGCGCTACGGTGGCGCGCTACAACGACAAAACCCCCGCACCGTACCCCAACATCACACTTACATCGTCACCGTATCAGCGACTTCCTTGAAGTCTTCGATCTTGTCGAAGTTCATGTACTGATAGATCTTGTCGCCGTTGGCGTTGAGCACGCCCATGTCGGCCATGTACTCTTCCTTGGTCGGGATCTTGCCCAGACGCGAGCAGATCGCAGCCAGTTCCGCCGAGCCGAGGTACACGTTCGTGTTCTTGCCCAGACGGTTCGGGAAGTTACGCGTCGAGGTCGACATGACCGTTGCGCCTTCGCGCACCTGTGCCTGGTTACCCATGCACAGCGAGCAGCCCGGCATTTCGGTACGCGCACCCGCCGTGCCGAACACGCCGTAGTGGCCTTCTTCGGTCAGCTGCTTCTGGTCCATCTTGGTCGGCGGCGCGACCCACAGTTTGACCGGAATGTCGCGCTTGCCTTCGAGCAGCTTCGACGCGGCACGGAAGTGACCAATGTTGGTCATGCACGAACCGATGAACACTTCGTCGATCTTGGCGCCGGCCACGTCCGACAGCGTCTTCACGTCGTCCGGATCGTTCGGGCAGGCCACGATCGGCTCGTGAATGTCGGCCAGATCGATTTCGATGACGGCAGCGTACTCGGCGTCCGCATCCGGTTGCAGCAATTGCGGGTCGGCGAGCCACGCTTCCATCGCCTTGATACGGCGCTGGAGGCTGCGCGGGTCCTGGTAGCCCTGGGCGATCATCCACTTCAGCAGCGTGATGTTGCTGTTGAGGTATTCGATGATCGGTTCCTTGTTCAGGTGCACCGTGCAACCGGCGGCCGAACGCTCAGCCGATGCATCCGACAGTTCGAACGCTTGCTCGACCTTCAGGTCGGGCAGGCCTTCGATTTCGAGAATGCGGCCCGAGAAAATGTTCTTCTTGCCTTGCTTGGCAACCGTGAGCGTGCCTTGCTTGATGGCCCACAGCGGGATCGCGTTGACGAGGTCACGCAGGGTCACGCCCGGCTGCATCTTGCCCTTGAAGCGCACGAGCACCGATTCCGGCATGTCCAGCGGCATCGTGCCGGTGGCGGCGGCGAAGGCGACCAGACCCGAACCTGCCGGGAAGCTGATGCCGATCGGGAAGCGCGTGTGCGAGTCGCCGCCGGTGCCGACGGTGTCGGGCAGCAGCATGCGGTTCAGCCACGAGTGGATCACGCCGTCGCCCGGACGCAGCGCGATACCGCCGCGCGTGCTGATGAAGTTCGGCAGCGTCTGGTGCGTCTTGACGTCAACCGGCTTCGGATAGGCTGCCGTGTGGCAGAACGACTGCATGACGAGGTCGGCCGAGAAGCCGAGGCACGCGAGGTCCTTCAGTTCGTCGCGCGTCATCGGGCCCGTGGTGTCCTGCGAGCCCACCGAGGTCATCTTCGGTTCGCAGTACGTGCCCGGGCGCACGCCCTGGCCTTCCGGCAGACCGCACGCGCGGCCAACCATCTTCTGCGCGAGCGAGAAGCCCTTGCCGCTGTCGGCCGGCTGCTGCGGCAGGCGGAACAGCGTCGACGGGGCCAGACCCAGCGCTTCACGCGCCTTGGCGGTCAGGCCGCGGCCGATGATCAGCGGAATGCGGCCGCCGGCGCGCACTTCGTCGAACAGCACGTCGGACTTGACCTGGAATTCGGAGATAACTTCGCCGTTCTTCAGTGCCTTGCCTTCGTACGGACGCAGTTCGACGACGTCGCCCATTTCCATCTTCGACACGTCGAGTTCGATCGGCAGCGCGCCGGCGTCTTCCATCGTGTTGTAGAAGATCGGCGCGATCTTGCCGCCGAGGCACACGCCGCCAAAGCGCTTGTTCGGGATGAAGGGGATGTCTTCACCCGTGAACCACAGCACCGAGTTGGTGGCCGACTTGCGCGAGGAGCCCGTGCCGACCACGTCGCCCACGTAGGCGACCAGGTGACCCTTTTCCTTCAGCGATTCGATGAACTTGATCGGGCCGCGCTTGCCGTCTTCTTCCGGGGTGATGCCGGGGCGCGCGTTCTTCAGCATGGCGAGCGCGTGCATCGGGATGTCCGGGCGGGTGGTGGCGTCCGGGGCCGGCGAGAGGTCGTCGGTGTTGGTTTCGCCCGTCACCTTGAACACGGTGATGGTCAGGCTTTGCGGCACTTCCGGACGGCTCGTGAACCATTCGGCGTCGGCCCAGCTTTGCAGCACGGCCTTGGCGTTGGCGTTGCCCTTGTCGGCCAGTTCCTTGACGTCGTGGAACTGGTCGAACATCAGCAGGGTTTTCTTCAGCGACTCGGCGGCCACCTTGCCCACTTCGGCGTCGGCCAGCAGCTCGATCAGCGGGGCGATGTTGTAGCCGCCCAGCATCGTGCCGAGCAGTTCGGTGGCGCGAGCGCGCGAGATCAACGCGCAGGCGGTTTCGCCCTTGGCCACGGCGGCGAGGAAGCCAGCCTTCACGCGGGCAGCTTCGTCAACGCCTGCGGGCACGCGGTTCGTGATCAGGTCGACCAGCGTTTGCTCTTCGCCCGCGGGCGGGTTTGCCAGCAGTTCCACCAGTTCGGCGGTCTGCTGAGCCGTGAGAGGCAGGGGGGGAATGCCGAGCGCGGCGCGTGCGGCTACGTGAGCGCGATAGTTTTCAAGCATTGGGGGACCTACTGGTATTGCGTTTGAAGGCGAAGGCTTTTCGGGCGCTTCGATGCTTTTCCAGGCACTGCTTTGAGCGCAATTTTAATTGGAATGCCGTCTAACGTCAAATGTCTTATGTCTTATATAAGAGTTGGGCTAGACCCCAATGACGCTGTGGAAAAGCCTGCGATTTTGCCGGAGAGCTTGCGGCCGGACGCTTTGCAAAGCTTTCGATTCGCTTTCTTAACGGGAGCAATCACCGCCTGCTGCGCGCAGCGGGGCCCGGCATGCTCCATGCATCGACGTAGGTGCGCGCGCGAGGCGTGAGGAAAACGGCTCGCGCGCTCCGAACCGGCAAAGGAGGCAGTCGATCATGAAGTCAACCCCACGCTTCGAGGTGAATGTTTGCGGCGGCGATTTCCAGCATGTGAGGGAATGCTTTCGTGCATGGAAATTGGAAACGCTCATCTACCGCCAGGACCAGAAGATGTTCGAGGGCCGCAACGAGGTGCGGCCGCTGGCCAGGCGCGAGTACGAGAACACGGAGCAGGCGCGCAAGGCGCTGCAAAACGCTTGCAGCCCGCACGATCGCTACGCGCTGGCGGCCGAAGTGAGCAACGGCGAGCGCGACATGTGGATCGTGATGGCAGCTTATCGGGAATGAACGATGGGCGCGCCTCGGCGCGAGCCGGGGCGCGCCGGTGCGAGGCTGAAAGAGGGGAGCGGGGTAGAAAAATTACAAGCGCGGCGCGCGGCAATTGCAATTGCCGCGCACGAGAGCGAGATCAGATCAGGCGTGGCGGCCGGCCATCACGCCGCCGTCCACGGGCAGCACGGTGCCCGTGATCCACGAAGCGTGAGGCGAGGCGAGAAAGAGCATGGCCTCGGCAACATCCGCGGGCTGACCATTGCGCCCGAGCGGATGAAACGCGTTGAACCCCGGCAGCGTTTTGCTGACCTCGTCCTCGGTCATGAAGGTGCGATAGACCGGCGTTTCCACGACGCCCGGCGCGACGGTATTGATGCGGATATGCGCGGGCGCGAGTTCGATGGCGAGATTGCGCGTGAGCGCATGCACGCCCGCATTCGCCGCCGAATAGGCCGCGGAAGGCGTGGCGCCGATGGCCTGCAGCGCCCAGAGCGAACCTGTTTGCACGATGGCGCCGCCGCCGCGTTTGAGCATGGCTTTAGCCGCGGCCTGCGCCATGAAGAACTTGCCTTTGAGGATCGTGTCGAGAAAGCCGTCGTATTCGGCCTCGGTTACGTCGAGAAACGCTTTGGGCTGGAAAATGCCGGCGTTGTTGATGAGAATGTCGACGCCGCCGAACGCCTCGGTTGCGAGGTCCACCAGCGCAACCGCGGTGGCGGGCAGCGCGATGTCGCCGGCATGAAAGCGCACGCTCGCGCCCGAAGGGTCGATTTGCGCAGCCGCTTCACGCAACTTCGCCTCGTCGCGCCCGCCGATGACGACGCGCGCGCCGCCCGTAACGAGACGCGCGGCGACTTCCTTGCCGATGCCGGAGCCGCCGCCGGTAACAATGGCGACCTTGGACGCAAAATCAAAAGAAAAACTATGGGTCATGGTGGACTCCTCGAAGTCACGGAATGGAGGGCGACGCTGGCGCAATGGCGCGCATCCGGCACTACGTCTACAGCAGCCATTCTGTTCGCGTCCTCTTGCGGCCGCAAATCAGATATTCTGTGCCTCATTGATAGAAAAACTTTAGATCATGAAGACGCCGGTCTACCTCAACGCCATGCGTGCATTCGAAGCGAGCGCGCGGCATCAGAGCTTTTCTGCCGCGGCGGCCGAGTTGAATGTGACGCCTGCCGCCGTTGGCCAGCTCGTGCGCAGTCTCGAAGACTGGCTCGGCACGCCTCTGTTCGTACGCGGCAGCGGCGGACGGGCGCGGCTGGTGGCGACGGAAGTGGCCGAGCGCGCGCTGCCCGACATCCGCGCGGGGTTCGCTCGCTTGAGCCTGGGGCTGGAACGCTTGAAGGAAGGATCGGCGAACGGTGTGCTGACGGTCACGGTGAGCCCGGCGTTCGCCGCCAAATGGCTCCTGCCGCGCATCGACCGCTTTCAGGCCGCGTGGCCGGACACCGACGTGCGTCTGGACACGAGCCTGAAACTGCTCGACTTCGTTGCGCAGGGCGTCGATATCGGCGTGCGCTATGGGGCGGGCGCGTGGCCGGGGCTTGCTGCCGAAAAGCTCATGGACGAGGAGATTTACCCCGTCTGTTCGCCTGCCGTGCGCCGCGCCGGCAAATGGCGCGCACCGCGCGATCTCACCCGCGCGCCGCTCATTCACGATCTCTCGGTTGACAGCCATGCGGGCTTTGCTTCGTGGCAGGCGTGGTTCGGGAGCGTGGGCGTGACGCTCGCACCAGCCAGCCGCGGCATGAAGATCAACAACTCGGCTGCGGTGCTGCAAGCCGCGATAGAGGGCCACGGCGTAGCGCTCGCGCGCAGCGTCATGGTGCGCGACGATCTGGCGGCTGGCCGGCTCGTGCGTCTCTTTCCGGAAGTCACCTTGACATCGGCGCTGGCGTATTACGTGGTCTATCGGCCCGAATGCGCGAGTCTGCCTCGCCTCGTGGCGTTTCGTGATTGGCTGAAGGACGAGGCGCGACGCGGTGCGCAAGCGTCGCCAACGCGTGTTCGCGGCGCACTCAAGGCGCCAGCATCCACGAAGTGATGTCATGCACGACTTCGCTTTCGATGCCGTTGAAACCGTGATACGCAAGCGCCCCGCACGCCTCGCCGTGTGAAGTACCACCGGAGACGAGCGTCAACGTCGTTCTTGGCGATTGCGTGAGCTTTTGCATGAGCGCGTCCGTTCCGGACACCGGACAGAGCTTGCAGGCGTCGTCCTTGTTGTGCACTACGAGCACGGGAATCTTGAGCGCGGCGAGGTTCATGCCGGTGACCGGGTCGCCGCCCCGGTTTTCGCGCAGGATGGTCGAGGTGAGCACGATGCCGTCGGGGCCCGCGCCGGGGTTTGCGTTTGAATTTGCGTTCGAATTTGCGCTATTGGCGAGCGCAATGGCGATGGCCGCCACCGACTGCGTGCCGCGACTCGTGCCGACGAGCCAGACCGGCACGTGTAGTTGCGCACGCAACCATACGATCACGGCGCGCGCGTCCTCGGCGTGTTCGGGCGTGAGGCGAAAGCCGTCCAGGTAGGGCGGCGACTGCCGGTCGCTCGGTGCGTCGACGACCGCCACGGCAACGCCGTCGTCAACGAACAGCGTGCGGGTACGCACGAGAAAGTTGTTGGCGCCCCAGCCGAAGTTTCCCTGCGGGTCCAGTTGCAGGCCGCCATGCCCGCCTGCGTAAAGAATCGCAACTGCCTTCGGCGCCTCCGGCGTGACGAAAAGAAAGCGCTGGGTGACGCCGGGCCGCGTTGGAATGTCAACGACCCTGGGCGCGCTTTGCGCGTGGGCCAGCAAGGACAACACTGCGAGCGCGAACGTCAGCAGCGACGCACGCAGCCATTGTGAAGCGATGCGCGCGCCCATCACTGCGCGGGCTAGCTCAGCGCCCTGCGAGCATGCGCCCGCCGAGCCCGATCAGCACAACGCCCACTACCGAGTCGAGCGCGGCTTTGCGCCGAACGAGGAACTGTCGCACTGAGGGATGCGAGGCGAGCAGGGCCATCGTGCAATACCAGGCGCACGAGATGAGAATGGCGATCACGACGACGGCCGCCTCGAGCCAACGCGGCGCGGCGGCGGGCACCATCAACGCGAAGATGCTGCCGTAGAACGCAATGGCCTTGGGATTCGTCATGCTGACGACATAGCCTTTTTTCGCGGCCGCCCAACCCGATGCGCCCGCCTGCGTCGAGACCTCCAGGGGTTGGCGCGCGGTGAGGAGCATCTTCGCGCCGAGCCAGATGAGATAGGCCGCGCCCGCGACGCGCAGCCCGGTGCCGATCCACGCGACATGAGCGACGATCAGGCTCAAGCCCGCGATGGCGATCCACGCCCATGTGCCTGAAGCGGCGGCGAGGCCCAGGCCGGTCGCGAGACCCGCGCGGCGCGAAGCCACCGCCGTCGAGGTGACGATGACGAAGTTCGGCCCCGGGCTGGCGACGCTCAGAAGCAGCACGCCCGAAAGCGCGAGCAGGACATTGAAATAGTTCACGATGGCAGGTTCCGCGGCAGGTTCGATGCGCGTTCAATCGACGCGTCGATCAGTTCGTCATGATACTCCGCGCGACTCCGTGGTTCGGCGCAGTTGCCTTCAGCTGAGGTATTGTTTTGTCTGGCTTGGGCTGGGCTTCTGCCGCTTGGCCTACGTCGTGCGAATGTCTGAGCCATCTGAAAACCGACTGATCGAATCAACTGAACGGAGCCATCGCCATGACCACTTCCACTGCCGCACGCCGCGCCGCCTTCCGCGCCAAGGTCAACGAACGCCGCGGCCTGCTCGTGCCGGGCGCCTTCAACGCCATGAGCGCCCGCGTGATCGAGGACGCCGGCTTCGAGGCGCTCTACCTCACGGGCGCGGGCGTGACCAACATGTCGTTCGGCCTGCCCGATCTCGGTTTCGTCGGGCTCTCCGACATTGCCGAGCACACGGCGCGCGTGCGCGACGCCGTCAACCTGCCGCTCATCGTCGACGCCGACACGGGCTTCGGCAACGCGCTGAACGTGCGCCAGACCGTGCGCACGCTCGAGCGCAGCGGCGCCGACGCGATCCAGTTCGAAGACCAGATCATGCCGAAGAAGTGCGGCCACTTCGCCAACAAGGAAGTGATCGGCGCAAGCGAGATGGTCGGCAAGATCCGCGCGGCCGTGGACGCGCGCGAAGACGGCAACCTGCTCATCATGGCGCGCACCGACGCGGCCGCCGTGCACGGCATTGAAGACGCGATTGCGCGCGGCCATGCGTTTATCGAGGCGGGCGCGGACATTCTCTTTATCGAAGCCACGGAAAAGCTCGAGGACATCGAGCGCCTGCCGAAGCTCATCGACGCCCCGCAGCTCATCAACATCGTAATTGGCGGCAAGACGCCGGTGCAGTCGCGCGAAGCGTTGGCGAGCCTCGGCTACGCGCTGGTGCTGTACGCGAACGCGGCACTGCAAGGCGCGGTGGTCGGCATGCAGCGGGCGCTCGGGCAATTGCGCGCGAACGGCCGTCTCGACGAAGACGCGAATATCGTCGCGCCGTTCGCCGAGCGTCAACGTCTCGTGAACAAGCCGCTCTTCGACCGGCTCGATCGCGAGTACGCACCGAAGGACTGAACGCCCACACCCCGGCATTTTGAGGAACAAGAGGAGGAGACACGCATGTCGAATGAAGCGGACTCTGCGCGGCGATTTCGCTGATCGTGTCTCTGCGCATGCCTGAAACGCGCGGGCGCCGGGCAGAGTCCGCGTAATGCCAGTTAGCGGGCGCGGCGCCTCACGAAGCGCTGCTCCGTGACCTTCGTGCCCCACTGGCTTCCTTCGAGTTCCTCCGCCAGTTCGAAGCCGAACGACTCGTATAAATGCCGCGCGGCGTCGAGGCCCTTGAAGGTCCACAGGTAAGTCTCGGCGTAGTGCGCATCGACGAACTGCATCGCGCTCGTCATCATCTGCCTGCCGATCCCGGTGCCGCGCAGCGAGTCGTCCACAATGAACCAGCGCAGATGCGCGACGCCTGCGTTGCCGTGCTCGTTTCCGTCGATGGCAAGCGAAGCCAGTATGCGATCGCGCTCCACCGCGAGCCACAGCGCACGGCCTTCGGCGGGCAACGCGCCGGCGAATTCGGCCAACTCCGTCGCTACCTTCTTTTCGAAGTAAGCGCCAAAGCCCCAGTTCGCTGCGTAGAACCGCGCGTGCAGACTCGCAATGTCGCCAATGCAGCCGGGGCGGTAGCCTTCCACGACCTGTACGCCCACTGTCGACGCGGTCGTGCTTTCCTCGTTGGGGTTGTCGTGCGCGAGCGCGTCGGCGTAGAGCGCGAGCGCACGCACGAGCGCCTGTTGATCGGCGGGAACCAGCCGCCGCAGCGCGTTGGAAACCTGGTCCGTGGCGAAGCGGTCGATCTTTGCGCGCAACTTTTGGCCCGCCGCGCTCAGGCTCAGCTCGGAGGAGCGCGCGTCGTCGTCGGCGGTCTTGCGTTTGACGAGACCGGCCGCCTCGAGCCGCGCAACCTGGCGGCTCGTGTTCGACTTGTCGAGCCGCAGGATATCGCCCAACGCCCGCGCGTTGATGCCAGGCTGCGCGCCGATCTCGATGATGGCGTGCACGGCGGAAGGGGCGAGATCGCTGTCTGCGAGCGTCGTGCGCATGAAGCCCAGTTCGCGCACGAGCCGCCGCGAGAACTCGCGCAGCTCGAGAATGGTCGTCTCGCGGGGCTGGGCGGGCACGTCGACAAAATCCATGAGAGTCTCCGCTATGGTCTTCTTGCAATTGGTTGCGAGTCGCAACCATTAGAGGCCAATATAGGCGGCCATGACGGATAACGCAAGTTCGGAGCGCTGGCGGCAAATTGCCGTTCGACCCTTCAGTCGTTCAGGCTTCAGAAGCGAAAGGGCGGGCGACGCAATCCGCGTTCGCCCGCCCTTTTTTCAAAGCGGCGTTCTTGTGGGTCGACCGTTCAGTCGATTACCTTGTTGCCGGTTTCCTCGAACAAGGAAACGGCGATGAGCGAAATCAGCACGCAGCCGATCATGTACCACGCGGGCGCCATCTTGTTGCCCGTGACATGGATGAGCCAGCCGGCCACGAGTTGAGCCGTGCCGCCGAACACCGACACCGCAATCGCGTACGCGCTCGACATATAGCCTGCGCGCAGATGCTTCGGAAAGTTTTCCGGCATCAACGCGTAAGCGGGCGCGGAGCCCATCGTGTAGCAGAGCATGAGCACGATGAGCGCGCCGAGCACGACCGGCAGCGAAGGAAAGTGCGTCATGAGCCAGAACGCCGGGTAGAGCAGCAGGATCAGCGCGACGCGACCGATCACCGTGAGCGGTTTGCGGCGGCCCATGCGGTCCGACCACGCGCCGTAGATCGGGCACATCACGAGCGAGATCGTGCTGGACGCCACGCCCGCGAGGATCGACATCTTCGGTGGCAGTCCCAGGTACTGGATGCAGTAGGTCGGCATGTAGTACATCATCACGTACGTCGACACCGACATGCCCATGACCGCGAAGATCGTGAGGAACCAGTTGCGCACGTACAGCCCGCGCTTCGGGTCGTTGCGGTCTGCGACCACGCGCTGCGCGGGCGGCTCCTCGCGAATGTGCCGGCGCAGATAGATGCCGACTGGCGCGATGAGCGTGCCGAGCAGAAACGGAATGCGCCAGCCCCAGCTATGCATCGTCTCCGCGGAGAGCAGAAAGCCAAGGCTTGCCGCAAGACCCGAGCCGAGCAGCGCCGCCGCGCCCTGGCTGGCAAGCTGCCAGCTTGCGCGAAAGCCGCGGCTCGCTTGTCCGCCCATTTCGAGCAGCGTGGCCGTTGCCGCGCCGAATTCGCCGCCTTGCGCGAAGCCCTGCACGAGGCGGGCGAGGACGATGAGCAGCGGCGCAGCGATACCGATCTGCGCATAAGTGGGCGCAAGACCGATGGACGCGGAACCCACCGCCATCAGCAGGATGGTGAGCGTGAGCGCCGGCTTGCGGCCCGCGCGGTCGGCGTAGCGGCCGAGCACGATGCCGCCGAGCGGGCGCATGACGAAGCCCACGGCGAACACCGCGAACGCGAGCAGCAGCGACGTGACCTGGCTGTCGGCCGGAAAGAACTGATGGCCGATCGTCAGCGCGAAATAGCTGTAGACAGTGAAGTCGAAGAATTCGAGCAGGTTGCCGATCACCGCCGCGAGAACGATCTTGCGCTGGTAGCCAGGGGAGAGTGCGACTTCGTCGGTTGTTTTCAGAAGCGGTTCAGTGGCGGCGTTCATGCACGGTCCTTGCTGAGGAATCGTTCGACGAGACGCGTCCAGAACGCAGCGCCAATGGTCAAGTTCTCGTCGTTGAAGTCGTAGCGCGCGTTGTGCAGCATCGGCCGGCCTTCGCCATTGCCAAGGCGTACGAAACAACCGGGGCGCTGCTGCAGGTAGTACGCGAAGTCTTCGCTACCCGCGATCGGCGGGAATGGCGCGATGACGTGCTCCGGCCCGACCAGTTCCTCGGCCACCTGGCGGGCAAATTCGGTTTCGGCTTCGCTGTTGATGAGCACCGGATAGCCGCGGATAAAGTCGATGTCCACCTTCGCGCCGTAGCTTTGCGCCTGCGCCTCGACGAGCGCGCGGATGCGGGCTTCGAGCGTCGCGCGCACTTCGGGCGAGAACGAGCGCACGCTCATTTCGAGCACGGCGTCTTCGGGAATCACATTCGGCGCATGGCCCGAACGGAACGCGCCAACGGTCACGACCGCGGCTTCGTTCGGGTCGACGTTGCGCGACACCACCGACTGCAAGGCCATCACGATGCTGCTGCCCACGAGCACCGGGTCCACGGCCAGATGCGGGCGCGCCGCGTGGCCGCCCTTGCCGTGAACGCGCAGCTTGACGGTGTCGCAAGCGGCCATGAGCGGGCCTGCGCGAAAGCCGAACGTGCCGGTGGGCACGCCCGGATGATTGTGCAGGCCGAAGATCGCTTCGCAGGGGAAGCGATCGAACAGGCCGTCGGCGATCATGCGCTCGGCGCCGCTGTCCGAGCCGGCTTCCTCGGCGGGCTGGAAGATCAGGTGGACCGTGCCGTCGAAGTTGCGCGTTTTGGCGAGCTGGCGCGCCGCGCCGAGCAGGACCGCGGTGTGGCCGTCGTGGCCGCATGCGTGCATCTTGCCCGCGTGCACGCTTGCATAGTCGAGGCCGGTCAGCTCCTGGATCGGCAGGGCGTCCATGTCGGCGCGTACGCCTACCGTGCGCGCGCTCGTGCCCGCCTTGAGCGACGCCACCACGCCGTGGCCGCCCACGTGGCGCGTGACTTCGTAGCCCCAGGCCGCGAGCTTGTCCGCGACGAAGCGCGATGTGTCGGCTTCCTCGTACGAGAGTTCAGGGTGCTTGTGGAGGTGATGACGGATTTCGTCGAGTTCCGAACGGGCTTCGGCCAGGTCGGCGATTTCGCAGTAGTGGTGCTCGCTCACGGGGACTCCTTATTGGAATTGGTTTGGGCAAAAGCCGAAGGCCGAGTATTGCATCGACGAAAAACTCGACCCATGACGGAAAAGCGCCGAAAATGTTGACTTGAAGTCAACGGTTGATTGTCGCGGCGCAGCAAGGCAATGCGCGCAAAAGGAGCCACGCAGTGCGGGGAAAAGCAGATCGGGAAGATGCGGCGCGAGGCGCGATTGACGATATCGGCGAGCGGCCGTTGCGCTATCTGGCCGAAATTGCGGTGGCGGGCGGCGTGCGCATGGCCGCCGAGGCGCTGGGCGTCAACGCATCGGTCATCAGCCGCCAGGTGGCGGCGCTGGAGCGGCGGCTGCGCTTTTCGCTGATCGAGCGGCGCGGGCGCAACGTGGCCGTGACCGAGATCGGTCAGGTGCTCGTGGATCACTATCGCGACGGCCAGCGCCGCCAGCGCGATCTGGCCGCGCGGCTGGAGGAGTACCGGCACCTGAGGCGCGGGCGCGTGGCGCTGGGCGTGGGCGAGGGCTTCATCGGCAATCTGATCGCGCGGGCGCTGCAGCGGTTTTCGATGACCTACCCCGACATTCTCGTGGAGATCCGCTCGGGGCCGACGCCGGTCGTGCTCTCGCTCGTGCGCGACGACGTGGTCGATATCGGCCTCTGCACGCGCACCTCCGACGACCCCGCCATGCGCATTCATCCGTTTGCGTCGCGGCCGCTTTGCGCGCTCGTCGCGCCCTCGCACCGCTTTGCGAAGTTGCAGAAGGTGGCGCCCGCCGAACTCGCCGGCGAGCGACTGATCTTCATGACCGAGTCGTTCGGCGTGCAGCACTTCGTGCAGTCGCTGTTCGACGACGCGCGCCTGAATGTGATGCCCGCCTATCGCGTGGATCTTTTCAATACGGCGCAGACGCTCGCGGCCGCCGGGCTCGGTGTGGCATTCATGTCGTCGATCACGGCGCGCCGCGGCATCGATCTGGGCGAACTGGTGGCCGTGCCGATCGATCATCCGATTGCAGCGGGCTTTTCAAGCCAGATGGTCACGCGCGTGGGCCGCAGGCTCTCGCCCGCGGCGGATCACCTGAGGAAGCAGCTTGCGCAGAGTTTTCTGGAGTCGGCGGAGAAGTAACGGCGTGTCGTTGCGTGCGCAACGGATCGGGTCGGTAGCGGCTCGGTTGCCGATCTATTATTCCTGCGCCGAAGGCGCATCCCCAATCCTCAACACCGCGTCGCGCTTGGCTAGCAAATGCTGCCGCAAGATCGCTGCGAGCCGCTTGCCGTCGCGCGCGTCGAGCGCTTCGAGCATTTCGCCGTGCTCATGAATCGCGCGATCCCACTTCGGGGTCTCGAAGTTCGAGCGAAACCGCAGCGCCTGCAAGCGGCGATTCACGGCGATATACGTTTGCCGCAGCGCCGAATTGCGCGCCGCTTCATTGATCTTGTCGTGAATCGCCTGATTGCGGCTGTAGTAACCGGCCAGGTCGTTCTGCGCGCGGCAGGCGAGCATGGCGTAGTGCAGCGCCTTGATCTCGGCGATCTCGGCCGCGGTGATCCGCTCGCAAGCCAGTTCGCCTGAAAACGCTTCGAGTCCGCTCATGAGTTCAAAGGTCTCGCGCAGTTCCGCCTCCGACATCGTCGAGACCGAGGCGCCGCGATTCGGCGAAATCTCGATCAAGCCTTCGGACGCGAGCACCTTCAGCGCTTCGCGCAACGGCGTGCGCGAAATGCCCAGGGTTTCGCACAGTTCGCGTTCATTGAGCTTGCGGCCGGGCTCGAGCACGCCTTCCACGATGAACCGCCGCAGATGATCGACGACGGTGTCATGGAGTTGCTGGCGCGGAATAGGCGGCAGTTCCGGGCTAACGGCGACGGGGTTCAGGTTCGGGTTTTGCATGCAAAAGGCATTTCCATCGATTTTCAGCGAATTCTAGCCCAAGGACAGGACCCCAAAGAAGCACGCCGTGATTGGGGTAAACCACGTCGGAATTCTCTGTCTACGTAAGGGCTGACTGGATTATAGTTTTTTGCATGCAAAATTCAAAAACAGGAGCGATTGCATGTTGAAGCTCGATTTCCATCCCGCTGGTCGTCACTTCCTGCAGATTCCCGGCCCGAGCCCGGTGCCTGATCGCATCCTGCGCGCGATGAGCTATCCGACCATCGACCATCGTGGCCCCGAGTTCGGCGTGCTCGGACTCAAGGTGCTGGACGGCATCAAGAAGATCTTCAAGACCCAGCAGCCGGTGGTCATCTACCCGGCCTCGGGCACCGGCGCCTGGGAGGCCGCGCTCACCAACACGCTGAGCCCCGGCGACACGGTGCTGATGTATGAAACGGGTCATTTCGCGACGTTATGGAAGCAGATGGCCGAGCGCCTCGGTCTGAAGCCGGAGTTTCTCGGCCTGCCTGGCATTGAAGGCTGGCGGCGCGGCGTGCAGCCGGACCTGATCGAAAAGCGTCTGCGTGAGGATGCGCAGCACGCCATCAAGGCCGTTTGCGTGGTGCACAACGAGACCTCGACCGGCGTGACCTCCGACATCGCCGCAGTGCGCCGCGCAATCGATGCCGCCGGGCATCCGGCGCTGCTGCTCGTCGACACGATTTCTGGCCTCGCGAGCGCGGACTACCGGCACGACGAGTGGGGCGTGGACGTGACCGTCTCCGGCTCGCAGAAGGGCCTCATGCTGCCGCCGGGCATCAGCTTCAATGCGGTTTCGGCGAAGGCGCTGGCAGCCAGCGAGCAGGCAAAGCTGCCGCGCAGCTTCTGGGGCTGGACCGAGATCATCGAGATGAACAAGAGCGGCTACTGGCCGTACACGCCCAACACGAACCTGCTCTACGGCCTTTCCGAAGCGCTCGACATGCTGCAGGACGAAGGGCTCGACAACGTGTTCGCGCGGCATCAGCGTCTTGGCGAGGCGTGCCGGCGCGCGGTGCGCGCGTGGGGCCTCGAGATCCAGTGCGCCGACCCCGCCGTCTACAGCCCGGTGCTCACGGGCGTGATGATGCCCGAAGGCGTGGACGCGGATGCGGTTCGCAAGATCATCTACGAGCGCTTCGATCTTTCGCTCGGCACGGGCCTTGGCAAGGTCAAGGGGCGCATGTTCCGCATCGGGCACCTGGGCGACTGCAACGATCTCACGCTGCTGGCCGCGTTGGCCGGCTGCGAGATGGGCCTGCGCATTGCGAGCGTGCCCTTGAAGGACAGCGGCCTGCCGGCGGCGATGGAATATCTGGCGGCGCAGCCCAATGTGGTTTCGCTGAAAGCAGCCTGAAGCAGGCGTTTTTCTCACATAAGACGCACATGCCGCGCACGGGGCGCGGCATGACAGGCTGATTTCCTATGTTGTCCCAGGTTGTTCCCATGCCGGACGCCCCTGCAAGAAGGGCGAAGCGGCCGATAGAACCAGCAACGGAGACAGACGATGAAACGGTATCGATTGACGAGCGCGAGCAGCATCGTGCTGATCATGCTCTGCATCATGTACTTCATCACCTACCTCGATCGTGTGAACGTGAGCACGGCGGCGGCGGGCTTCGGCAAGGAGTTCCAGCTATCGCACACCGAAGTAGGGCTGGTTTTTTCGGCGTTTGCGTATCCGTATCTGCTGTTTCAGATCATTGGCGGCTGGGTGAGCGACCGCTTCGGCGCGCGCCGCACGCTGCTTTTCTGCGGCGCTGTGTGGGGCGTGGCCACGGTGCTCACGGGCATGGCGGGCGGCCTCGCCTCACTGCTCGCCGCGCGTCTTTTGCTCGGTTTCGGTGAGGGCGCAACGTTTCCCGCCTCGACCTCGGCCATGTCGCGCTGGGTCGCAAAAGAGCGGCGCGGCTTCGCGCAGGGCATCACGCACTCCGCGTCGCGCGTCGGCAATGCGGTGGCGCCCGCAGTCGTGGTGCTCGTGATGGCGCGCTACGGCTGGCGCGAATCGTTCTATGTCTGCGGCGCGCTCAGCCTGCTGTGGGTGGTGGTGTGGGCGTTCACGTTCACCGAGCACCCGAAGGATCACCCGCGCATTACCGAGGCCGAACTCGCCATTCTGCCGCCGCCCAAGCCGCGCGTGACTGGCCTGCCGTGGATGGCGCTCTTCAAGCGCATGATTCCGGTGACGATCGTCTACTTCTGCTACGGCTGGACGCTGTGGCTTTTCCTGAGCTGGATTCCGCAATACTTCCTGCACAACTATCACCTGCAGCTGGGCAAGTCGGCGATCTTCGCCTCGGTGGTGTTCCTCGCGGGCGTGGTGGGCGACACGCTCGGCGGCCTCGTGACCGACTGGCTCCTCAAGCGTACCGGCAACCTCAAGCGCGCGCGCAGCTGGATGGTCTCGGTATGCATGCTCATCACGTTGATCGTGCTGGTGCCGCTGATGTTCGTGCACGATCCCGTTATTTCGATGACATGCCTCGCGGCGGGTTTCTTCTTCGCCGAAATGACCATCGGCCCGATGTGGGCGATCCCCATGGACATCGCACCGGAATTCTCCGGAACGGCGAGCGGCATGATGAACACGGGCTCGGCATTGGCCGCGATCATCTCGCCCGTGGTGGGCGGCTTTCTGATCGACCACTTCGGCAACTGGGATCTGCCGTTCGTGGGCAGCATGGTGCTGATGGGGTGCGGCGTGATTCTCGCGTTCCGCATGCAGCCCGAGAGCCGCTTCGAGCTGGGCAAGCAGGCTGAAGCGCCCACAGGTTCTCATCAGGGAGTGTGACCGGCAATGGAAGGCGCACGCACCTCTGGCATGCTGGTCAAGCCGATTCATCTGGTTCCCTCGAGCGCGGGCCATGGCTCGCCGCTCGCGCGTCGCCTGCGCGAAGCCGTGCGCGGCGACGTGTTCTTCGACGCCGCGAGCCGCGGCCGCTACGCAACCGACGCCTCGATCTACCAGATCACGCCCATTGGCGTGGTGGTGCCGCGCGATCAGCACGACCTGCGCGCCGCGCTGGAAGTGGCGCGCATCGAGCATGCGCCGGTGCTGGCGCGTGGCGCGGGTACGAGCCAGTGCGGCCAGACGGTGGGCGAAGCGCTCGTGATCGACACGTCGAAGTGGCTCAACAACATCGTCGATTTCGATGCCGAAGCGCGTACGGTAACAGTCGAGCCGGGCGTCGTGCTCGATCATCTGAATGCCTGGCTCAAGCCGCACGGGCTGTGGTTTCCCGTAGACGTTTCGACGGCCGCGCAGTGCACGATCGGCGGCATGGCGGGCAACAATTCGTGCGGCTCGCGCTCGATCGAGTACGGCAACATGGTGCACAACGTGCTCGGCATCGACGCGATTCTCGCGGACGGCAGCGAGGCCCGTTTCCAGTCGTTGAAGAAGCCGCAGGAAGGCGCGCGCCTCGCGGCGCTGCTTGAAGGCGTGCAGCGCATCGCCACGCGCGAACGCGGCGAGATTGCCGAACGCATACCGAAGGTGTTGCGCCGCGTGGCCGGCTACAACATCGACCTGTTCGACTGCCAGAACCCGCTCGCCTATACCGACGACGGCGTGGCGAATCTCGCGCATCTGCTCGTAGGCTCCGAAGGCACGCTCGCCTTCAGCCGGCAGATCACGCTGCAGCTCGCGCCGCTGCCCGCGCACAAAACGCTGGGCGTAGTGAGCTTTCCGACCTTCTGGCAGGCGATGGACTCCGCGCAGCATATCGTCAAGCTCAAGCCGACTGCGGTGGAACTGGTCGATCGCACGATGATCGAACTCGCGCTTGGCAACCCCGGCTTCAAGCCGGTGATCGAAAAGGCGCTGGTGGGCAGGCCCGATGCGATCCTGCTGGTCGAATTCGCCGGCGACAATCGTGACGATCAGGTGCGCCGCCTCGATGGTCTGGTCGAACTGATGGGCGACCTCGGCCTGCCGGACTCGGTTGTGAAGATGACCGACGCGAACGAGCAAAAGGCGCTGTGGGAAGTGCGCAAGGCCGGCCTGAACATCATGATGAGCATGAAGGGCGACGGCAAGCCGGTCTCGTTCATCGAAGACTGCGCGGTGCCGCTCGAACATCTCGCGGAGTACACGAGCCGCTTGACCGAAATCTTTCATCAGCACGGCACCGAGGGCACATGGTACGCGCACGCGAGCGTCGGCACGCTGCACGTGCGCCCGATTCTCGACATGCGCCGCGACGGCGCGGCGAAAATGCGCGCGATAGGCGAAGCGGCCGCCGAACTCGTGCGCGAGTACAAGGGCGCGTTTTCGGGCGAGCACGGCGACGGCCTGTGCCGCGGCGAATGGATTGCCTGGCAGTACGGACCGAAGATCAACCAGGCGTTCACGGAGATCAAGCAGCTATTCGACCCCGAGAATCGCTTCAATCCCGACAAGATCGTGCGCCCGCCGAAGATGGACGACGCAAAGCTGTTCCGCTTCGCGCCGGGATATCGTGAGCGCCAGATGCGGCCGATGCTCGACTGGTCGGCGTGGGACGCGAAGCGCGATCCGCTAACGGGCGTTGAAACGCCGCCCGGCAGCGGCGACGACTTGACTGGCGGCCTCGCGAAAGCCGTGGAGATGTGCAACAACAACGGCCACTGCCGCAAGTTCGACGCGGGCACGATGTGCCCGAGCTATCGCGTGACGAAAGACGAGAAGCACGTGACACGCGGCCGCGCGAACACGTTGCGGCTCGCAATCTCGGGGCAGTTGGGCGAGGACGGGCTCGCGAGCGACGAAGTCAAGGACACGCTCGACCTGTGCGTGTCGTGCAAGGGCTGCAAGCGCGACTGCCCGACCGGCGTGGACATGGCGAAGCTGAAGATCGAGGCGCGCGCGGCGTGGAATACGAAGCACGGCCTGAAGCTGCGCGAGAAGATGATCGCGTTCTTGCCGCGCTATGCGCGTCGTGCAGCGAAAGTGGGCGGCCTGGCGGCGGCCGGCGAGCGCATTCCTTTGGTCAATGCATGGGTGAAGCGCGCGCTCGGTCTCGCGCCGCAACGCTCGCTGCCGCAGTTCAGGCGGTCATTCCTTGCGGAGGTTGCAGCCACAAAGCCGGATGCTGCAGCGGCCACCAAAGAGGTCGTGCTGTTCGTCGATACCTTCAACGACAACTTCGAGCCGGAAAACGCGCGCGCCGCGCAACGGGTGCTCGAAGCGGCCGGCTATTTCGTGCACTACAACGTGCGTGGCGAAGAACGTCCGCTGTGCTGTGGCCGCACGTTCCTCGCAGCGGGTCTGGTGGACGAGGCGAAGCGCGAGGCGCGGCGGCTACTCGATATGCTCATGCCGTTCGTCGCGCGTGGCGTTTCGATTGTCGGGCTCGAACCCTCGTGCCTGCTCTCGATGCGCGACGAGTTCCTGCAATACGGCTACGGCGACGAGGCTCGCGAACTTTCGGCCGCGGCATTCCTGTTCGAAGAATTCCTCGTGCGCGAGAAAGGCGCTGGCCGATTCGATCTGGCCTTGCATCCGCTCGCCGCGCCGCGTGCGTGGGTGCACGGCCACTGTCACCAGAAAGCGTTCGACGCCTTCCGGCCCGTGCTCACTGTGCTGGGCTGGATTCCGGGGCTGGACGTCAAGCCGATCGAATCGTCATGCTGCGGCATGGCGGGGAGCTTCGGCTACGAAGCGGAGCACTACGAAGCCTCGCTGGCGATGGCCGAACTTTCGTTGTTGCCCGCAGTGCGCCAAGCGGATCGCGCCGACCTCGTCGTGGCGGATGGCACGAGTTGCCGCCACCAGATCCACGACGGCGCGAACGCCACGGCGCTGCACGTGGCGAGAGTGCTGGAAATGGCGATTAGCTAACTTGCGAGTGTGCTCGTGCCATGGCGCGAGCACGCGGCATCTACGGCGTGCAGCATCTTGCCGAAGAATGCATCGGCGAATTGCGAGTCGAGCCAGCGCACGATCAGCGCGATTTTGCGCTCGGGCTCGATCCACATGAAGGAGCTGCCCGCGCCTACGCCAAAATAACTCGACTCGGGCACGCTCGGAAACACGCGCCGCTCTGTATTGAGCCACACCAGCGAGCCATAGAACGGCGCGAGCGGGCAGGGCGTGCGCATGCGCGCGATCCATTCGCTCGAAAGCACGCGGCGGCCCGAGGCCATGCCATCGTCGAGCAGCATCTGCGCGACCTTCAACTGATCGTTGGCGCTCACCGACATGCCGCCGCCCCAATGCGAGCCGCCGGGCACCGATTGCACCCGTTTGCCGCCCAGATCGATCCATGCGTCGTCGTAGCCGACCCATTGCCAGTTCTCGCTTGCGCCAACGGGCCGCATGATCGTCTCGCGAAATACTTCGGGTAACGAACGACCGAACAGATGCAGCAGCGCGAGCGCGAGCTGGTTGATGCGCACGTCGTTATATTCCCAATACGTGCCGGGCGCTTGCAACGGGCGCAAATCGCCTTTCTTCCCGTTGGGCGGCTCGCCGAAGGTGACGGCGCGATAGTGATCGGCCTGATCGGCAAGGCCGAAGCACTTGCCTTGCCACTCGCTCGTCTGTTGCAGCAGGTGCGTCCACGTCACGGTCGCATTGTGGTCGTCGTCGAAGCCGATGCCGGGCACGCGCACGCGTACAGGCTCATCGGGATCGGGCAAGAGGCCCTGATCGTGGGCGACGCCCGCAAGTAACGCCAGATACGTCTTCGCAATGCTGAAGGTCAGGTCCGGCCGATCAGGTTCGCCCCATTGCGCGAGCGGGCGGCCATCCACGGCAATGGCGCCGGACACAGGGCCGCGGTCGTGGATGGGGCCGAGCAAGCGGTTCCACGGCGGCGGGTCGTTCACGTGCACGCCGAAGTTGCCATCGGCGTGGCGGTCCCATGCCGATTCGTGATCGACGGAAAACTGAATGGCGTCCTGAACTTCTTGCGGCAAATCGTGTGACATACGTGCGTATTTCCCTTTCGTGTTCCTGTATGGCGCCGGTTCAACGGGCGCCCAGCTGTATGCGCGCCCAGATCAGCGTAGCGAGGCTCAACACGGCGGCGAACATCAGCCAGAGTCCCGGCGCGAGATTATTGCCCGTCGCCGCAATGAGCGAGGCCACGGCCAGCGGCGTGAAGCCGCCGAACACGGTCGTGCCGACGTTGTAGGCGAGCGCCATGCCCGTGGTGCGCGTGCGGGTGGGGAAGAAGCTTGCCATGAGCGCCGGAATCGAGGCGAAATACACGACCTTCAGCACCGCGACCCAGATCACGGCGGCCAGCAGCGTGGAGAGCGACGGATACGCGTTGATGAGCATGAACGCCGGATAGACGGTGAGCAGGAACAGCACGCCCGCCACGAACATGATGCGCGTGCGGCCCACCTTGTCCGACCAGTGGCCCACAATGGGTGTGAGCACGATGGCGATCAGGCCGGCCACGAGCGTGGCGATAAAGCCCGACGAAGGCGCGAGGCCGAGCTGGCGCGCGGCATACGTCGGCATATAGAGGAGCACGTACTGCGCCGACGTCGTCAGTATCAGCACGCCGATCGACGCAATCACTTGTGCCTTTTGCGTGGCGAACAATTCGCGCACGGGCGACTCGGCTTTCTCGACGCGCTCGAATTCGGGCGTTTCGTCCATGCGTTTGCGGATATAGAGACCCACGGGCCCAATTAGCACACCGAACAGGAATGGAACGCGCCAGCCCCAGCTTTCGAGCTGCGGCTGCGTGAGCGCGCCCGTGAGCACGGCGCCGAACAACGAGACGAGCAGCGTGCTCGCACCCTGGCTCGAGAACTGCCAGCTCGACATGAAGCCGCTGCGCTGCGGCGCGTGCTCGACCAGGAAGGCGGTCGAACTGCCGAACTCGCCGCCGGCCGAAAAGCCTTGCAGAAGGCGCGACGCAAAAATGCCGATGGGCGCGAGTATGCCGATCGTCGCGTAGGTGGGCATGAGCGCGACCATGCCGGTGCCGATCGTCATCATCGCAATGGAGAGCGTGAGCGACGCCTTGCGGCCCTTACGGTCGCTGTACGAGCCGAGCACGAGCGCGCCGAACGGCCGCGCGAGGTATGAGAGCGCGAATGTGCCGAGTGTCAGCAGCAACGATATCGTCGCGTTGTGAACGGGGAAGAAGAGCTTGGAGAGCGTCGTGGCGAAGTAGCCATACGCGAGCAGGTCGTAGAACTCGAGCGCGTTGCCGATCGAAGTCGCGATGATGAGCCGCGAGACGTTCTTGCCCGAAGTGCTTCGCGTGGGCTCCGACCAGGGCTCGCTGCCGTGATGCGCGGGAAGGGAATCGATGCTCATTGCGACGTCCTCATGCAAGCGTTGTTGGATGCGGTGCGGGGTTGGACGCACCGGCTTCTCTTGCGCCGAGGTCCCAGAAAAGGCCAGCCATGATGCGCAGCCCGTCGCGCACGACCGGGCCGAGCAGGTGCTCGTTCGGTGCGTGCTGCGAGCAGCCTGGATACGAATGCGGCACCCACAGCGTGGGCATGCCGAGCACGTCGGCGAATACGTCGTTGGGGAGCGTCCCGCCCAGGTTCGGCAACAGCACGGGTTCGGCTCCCGTGGTTTCGCGCAGCGAGCGCAGCGCCCATTGCACCCACGCGTTGTCGGGATCGACACGCGTGGCCGGCGCGCCGCGCTCCACGTCGAGTTCGATCATGCCGAAGCCGTGCGCGTCGAGGTGCGCGCGCACGATGCGTTCGAGGTTTTGCCAGTCCGTGCCGACGACGAAGCGAATCTGCATGTAAGCGATCGCGTGCGGCGGAATTGCGTTCACGGGCTTTTCGGGGTTGCCGGTGCGAAACGCGAGCACTTCGAGATTGTTCCAGCCGAACACGCGCTCGGTGGACGTGAGGCCCGGCTCGCCGTAGTCGCGATCGACCTCGGGCTCACCCGGATTGCCGCCCACACGAATATCGGCAAGCGCGCGGCGTACGGATTCCGGAATGGGGGGCGGGCGCAGACCTTCTACGAGAATCTTGCCGTTCGCGTCGACCATCGAGGCGATCGCGTTTGCGAGCACGACGCCCGGATTGCGCAGGAGGCCGCCCCAGTTGCCCGAATGGTGGCCACCTTCACGCAGCGTCAGTTCGAGCTTGAAATTGACGAGGCCGCGCGAGCCGAGAAAGATCGTCGGGCGGTGCGCGCTCAGGCGCGGGCCGTCGGAGGCGATCAGCACGTCGGCGGCGAGTTCGTCGCGTAGGTGCGTGCACAGTTCGTGCAGGCCCGGCGAGCCGACTTCTTCGCCCGTTTCGAACAGCAGCTTGAGGTTGAAGCCGAGCTTGCCGCCGCGCGCGTCGAGCACGGCCTTGAGCGCCGCGAGATTGATGCTGTGCTGGCCTTTGTTGTCGGCGGTGCCACGGCCGTACCAGCGCTCGCCGTCGACGGTCACGTCCCACGGCGTGAGGCCCGTGCGCCATTGCGCGTCGTAGCCGCGCACCACGTCGCCGTGGCCGTAGCTGAGCACGGTGGGCAGCGCATCGTCTTCGTGGCGATGCGCAATCAGGAACGGGCCCGCGCCTTGGGCGGGATTCTCGACGACACGGCAGGTGAAACCCCAATCGACAAGGAGCGGCGTGAGTTCCTCGTCCAGATAGCCGCGCAGGCGCTCGCCGCTTTCCGGCTCCTGGCTCTCGGTGCGATACGCCACGCGGCGGCGCAGATCGTTCAGGAAGTGGCCTGAATCGTATTGACCGGCTGCGGTTTGAATAGCGGTGTCACGGGTCAACTCACGTCCCCCTGTTTTTAAGGCCGTCGAGCGATCCTGCAGTCGCCGATATTTCTTCACAATTACAATATTTGTGATTTATCTTTGCCGAAACGGCAAAGCGAACGAGACCGCGCTCATCGACATGGACAACACCGCACTGCGCTATTTTCTGGAAGTGGCCCGCAGCGGCTCGCTGAGCAAGGCGTCCGAACGGCTTTACGTGGCCGTTTCGGCGCTCAGCCGCCAGATCAGCCGGCTCGAAGAGGAACTCGGCACGCCGTTATTCGAGCGGCGGCCGCGTGGCATGGTGCTGAGCGAGGCGGGGCGCATGCTCGCCGAGCACGCGCGGCGCAGCCTGCTCGAAACGGATCGCGTGGTCGGCGAGATTCGGGGCTTAAGCGAGGGTGGCCGCGCGACCATACGCGTTGCGAGTTCCGAAGGCCTCGCGCCGGATTTTCTGCCCCAGGTTTTCGCGCACTTCCTCCGGACCTGGCCGCAAACGCATTTTCAGCTGGACGTGTCGGCGCCTTCTGTTGCAACGCAGCGCGTGAGAGAAGGTACGGCCGATATCGCGCTGTGCTTCAGCCTCGCGCCGGAGAAAGAAATTGCCGTGCACTATTCGCAGCGCGCACCGATATTTGCGCTCATGCGGCACGATCATCCGCTGGCGGCGCGCGAGTCGCTTTCGTTGCGCGACTTGATGCCGTGGCCGGTTGCCATGAACAACCAGGGCGTAACGATCCGCCAGCTCATCGACATTGCGTGCAGCCTCGAAGGGTTGATCTTCGAGCCGGTGTTCGTCAGCAACTATCATGTCGCACTGCAAAGATTCGTACGCCTGACCGATGCCGTGACGTTCACCGGTTTTCTAACCGTGCGCGGCCGTCTCGAGGTGGAGGGTCTTGCCGCCGTGACGCTCTCGAACCCGGAGTTGCATCAGCGCACACTGCAGATCCAGACGATGGCGGGCCGCACGCTGCCGCAGACCATGCAGGCTTTTCTCGACCTGCTCACGCGCGCGATAGACGACGAGGATCTCGCCTGCGGGTGATTTCGCTTAATTCGTGAGCCCGGCGGTAAGCCGCGCGGCGAGCCTGCGCATGCCGGCGAAAACGGCGTCGGCGACGTCTTCCGGAAAACCGGCGGGAATCTGCGCCGAGACGGCTTCGATCACGCGCGGCGTTTGCGCCGCCACCTGCGCGAGCATCGCTTCGACTTCCGGCGCTGCGTATCCCACGCGCTGGCCTTGCGCGATCCAGTGCCGGGGATAGATCTCCTCGACGCGATAGTGCCGGTTGCGCCCGCGCACGGCCATCGCGAGGCTCACGCGCTGCGGCGCAATATGATTGCGGCCCCGGCCGACGACAGGATGCGCGCTGAGCACGTCGTAGAGCGGCGTAGCGGCGTACTCGCTGCCGGGCAGCAGTGCGATGCTGTAGTTCTTCGCGTGGCCGTCCGTTGCCGCGAGCAGCCAGAAGACGATTTGCGTGACGAAGAAGTGGCGGCGGTCGGCCGTGGCCTGCGCGGAGCCGTCCAGCACTTGCATGATCGCGTCGATGCCCGGGCCGCCGTCGGTTTCGTATTTGGCGAGCCCGGACGTGCCCGTGGCCTGGCACAGGTCCTCCTGCGGCAGGCGCACGATCCATTTGCCGTCGCTGGCAAGACGCCGGTCGAATCGCTCCACGACCAATGCCTTCATATCCTCGAATTGCGCGATTTCGCAGGGCGCGACGGGCAAGCCGTAGGCCGCGATGATTTGCGTGCACAGCCACTCGTTTTCCACCGAGGTACGCATGTCGGCGCGCATGTTGCCGACGAGCCCGAGCGGCAGCTTCAGGATATGCGTGGTCGGCGTGCTGCCTTCGGGAAGCAGCCACTGGCCGCCATGCCATAGCAGCGCGGTCTTTTCCTGCGCCCCGGCGATGGAAAGCCGCAGGCTGTCCACGGAGTCGTGCTCGCCCGCGTGCGGCGTGGCGGTGGTTTCGCGCAGCAGTTGTGCGATGTCGCCTTCGCTCAGCGCTCGCCCCTTGATGCTCCTGAGGCTCGCGGGCGCAACGCCAGCGGGGAGAATCTGCAGCGCGCCCACGCAATCGCGGCCGAGCGCGGCGAGCAACTCGAACGGCGAGGTGCCGCCCGTCTGGTAGCGCGCGGCGATACGCCTGCGAATGCGGTCGCTGTCCGGCAGCAGATTGTCGAAATAGTCCGCGACGATCTGGCCGCGGTAGGGCTGGTTGCCGGGCGTGAACGGCAGCGAGAGCGAGAGGGGGCGGCCTTGCGGGTCGTCGAGCCAGCTGTCGAGATACACGAGGCGCTCGTTGCCGCGCGCGCTCTCCCAGGAGCCCACGGGCAGGCCGTTCATCCACAGGTCGAGCCGGTTGGGTAGACGCGGGCGTGCGCTCACCAGTTCTCCCTCGGTTTGCGGCGCGTGGCGGACTGGCGCGGCGGGGCTCCGGCTGCCTGCGTGGTGCGGGTGCGCGTGCTTTCCCGGGTGCTTTTGCGAGTGCTTTTGCGGGCGGCCGGCGGCTTGGCCGCGCTCGGCATCCTGGCTGTGGCCGCGGGAGCTTTGGCCGGGCGGGGCGCGGCTTTCGCCGCGACCGGCGCAGCCTTGGCTTCGGGCGCGCCGAACTTGATTTCGACGTCGACGAGCCGCAGAACCCGAACGAGCCGCTCGACGCTCGCCGCTTCGGGATTCGCCTCGAACGCGGCATAGCTTTGCTGCGAGATGCCGAGCCGCGCGGCCATGTCTTTCTGGGTGAGGCCGGCTTTCTTGCGGAAGCCGACGAGAATCGGGCGCAGTTGACTCAGGGTCTTGAGAGGGTAGTCCACGGCAACTCCGGGCGGCTAGATGCGGATGCAAACGGAAGCAACGGCCGATGCAAACGGAAACGCGCGGCGCAGTGGAATACAGTCTATACGTTGTAAAGAAAAAATACAAACCATAGGCTGTAATTTGAAAATACAGCCTGTAGGTTGTATCTGGTGCCAGGAGAGTGCGGCAGCGGGTGAGTGACGACGATCAGGTTGCCATGCAAAGCTGCAACTAACTGTCCGGCGCGCCGTGATCCCGCCCAGCCGCTTCGCGGCCAGGGCGGTCTGCCTTCAGGTTATCGAGCCGGTTCTCCAGCATGCACAGCAGACCGGGCGCCTGCTTAGCCCTCGGCGCCTTGCATCGGCTCGCCAAGCACGAACGGTCCGCCCTGATACTGCTGCGCGACGTCGCCAGGCTCGGCGTTCGGCGCGGTCGCCGGGAAGCGCTCGGCATACGCCGCCGAGCTGTCGCGCGGCCGGTAGCCGAGGAAACCCGCCTTGCCGTTGTCCCACCAGCTTGCCGGGTTGTCCGACACGCCATACACGACAGCGTGGCCCACGCGGTTGGTGAACAACGAGCAGCGCACGAGTTCGATGAAGTCGCGATAGCTCAGGAACGTGACGAGCATGCGCGCGTTCTTCGGTTCTTCGAACGACGAACCAATGCGCAGACATACCGTTTCCATGCCGAAGCGATCGAAGTAATAGCGCGACAGCGATTCGCCGAAGCATTTCGTCACGCCGTACAAGCTGTCCGGCCGGTGCGCGGCGTCGGTATCGAGCACGCTCGTGACCGGATGGAAGCCCGTGACGTGATTGGAGCTCGCGTAGACGATGCGCTTGATGCCGTGCTTGCGCGCGGCTTCGTAAAGGTTGTACGTGCCGCGAATGTTGGCTTCGAGCAGGTCGTCGAATGGCGCGTCGATGGAAATGCCGCCCAGGTGCACGATCGCATCCACGCCTTCCACAAGCTGCATGACCGCCTCGCGATCCGAGAGGTCGACGCAGTGCGTTTCCTCGTGCGCTGCCGCCTCGCCCAGTTCCGTGATGTCGCTCACGCGAACGACGGCGGCCCAGTTCGCGAGCGCGCCGCGCAACTGACGGCCCAGATTGCCGCCCGCGCCGGTAAGAAGAAGGCGGCCGAACGGTTTGGCGGAAATTGAGTGTTGCGACATCAGGGCTCCCTGGGAATTATTTTGATATTGATGGACGCATGGAAAACGTTTTCCGAATATAGCCACCGGCAATCGTAGCGTCAATGGAGGAATACCTGCTCCGAATACGGGGTTCACCCCAGGTCCGTTTCTGCGACAATGCTCGCCGTCGATCATCCCTGGCGCTGCCAACCTATGAAAAGTGGTTCCCCGACGATTCGCGATGTCGCCGCGATGGCCGGCGTCTCGGTCGCGACGGTATCGAAGTACGTGAACGGCACGCAACGCTTTTCGCCGGCGGTGGAAGCGAAGGTCAAGGACGCCATCGAGGTGCTCGGCTACCGCTCCAATCCGCTTGCGCGCTCAATGATCACGGGGCGCACGCGCACCATCGGCGTTGCCATTCTGGACATCGCGAACCCGCACTTCACGAACGTGGTCAAGGGCGCGAACCGCGTCGCGCTTCAGCACGACTACACGCTGCTTCTCGTGGACGCCGAAGAAAATCTCGCGCGCGAGCGCTCGCTCATCGAAGCGCTTTCGCCGCGCGTGGACGGCCTGATCGTCAGCTCGCGCGCGTCCGAAGAGATCGCCAGGTGGACGATGAATCTGGGTAAGCCGGTCGTCATGCTCAGGACCGTGCGCGGCCTCGACATTCCCACCGTCGGCTTCGACAACCGGCTCGCGACTTCCATGATGGTGCGTCATTTGCTCAACCTCGGGCACCGCCACGTTGCGTATCTCGGGTTCGCCGCGGCGACCATCAACGACGAACGGATTGCCGGCGCAACCGAGGCGCTGGCCGAAGCCGGCCTCACGCTCGACGTGTACGAGACCCACGCGCCGACCGCCCAGGCAGGCGAGCAAGCCTGCTCGCGGGTGATGCTGGGCCCGAAGCGTCCGCAGGCGGTGATCTGCTACAACGACCTCATCGCGCTTGGCTTCATGAAGGAAGCGAAGTCACTCGGCTTTCGCATACCGCAGGATGTCTCGGTCGCCGGCATCGACAACGTGCCCTATGGCGAATACGTGGAGCCGCGCCTGACCACGATCGACGGGCAAAGCGAGCGTATGGGCGAACTGGCCATGCAAAAGCTCATCGACGTCCTTGCCGGCCGCGCGGATGTCGAGCAGGTCGTGCTCGAACCCCGCCTCGTTGTGCGCGACTCGACCGCCCCCTGCCGCTGATTCCCTGATCTGCGAAGTACCCGCTCGCTGGCCGTTCTTCAACGGCCGGCGGCCTCGTCACGTGTGCCCAGGGCACGCACTTTCGTACTGCCGCTCCGCGTAACTACCTACTAGCCATTTCGAAAGGAACGCATTAAATTTAAGAAAACGTTTTCCCGAAGTGACACATAAAGAACAAAAGGAGATCGGAGAATGCCGGAGAATACGCGCCGTTTGAAGTGCGCCGTCGTCGGGGTGGCGATTGCAGGTGCTGCGCCTGCCTTTGCGCAAAGCAGTGTCACGCTCTACGGTATCGTCGATACGGGCATCGGCTGGCAGTCGAGTCAAACGACGCTCGGTTCGACCTCGGGCGGCCGTTCGGCGGTCAAGATGATCAACGGCGTGTGGGCCGGCAGCCGCTTCGGCCTGAAGGGCGCCGAAGACCTGGGCGGCGGCACGAAGGCCATTTTCCAGCTCGAGCAAGGCTTCAACAGCGCAACCGGCGCGCAATCAACGAGCGGGCTCATGTTCAGCCGGCAAGCGTTCGTGGGGGTGACCAATCCCACCTACGGTTCGCTCACGGCGGGCCGCCAGTACGCTTCGTACTACCAGATGCTTTCGCCGTACAGCCCGACCACGTGGCTCACCGGTTTCTACGGCGCGCATCCGGGCGATCTCGACGGTCTCGACACGATCTATCGCGCCAATAACACGCTGTTGTACACATCGCCGAAGATCTACGGCTTCACGGTGAGCGGTTCGTACTCGCTCGCTGGCGTCCCCGGCAGCGTGACGCAAGGCTCGACCTGGACCGCCGCGGCGCAGTACGCCATGGGGCCGTTCGGCATGGCGGTGGGCTTCTCGCGCATCAACAACTCGAACGTGAACGGCGGCGCCTTCGGTGCCGATACGACCACGTCCAACGCGGGCGCGCAGCCCGGCATTTCCGCCGTCACCTACGGCTACCAGTCGGCGCGCGCACAGCAGCGCTTCGCCGTGGGCGCGGGCTATACGTTCAACAGCCAGTTCGATCTCACCGCGACTTACTCGAATGTGCAGTACATCCCCGGCGTGGGATCGGGCTTCCACGACACCGCGATCTTCAATACGGGCGGCGTCGTCCTGCACTGGAAGCCGGCTCCGACGTGGGACTTCGCGACGGGCTACAGCTATACGCGCGCAACGCGAGCCAACGGCATCACGAGCAGCGCGCAATACCAGCAGTTCAATCTCTCGGAGTACTACACGCTTTCCAAGCGCACGGGACTTTACGCGTTGCAGGCTTTTCAGCGTGCAAACGGCAAGACCCTCACGCCGGCGGGCAACGGTACCCAAATCATCAACGCGACCGCGACGATTGGCGATGGCTTCCAGACCACGCCGTCTTCGTCACGCAGCATGGTCGCTGTAGGTGCAGGCATCATCCACCGGTTCTGAGACACCCGGTTGGCCAGCTAATCAGCCCAAACACGGCTTGAAAACAACTCTTCCATTCTTGGGGCAAGCGATGAAAAAAACCTTTCGCAACGCACGCACTGCACGCACCGCAAAGACCGCAATGACGGTTCTGGCAGCGGCTCTCGCACTGACCGCCGGCGCCGCGCACGCGCGCGTGTTCCGCGTAGCCGATGTGCACAGCGACACCTTCCCGACCAACATGGCGATCAAGCACATGGGCGAAGAGATTTCGCAGGCCACGGGCGGCAAGGACTCCGTCAAGGTGTTCGGCAACAGCGCGCTCGGTTCGGAAAACGACACGATCGATCAGGTGCGCATTGGCGCGCTCGACATGGTTCGCGCCAATGGCGCCGCGTTCAACGAGATCGTGCCGGAGTCGATGATTCCGTCGCTGCCGTTCCTCTTTCGCGACATCGACCATTTCCGCAAGGTGATGTACGGCCCCGAAGGCCAGAAGATTCTCGACGCGTTCAAGGCCAAGGGCATGATCGCGCTGACGTTCTACGAGAGCGGCGCGCGTTCGATCTACGCGAAGCGCCCGATCAAGTCGCCGGCCGACATGAAAGGCCTGAAGGTGCGCGTGCAGCCGTCCGACCTGATGGTCGACGAAATCAAGGCCATGGGCGGCACGCCCACGCCGATGCCGTTCGCCGAAGTCTATACGGGCCTGAAGACGGGCCTCGTGGATGCGGCTGAAAACAACCTGCCGTCGTACGAGGAAACCAAGCACTACGAAGTGGCGCAGGTGTATTCCGAAACGGATCACGCCATGACGCCGGAAGTGCTCGTGTTCTCGAAGAAGGTATGGGACACGCTCACGCCGCAGGAGCAGGACGTCATCAAGAAGGCGGCGGCCGACTCGGTGCCGTACTACGTGAAGCTCTGGACGGCGCGCGAAGACACGGCGGGCAAGACGGTGCAAAAGGGCGGCGCGACCATTGTTCCGGCTACGCAGGTCGATCGTGCAGCGTTCGTGAAGGCCATGCAGCCTGTGTGGGCGAAGTATGAAAAGACGCCCGAAATGAAGCAGATCGTGGACGAGATCCAGGCGATTCACTAAAGCCCGGGGCTCCGCGCCGCGAGCGGCGCGGAGCCGGAAAACCGCAGTTGTGAAGTCTGTACCGTGCAAGGGTGGATCATGACCTTCCTGAAACTCCCCAACGATTTACTGTTTCGCCTGCTGACGATCGTCGCCTCGGTTGCGCTCGCCGCGCTAACGGTGCTCGTCTTTTACGGCGTGATCATGCGCTACGTGTTCGAAAGCGCGCCCGATTTCGTGGAGCCGGTCGCGTTGCTGCTGGTGGTGACCATCGCCATGTTCGGCGCCGCGCTCAAGGTGCGCGAGCGCGGGCATATCGGGCTCGATTCGCTCGTCAAGAAGCTTTCCCCACGGTGGCAGCTGATCGCAGAAGCGTTTCAGCATGTCTGCCTGATCGCGCTTGGCGGGGCGATTTTCTTCGGCTGCCTGCAAATGGCGGAAACAACCATGGACGACCATATCGCGATTCTCGGCGTGCCGGAAGCGGTGCGCTACGTCATTCCGGTCGTGGCCGGCACCTGCATCGTGCTGTTTTCGCTCGAGCATTTGTTGGCGCTGTTCGTACGCAAGGCAAAGTAGGGCAAACATGGAACTCGCAATTCTTTCGCTCAGCTTCTTGGTGCTCCTCGCCTTTGGGGTGCCGGTTTCTTTCTCGCTCGGTCTCGCCTGCGTCAGCACGTACCTTTACGAAGGACTGCCGGCCGCGACTGCCATGCAGTCGATGATCTCGGGCATGAACGCGTTCTCGTTTCTCGCCGTGCCGTTCTTCATCTTCTCCGGCGAGTTGATGCTGCACGGCGGTATTGCCGACCGCATTCTGCGCTTCGCCCAGGCCGCCGTGGGGCACTTCCGCGGTGGCCTCGGCATGGCCAATGTCGTTGCGTGCACGCTCTTCGGCGGCGTTTCCGGCTCGCCTTCGGCGGATACGTCGGCCATGGGCGGCGTGGTCATTCCGCTCATGAAGCGCGAAGGCTATAGCGCCGCCTATGCGGTCAACGTGACGACGCACTCGTCGCTCGCCGGCGCGTTGATGCCGACTTCGACGAACATGATCATCTACGCATTCGCGGCGCAAGGCATTACGGGCACGCTGAATGGTCAGCAGATGAGCGGCGTGTCGATTGGCGACCTGCTGTTCTCGGGCCTGCTGCCGGTGTTGTGGGTCATGGGTTTCGTGCTGATCGCCGCGTACTGGCAGGCGCGCCGCTTTGGCTATCCGCTCAGCGCGGACGGCAAGACCAAACTGCAGGTGTTCCCCGGCTGGCTCGCCGTGGTGCGAGCGTTCCTCGGCGCGCTGCCTGGCTTGCTCGTGATCGCGATCATTCTCTTCTGCGTGGCGCGGGGCATTGCGACCGCGACGGAAGCGGCCGCGATTGCCGTGGTGTATTCGCTCGCGCTCACCGTGGTCGTGTATCGCACGATGACGAAAGAGAAGCTGTTCTTCGCCCTCTCGCGCGCGGCCAAGACCACGGGCGTGGTGCTGCTGCTGATCGCGGTGTCGAACATGCTGCGCTACCAGATGGCGTATCTGGAGATTCCGGAAGCCATTGAGCGCGTGCTCGAACATGCCACGACGCTTCCCTGGCTGATGCTTCTGTACATCAACATCATCCAGGTGTTTCTGGGCACGTTCATCGACATGGCGGCGCACATCCTCATCACGACGCCGCTGTTCCTGCCGCTCGCCATGCATAGCGGCGTGGGTCCGGTGCAGTTCGGCATCATGATCCTGCTGAACTGCGCGCTGGGCCTCGTGCATCCGCCAATCGGCTCGGTGCAGTTCATCGGCTGCGCAATCGGCGACGTGTCGATCGGGGAGACGACCAAGGTCGCGTGGCCATACTATCTGGCGATTTTCAGCGCGATCAATCTGGTCACCTACTTTCCGTTCTTCTCCACGTGGCTGCCTAGCGTGATCAACGGGCATCCGGTCTTCTAAAGCGACGGGCACAAGCAAAACGAAGCGGGCACCTCGAGTGCCCGCTTCGCTTTTCTGCGCCGCTAGCGCATCACGCCACGCGTATCACCACCTTGCCGAAATGCTTGCCGGCTTCGAGCCACGCGTAAGCTTCGGGCGCCTCATCGAAACCGAATACGCGATCCACCACGGGGCGAATCTGCTGTGCGCCGATAAAACGCGTGAGGTCGTCTAGCATCGTGCGGCTGCCGACCATGAGGCCGTGCAGCCGCTTGAAGCCGCCGATCACCGGAAGCAGGCCGAGTTCGGGGCCCGCGAAACTCGTCACGCCGCCGATGATCGAAACGAGCCCGCCCATCTTCGCGGCGGCCACCGAGCGCGGCAGCGTATCGCGGCCGCCCACCTCCACGACGATATCCGCGCCTTCGCCGCCTGTGAGCTTCAGCACGTCGTTCTGCCATTCGGGGTGCGAACGATAATTGATCGTCTCGCTCGCGCCAAGCGAGCGCGCGCGCTCGAGCTTCTCGTCGCTCGACGAAGTGACGATGGTCCGCAAGCCCGCCGCGTGGGCGAGCTGCAGCGCCCAGATCGACACGCCGCCGGTGCCGAGCAGCACCACGGTCGCGCCGGGCTTCGCCTCGCCATCGACGAAGATCGCGTTCCAGGCCGTGATGCCTGCGCACGAGATCGTCGCGGCCTCCTCGTAGCTCAGGCGCGCGGGAATCGAAACGAGCGAGGTTTCGTCAGCGACGAAGCGTTCGGCCAGCACGCCGTCGAATTGCGCGCCGGGCGTCTCGCGCACTTTCGAGGGCGTGGGCGCGCCGTCCACCCAATGCGGGAAGTAGGTGTTGATCACGCGGTCGCCGGCTTTGAAGCGCGTGACCGCCGCGCCGACTTCGACCACTTCGCCGGCGCCGTCGGCAACCGGCACGAGCGCCGCGTCGCCGAGCCCCAGGTAATCGCCGCGCGCGAACATCAAATCGCGATAGTTGAGCGAAGCCGCGTGAATCTTCACGACCACGTCATGCGGGCCGGGCGCGCGCGGCGTGAAGTCGGTGCGCGCGAGTGCGCCATGGCCGCTGCCGGCCTTGAGTTTCCATGCGTTCATGACTGCTCCAGTACGAGTGGGAACACCTATGATAGTGTTGCTTGTGTGGCGACATTGGTGAGATTTTTGACCTTCGTTGTTGCCGAAAGGGATACAAAGGAGTCAGCGTAATGGATGATCGTCTGAGCGGCGTGGCCGAATTCGTGGACGTGGTGGACGCGGGCAGTTTCTCTGCCGCGGGCGAGCGCCTTGGCGTGACGCGCTCCGCTGTCGCGAAGATCGTGGCGCGGCTCGAGCAGCGCCTGGGCGTGCGTCTGCTGCACCGGACCACGCGCAGTTTGAGCCTCACCGACGAAGGCCACGCGTACTACGAGCAGTGCCGCCGCGTGCTGAGCGAGCTGAGCGCGGTGGAAGCCGCCTTCGACCACGGGCGGCGCGAGCCTTCGGGGCGCTTGCGGATCAGCGCACCGGTGCTGTTCGGGCGTCAGTGCGTCGCCCCCGTGGTGCGGCGGCTCGTGGAGGACTATCCGCGTCTGAATGTCGAACTTTCGTTTAGCGATCGCGTGGCCGATCTCGTCGAGGACGGCTTCGATCTGGCCGTACGCATCGGCACGCTGCCCGATAACGGCACGCTCGTCGCGCGTAGGCTCGGCGTGCAGCGCATGGGCATCTGCGCGTCGCCTGCGTATCTCGCGCGGCACGGCAAGCCCGCGGACGTCGCCGCGCTCGCCACGCATACCGGCATCGCGTATGGCCGCGCCGGGCAGAGTCCGCCGTGGCGCGTGCGCGGCCCCCGCGGCGAAGTCGAGGAGTGCCGGCTCGCGTCGCGGCTGTACTTCGACGACCTGCTGGCGATTGCCGATGCGGCGGCCGCCGGCGCCGGTGTCGCGTGGCTGCCGTGCTGGCTTATGGCGCCGTACTTGAGCGACGGACGGCTCGAACTCGTGATGGACAGCAAGAGCGTGCTGGGCGGCGAAGTTCACGTCGTGCGGCAGAAGGCGCGGCACGTGCCGTCGAAGGTGCGCGTGGCCGTGGACGCGCTCGTCGCGGATATCTCGCGCATGCTCGGCGCCGAACAGGAGCACGTGGATTTCACCCACAAGCTCGCCCACCTGGACGCAAGTTGACGAAATTTCATCAAGGTTTCCGTTGAGCGCGACCGGCGCGCCGCTTATGTTTGATCCCAGAAAGACGTTGCTGCTCGAAGCACGGACAACCGGATCAAGGAGACATCGGTGTCGAACACGGAAACCAGCGCAAGCGGAGCCGGTCGTGACGCGTACAGGCTGATCGGCGGAGCAGGGGAAGCGGCGCGCGCCGCGGGGCTCGTCAATGCCGAGTGGTACAAGTGCCCGGTGCCGCGCGCCACGATGAAAGCGCTCATGCAGCGCGGCGACGCCCGCGCCATGCGCGACACGTTAATCTGGTACGCGGCCATCGTCGCGAGCGGCGTGCTCGCATGGTTCGCGTGGCACGCCCATTCGCTGTGGGCGATTCCCGCGTTCTTCCTCTACGGCACGCTCTATTGCAGCCCCGCCGATTCGCGCTGGCACGAATGCGGACACGGCACGGCGTTCAAGACGCGCTGGATGAACACCGTGGTCTACCAGCTCGCCTCGTTCCAGGTGTTCCGCCGCCCGACCGTCACGCGCTGGACCCATGCGCGCCACCATACCGACACGCTCGTCGTCGGCCGCGACCCCGAGATCGCCGCGCCGCGCCCCACCGACTGGGCCGCGCTGCTGCTCAACGTTTTCGCGATCAAGCATGTGGCGGGCGAAGTGCCGAAGATCGTCGCGTGCGCGTTTGGCCGGATCGGTGCGGAAGAAAGGACCTATGTGCCCGCTTCCGAGTGGCCGAAGGTCGTGCGCGAAGCACGGCTCACGCTGCTCGTCTATGCGATGGTGATCGGCGCGTGCATCGCGCTGCGCTCGCCGCTGCCGCTCCTCTATATCGGTCTGCCGAGCCTGTACGGCGCGTGGCTCTATCTCTACTTCGGGCTCACACAGCACGCGGGGTTGCCCGAGAACGTGCTCGACCATCGCAAGAACTGCCGCACGGTCATGATGAATCCCGTGTTCCGCTTTCTCTACTGGAACATGAACTATCACGTCGAGCACCACATGTTTCCGATGGTGCCGTTCCACGCGTTGCCGCGACTGCATGAGGTCGTCAAGCCCGACATGCCGCCTTCATACAGCAGCACGATCGCGGCTTACGCGGAGATCTTGCCCGCGCTCGTACGCCAGACTCGCGATCCCTCATATCACGTGAAGCGGCCTGTGCCGGGCGCCGAGTGGAACGCATTCAAGCAGCCGGAAACGGTGTGAAAACCGGGGGAGACACAAGATGACGGCCACGGAACGAGTGATGGCGATCGTCGGGGCGGGCCATGTTGGCGGGCGCGCCGCCCAGACGTTGCGCGAAGCGGGGTGGCGCGGCCGCATTGCGCTGATCGGTTCGGAGCCGCATTTGCCGTATGAGCGCCCGCCGCTTTCCAAAGCACTCCTGACGGGTGAGCGCAGCCCCTCGCAATGCGGCCTGCGCTCGCCCGAAGCCTGGCGCGAGGATAACGTCGAGCACATCGTGGCGACTGTGCAGGCGATCGATCCGGTGGCGCGCGCGCTGCAACTGGGCGACGGCGCGACGCTCGCCTACGAGGCGCTGCTGCTGGCAACGGGCGGTCACGCGAGGCGGCTCACGATTCCGGGTGCGACGCTCGCGAATGTGCTGACCCTGCGCACGCTGGACGACGCAGCGGCAATCGGGCCGCGGCTTGCCGCGGGGTCGCGCATCGTCGTCGTGGGCGGCGGGTTCATCGGGCTCGAAGTTGCGGCCTCGGCCCGCGCGCGCGGCTGCGGCGTCACGCTTATCGAAGGTGGTGCGCGACTCATGGGCCGCGCCGTGCCCGCTGTGATCGCGGCGCGCGCTCATGCGCTGCATGAGCGCAATGGCGTTCGCGTGCTGCTGAACTGCGCGCCGCAGGCAATCGAGCGGCTGAGCGACGGCACGCTCGACATGCTGCTGGAAAACGGCGATACGCTGCGCGCCGATACGGTGATCGTCGGTATTGGCATCGAGCCTGCCGATGGGCTCGCACGTGCGGCCGGCATCGAAGTCGAGCGCGGCATCGTCGTGGACGAGGAACTCGCGACGTCCGTGCGCGGCATTTATGCCGCCGGTGACGTGGCGCTGTTTCCGAGCCGTTTCGGTTCGCATCGCATTCGCCAGGAAACCTGGCACAACGCGGAAACCCAGGCACGCGTAGCGGCGCACAACATGCTCGGTGCTCACGACGCGTATCGCGAGTTGCCCTGGTTCTGGTCCGATCAGTACGATCACCAATTGCAGGTTGCGGGCGAGCCGGCGCTTGGCGCAAGTTCGGTCGTGCGCCCCCTGGCTGGCGACGCGGAAATCCACTTCGAACTCGCTGGCGACCAACGCCTCGTTGGTGCGAGCGGATTCGGACCGGCCAGTGCGCTTGCCAAAGAAATGAAGCTGGCGCGCATGCTGGTGGAGCGCGGTGTGGCGATTGCGCCGGCGCAGTTGCCCGATGCGTTGGCCAACCCCGAGGTCAAGCTCAAGAGCCTGCTTTGATACAAAAAACGGAGACATGATGGCGCAACGACTGCTGGTGTTCCAGTCGCTCTGGTCGATGGAACGCCGCCACACCGATGGCTACGAGCGCACGCTCGAAGACAATGTGCGGATGATCGCCGAAGCGGGGTTCGACGGCGTGAGCGCGCATTGCACGAATCGCGAGGACGTGAAACGCCTCGCGGAACTACGCAAGACATACGGGCTGGCGGCGGAGGGCCAGTGCTTCCCTGCGACCGTGGACGACCTGCAGCCGGTGCTCGAGCTTGCCACCGAATTCGGTCTGCACCATGTCGACCTTCAACCCGACGTGCGCCCGCGCACGCAGCGCGAGGCGCTCGCGTTGCTGGACGGCTGGCAGCGCCTGGCCGACCAGGTGAACATACCCGTCTACATCGAAACGCATCGCGACCGCATGACGACGGACCTGTATTTCACGCTCGATCTGCTCGACGCGCGCCCCGACCTCAAGCTGCTCGGCGACATATCGCACTACCTCGTGGGGCGCGAGTTCGCATGGCCGGTATCGGAGGAGAATCACGCGCTCATGCATCGCATCCTCGATGCGTCCTGGGCGTTTCATGGTCGCGTGGCGAGCCGCGAACAGGTGCAGATCGAGCTATCGTTCGCGCCGCACCGCAAATGGGTCGATCTCTTTCTCGACTGGTGGCGCTACGGCTTTCACTCGTGGCGCAAGCGTGCGGGCGCGGACGAGACGCTCTCGTTCACCTGCGAGCTGGGGCCGCAGCCTTACGCGATCATCGGTCCGGACGGCAACGACACGACCGACCGCTGGCGCGAATCGCTGCTCATGCGCGACTGGATTCGCGAGCTGTGGCTAGAGGTCGAAAAGGAATCTGCGCGCGAAAGCGCCGCAGCCTGAAACGGGAAAGTCAATTCCCGACACCCAGATACGGATTGCGTCGCACATTCGCCGAGCAGAAAATGCGGAACTCCACCGGCCCCGGAGGCGCGGGCGTTTCGAGCACGCCGCATGCGTTGAGCGCATGCTGCAGCGCCGAGATGACCTGGCCGTCCGGGTCCTGGTCGATGGCGATATCCATCGTCCCCTGCTCGATGTACTGGCGGTGCAGGTCGAGCATTTCGTGGCCTGCCCATACGATTTTTCCCACCGCGCCCACCTTGCGCAACGCGGCCTCGATGCCCGCCGACGCATAGCCGCTGTTGTAGATGCCGACCACGCCGCCGCGTTTGAGCGACTTGAGCACCGCGCGATGGCATTGGTCCACGTCGTCGAGCGTTTCCACCGCTTCCTCGTCGCAAACGAGGTGCGGAAACGATTCGGCCAATTGCTCGCGGCACCCGCTGATCCGCTCGATATGCGCGTGATAGTCCTTGCGCGAGCAGATCAGCAGCACGCGGCCCGGCGCTTTCGCGAGGCGCCCGACGAAATAGCCCGCCGTGCGTCCCGCAAGCCGGTTGTCGATGCCCGCGTAATGCACGCGCTCGACCGCATCGATATCGGTGACCATCGTCACCACGGCCTCGCCCTGGGCGATCACGGTGCGCAGCGCGTCGCGCACTTCCCCCGTATCGTGCGTCGTGACGATCAGGCCCGCGCGTTTGTAATTCGGCTTCAGGATGGCGCGGGTAATCACGGTGTCGTCGGCTTCGGGCAGGAACTGCCGGTGCAGCACGATGCGCCGGTCGAGCATTTGCATGGAGCGTTCAAGGCCCTGCGTCAGCCGCTGGAAAAACGGCGTGTTGTTTTGCGGCAGCAAAACGTCGATATGCACGAGCCCGTGATGCGTTTCGGGTAACACACGCGGCACGCCGAGCTGGCGCGCGGCCGCGACGACGCGCGCGCGCATCGCGGCGGACACGCTGCCGCGCTCGTTGAGCACACGGTCGACCGTGGCGGGGCTCACGCCCGCGGCTTCGGCAATCTCCACGAAACGCGCCGTGCGCTTGCGGCGCGGCGAAGCGGTGTCCGTCATGGGGCGTCTCCATCTGTTTTGTTTTCCTGCCGGCATTTGAAAACTCGCGCGCGGCGTTGTGGCATTGCAGCACGAAGTGCAGTTTTTTGCCGCGCTGCCGCTGACGAAAAATCATCAATCTTTTCGTTGAGGCGCGTCAATGGGTCGCCTACCTTTTCTACATCGCGCAGGCAGATGAAGAAACCAACAGCTTGGCAATCGACAGGAGACAACGATGCGAGACGTGCAGCAGTTTTCCCTCAACCGCATGAGCGCGCCGAAGCTCGGCTTTCCCGAGTATGTGGAGCTGTGCCAGCGACTGGGCATCGATGCGATTGAGATCCGCAACGATCTGCCGGGCATTGAAATGACCGATGGCACGCCCGCCGCGCAAATCAAGGCGGCATGTGAGGCGGGCGGGCTCACCATTCTCTCGATCAACGCGCTGCAGCGCTTCGAGCAATTCGATGCGACGCGCATGAGCGAAGCCGTTGCGCTCGCACGCTATGCCGCCGATTGCGACGCGAAGGCGCTCGTTCTGTGCCCCACCAATTCGCTGCTCGACAAACGCACGCCGGGCGAGCGTCATGCCGATCTCGTGGCCGCGCTCACGCAACTCAAGCCGGTTCTCGAAGACCACGGCCTCCTTGGACTCGTGGAAACGCTCGGCTTCGAAGAGTGCGCGCTGCGCCGCAAGTCCGACGCGGTAAAGGGCATTTATGACGCGGCAGGCGAGCGTCATTTCAAACTCGTGCACGACACCTTTCATCATCACCTTGCTGGCGAAGACATCTTCTATCCCGATCTCACCGGCCTCGTGCACATCTCGGGCGTGGAGATAAGCACGCTGAAAGTCGACGAGATGCGCGACGGCCATCGCGTGCTCGTGGGCCGCGACGACCGTCTCGGCAACGTGCGTCAGCTCGCGGTGCTGCGCGCGCGCGGCTATCGCGGTTACGCCTCGTACGAACCGTTCGCCGATGAAATCGCACAGGCCAGCGATATCGAACAGCGCCTCGCGGCGAGCATGAGCCATATCCGCGAAGCACTCGAAGCCGCGAGCTTGCGCGAGGCCGCTTAAGGCTGATTCGCGGTTTATCTGCACCACCCCGCAGTACCGAAGTCGTCACTGACCGTGCGCAGTTGACCCTGCCTCGCACGGCAGCAGAGGTTTTGCGCGCCGGAAAAAGCGCTCGGCCATTGACCAGCGCGCAAAACCGACAAACATACGGAGACAGCCATGAACATCCTCACCCGCTCGCTGCTCGCGTTCGCGCTGGCAGCCGCCATCCCCCTTTCAGCTTCGGCCAGCTCGACGATAGGCGTGACCATGGCGCACTTCGACGACAACTTCCTTACCACCGTGCGCGAGTCCATGGCCGCGGAAGGAAAGGCGAAGAACGTGACGCTCGACTTCGAAGACGCGCAAGGCGACGTGGGCCGCCAGGTGAGTCAGGTCGAAGCGTTCGTCGCGCAGCATGTGGCGGCCATTATCGTGAACCCGGCCGATGCGTCCGCAACGAAACGCATGACCAACGCCGCGCGCAAGGGTGGCATTCCGATCGTGTACGTCAACCGCAAGCCCGACGAGCCGATGGGCAACGGCGCGTATTTCGTGGGGTCGGACAGTCTCGTAGCGGGTCATCTGCAAATGGAGTACCTCGCGAAAAAACTGGGCGGGCACGGCAATATCGCGGTCATGCTCGGCGAACTCTCGACCGACGCCACGCGCGACCGCACACGCGGCGTGAAGGACATCCTCTCGAAGAATCCGGGCATTCATATCGTCGCGGAGCAGACGGCGAATTTCGACCGCAGCCAGGCGATCAATCTGATGAGCCAGTGGCTCAGCGCGGGCAAGAAGTTCGACGCCATCGCCGCCAACAACGACGAGATGGCGCTCGGTGCGCTGATCGCGATGCGCCAGGCCGGGGTCTCGCCGAAGACGGTGCTGGTGGGCGGCGTCGACGCCACGAAGGACGCCTTGTTTGCGATGTCGAAGGGCGACCTCGCCGTGACCGTGTTTCAGGACGGCAAGGGCCAGGGCAAGGCCGCCGTCGACATGGCAGCGAAGGTCGCCGGCGGCGACAAGAGCGTGCAGAGCGAAGCGTGGATTCCCTATCAGCTTGTGACGCCTGATAACTACAAGGGCTTCGTGAACCGCTAAGCCGCGCTCGCTCCGGGCAGTTTGTCTTCTCAAGCAGTTTTCCAGGCGAGAGCGATCATGCCAGATTCGACTATCGCAGCACCGGCGGCGCACGCAACGCAGGCCGCCTTCTTCGTCCCGCTACTTGCGGCGCAGCACGTCCGCAAGGCATTTCCCGGCGTGATTGCGCTCCATGATGTTTCCATCGACATCCATGCGGGACGCGTTCATGCCTTGATGGGCGAGAACGGCGCGGGCAAGTCCACGATGATGAAGATCATCGCAGGCGTGTATGCGCCCGATGGCGGAACGTTGCGCTTCAAAGGCGAGCCCGTCACACTGAAGTCGCCGCGCGACGCGCTCGACCGCGGCATTGCCATGATTCACCAGGAGCTGAACCTGCTGCCCGACATGACGGTGGCGGAAAACATCTGGATACGGCGCGAGCCGCGCAACCGCATTGGCCTGGTCAACCACGGCGCACTGAACCGGCGCACGCGCGAACTGTTCCAGCAGCTCGGCATCGAGATCGATCCGGAAATACAGTTAGGCAAGCTGAGCATTGCGAACCGGCAGATGGTGGAGATCGCGAAAGCCGTGTCGTTCGACTCCGACCTGCTGATCATGGACGAGCCGACTTCGGCCATCACGGACAAGGAAGTCGAGCACCTCTTTCGCATCATTGCGCAGCTGAAAGCACGCGGCAAGGCGATCATCTACATCACCCACAAGATGGACGAGGTGTTCCAGATCGCGGACGACATTTCGATCTTCCGCGACGGACACCATATCGTCACGCGCGCCGCGTGCGAATTCGACAAGCCGTCGCTGATCGCCGCGATGGTCGGGCGCGAACTGACGCAAGTGTTCCCGAAGGAGACGGTGCCGATTGGCGAAGTGGCGCTTTCGGTGCGCCATCTCGGCCGGCGCGGTGCTTTTGCGAATGTGAGTTTCGACGTGCGCTACGGCGAGATTCTCGGCGTGGCGGGGCTAATGGGCTCGGGCCGCACCGAGGTCATGGAATCGATCTTCGGCATGTACCCCGCAGATGAAGGCGAATTGCTGTTCGACGGTAAGGCAAAAGCAATCCGCTCGCCGGCAGACGCCATTCGCGCCGGCGTGGCGTTCCTGACCGAGGACCGCAAGGGCACGGGACTCTTCATGCAGCTTTCCGTGGGCGAAAACATGCAGATTTCGTCGCTCAAGCGGCATTGCGCGTTTGGCTTCGTACGGCAGCAGCGCATGGACGAAGAGTGCGCGCGGATGTGCCGAAGCCTGAAAGTGAAAACGCCGGGACTCGCGCAGATCATCGAAAACCTGAGTGGCGGCAATCAGCAGAAAGTGCTGCTCGCCAGGTGGCTGCTCAATCAACCCAGGCTGCTGATTCTCGATGAGCCCACGCGCGGCGTGGACGTGGGCGCCAAAGCCGAGATTCACGCGCTCATCACGCAGCTTGCGCGCAGCGGCGCCGCAATCATCATGATTTCGTCGGAGTTGCCTGAGGTGATCGGCATGAGCGACCGCGTGGTGGTCATGCACGAGCGCACGGTGAGCGGCATTCTTCCGCGCGAGCGCGCCACGCAGGAATTCATCATGACGCTCGCATCGGGCGAGCGGATCTGAATCCCACCATTCGACAATTCGAGGCGATAGAAGGAGACGGACATGCGAGTATCAGCGATCAACGGCGCCGCCGACGCAGCGGCCGCAGCGCCCCGCAAGTGGCGCTTCCCCCAGGAAACCAGCATTCTGGTCGTGCTCGTAGCCATTGCGCTCGTGTTCGAGGCGCTGGGCTGGATCGAACGCGGCCAGTCGTTTCTCTACAACCCGCAAGGATTGCTGATCATGGTCCTGCGCGTTTCGGAGATCGGGCTCATCGCGGTGGGCGTCACGATGGTCATCATCGCGGGCGGCATCGACTTGTCGTCGGGTTCGCTCGTCGCGTTGTCGGCCATGGTCGCAGGGAGCTTCGCCCAGGCCGGCGGCTTTGGTGCGACCGTGTTTCCCGGCGTGGCCGATTTGCCGGTGTTCGTTCCCGTGCTGGCAGGCGTGCTCGTGGGCGGCGTGTGCGGACTCCTGAACGGTGCGCTGATCGTGCGCTCGAATGTGCCGCCGTTCATCGTCACGCTGGGCATGATGGTGTCGGCACGCGGCCTGGCGCGCTATTACACGCACGGCCAGCCGATCTCCATGTTCACCGACGCCTATTCGGCCATCGGCTCGGGCGCGCGGCCCGTGGCGATCTTTCTCGTAGCCGCCCTGATCTTTCATGTCGTGCTGCGCTATACGCGCTTTGGCAAATGTCTCTATGCAATCGGGGGCAACGTGCAGGCCGCGCGCGTTTCGGGTATTGGCGTGGGGCGCAACCTGATCGCCGTCTATGCAATCGCGGGGCTGCTGAGTGGGCTGGCGGGCGTGGTGGTGTCGGCGCGCGCACAAACCAGCCAGTCAGGCATGGGCCTTTCGTACGAACTCGACGCGATTGCCGCAGCCGTGATTGGCGGCACGAGTCTCGCGGGCGGAGTGGGGCGCATTACCGGCACCGTGATCGGCGCGTTGATTCTGGGCGTGATTTCGAGCGGCTTCATTTTCCTCGGCATCGACTCCTATATTCAGGAAATTGTGAAAGGCGGAATCATCGTTGCCGCCGTGATCGCCGATCAATATCGCAAGCGCCGCGCGCGTTGAGAGCGTATTCGTAGTTCATCGACATCGTAGTAGAGGCCACGTCTGGAAGAGACATAACGGAGAACGTAATGATTGAGTTTGCTTTGTTCGGTGCGGGTCGAATCGGCAAGATTCACGCTTCAAATCTGGTTCGCCAGCCGGGCGTGCGATTGAAATACGTCGTGGACAGGCATGCGCCTTCCGCGCAGGCGCTCGCGCACGCGCACGGCGCACAGGTAGCCAGCGTGGCGCAGGCGCTCGAAGATCCGGCCATTGGCGCGGTGGTGATCGCTTCGAGCACGAATACGCATGCGGATTTGATCGTCGCCGCCGCGAACGCGGGCAAAGCCGTGTTCTGCGAAAAGCCGGTCGATCTGACGGTCGCTCGCTCGCGAGCAAGCGCCGAGGCGGTGCGGCGCAATGGCGTGGTTTGCATGATCGGGTTTCAGCGGCGTTTCGATCCGACCTTTGCGGCGCTCAAGGCACGCATCGAGCAGGGCGAAATCGGCGAACCGGAAATGCTCATCATCACGAGCCGCGATCCGGGCGCGCCGCCCGTGGACTACATCAAGAGTTCGGGCGGCATTTTCAAGGACATGCTGATTCACGACCTCGACGTGTTCCGCTGGATTCTCGGCGACGAAGCGCTGAGCCTGCACGCCACCGGCAGTTGCCTGACCGACCCGAAAGTGGCGGCGGCGGGCGATATCGATTCGACGGCCGTGACCATTCGCACGCGGCGCGGCCTGCTTTGCCAGATCAACACGTCGCGGCGCGCCGCGTATGGCTATGACCAGCGCTTCGAAGCGCTGGGCAGCATGGGCATGCTCCAGGCGGGCAACGTGCGCCCGACGCAGGTAAGTGCGTGGACGGCGGCAGCGGTCTCGACAGACGTGCCCGAGCCGTTCTTCCTCGAACGGTATCGCGAGGCGTATGCCGCGGAAATGGCGCACTTCGTGCAGGCGCTGACGAAGGGCACGCCGGTTCGCACGACGATCGAGGACGGCGTGAAGGCGCTTGAACTCGCGGAACTGGCGACGTCGTCGTGGAAGACGGGCGCGGCGCTCGATGTCGCAGTGGAAGCGCAGCGCCAGTTGGCCACGGCGGCGTAGGGTGTTCCCAATCGGTTCGCCGGTTTCACCTCTGCTCCCGGCGGGGGCAGAGGTAAAGCAGTGCCTACGTGCTCCTGCGCGACGAACCATAAAAAAAGCCCACATGAAGTGGGCTTTTTGCGCTCAACAACAATCTTTACTTCGCCACCGGCATCGAAAACTCCGCACCCTTTTCGGTGCTTTCCGGCCAGCGCTGCATGATCGACTTCTGCTTCGTATAGAAGCGCACGCCTTCTTCGCCATACGCGTGCATGTCGCCAAAGAGGCTGCGTTTCCAGCCGCCAAAGCCGTGCCATGCCATCGGCACCGGAATCGGCACGTTGATGCCCACCATGCCCACTTCGATCTGGCGGCCGAACTCGCGCGCCACGTTGCCGTCGCGCGTGAAGCAGGCCACGCCGTTGCCGAACTCGTGGTCGTTGATCAGTTGCACCGCTTCGGCAAAGTCCTTGGCGCGCACGCAGGCGAGCACCGGCCCGAAGATCTCTTCCTTGTAGATGCGCATTTCCGGCGTGACGTTGTCGAACAGCGTGCCGCCGGTGAAGAAGCCATTCTCATGGCCGGGGACCTTCAGGCCGCGCCCGTCGACCACGAGCGTCGCGCCTTCTTCCACGCCGGTCGCGATATAGCCTTCGATGCGCTCGAGTGCCTGCTTCGTGACGATCGGGCCCATTTCCGCGTCGGCTTCCATGCCGTTCCTGATCTTCAGCGTGCGGGCGCGCTCGGCAAGGCGCGGCACGATCTTGTCGGCCACGTCGCCCACCAGCACGGCCACCGAAATCGCCATGCAGCGCTCGCCGGCCGACCCGTAGCCAGCGCCGATCAGCGCATCCACGGTTTGTTCGATATCGGCGTCGGGCATCACGACCATGTGGTTCTTCGCGCCGCCCAGCGCCTGCACGCGCTTGCCGTGCTTCGCCCCGGTCTCGTAGATATAGTTCGCGATCGGCGTGGAGCCCACGAAGCTCACGGCCTTCACGTCGCGGTGCGCGAGGAGGGCGTCGACCACGACCTTGTCGCCCTGCACGACGTTGAATACGCCGTCGGGCAGGCCGGCTTCCTTGAGCAGGCGTGCCATGAAGAGCGAAGGGGAAGGATCGCGCTCGCTAGGCTTGAGGATGAACGTGCAGCCCGCTGCGAGCGCCACCGGGAACATCCAGCACGGCACCATGCAAGGGAAGTTGAACGGCGTGATGCCGGCCACGACACCCAGCGGCTGGCGCACGGTCCAGTTGTCCATGCCCGTGGAAACCTGTTCGGTGTAGTCGCCCTTGAGCAGTTGCGGAATGCCGCAGGCAAATTCGATCACGTCGATGCCGCGCGCGACTTCGCCCTGCGCGTCGGAGAACACCTTGCCGTGCTCGGCCGTGATGATGGCCGCGAGTTCGTCCTTGTGGCGGTTCATCAGCTCGAGAAAACGCAGCATGACGCGCGCGCGGCGAATCGGCGGCGTGTCGCGCCAGGCCGGGAACGCGGCTTTCGCGCTCGCCACGGCGGCGTCCACATCGGCCACTTCGCCCAGCACGAGGCGGCGCGCGGCGGCGCCGGTCGCGGGGTTGAAGACCGCTTGCGTACGGTCGCCCGTGCCGCGTTCGGTCTTGCCGCCGATGAAGTGGATCACGTCTGCGGAATCGGTGTAGGCCTGCATGTCATCTCCTCGTCTGGTGAGTACGTGCCGTCAGTCTACGGAGACCGCAGGGCCCGGGAAAGGCTCTGTCGCTGAATTGATTGTTTTCAGTGGTGAACAATCGCTTGCGAAGTCTGTGAAAGATTGCCGGGCGGCATGCTAGTATCGGCGCAGGAATTACGAGCTTTTGGGGCGGACTTTCATTCATGGATACGCAGCGAGTCGAGGCACTCTGGACGCATCTGCACTGGCTCAATGTGCTCGCCACCCAGGGCAGCTACACCGCGGCGGCGGCGCGCCTCGGCGTGAGCAAGGCGGCCGTGAGCCAGCGCATTGCCGAACTGGAGCGCGTAGCGGGGGTGCCGCTTGTGCAGCGCACCACGCGCAGCGTGCGCTTCACGGAAGCGGGGCTGCGGCTCGTGGAAGACACGCGCGCGCAATTCGACAGTATCGCCGCGAGTTTTGCGAGCGTGCGCGAGATGGCCGATGTTGCGCGCGGCACCGTGCGCGTTACCGCGCCCGTGGCCTTCGCGCGCCAGCAACTGGTGCCGCGGCTTGCGCAGTTTTCTCGCGCGCATCCTGAAGTGCGCGTGCAACTGGAACTCTCCGACCGGCTCACCTCGATTGCGAGCGAAGGGTTCGATCTCGCGATCCGCCATAGCGCGCAGGTGCCCGAAACGCACGTGGCGTGGAAACTGTGCGACACGCGCTCGGCCATCGTCGCCACGCGCGCTTACCTCAAGCAGCGCGGCACGCCGCAAACGCCCGCCGATCTCGCGCAACACGACTGTCTGTTCTATCCGCGCGCGTTGGGTGCGGGGGTGTGGTCGTTCGAAAGAGCCGGCCGCCGCGCTGAAGGCGCGCGCGAGACGGTGACGGTGAACGGCCCATTCTCGGCGAACAACAGCGAAGCGCTGCGCGATGCGGCGCTCGAACATCTCGGCATCGCGCTGCTGCCCGACTTCAGCGCGCAGGCCGCGTTGCAGGCGGGCAAGCTCGTAGTGCTGTTGCCCAGCTGGCGTCCGGTGGGCGCGTTTGCTTCGCAATTGCACGTCGTGCGGCCGTATGGGGCGCAGGTGCCGCGTGCGGTCAAGCACTTCACGGAGTTTCTGCGGCAGACGTTCAAGGATGGCTTTCCATTGGCGTGACAGAGGTGTGCGACGCCGTGCCTGCGCCTTGCTGATGTGTTTTCGATAGATTTTTGGTATCCACGGCGCCCGGTGCCAACGTTATGCTTGAGTCAAACTGGAGGCAGACGCATGAATCAGCACGAGACATCTTCGGCGGATTTGGGGCAGCAATGGTACGCCGAACGCGAATGCTCGCTCGATGCATTTGTGAACCGGCTGCGAGACGACGACAGCCCGTTGCGTTTTGCCAGCGATGTGCGGCAGCGCATTCCCGTGTACGACTGCCAGGCACTCCAGACCGTGCTCGACGACGCGGCGCTGCGCGCGCAGTTGCAGGCCGAGTGGGCGTACGTGCTGTGCGACGGCGCTGGCGTGCTCGTGCTTGAACGCGCTTACGCAAACACGCGGCCCGTGGACGAAGCGACCGCCGTGTTCGAATCGATCATTCGCGACGAGCGGGAGCAGGGCGCAAGCGGTGCAGACCATTTTGCCAAGGCAGGCGCGAACGACCGCATCTGGAATGCGCAACAGAAGCTCTGCCTGAAAGCGCCCGGCGTATTCGTCGATTACTTCGCAAACCTGCCGCTCATGGCCATTTGCGAGGCGTGGCTGGGACCGTGCTATCAGACGACCTCGCAGGTCAACGTCGTGCGTCCTGGCGGCGCGGCGCAGGAGGCGCACCGCGATTATCACCTGGGATTCCAGACGATCGAAGAGGCGCAACGCTATCCGGCGCACGTGCATCGCGTGTCGCCTTTCCTCACGCTCCAGGGGGCGGTGGCGCACAGCGATATGCCGGTCGAGAGCGGGCCGACGAAACTCCTGCCGTACTCACAACGCTATGCAGAGGGCTATCTTGCATGGCGGCGCGCCGATTTCCGTGAGTATTTCGAAGCGCATTGCGTACAGCTGCCGCTCGCAAAGGGCGACGCGCTGTTCTTCAATCCCGCGTTATTTCATGCGGCGGGCGCGAACCGCACGGCCGACGTGCAGCGCATGGCGAACCTGCTGCAGGTTTCGTCGGCTATGGGGCGCGCCATGGAGGCGCTCGACCGCACCAGCATGTGCGAAGCGGTTTATCCCGTGCTGCGCGAGCGCCGCCAGGGCGTTGCAGTCGATCTCGCGACCGTTGCGGCGATCGCGTCCTGCGCGGAGGGCTACCCGTTTCCCACGAATCTCGACCGCGACCCGCCCGTGGGCGGCCTCGCGCCAGAAAGCCAGCAGGCGCTCATGCTGCGCGCGCTGCGCGAGGACTGGGATCCGGGCAGATTCGCGCAGGCGTTGCGCGCGCAGGACGCGCGACGCGACCCGGCATAAGCACTGCGACGGTCTTATCGTGCACGGGTGTGTCTCGTGGCCGCTATCGACCACGAGTCGGCAAGTCTACGAAACTTGAATGGTGAGGATATTCAGGATTGCATAGGAGGCATCCGGCTCGACCTGAAGCTCACACCTCAGCAAAGCGCGCTTCGTTCAGATCGGCAATGAGCGTCGGACCGGTCGGGCGCCAGCCGAGCCGCGCCTGGGTGAGCGCGCTCGAAGCAGGCATGTCCATGCCGACGAACATACCCATCCACCCGAAATGCGCGGCCGCGTCCTCCGGCGCGATCGAAACGGCCGGCAGGCCGAGCCCGCGGCCCAGCGACTCGGCTATTGCGCGGCTGCTCACGCCTTCTTCGCCGACCGCGTGGTAACGCGCGCCGGGCTGTCCTTTTTCCACGGCGAGCCGGTACAGGCGCACGACGTCGGACAGATGGCCAGCCGGCCAGCGGTTCAGGCCGTCGCCCACGTAGGCGCAAACGCCTTTTTCGCGCGCGATCGCGACGAGCGGCGTAATGAGCCCCTGCCGAAACGGATTGTGGACCTGCGGCAGCCGCACCGCGCCCACATTGAGCCCTTGTTCCAGCAGCACGTGCGCGGCCAGTTCGGACGCAATGCGCGGGTTGGGATGGCTCGCATTGAAGACATCTTCGCTCGCTAGTTCGCCGTGCGCGCCGCTGCCGACGCCGGTGCCGGACGTGATGAGCAACGGTCGATCGGAGCCGGCGAGCGCGGCGCCGAGCGCCGCGATGGCGCGCTGGTCCTTTTCGCAGTTCTCGACGAAGCGCGAGAAGTCGTGATCGAAGGCGGTATGGATCACGGCGTCTGCCTGCTCCGCGCCACGGCGCAATGTCTGCGGCTCCTCCAGCGTGCCGCGATGCACGCGCGCGCCCGCCTTGGCGAGCGCCTGCGCGCCGGCTTCCGAGCGGGTCATGCCGATCACCTCGTGGCCGGCTTCGATGAGTTCCGGCACGAGCGCCGAGCCGATGAAGCCGGTCGCACCGGTCAGAAAAATACGCATGGTCATCTCTCCAGGGTCATGACTGGCGTACTATCTCCAAATTTTCTATACCGTTAAAGTAGTGAGCTCATCATATTAAGATGACTAACAGGCTCTCCATTCCGATTCATTCGGCGGGCTCGCTCGGCGACTTCCTGAGGCGTTGCCGCACGCGGCTCGACCCGGCGAGTTTTGGCTTCAGCGGCCGCCGGCGCACGCCGGGGCTGCGCCGCGAAGAAGTGGCGCAGCGCGCCAACATCAGTCCGACCTGGTACACGTGGCTCGAACAGGGGCGCGGCGGCGCGCCTTCGCCGGAGGTGCTCGAGCGCCTATGCGGCGCGCTGATGCTCACCGATCCGGAGCGCGAGCACCTCTTCATGGTGGGGCTCGGGCGCCCGCCCGAAGTCCGCTACAAGGCCGTGGACGGCGTCAATCCTCGGCTGCAACGCCTGCTCGACTCGCTGCGCTTCAGCCCGGCCATCGTCAAGACGGCCACCTGGGAGGTCGTGGCGTGGAATCGCGCCGCCGCCATCGTGCTGACCGACTACGGCAAGCTGCCGCCCGGGCAGCGCAATATTCTGCGCTTTCTGTTCTGCAATCCGGACGTGCGCGCCAAGCAGCACGACTGGGACAGCGTGGCCCGTTTCGTGGTGGGCGCGTTCCGGGCCGACGTGGCGCGCGCGGGCCTCGTTTCGGCGGTAGGTGAACTCGTCGAGGAACTGTGCAGCGTCAGCCCCGAGTTCGACGCCCTATGGCGCGACAACGAAGTGCCTACGCACGCAGAAGCCGACAACGTCAAACGCCTGCACCATCCCACGCTCGGGCTGATCGCGCTGGAGCAGTCGGCGTTTTCCGTCGATGGGCGGCCGGACCTCCACATGATCGTGTACAACCCGGTCGATGCGGAGCAGGCCGAGCGCATCAAGGCGCTAATCGAGCAGTCGTAACGCCGCCGCTTCAATGCCATAAGAGCGCGATGAGAATGATGATCGGGATCGGAACGCCTAGCAGATAAAGAAGAATCGAGCGCATGTCAGCCTCCTCGCGGTTCGGATATTGGCGTCATTGCCATGTCGATAAAGGTCGCTTCAAAACTCGCGCATCCGGCCGCCGATCGTCGCCATCAGGCTCGCGGCAAATGCCCCGATCAGCAGGGAGATGAAGAGCCACAACGTCACGCGGACGCTCGCCTTGCGGGCCGTTTCCACCGCGGCGCGCGCGGCGCTTTCCTCGGCTTGCGCCTTTTCCTGCAAGCGCGACCAGGTGGTCGTGACGCGGGCGCGGGCATCGGCCGGCGAGAGCCCGGTTTTTTGCGCCACGATGCGCGCCACGTAGTCGCTGTCCTCGGGCGAAAGCGTGCCGCTGGCAGGCTGGCTGTTGAGAAAGATGCGCGCAATCTCCTGTTTCTGTTGCGCGGTCGCGAAGACCTGGTCGGCACCCGAGGTGTCCGAAGCGCCTGAAGCGCCCGCCGTTGCGGCGGGTGCCGCAGCGCCTGCGGCCGGGCGCAGCATGGCATCGATCAGATAGCCCATGGGCCAGGTGCTGTAGGCGGCGAGGGCATTGCCGCGGTTGAGCGCGCCAGTGCCGCTCGCCATGCGTTCGGCGCTTTGCGCGCCTACGTTCACGCCCTCGCGCGCGAGCCCTGAAATGGCCGACGTGAGGATAGCGGCGGAGAAGAGTGTGGCGAGCGCCCAGGCAAGAAAGCCGTGCGCGGTGTCGCGAAAGTGGGTCTCGTCGGTGCCGATGCCGGGCCAGTGCCGGCGCAGCCGCCCCGCAAGATAACCGCCGAGGCCGGCGGACATCACTTGCGTGACGCAGATCCAGATAATGGCCGCCACACCGAAGGTTTTCGCGTGCGCGCCGCTCCCGGGCCATGGCGAGAGGGACGAAAGGCCGAGGCCGGTGCCGAGCGTGAGCAGAATGAGGGAAAAGGCGGCCATGCCCACCGCGCCGGCCAGGATCGCGCTCCAGGAAACGGCGGCGCGTACGCGTCCAATTGGCTGCTCCGCGGCGCGTGCCGTGGCGTATTCAGCCGCAAGTCGATCGATGTCTTCCATGGCGCCCCCCTTTTCGGTCGTGAGCCTGCGCAGCGCAGTGAGGCGGTGGCAGGCGGGTCGAGAGTCGCAGCGCAGGAAGCGTGCCGCGCGTCGGGGGCTGGGTGTCGGTGTGCTTGTCAGCAGCTTTTGGGCCGGGCGTGCAGATGCCAGTACGGCCGTGAACCGGTCAAGGCCGATGGGTTTCACGAGGTGCCGATAGAAGCCGCTCCGCGCCCGGCTGTGCGGGCGGCTGCGCTTGAGCGGGGCGGCTAGCCGCGGCGGCATATCGCGCCGCCGGCCGCTGCGTCACGGGCCGAGCAGGCCCCCGGTCGGCAGCGAAAGCTTGCCGTGGTCGACGAAGCGCGTGCCGCCGCCTATGCCGCCTGCCAGGCGCCCGCGTATTTCGTAGGGAATGCTGCCCGCCTGCGCCCCGCCCGCAAGAGCGAAAGCCTGGCGCACGGCGGAGAATGCCGGCACGGTCAACGGCACGACGAGCACCGTTTCTCCGAAGCGCGGCACGACGCCGCTTTGATCGCTTACGCCGCTGGCGAACGACTGACCGTTAAGATCGAGTTGCAGCGACACGCCGCTAAATTCGACCGGCGCGTCGTTGGGGTTCTGGATGCGCAGCTTCACGTTGAAGCGCATCTCCATGCCTTCGCCCTGTAGCGGCTCGAGCCCCGCCACGCTGACTTGCAGCGCGTCCTTGCCCAACCCCGCGCATGCGCCGAGCCAGAAGACCACGCAAAGCAGGGCGCAGATAAGTCGAACTGCGCGGCCGGTGTCATGTGCTGGCATGGGAAGTCCCTCGTTCGTAGCGTTCTCAGGAGCCATTTAGTGTAGCGTCGATCCGTCACGGGTTTCACGTAGCTGCATTGATCCAGGCGAAACCTGCGATACGATATGTCCCCGGCGCTTCTGTGTCATGCGTGACTCGCAGCTTAAATTATTTTCAATTAGCTTTCGTCGATCGCGCGCGCGTCCCGATTCTCTCCTTTCGTTGCCCGGCCCGTTCTCATGCTCAGCGCCTTCGCTCTATTCGGGATCTTGATCGTATCTTGCCTGATGAGCGTCGCCATCCTGGGCTCGTTGATTCGAACCGCCGTGCCGGGCGTGGTCCGCTGGTGTCTGGGCTATGCGCTGCTCGCCGCCGCCTCCACGTGGATTGTGACCTCCGCGCCGCACGCCGGCGGGATCACGATTGCCGGCGCTTCGATCGCGACCTTGGGCGCCGCGGTGCTGCTCGTGCAGGGCACGCGCCAGTTCTTCGGCCAGCGTGCGGTGTGGGGCGCGGAATCCGTGGCGCTTGTCGTCATTTGTGCGGCGCTCGTGTATTTCACGTGGGTGTCGCCCAACGTCGACGCGAGGGGCGTGCTCGTTTCGCTGGGCCTGATCTACGGGCGGCTCGCGGTGGCCACGCTGGCGCTTCGGCACGCCTCGCGCGAGGGCACGCGCTACGCATGCCGGTTCATCGCCGTGGCCGCCGGGCTCGGCGCGCTCGTTTATGTCGCGCGAATCGGTGCGATTGTCTTCGGCGCCGCGCCGTCACTTTCGTTTGTGCAGCCCTCGCCGTGGAACGTGGCGCTGCTCGGGCTCGCCATCCTCACGTTGCCCTGCATGTCGATCGGCATGGTGATGCTCGCTCACGACCGGATCCTCGGGAGAATGGAAAAGCTCGCGACGATCGACGAACTGACGGGCGCACTCACGCGCCGTGAGTTCATCGCCCGCGCGCAAGTCCTGCTTTCGCAAGCGCGGGAGAAGGGCGATCCCTTGTCGATCGCGATTCTCGACATCGACAATTTCAAGGCCGTGAACGACGGCTTCGGCCACGCGGTGGGCGATCGTATTCTTTCGCACGTTGCCTCGGTCGTCACTGGCCAGTTGAGATCGTGCGATCTGTTCGGCCGGCTGGGTGGCGAAGAGTTCGCGATCCTGTTCGCCTACGCGCAAAAGCACGACGCAGCGACGTTGACGAATGCGCTGAGGCTCGCTGTCGAACGGTCGTCCGCCGAAGGCGTGCACTGCACGCTTAGCGCAGGCGTTGGCCGGTTCGTGCCGGCCGATACACTGGGGAGCGCGATGGTGCGGGCCGACGCTGCGCTTTATGTCGCGAAGGCCGCGGGGCGCAATCGCGTCATCATGACATCGGATGCCGAAGAAGGCGAAGCGCGCTACCTGGCCGAATCCCGTTGAATCGCGCTGCATAAATGCTTGCCTGGTAAATTTATTCCACGGAGAATTCTCGCTGACGAAACCGGCATCGACGCCGGCTTCGTGCGGCCCGGCGCGTCGTACCGGGCAAGTCAATCACTTCTCGGGCAATGGCGTCCGCAACGGTGGTCATGCCGGATATCCGCCCATGTTCAAGCGCATTCTTTTCGAACTCGCCCGTGTGTTCGTTCCCGATGAGCGAAACCCCGACTCGCCCGCTTTGATCGATCTTTCGCGCAGCGCTTTCGATACAGCGGCCATCGAGGCGGAAAGCACGCTGTCCCGATTGCGCGACAGTGCGGGCACGCGTGCGGCCCGCTCGCGCCGCCGCGTCTGGAGGCTTCGCGAAGTCCGCCGCAAGTTTCGCCGCGAAGTCCGTCGCGAATTCCGTCACATCGTTCAGCCGGTGCCGCGCTTCTAATGCGCTAATAGGCTCGCCCGCAATCAGGGAAAAAGCGAGGGAAAAAGCGAGGGATAAAGCGGCGTGGATTCGTCATAAAAAACCTGCTACTGTAATTCGCACAAAAACCCGGCTGGAAGGACCGTTGCCAAAACAGGGTTTCAATTGTTTTACAGTGAATAGCCAATATGGATGAATTGCTTGAGCGCCTTTCCCAGAAGGTTGTTGCGGCCCAGAATCTGGAAGGTCTCGTGCGGCCGCTTCTCGAGATGCTTGGAATATTGACCGGACTTGAGTCCACCTACCTGACATCGGTCGACTTCAGCCGCGAGGTGCAGACCGTCCTCTATTCGCGCAACGACGGCGACGTGGAGATCATGGAGGGCTTGCAGGTTCAGTGGTTCGACACTTTGTGCAAGCGCAGTCTGGAAAGCGGGCGGCGCGTGGTCAGCAACGTCAGGGACATTTGGGGCGACTCGCGCGCGGCCTCCGAACTCGGGATCTGCACCTATGCCAGCGCGCCGGTCTGCGCGCAAGGCGGCGCCGTCATCGGTACGCTATGCGGCATTAGCCGCGAGAGCCGCGAAGTCAGCTCACGGGCGCGCGGCGCGCTCAACGTCTTTGCCAAACTGATCTCGGAGCATATCGAGCGCGAACGGCTCATCGAACGACTCACGCTCACCAATGAGCACCTCGCACAACGCGCCCTGATCGACGACATGACGGAGCTGCCGAACCGGCGCGCGCTGCATGAGGAACTCGGCCGCCTGATGGCGCAGGCCGCTTCGGACGGCTCGTATGTCGTGGTTTGCATGATCGACCTGGACGGCTTCAAGGAGCTAAACGATCAACGCGGCCACGCGGTGGGTGACCAGTTCCTGCAATCGTGCGCCGGGCGTTTGCTGGCGGCGACTGCCGATCGAGGTCTGCTTGCGCGCATTGGCGGCGATGAGTTCGCATTCGTTGCATCGGGGCCGGCCGATTACGATCAGGCGGCGAGCATGGCCGAAGCCGTCGCGAGCCATGTTTCCTCAGTGACGGCAGGGGAATACACCTTGCCGAACATGCGTCTGCAATATGGGGGGGCGGCCGCCGGATGCGTGGCGGTTCGCTTCGTGAGCGCGCAGCAGGCGCTCGACCAGGCGGACCATGAGATGTACCGTGTCAAGCGCTTGCGGCGCGCGGCTCGCGCGGGCAAGAGCAACTGGACGTTCGGATAAGCCGCCTTCACTCCTCCTGCGACCGGTTAAGGGTCTTCCCTGCCAGGCAAGCGGGTTGGCCCTATTCGGCCTGCGTTTCTCCCAGGGTTCTCCCGCGCCATAGGTGTTTCCGCGTGTTTTTGACATCTCGACGCGTGTATTCTGGACTGCTACCTTGCCCGGCGCAGGTGCACCCGCAGCGTCGACCACGCTTGCGGCGCGCGCCGCTGGGGAACGTCCGTGCCGCAACCCTGCGGGCGGAGTCCATGTCTTGACCACCCTGTATATCCAGAACCTAGGGGGATCCCATGAAAAAGTTGTTTGCAGCCGTGTCTATTGCCTTGATCTCCGTCACGGCCAGCTCCGGAGCATTTGCGGCGGACACCATTCGCTTTGGTGTCGATGCGAGCTATCCGCCGTTTGAATCGAAAGCACCGGACGGCAAACTGGTTGGCTTCGACATCGATCTCGGCAACGAGATCTGCCACCGTCTGAATGCGAAATGCGTCTGGATCGAAAACGACTTCGACGGCATGATCCCGGCGCTCAAGGCGCGCAAGTTCGACGGCGTGCTCTCGTCGATGTCGATGACCCCCGCACGCAAAGAGCAGATCGCGTTCTCGGACAAACTGTTCAACACGCCGACGCGTCTCGTCGCCAAGACGGGCTCGGGCATCATGCCGACCGCGGAATCGCTCAAGGGTAAGCGCGTGGGCGTGGAGCAGGGCACGATTCAGGAGACCTACGCCAAGGCCCATTGGGCGGCGGCTGGCGTGGAGGTCGTGCCTTACCAGAACCAGGATCAGGTCTATCAGGACCTGCTGGCCGGCCGCGTAGACGCGGCGCTGCAAGACGCCGTGCAGGCCGAAGTGGGCTTCCTGAAGTCGCCGCGCGGCCAGGGCTACAGCTTCGCGGGCGGCGACCTCGACGATCCGGCGACGCTTGGCAACGGCGCCGGCATCGGCCTGCGCAAGGAAGACACCGCGCTCAAGACGAAGATCGACGGCGCGATTGCCAGCATCATCAAGGACGGGACGTACAAGAAGATCGAGAAGAAGTACTTCGACTTCGACGTGTATGGCAAGTGACGTTTGATCGATGACGCGCACGGCGCGAAAGCGGACGCATCGCTTTCGCGCCGCGTGTCACATACGCCAGTTAAGCCACCTAAGTCACCTATGCCACCTATGTCATCTAAGCGGCCTCGCGCATTGCCTTCGCCTGGGTCGAGTCTTTTTTCGGTGGCGCGCCAAACATCCGCGTGTATTCCCGGCTGAACTGCGAGGCGCTCTCGTATCCCACTTCGAATGCGGCGGCCTGTACGCTCATCGAAAGCGAGAGCAGCAGTCGGCGGGCTTCCAGTAGCCGCAACTGCTTCTGGTATTGAAGGGGCGGCAGCCCCGTCAGCGCTTTGAACTGGCGGTGAAACGCCGACGCGCTGAGCTGGGCAAGCGCCGCCAGGTCTTCCACCCGCACGGGCTCGGCAAACCGCTCCCGCAACTTTTCCACCGCGCGCAGCAGGCTGAGAGAAGGGCTTTCGGTCGACGCGAGCCGCGCGATTTCAGATCCATTCGGACCCCTTAGCAGCCAGTAGCAGATCTCGCGCATGAGCATGGGGTACAGCATGGCGATGGCGTCGGGCGTCTCCAGCAGGCGCACGGCGCGCAGCGCGCAATCGGCAAGCGGGCCGTCGAAGTTCGCGACGAACACGCCGCGGCTCGCCTCTGCCGCCGGCGCGGGCGCAGGCGACATCTCTTTCGCCACGGCGCGCAGCATGGCCAGGTCCAGTTCGAGTATCAGAACCAGGCAAGGTTTGTCCGGGCTCGCTTCGAACACCCGGCCCCGCGACGGCGTTTGAACGCCGACCACGAGCGCTTGACCTGCCCGGTATTCGAGTTGCGCCCCGCCGAAACTGGCCCATTTGGCGCCTTGAGCGACGATGCACAATGCCGGGCGCGCCGCGCGAAACGTGGGCGGCGCGGGGTGGTCGGAGCGCAGAATGAGCAGTCCGTCGACCGCGGTGCTGTATGGGCTCGTGCCGGGCTGCGTTTGCGTGTAGCGCAGCAGGGCGGCGGCCAGTTCGTTCGTCATGGCGGCTCGCTAAGGATCGCTAGAGGGAAAGGGCGCCGAGGCATGTTAGTCAGCGAAGCAGGAATAGGCAAGAATCGGGCAGGTTCGGGTATTCACTCGCCGGTGGCGCCAGGCGGAGAATCGAAGCCATCCACACTAGCGAGAGGTGCCAAATGGCAACGAACAACGGCAGTCAGTCGGGCCCGAAAATCGCGGTCGTCACCGGCGGCAGCCGCGGCATTGGCCGCGACACCGTTCTGCGGCTGGCAAGCCGCGGCGTCCGCACGGTCTTTACTTACAACACCAATCGGGCCGAGGCCGAGAAGGTTTGTGCGCAGGTTGCAGAGGCGGGGAGCCAGTCGATCGCCCTGCAACTGAACATGGCGAATTCTGGCGCGTTCGACGACTTCGTTGCGCGCCTGCGAGAAGCGCTCGGAACGCTGAGCGCCACGGGCTTCGATTATCTGGTGAACAACGCCGGAATTTCTTCCACAGCCACGCTTGCAGCCGGCACCGAAGCGGAACTCGACGCGCAGTTCGCGGTGCACTTCAAGGGGCCGTTTCTGTTGACGCAAAAGCTGCTGCCGCTCATTCATGACGGCGGCCGGATTGTGAACGTCTCCTCGGGTCTTGCGCGCTTCGCGTTTCCGGGCCGCGCGATTTATGGGCCGATGAAGGCGGCGGTCGAAGCGCTCACACGCTATATGGCGCTCGAACTCGCGCCGCGCCGAATCGCAGTCAACGTCGTCGCGCCAGGCGCCATTGCGACCGACTTTAGCGGCGGCATCGTGCGGGACAATCCGGAGGTCAATAAAGCGGTGGCGGAACACACCGCGCTCGGCCGCGCGGGATTGCCGACTGACGTGGGGCCGGTTATCGCGGGTTTATTGTCGGATGACTTTGGGTGGGTGAACGCGCAGCGCATCGAGGTGGCTGGCGGCATGCATATTTGATTTCGCCGGTCACAGCGCGACGCTTTTGCCGGTCGCGTCGACTTCGATGCCCCAGTCGCCTTGTTCGAACCAGTCGTCGCCGAGCAGTTCGGCCGGATGCTGCGTGCGGCTCTGGCCGTTGCCGCATCGCATGTCGCCGGCGGGGCAGTAGTGGTCGCAGCCCCAGCACAGGCGCTCGGGGTGCTGGGGGTGAATCGGAAACTTCTTTGCCATGATGTCGTCCCGGTGCGATCCCGGAAAGGACGCAATATCAACATTGTCGTCCTCGCGCGCCACAGTGGCAGATGGCAGAGTGTCACGCCCAGCAAGCGCGGCTGCTGCAGATTGTCGCAGCGTCATGCTATGGTCGTAAGGCGGCCGGCCGATCCGGTCGCAGCGCCCGGAGGCGCTAATCAAAACGACCCGCATGCGCCGCCATGACCCGTTCGAGCCTTTCTCCGCAAAAGCGCCGCCGCGCGTGGCCGCTGATTGTGTTGGGTACTGTCGTCGTCGTTCTGGTTGCCGGGGTCCTGGCGGGCTGGCTGACATTGCGCGGCAGCTTGCCGCAACTGGACGGCACGCGTGCCGCGCCGCTCTCCGCGCCCGTGACGATCGAGCGCGACGCGCTGGGCGTGCCGACGATACAGGGCAACACGCGCGGCGACCTCGCGTATGCGAGCGGCTTCCTTCACGCACAGGATCGTTTCTTTCAGATGGATTTGCTGCGCCGGGTCGCCGCTGGCGAGATGGCGGCGCTCATCGGACCGGCGGCGTTGCCTCTGGACCGCCGCGACCGGCCCTTGCGCTTTCGCGAACACGCCCAGGCAGCGCTCGCCGCGCTCTCCGCTGACCAGCGGGAACTGATCGAACGCTATACGGCGGGCGTCAACGACGGCCTGCGCTCGCTTCGCGCGCGGCCGTTCGAGTACTGGCTGTTGCGCACGCAACCGGCGCCGTGGCGTCCCGAGGACACGGTGCTCACCGTCTACGCGATGTACTTCGATCTTCAGTACGACCAGGTGAGGCGCGTGCTCTCGCGTGCGGCGCTGCGCGAGCGCGTGCCCGCCGACCTGCTTGCGTTCCTGCTGCCTGAAACGAGCCATTGGGACGCCCCGCTCGACGGGCAGCGCGCATTGCCGCAACCGCCGGCGGCGTTGCCCGCCGCGCCGCCATCGTGGCTTCCGGCAACGCGGTCCGCCGCCGATCTCGATCCCGACGCCACTTCGCTTCTCAGCAGCGTGCCTGGTTTCGTCGGCGGCGAGAACGCGGTCGATTCGATGGTCGGCAGCAACGGTTTCGCGGTCGACGCCGCGCATAGCGCGCACGGCGGCGCGCTGCTCGCGAGCGACATGCACCTGGGCCTCGCGCTGCCGAACGTCTGGTACCGCCTCTCGCTCGTGTATCCCGCCCCCGATGGCGGCGAGCGGCGTATCACGGGCGTCAGCCTGCCGGGTACGCCGTCCGTCGTGGCCGGCAGCAACGGCCATATCGCGTGGGGCTTTACGAACAGCTATGCGCGCTTCGTCGATCTGGTCGAACTTCAGCGTGATCCTGCCGATCCCTTGCGCTACCGGGTGCCGGGCGGCGGATGGGACAAGGCGCGGCTGATCCACGAGCGCCTCGATGTGAACGGCGGCGCGAGCGTCGATCTGCCGGTCGTGCAAACGCGCTGGGGGCCGCAACTCGTTGTCGGCGAGCACGCCTATGCATTGCATTGGGTCGCGCAGGATCCACAGGCGACCAACATGAACTTCATGCAGCTCGAAGGCGCCACGAACGTCGCCGACGCATTGCGCGCCGCGCAGACCTTTGGCTTGCCGACGCAGAATTTCATGGTGGCCGACGCGCAAGGCCATATCGGCTGGACGCTTGCCGGGCCGCTGCCGCGCTTCGCGGATGCCGACGGCGGCGCGGCGGCGCTCGCGAGCTTGCCGTACCGCTCCGAAACGTATGCCGGCTGGCAAGGGTACCGTTCGCCCGATGCGTATCCGGTGCGCGTCGATCCGCCGGCCGGGCGCATCTGGACCGCGAACAACCGTACCGTGCCGCTGGAGGACGTGGCGCGCATCGGCGACGCCGGCACGGATCTCGGCGCGCGCGCCACGCAGATTCGCAACGACCTGTTCGCGCTGCCGCATGCGAGCGAGCGCGACCTGCTCGCGGTGCAGACCGACGACCGCGCGTTCTGGATCGAGTACTGGCGACGTGTCGCGCTGGACGCGCTCGATGCGCGCGCACTCGACGGTCATCCCAAACGCGCCGAATTCCAGCGGCTGGTCCAGGCGTGGGACGGCCGCGCCGATGTGGATGCCGTCGGCTACCGGCTCGTGCGCGCGTTCTACGACTCGCTCTACCAGGCATGGTTCGGTGTACTGGACAAACAGTTGGCCGCGATTGCGCCGGACCTCAGCTATCGCGCGGCGAACTCGCGTTACGAAGCGACGATGGAGACACTCGCCGACGATCGCGCCTGGATACCAGGAGCCTTCGCGGATTGGCGCGCGTTCATGCTGGACCGTATCGACCATACGATCGCTAGCTTGCCGCATGGTGCGAATGGCACGAATGGCACGAAGCTCGAAGACGCACGCTGGGGCGAGCGCAACCGCGCGGCAATTGCGCATCCGTTCGCGCGCATGGTGCCGGAGTGGCTGCCGTGGGTTCGCGGCTGGCTCAGCGCGCCGCATGACCCGTTGCCGGGCGACTCCAACATGCCGCGCGTGCAGTCGCCGGCATTTGGCGCGTCCGAGCGTTTTGCGGTGTCGCCGGGGCGCGAGCAGGACGGGATCTTTGAGATGCCGGGCGGGCAGTCGGGTAATCCCATGTCGCCGTACTTTGTCGCGGGACATGAAACATGGGTGCGTGGCGACGCAGCGCCGTTCCTGCCGGGTACCGCCGTTCATACGCTCAAGCTCGTCCCGGCCGGCGCACAGCAGGCTCAAAACTGAGGCCCGCAGGTTCGCGAGCGCGGCGACGATCCTGTTGCAGCGTCTTATGTTGTCGCATAAAATCACGGGGCTTTCGGAGATGGCATTCCTCCCGTAACCGCCCTGCGTTCCCGCAGCGCTGATGATGCCTACGAGTTCCTGGGTGCAGGAGGTCGTAGGCCGTCCACGCGACGCCCCCCCTGTCGCCCAGGTGATTTGCAACCGTGCAAGCAAACGCAAACCTGGACCGCAATGAAATCCCTGAAGTCTATCGAGCAGTTCGCGATGGTTCCGTACCTCGCGCGCTGGCTGCTGCTCTCGTCCGTGCTTGGCGCCCTGGCGGGCAGCGCCTCCGCCTTGTTCCTCTATGCGCTCGATCGCGCAACCGACATCCGCGTCGTCCATGCCTGGCTGCTCTGGCTGCTGCCCGTTGCCGGCTTCGCGACCGGCTGGGTCTATCACCGTGTCGGCAAGCCGGTGGAAGGCGGGAACAACCTGCTGATCGACGAAATCCACGACCCGCAAAGAATCGTGCCCAAGCGGATGGCCCCGCTCGTGCTCGTCGCCACCGTGGTCACGCATCTGTTCGGCGGCTCGGCCGGACGCGAAGGCACGGCCGTGCAGATGGGCGGCGCGCTCGCCGACCGGGTCACGCACGTTTTCGGCCTCGACCGGGAAGCGCGCCGCATTCTGCTGATGGGCGGCATTGCAGCGGGCTTTTCGTCGGTGTTCGGCACGCCGCTGGCCGGCGCGATCTTCGGGCTGGAAGTGCTCGCAATCGGGCGCCTGCGTTACGACGCGCTGCTGACCTGCGTGGCGTCGTCGCTGGTCGCGGACCAGGTGTGCCGCGCGTGGGCCATCCATCACACGGTCTATAGCATTGCGTTCGTCCCGCATGTCACGCCGCTCGGACTTGGCTCGGCCATTCTCGCGGGCATCGCATTCGGCGTAGTGGGCATGCTGTTCGCCGACTCGACCCACGCGCTCTCGGCGTTCATCAAGCGCAAGATTGCCTACGCGCCGGCGCGTCCGTTCGTGGGCGGTATCGTCGTGGCGCTTGCCGCTACCGCGCTGAACGTGCCGCAGTATCTCGGCCTGGGCATTCCGACCATTGTCGAAGCGTTCAATCATCCGTTGCCCGTCTACGACTTCGCGGGCAAGTTCGGCTTCACCGTCGTGACGCTGGCATCGGGCTTCAAAGGCGGCGAAGTCACGCCGCTGTTCTATATCGGCGCGACGCTCGGCAATGCGTTGGGGCATGTGCTGGCCTTGCCGATGCCGGTGCTCGCGGGCCTTGGTTTCGTTGCCGTATTCGCTGGCGCCGCCAACACGCCGATCGCTTCGACGGTCATGGCAATCGAGCTGTTTGGCGCCGACATTGGCGTGTATGCGGCGCTGGCCTGCGTGGTGGCTTATCTGTTTTCCGGCCACACGGGCATCTACCGCGCGCAGCGCGTAGGGCAGGCGAAGCATCCGCTTTTGCCCGCTGGCATGCGTCTTTCGGACATTCCCGCGTTGCGCCGTGTACGGAGCAGCGATTGAGTCTCCGGCATCGCGTCATCGTTGTCTTGTCCACCTGAAAGCGAAGCGCATCGGGCTCGTTAGCAGAAGTGAGCGGACGACGCCAGAAGCGCTGGCTGATTCTCCCTATATCGGTTCGCCTCCTACCCTTGGTGTGGGGGATGAGTCAAGCTTGCCGCGCTCGCGTCGAGGCAGGGTCTCGCCGTGAGCCACATAACAGGGAATCGAATAAGGGGACAGCCATGAAGTGGCTCGATCGCATGACGGTGTTCAAAAAGCTGCTGACAGCATTCGCCGTTGTGATCGTATTTGCGGTGGCCGTGGGTATTGCCGGCGTCTCGTCGCTGGCGTCGATGCATGATATTGCCGATGAAATCTGCAACCGGCACATGAGCGGCCAGTTCTGGTTGGAGGAAGCGGCGCGCAGCAAGTTGAGCACTGACCTCGACGCGGCGAATCTGGGCTACGCCGATGAAGCGGGGCGCAACCATCTGAAGGAAGACATCGTCGCGCAGCTCAAGCGCATGCATGAGTCGCTCGATCGCTACGCCGGTGCAGGCGTGTCGGCTGGCGACCGCGCGCTCTATGACGACGTGCTCAAGAAGACCTCCGCATGGGAAGCGATCGTGCATCAGCAAATCGGCTTCGCGCCCGTGCCCGCAGGCGTGGACAACGCCGAACTCGTGCGCCGCGCGATTGCGGCGAGCGTTGCGTTGGGCGACAGCGTGGCCGCGCTGATCGATTCGCTGCAACGCGAGGCGAAAAACGCGCAGACCGCAGCCACAGCGCAATTCCAGCATATGCGCGCGCTCGTCATTGCGATTCTGCTCGGGGCGGTCGCGACCGGCGCGCTGCTGGCCTGGTTGATTTCGCGGCGGCTTTCACGCCAACTGGGCGGCGAGCCGGCTTACGCCATGGAAATTGCAGGCCGTATTGCAGCCGGAGACCTTTCGGTATCCGTAACAATGCGACCCGGCGATTCGAGTAGTCTGTTGCACGCGCTGGGCGAGATGCGTGTGCAACTGACTGGCATCGTCGCCAACATTCAAGACTCGAGCGGTTCTATCCTTCTTGCTGCCCGCGAAATCTCGCAAGGCAACACAGATCTCTCGCAACGCACCGAAGAGCAGGCGGCGTCGCTCGGCGAAACTGCGACGAGCATGGAGCAACTGACTTCGACCGTGCGCCAGAATGCCGAGAACGCGAGACAGGTGGGCGGGCTCGCGCGCGGCGCTTCGGAGGTTGCGGCGCGCGGCAGCGAACTGGTGAGCGAAGTGGCGAGGACAATGGGCGAGGTGGCGCAGGACGCGAAGCGCATGACCGATATCATCGCGACGATCGAGAAAATCGCTTTCCAGACCAACATTCTTGCGCTCAACGCCGCCGTTGAATCGGCGCGCGCCGGCGAGCAGGGGCGCGGCTTCGCGGTCGTGGCGGGCGAGGTGCGCGCGCTCGCGCAGCGCAGCGCGGCTTCGGCGCGCGAGATCAAGGAGCTGATCGAAGCCTCGACGGCGGGCGTTGCAAACGGCGCAACGCTGGCGCAGCGCGCGGGCTCGACGATGGTCGAGGTAACGGAGGCGGTGCAGCGCGTCACGGACATCATGGGCGAAATCGTCGCCGCCTCGGGCGAGCAAAGCACGGGCATCGAGCAGGTCAACCGGGCGGTGGCGCAAATGGACCAGGTCACGCAGCAGAACGCGGCGCTGGTCGAGCAGGCGGCCGCTGCCGCAAGCTCGATGGCCGATCAGGCGGCGCAGTTGCAGCAGGCCGTTTCGGTATTCAGGTTTGCGAATTAAGCCGTTCTCTGCTGCGTTTAAATCGCCGGCATGCTGTTCGCCTCACGCGGCACGCGATGCTTGCCCAGCCATTTCGCGAGATCGCCGGCGGACATCGCTTTCGCGTAATACCAGCCCTGTCCGTACTGAACCCCCTTGTTGCGCAGCCACGTCACCTGTGCCCCCGTCTCCACGCCCTCGGCCACGATTTGCAGGCCCAGCTCGTGGGCCATCGAAATGATGTGCGGCGCGACCACGCTAGAAGCGGTATCCTGGACGATCGTATCGACGAACGACTTGTCGATCTTCAGCACGTCGATCTCGAAGGTCTGCAGATACGCGAGGCTCGAATAGCCGGTGCCGAAGTCGTCGATATAGATGGGATGACCGGCGGCTCGGAACGCCGCAATGACACTGCGCGTGGCTTCCGCGTTCATGAAGCTGCGCTCGGTCGCCTCGATGCGGATTTGCGCGGGCGCGATGCCTGTTCCTTTGAGCGATGCGGTAACGAGGTTCAGAAAGCGCAGGCTTTGCAGATCCTCGCTGCTCACATTGATCGAGACATAAAACGACGGATTGGCGGCCAGCAATTTGCCGAGCTGCGCGATGGTCTTTTCGAGCACGAGATCGGTCAAAGGCTGAATGAGGTGATTGTCTTCGGCCACGCGCACGAAGACGTCGGGCGAGATGGCGCGACCGTTCAGCGTCCAGCGCACCAGCGCTTCGGCGCCGGCGCACTGGTTGTCGGCTAGCCTCACGATGGGCTGGAAAACCACGTCGATCTTGCGCCGTGAAATGGCCCAGGACAGCGTTGCGGGAAACGAGAGCTGCCGCGTGACGCGCTTGTAGGCGAGCCAGCCGAGCGCTGCGCCCGCGAACACGCCGATGGTCAGCCACGCGGCGAGCAGTTTGGGCCAGTCGCCCGCAACGCTGCTGCGCGGCGATTTCACCACGACCCCGAGCGGGCGCGTCGACGACTGCGCGACCGCGTAATTCCAGTCGTCGCTCTTCACGTCGCCGCCATGTTTCCACGCTTCGAGCATGTCGTCCGGATCTGCGCCGGCCGAGACGGCGAGCAGCTTGCCCGTCGTAATCTGGACCACGGCGATGGGGCGTCTCGCCGGATCGATGAGATCGACATAGGAGCCCGGGTCGATGGAGACGTAGTGGCCGTTGCGGCCGATCTGAATGTCCTTGCGGGCCTCGCTTAACGGGCTCTTCTGCAGGAACCACACCAGGTAGCCGTCGTTGCTGCGATAGTCGGGCGGCGGCAGTGTGAGGTCCTTGTTGCGCACGTCGCCAAGCAGCGGAGAGCAGAGATAGCGCCCTTCGGCGTAGGTGCCGGCATCCTGAACATACCGGTAGTTGTAGATGACGCGCGCGGCCTGTTCGAGGTTGGACGGCGAACAAGGCGCACCCGGTTCCCGGTCCAGGTCCGAAAGGGCGGCAAAAGCCTGGTACGTGACGAGGTCCGTGCGCATAACCGCCTTGTTGGCGAACTCGCCGAGCTCGTCACGGTCGCGCCGCTGGACGTCCTTGTTGGCGACGTAAAGACTCGTGAAAACGGGGCCGAGGGTGGCGAGGCACCCAAGGGCGACCGAAGCCGCAATCAGCGTGATGCGCTTGATCATTCCGCACCCCGGGGGTAGGGAACGTTAGGGAACGAACCGCGGACGGGACGCGCGCGCTCGTGCGGGCGCGCCGCCGGTATTCTGGAGCCCGAACATCAGAGCAAAGCATACACTTTGGCGCTTCGTTTTCAACGGGAAAACGCGTGCGCCGCGCTGCCCCGCCGCCGCCACGGGTGGCTTGGCGGTAGGACCATGGTCCGATTGTCCGCATCTGCCGCGCCCGGCATGATCTGCACGTGTTGCCCGCCAGGCGCGTGGCTCAGGGGTGCGTGAATGGGGACGCTGTCCAACATCGTGAAGCGCGCGTGGCTTGCCGCCGTGATGGCGCTCGTGGCCGGCTGCGCCCAACCGTGGCAAAGCATCGTGCCCGGCACCGACCAGTCCGCGTTGATCGCGCGTCTTGGGCCGCCGCGCGAAACCTATAACCTGCCGGACGGCGGCAAACGGCTCATGTGGCCGACCCAGCCGATGGGCACGACGAACACCGTTGCCGACATCGACACGAACGGCAAGGTCGTGAGCGTGCGCCAGGTCATGCAGGAGAGCGAATTCAATCGCGCGAGAGTCAACGAGTGGACCCGCGACGATGTCCTGATCAATTTCGGCCGGCCCGCGGAGACAGCATACTTTTCGCGCATGCAGCGGGAAGTCTGGTCCTACCGCTACGTCGAGAACAACATCGACTACATGATGTTTCACTTCTACTTCGACAATCAGGGCATCTTGCGGCTCACGCAAAAGACGCCGGACCCGATGCGCGACCGTAACCTGAGGCGCGGATTCTGAAGCGGGTCCCGTTCAACTACACGCGCAATTTGGCACGGCTAGTGACGGATGGCGACGGCTAGTGGCAATACAAGTCGTTTTCGGCATTGAACATGTCGAATGCGAGGCTGATTGCCTGATCCTTGCGCACGGTCGCGAGCCAGCGGCTACGGCGCCATTGCGCTACTGTGTCGCCGATAAAGACAGCGCTTGCCGCATCGCCCGCGCGCGTCGCGATGAACGCCGCCTGCGCGGCAATCGTTCCGGGCAGCGGGCGGTAGTAGGACCAGTCTGCCTGTTTGAGCAGCGCTTCGATGACGAACTCGTCGTCGACCAGTGCGGCGCAGTCGCCTGCCTGGAATGCCAGCAGGGCATCGAGTGGCCGGTCGAAACCGTGCACAGTTGCGTGGTACTCACGCGCCACGCGCGCGGCATACGGATTGCCTTGCGGCGCGCAAATCGCGCGGCCGCGCAGGTCGCGCCATGCCCGCACATTGCCGTGTTTCAGAACGAGTGCCATGCCAAGTCCGCTCGTGTACGAAGACGGTGCGAATGCCACCTGCGCGTCGGGCGAGAAGCTTAAGCCTACGATGGCGGCATCGGCGTTGCCCGACTGCACGGCGGCGCGCGCGGCGGCCGGTTCGGTCAGCACGAATTGCACGGGCAGGCCCACGCGGCGGGCGAGGTCGGAAGCAAGCGCGGCCGCGAACGGATCGGGCGCGCGCACTGTGCGGTCGACTCGGCCGACGTAAAGTGTAGGCGCGGGTCGCGGCGGCACCGCCACGATCAGCACGCCGCGCGCTGCCGCAGCGGCAAACGGGCGCTCGTTGTCGAGCAGGCTGCGTGGAAAATCGTTCTTCAGCGCCCACGCGAGCAGCGCGAGCAAGGTGAGCGCAGCCGCCAACGTGGTGGCTGGCCAGCGCAAGCGCCGCGGAACTGGCGTGGCGGCGAGCGGTGCGTGCCTAGCCATTCTGCGCGAGCCCGACGCGCCAGCGCAGCAGTTGCCGCTCCAGTATCGACAGACTCTGATTGATCAGCAGTCCAAATATGGCGAGCAGCACGATGCCCGCGTACATGTCGGGAATCTGAAACGTCTCCTGCGAATTGAGCGTATAGAAGCCGAGCCCCGAACGCGCGCCGATCATCTCCGCCGCCACCAGCGCGGTAATGCTGTACGCGCCCGCGAGGCGTACGCCCGTGAGGATCTGTGGCAGCGCGGCAGGCAGCACCACCTTCGTCGCGATGAAGCGTTGTGAAGCGCCCATCGAGCGCGCGCAGTCGATCAGCACGCGCTCGACCTGCTTCACGCCCGCAATGGTATTGAGCAGGACCGGCCAGAACGCGGCCCACACGACAATGGCGATCTTCGACGATTCGCCAATGCCGAGAAACAGCATGAATACGGGAAAGAGCGCGAAGGCCGACACTTGCCGCAGCAGTTGAAAGACGGGGTCGACAACGCGCTCGACGCGCCGGAACCATCCCAGCAGGAAGCCGCACACAATGCCGCCGGCCACGGCGAGCAGCAAACCGCTAATGGAACGCACGGCGCTTGCGCCGATATGCGTCCACGCATCGCCGTTTTCGAACAATCGCGCGATGGCGAGCGCGACCTGCGAAGGCGGGCTCAGGTAAGCCGCATTGACCACGCCGAGCCGCGGCAGCAGCTCCCATAACAGCAGGAAGGCAACGAGCGCAATGGAGCGCTCGACACCCACGGAAAGGTGCACGATGGACGAGCGAACGCGCCCGCGCCGTGCGCCGCGTGGCACGGGCACCAGCACGGGCGATTCGCGGACCGCGCCGGCGTCAGGCATCGAATCGGACATCGCGTTAGACATGGTGAGCTTCCGGTAGTGCGTGGGGTTGCGGCTTTGCGTCGAGCTCTGTGCTGAGGCTTTCCCATGCGCGCTGCCGCAACGCGACGAATGCTGGCGAGTGGCGCAGCGCGGCGTCGCGCGGGCGCGGCAGATCGACCTCGATGATCTCTTTCACGCGGCCGGGGCCACGGCCGAGTACGGCGATGCGATCGGAGAGAAAGATCGCTTCGTCGATGCTGTGCGTGACGAACACGACCGTTGTCGCGCTTTGCTCCCAGATCGCCAGCAATTCCTGCTGAAGCAATTCGCGCGTTTGCGCGTCGAGTGCGCCGAACGGTTCGTCCATGAGCAGAATCTCGGGGCCGTAAGCGAGCGCGCGTGCAATGGCCACGCGCTGGCGCATGCCGCCGGAAAGCTGGTGCGGATAGTGATCCGCAAATTCCAGCAGGCCCACGAGGCGCAAAAAGCGCTCGGCCTCGCTGCGTCGCGCGGCGCGCTTCATGCCGCGAACTTCGAGCCCGGCCTCCACGTTCCTGCGCACGGTGCGCCACGGAAAGAGCGCATAGCCCTGAAACACGAAGCCGAGTTTTTGCCGCACGGCGCTCACGGGGTCGCCGTCCACGCGAATGTCGCCCGAGGTGGGCGGCGTGAGGCCCGCGAGCACGTTCAGGAACGTCGACTTGCCGCACCCGCTTGGGCCCAGCAGCGAAATGAATTCGCCTTCGCGCACGGCGAGATCGAAACGCTTGAGCACCGTATGGTGCGTGTCCGTTTGCGCGTGGGTATACGTGAGCGAGAGGTCGCGCGCGACGATCTTCTCGCGTCGTGCAGTTGCCGTGCTCACGAGCGTGTTCCGTTCGGCAAAGCCGTCACGCTGGCTTGCGCCTCGTGCTTCACGAAGGGATTGAAGTCGTTCGTGTAGACATCCTTGACGTTGACCTTGCCCTTCGGAATCTTGCCGGCCTGTTCGAGAATGTCGATGTAGTACTGGATAGGCGGCTCGGTGACCACGAGATTCTGCACGTAGGCATAGCGCTCAACGAGCCGGACGTCGATGCCAAGCCGCTCGGCCGTGAGCTTGCGCGCTTCGTCGGGATGCGCGTTGACCCAGTTGCCCGCCTTCGCGATGGCCGTGACGAAGTCGCGCACTGCCTGCGGGTGGGCGCGCGCAAACGCGCCGTTTACGCTATAGGGCGCCATGCCGCCAAGACCGTGGTCTTCGTCCCAGTCGCTCCACAGCTTGTGCAGCTGCGGATCGGCTTCGGCCGAGCCGGAAAAGGGCGGATGAATGATCGCGACGTCCACGTTCTTTGTGACGAGCGCCTGCTCGGACTGATTGTCGGGCACGACGAGCCAGTTGACCTTCGAGACATCCACGCCGTGCTGCGCCAGATACTTCTTGGTGACGAACTCCGCGCACGCGCCGAAGCTGTTGAACGCCACCGTTTTCCCTTCAAAGTCCTTCGGCCCGAGAATGCCCGAATCCTTGCGCACGAAATACTTCATGTGCGGCGCGTCGGGCAGCGTCTCGCCGCCTGCGGAAATGACCTTGATATCGGCACCGCTGGCAATGGCGGAGATCACGAGCGGCACCATGCGCGTGCCGAAATCGATATCGCCGGTGCCTACGAGCGGAATGATCTGCGGCGCGGAAATCTTGCCGACATATTTGGGCCGCGTGCTCGTGTGGTCGAAATAGCCGAGCTTGTCGGCGAGATAGACGAGGTCGAACGCGGGATTGTCGGGATACTTGAAATAGGTGATTTCCTGCTGCGCCGACGCCTGGCTTTGCGGCGCGGCCGCGCTTTGCGGCTGATCTTCATGCGGCTTGCAGCCGCTCTGGAGAATCAGGACGGCGGCAGCGCACGCGGCAAGCAGGAGGGTGCCGGTGGAGCGCCGACGGATATTCGAGGAGAACGCCTTCATGTTCGCAGGCTCGGCAACGAGCAGGGTAGGTAAGTGAATTGACGATGCCGGGTGATTGTCGATCTGCAACGATTTCTGGCAAACCAACGAATTCTGATTTGCTTAGTTGTTCATCTCGGCAATGCGTCAATTGACTATTTCTGCTGGTACGCCTAAATATCCGCTACTGCTGCAACCCTGCGCGCGCCGTGTGAATCGAATGCGAGCGCAATGGGCGCGCGCTCAACAAGGCCGGTCGTTCGTCGCGTATTGCTGACACCCCGCCGTGTCGCGAATCGTTGCCATCATGTCTTCGGGGTGCACCATCAATTCGCGCACGAGGCGCAGCGTCGCGTATTGGTGAAGCACGGCATGCCAGCGGGGGGATTGCGTCAGTTCATGCCAGACAGCATCCAGTATTTGCGGATCTGCATCTCGCCCGTCCCACAGGGCACTGGCGAATTCAACGCTCGCCTGCGTGGAGAGAAGCTGCATGCGGCTCGCGGCATTGAGCATTCGCGGGGCGTTTTCGGCAGGTGCGTCGCAGCAGTAAAGAATGGCTTTCATCAAGCCGGACTCTTCGGTGCCAAGCGCGCGTAGCGATACGCCGTCCAGCTGCACAGGGCCCTGCTGCGTCTCGAACGCATACACGACGTTCTCCTCGGCGTGAGCGAGTAGTCGCAAACCGCGCATGAGCCGCGGCAGGTCAGTCGTCGCGGACTCAACAGATGCCTTCGCTTCGACGAGCAGACGCACGTGCCATACCGGTTCTGCATCGAGGGCCTGCGCATGGGGCCTCTCCAGGAGAACCACGTCCCATTCGGTTTTTGCGCGCTCGTGCTTGCCCGGTATCGAAGACGGAACGCGCATCGAACTCACGATACGGTACGCCTGCGGGTCCTCCTGCGCTGCGTTGAGCCATTGAGCCAGTGCTTCGAGCGCCTGTACGGCCAGCGCTTCGACAGCAGCGCCGCGCTGCTGCGATGCACGGCCTTGCGCGACGGCTGCCGGCGTACCCGGCCGTGGACCGTACGCATCGAGCAATGATACGTACTGCTGGACGAGTGGGTCGGGCGTCAGGGCTTCGAGCCGGCACAGGCGCGCGAGTGCCGCGCTGTCCAGCAGATCAGCCAGTGCGTGCTCGAAATCCGCGTCCTTCGCCGCAAGCTCCGGCACGGCGAGGAGGGCTCGCACCGTATCGTGAAGCCCGGCGTAATTCGCCTGATGGTGCGCGGAAGACGCGGACGCATGCAACTGCGCGAGTGCTTCGCGCTGCCAGGGTTGCGGGGCACGCTGCTGCTTGGCCGGATGCGCGATCGCGTTGACGGCGGTATGGATCTGCCTGCGGTCCTGGTCGGCCTGTGCCGAAAGCGACGCAAACTCGCGCACCTGGGGGGCGCGGTGCCGCAGAACCAGCGCCTGGAATGCGCGGTCGCCGGAGTCGGCGTGCATGGCTTCGGTGATCATGGCCGCGAGTGCGTCGATAAAGCGTTGCTGCAGCGTCGCGCCCGGTGCGCTGCCATGCACCAGGGCCTCACGTGCTTTTTCAATGACGAGTGCGACCGCCGTGGCCGGATTGGCGCTTCCAGACTGCTGCTGTGAAGCCGCGGTTTCTTGCGGCAAGCGATAACGACGGGGGATGTCGCGCAGGATGTTTTCGAGCAGAGGCGTGGAAGAGGACATCGGCGGTTTGCAGCCTGCGTGTGGGGGACGATGAGCCACATAGTCTCATAACCCCGCGGGCGAGCGGCGCCCGGCGGCAAGGTTCGCCTCGCCGCCTGAACCGCGTTGGCGTCGCGCTAGTGGCGTGTTTGCTGCGCTCGTGCGGCGCGTGTCTTCGCCGCCTTTTTTGCCGCGGCGGAACGGCCCGCTGCGCCCTTGGTCTGTGCAGCCTTCTTCGCAGCCGCCGATCGGCTTGCGGCAGGGCGGCGCGCCGCCGCGGTCTTCGCCTGCTTCGACATAGCCAGCGGCGATGCCCCAGCCTGGCTCTCGCGCTTGAGCACTTCCGTCGCCGTGCGCGAACGTTTGGCCTTCGATTCCGTGCTAGCGCCAGTCTTTTTCTCGCCGCGGCCTGCCGCGAGATCCTGCGCGGCCTTCTTGCGCGTTGCTTCGCTGGCCTTGCCCTTCGGCGGCGGCTTCAGGTCGACCCCGGCGCGGCGCGCCTTGGAAAGGCCGATCGCCACGGCCTGCTTCGCGGAGCGCACGCCATGCTTGCCCGCGCGCACGCGCTCAAATTCCTCTTTCACAAACTCGCCGGCCTGGGTGCTTGCGGATTTTCCCGCGCGCTTGTCTGCGCGCGCGCTCTATCGTTTTCTTCTCGGGCATTTTGGCTCTCCTGAATGAGTGACTCACTCGTTCCAGCAAGTGCCGTTCCGCGCATGCGCGGCAAACCATCAGACCGGCACAAAAGCCGGGCGCGGATCAGCCGCGAGTGTTTCGGCAACGAAGTCGAGAAACACGCGGGTCTTGGTCGGCAGCCGCCTGCCTGAGGGATGCAGGCCGTGCACGGGCAGCGGCGGCGGCGCGAAATCCTCCAGCACACTGACGACGGCGCCGCTCGCCATCTCCGCTGCGAAGAGCCACGCCGGCGCCTGCACCAACCCCATATGGGCCAGCACAGCAGCGCGGATCTGTTCCGCGTCGCCAGTGCGGAAATTGCCGGACGGAACATACAGGCCCGGCCCTTCGACGTTCCCGAAGCGCCATGCTCGCGGCTCGCGCATGGGCGCGAAAACGACACACGTATGCCGCTCGATATCTTGCGGCCACTCGGGCCGCCCATGCTTGTCGAGGTATTCGGGCGTCGCGACGACAACCACCGGACTCGACGCCAGATGCCTCGAAATCATTGAGGAGTCGGCGAGCGGTCCGCTTTTGATCGAAAGGTCGAAGCCTTCCTCGACGAGATTAACGTTTCGCTCCGTTGCGGAAAGGTCCACCTGCATCTGCGGATATCGGGAGAAAAACACCGGCAGGCGCGGCACGACATACAGCCGGCCAAAAACGGGCGGCACGGTCACGCGAATCAGCCCGCTCGGCGACATCTGGCCGTGCCCGACCGAAGACTCCAGCTCGCTGAAGTCGCCAATGATGCGCAAGCCCGCTTCATAGACCGACTGCCCGGTTTCGGTCAGCGTCATGCTGCGCGACGTGCGCCTGACCAGTTGCGCGCCGAGATGGCGCTCTAGCGAGGCGATCTGCTTGCTGACTGCCGGCTGGCCCACGCCGATGTCGCGCGCCGCCGCCGCGAAACTCCCGCTTTCGACGATGCGGATGAACAGTTTGAGCGCGTCGAGCCGGTCCATCTCTTCCTCCCCAAAACTTCCTGATTGGAATGGATTCTATTCCAATTGACCTTCTTCTATGTCTCGATCGGAATCGATATCGTCATGCCCATCGAGAACGCATTCACGCAACGAAGGAGCCATGATGAGCATTGGAGAACGCGCAAACCTGATCGAAATGCGGCACCGCTTGAGCGACGACGACCGCGACGCCGCGAGGGCCGCGATCGCGCGCATGCAACGCCACTTTGAAGAATTCAACGGAACGATGCGCGAGGCGTACGACGCCATGACCGCGCACACGCCGGTGGCGGAGGGCGCGAGCCTGGAAAGCATCGAGAATGCGGATGTCAAGGGGTGGTGGATTCGGCCACGCAGCGCGCCTGCCCACCGCGCGATCCTGTTCCTGCACGGCGGTGCTTTCGTGCTCGGGTCGGCAACGGGCTATCGCGGCTTTGCGAGTCAGATCGCAGCGCGCGCCGGCGTGGATACTTTCGTTCTCGACTATCCGCTCGCGCCAGAGCATCCGTTTCCCGCGGCGCACGACGCCGTCCTGGCCGCGCTGCGATGGCTGGCGAAAGGCGGCATACGCGAGGTCGCCCTGATCGGCGATTCTGCAGGCGGTGGCCTGGCGCTTGCGGTTCTGGGCGTAGCGGAGCGGCCGGCAGTGAGCATCGCGAGCGTGGCCGCTTTCTCGCCGTGGGTCGATCTTGCGTTCACGGGGCCGTCGTTCCACAGCGAAACGACCCACGACCCGGTCTTGACGCGCCCCGTGCTCGCCAATGCCGCCGCGGCGTATCTCGGCGCCGCCGATCCCGCGGATGGGCGCGCGTCGCCGCTGCATGCCATCGCCGGGCGCCTGCCGCCCATCGCGCTCCAGGTGGGCACGGACGAACTCCTGCTCGACGACGCACGGCGTTATGCAGCGGCTGCGGCGGAGCAGGGCAACACGGTGCAGCTGGAAGTCTACGAAGGCCTGCACCACGTGTTCCAGCGCTCCACCCATGAGCTGGCGAGCGCGCGCTACGCGTTGGATCAGGTTGCGGGATTCATCTCGCGCAACTGGACGCTTGAGGCATAGCCATGCCTCAACCCTGCTTGCGCACCTGCCCGATGGCGCGCTCGCGCTGTGCCTGCGCTTCTTGAACGAGCCGGTAGGCGGCGTAGTACTTGTAGATGTTGCGCACGTAAGTGGTCGTCTCGATCCCGATCTTCTCGCCAACCACGATCTCGACGTTGTTGAACCACTTGTCGGGAGAGAGTCCTCGAGCGGCCGCTTCCTTGCGCATCTTCGCGATCCTCGCCGGACCCGCGTTGTAGCTCGCGAAGGCGAAGAGGGCGCGGTCCGAGTCGGAAAAATGCGCGTCGGGGAAATAGCGGGACATCAGGAGGTCCAGGTATTTCGCACCGGCATGGATGTTCGATTCCGTCACACGGATGTCGCCGACGGCCAGTTCCTTGCCGGTTGCCGGCATGAGCTGCATGATGCCGATCGCGCCAACGTGACTGCGGGCGCTCTGGTCGAGCTGTGATTCCTGGAAGCCCTGCGCGGCAAGCATCAATGGATCGAAGTGATATTGCGAACCGTACTTTTGGAAGAGGCCGACCGTTTGCGTGAAACGCTTCAGTTCCGCTTCCTCGGTATTGCTGGTGATCTGCTTGACGCGCTGTAGCTCCTGCTTCAGCCGCACTTCCGCCACGCTCTGCTTTTTCACGTAGCTCACGTAGAAGTCGTTGATGGCCTGCTGGAGCTTGGGGCTCTGCTTGCGAATCGCCCAGCCGATATAGCTGGCATCGCGCACGGCCATGTCCTCGTGCACCACGATGCCTGGCAGCACCTGCGCCCAGAATTTCGCCTTCCAGTCGTCGACCACGAGAATCTGGACCAGCCCGACGTTGAGCATTTCCATGGCGTCCTCGTCCTCGAGCGCGTCGGGCAGCTTCACCAGCTTCATCGGCGGCTTGCCTTCTTTTTTGAAGCGCGCGTTCAGGGCGGTGAGACTTTCGAAGTAGCTGCTGCTCGGGCGCACATGCACGGTCTTGCCGCTCAAGTCGTCGAGTTTGGCGAGCGCGGGCGACTTGGGACCGGTGACGACCAGCTCGCGAACCGGCGTGCGGTCTCGCGGCGCGACGAAGTCGACCTGCTTCAGCCGCGATTGCGTGGCGGTCAGATTGCCTGCGGCGATGTCGCCCTTGCCGGCGAGGAGACCCGGAATAAGCTGCTCGCGCGTCGTGGGGATGATCACGAGCGTCAATGGGCGTTTGCCGAGGCTGCTCTGATACTTCTTGTTCAGATAGCCCTCGAAGTCGCGCATGAGTCCGGCGGTCAGCCCGCGCTCATGACCGAGTTCGTTGAAATAGAGTGTCCTGCTGTACGGCACCAGTACGCGGATCAGCCGGCGGTCGAGCATCGCGTCGAAATCGCCGAACCTGGGCTGGTTCGCGAGGTTGAGGTGGCGGGTCGCGGCGGCAGCAGCTGCCGTAGGCGGCGATGGCGCGCTGGCTGGCGCCGCTGTCGCGGCTTGTGATGCAACGGCTTGCGCAGGCGTTTCCTGGGCCGCGAGACAATCTGCCCCGCGGCCGGCAAAACTCATCCCGAAAGCCAGGATGATCAGCAACGTATGAACAATACGCATGGCGCCAGGGCCGGGTGCTCCGCTCGTTCCCATCATGTCACAACCGCATGGGCTGGATATGGGCCGATAGTCCTATAGACCTCTGGAGGCGGCTTTTCGGCGCCGCTCGGGCGCCCGGTAGCGGCGCGCGAGAATCGTCGCTACTTCGCCGGTGTCATGTCGCAGCCGCCGTGGCTACCGGTGTTTTTCAGGGTAAGCGTAAGCCGGCTGCCCCGGGTCGCCGTGACGATTCCCCCGTAGCTCACCGTGGGAATGAACTGGACATCCGGCGCGACCGCCACGGGAGGATTCCTTGCTCCGTCAACGGTCAGGTCGAGTTCCACGGTGACCGTGTCGATGGTGACGCCCATATCCTGCTTCCGGTCGGCTTGTTCTTTCTTGAAATTACACAGGCCCGTGAGAACCTGCTCGAGTGCGGTCGGGATATCAACCGCCTTACCCGGCGGGATCGGCGGCGTGTTGCAGCCAACGATCAGGAATGGCAAAGCGCAAAGGACCACATATCGGCAGGCGCGCATCGGGTTCCCCTGTTATGAGCCGAAGAATGGCTTTGTCGAAGGGTGCCACGTGTGGATGCCCAGTCAATCGGACCTAAGGCCTAGGGATGCGGTGCTGGCCGCAAGCGCATGCGCCTGCTTTGCCCGGTGAATTACCCGGTCAAGCGTGCCCACAGCGTTCGTATGCGGTGCGCCCGGTTGTCGAAGAGCCAGGAGGCCGCGAGCGCAAACAGGCCGGACACGATCCCCGTCGCGATGTGTTCGAGTACATGAACCCGATAGTGACTCGTGTGAGCGTAGGCGTCGCCTAGCACGGTCAGGCAGCCAACCAGCAGCGCGTTGCCATAGCGATTCGCGTACCACTTCGTCGCCGGCGTGAAGGTGAGCAGCACGGCCAGCGCGCCGGTGAAGAGGCCCGTCTTGAATGCGATGGTCCAATGGGCAAGGCTCATGATGTTGCCCCAGCTCCCCGGCATGCAGGTCATGCAGGCGCTGGTTGGCTGCCAGAAGCGCTGGATAAACAGTTTCAAGCGGTGTTGCCATTCGCTTCCCATGACGTGCTCCCGGCGCGGGGTGGGCGGCCCCACCTGGGCGGCCCCACCTCGGTGGCCCCCACTGAGATCATATATCGCGAGCGCACAATGGCCACGCGCGCGTTGCGCTCCTGGCGCGGGCCACGCCGGGAGCGCACTGCCAGGGTGCAATGCGAGGGTTCAATGCGCCATGGCGCCCGACGCCGGATGATCCATGCCCATGGCGTCGTTTTTCATGGGCTTGCTCATTTTATCTTTGCTCATCGCATCGCCCTTGCCCATTGTGTCCTTTGACATGGCGCCTTTGCCCATGGTGTCCTTGTGCATCGAGTCTTGCGACATGGCGTCGTTCGACATCGCGCCGCTTGCCTGTGCGAATGCGCCTGCACTCATGCTCAACAGGGCGGCCGAGATGGCGATGGCTGCGAAACGGATCGTGTTCATTTGCGTTGCTCCTTGCTGGGTGGAAAAAGCCGTTGCCCATTTTTGGGCGGAAGTGAAGCGGAACCGTCGCGCGAGCGGCGGCAGGAAGATGTCACGAACCGCCGAACCAGTTGTAGCCCTGGTCGACCCAGTAGCCGCCTGGATAGGTGTTCGTGACGAAAATTTCAACGATGTGCTTGGGGTTCTTGTAGCCAAGCTTCGTTGGCATGCGCAGCTTCATCGGGTAGCCGTATTTCGCGGGCAGCCGCTCGCCGTCGTAGTCGAACGTGAGCAAGGTTTGCGGATGCAGCGCCGTCGGCATGTCGATGCTTTCGTAGTAGCTGTCGGCGCAACGAAAGCCCACGTATTTCGCGGTGAGATCGGCGTCGACGCGCCGCAGGAAATCGGCGAACGGCGTGCCGCCCCAACGGCCTATTGCGCTCCAGCCTTCAACGCAGATATGCCGCGTGATCTGTTCGGCGTGCGGCAGCGCATACAACTCGGGCAGCGTCCAGACGCGCTGGCCCTTGACGAGCCCGCTGATCTTGAGCCGGTAGTCGCCGCCATCGACAATGGGCGCCTCGCTTTCGCTATAGAACGCATTGAACGGGAACGGCCGCGTGATCTGGGCTTCGGTGTACGTGGGCGCGAGCCGGGTAGGGTCGAACAGCCACCCCTGCACGCGGTCGTTGAGCCGCGAAACGGCGGTGAGGAATGTGTTGACCGAGGCGTCGTCGGTGATCGTGCAGCCAGTCAGCAGCGAAAGACCGCCGAGCGTGAGCATGCGCTTGCCGAACAGGCGCCGTGACGGCATGTCGAGTTCGCGCCGTGCGTCGGCGAGAATCGCTGCGCGGTCGAGTTCGATAATCTTGCGGTCTGGCGTTTTCATCTGGAATCCTGATCAACTGATAGGGTTGATATCTCTCGTTTCTGCAGGCCGCGCGTTCAGCGTCCGCGCAGCATGGTGAGCAACGAGCGCGGCACGAGTGCGACCATCGCCACGTGAACGAGCACGAACGCCGCGAGCAACGCCATCGCGCAAAAGTGCACCACGCGCGCACGGTCGTAACCTCCCATCAATTCGCGCAGCAGCGGAAACTGCACCGACTTCCAGATCGCAAGGCCCGAAAGCACGAGCACGACGAGATCGGCGATCGCGACGAGGTAGGCGAGTTTCTGCACGGCGTTGTACTGGCTCAGGTCAGCGTGAGAAAGCCGGCCCGAGAGCGCGGCGCGCAGATCGTGGAATACGGCGCGCGCGCTCAGCGGGAAGAACTTCGTGCGCCAGCGGCCGGTGGCGAGATTCATGCCGAGATAGAAGAGCCCGTTGAAAAACAGCAGCCACATCGCCGCGAAATGCCATTGCAGCGCGCCGCCGAGCCAGCCGCCTAGCGTGATCGACGTGGGAATGACGAATCCCGCAAACACGGGCGACGCATCGTAGATGCGCCAGCCGGAGAACATCATGACGAGTGCCGCGAGCGCGTTGAGCCAATGCGAGACGCGTAGCCAGAGCGGCTGGATCGCGCGTGGCCGGCGAATGCGTGCTTCGAGTGCGGGCGTTTCACCGATCGACGTGTGCATGGCAATTCCTTGTGAGCACAGAGTTGACAGTGAATTCGCCGCGGCGCGCGCGCCGGTTACAGCGCGCCGAGAAAAAAATCGCTCGACCGGGTGCGGCCGGAAATATATCGCTGTAGCTGTAACCGGGCCGGCGCGGCGAACGAATTACCCGCAACGGGCGCACGCGCTCGCGCCACGGGGAGAAGCCAAGGTGGGCTTGACCAGCACATGGGGGACGATGACGGAGGGGGCGGCGCCCGGCGCGCACGCCCTCGGCCCGCATGGCGTTGCGGCGCGCGAAGCGTTCGGCTACGCTCACGCGAGCGGGCGCGAGTGCGGCAGCGTTCGTAATCATTTTGAAAGTTCGCCGTCGCAAGACCGGGCTAGCGCCATGCCCGCAAGCCCGCCAACTTTTCGTCGCGACAATCCAGGACGACCTTTGCACTCAGCGGAAACCCGTCTCAAAGCGCTTTTTGTCCGCGGCCTGGAAGGCGACGCGCAAGCGTATCGCGACTTCCTCGAGGAACTCACGCGCCATTTGCGTGGTTACCTGCGCAGGCGCATTCCGCAGTTGCGCGACGACGTCGAGGACCTCGTGCAGGAGATCCTGCTTGCGGTCCACAACGCACGCCACACATGGCGCCCTGACGAACCGCTCACGGCCTGGGTGCACGCGATCGCCCGCTACAAGCTCATGGACTTTTTCCGCTCGCGCGCACGCCGCGACATGCTCAACGATCCGCTCGAAGATCACACCGATCTCTTCGCCGCGCCCGACGACGAACCCGCGCAGGCGCGCCGCGATATCGGCAAACTGCTCGACCAGTTGCCCGACAAACAGCGCCTGCCGATTGTCCACGTGAAGCTCGAAGGGCTGTCGGTCGTGGAAACGGCGAAACTCACAGGGCTTTCCGAATCGGCGGTCAAGGTGGGGATTCATCGCGGTCTGAAGGCGCTTGCCGCGCGCATCAGGGGAGCGCGATGAAAACCGACGATCTGATCAATCTGCTTGCCGCAGGCGACACGCGCGTGGACCGCAAGGCCGCGCTGCGCCGCTTCGCAAAGGCGCTGCTGCTCGGTTTTGCAGGCTCGGTCGTGCTGATGAGCGTGGTGTTCGGCGTGCGGCGCGATCTCATGAGTGTCATGCACACGCCGATCTTCTGGGCGAAGCTCGCGTTCCCGTTGTGTGTCGCGGCCGCTGCCGCGCTCGTGGTGAGCCGCCTCGGGCGGCCCGGTCAGCGCGGCGGCTATGCGTGGGCGCTGGTGGCGCTGCCATTCGTCGCCGTGCTGGCGGGTGCGTGGCTCGCGCTTGGCGACGCGGCGCCCGCGCAGCGCGTGCCGCTCGTGCTCGGCCACACATGGCGCACGTGCCCGTTCAATATCGTGCTGCTTTCGGTGCCCACGTTCGTGGCCGTGTTCTGGGCCGTGCGCGGTCTCGCGCCCACCCGCCTGCGCGTGGCGGGCGCCGCGGCCGGGCTCTTTGCGAGCGCGCTCGCAACCATTGCGTATTGTCTCCATTGTCCGGAGATGAGCCCGGCGTTCTGGAGCGTCTGGTATGTGATCGGCATGTTGCTGCCCGCCTGCATTGGCGCATGGCTCGGGCCGCGGCTGCTGCGCTGGTAACGGCGTGCGCCGCTCAGCGCGAGTTGGCGCACATCACTGCTTCAGGAAGCGTTGTGCGAGGGCTTCGTATAGCGGCGGCGCGAATAGCCTGGAAACCTGGCTCGAAACGAGCGCCGTTGCCATCAACGAGATCACGAGCGCGTGGCCGTCGATCATTTCGATGACGATGACGAATGCCGTGATCGGGCTCTGCGTGACGGCGGCAAGATAGCCGACCATGCCGAGTGCGATCAGCATTGGCAACTGCATCTGCCCGAACAGCATGTGCAGCACGTTGCCGATGCCCGCGCCGATCGCGAGCGACGGCGCAAAGAGCCCGCCCGGCGTGCCAGGCAAATACGAGCCCACCATCGAGGCCATTTTCAGCACGGGATAAGCCACGCCGATCTGCGAGTGGCCTTCGAGCATGCTGCGCGCTTCCGCGTAGCCGCTGCCGAACAGATTGCCGCCGCTCGCCACGCCGAGCACCGCGATGAACAAACCGCATACCGCGCCGAACGCGACGGGCTGTTCCTTTCGGAGGGCGAGCAAGCGGGTGGGCATCCATCGTTCGGTGTTGAGCAGCAGCCAGCAGAACACGCCGCCCGCGACGCCCGTAATTACGCCAACGAGAATGACGGCGACGGCGAGCAGATCGGGCAAATGGCCGGCGATGGCGATCGTGCCGAAATACACATAATTGCCTTGCAGCGCGAGCGAGACGACGCCCGCGAAGATGATTGCCGTGATGATCACGCCGCTCGTTCGCGCCTCGAAGCTGCGCGTGAGTTCCTCGATCGCGAAGACCACGCCCGCGAGCGGCGCATTGAACGCGGCGGAAAGGCCCGCAGCCGCGCCCGCTAGCGCGAGCTTGTATTCGAGGCCGACGCCGTACATGCTGCGCAGACGCGCCGGATAAAAACGTCGCAGGTTGTACATGAGCGCGGCGCCCACGTGGATAGTCGGGCCTTCGCGCCCAATCGTGAAGCCGCCGAGAATGGCGAGGAACGACAGGACGATCTTGCCGACCAGGATGCGCAGCGTGAGCAGGCGCGGGCCGAATTTGCGCACGTCGTGCAACGTAGCAATGACCTGCGGGATGCCGCTGCCCTCCGAACCCGCAAACCAGCGGCGCGTGGCCCAGACACAGAACGCGGAGATTGCCGGCGTGACGAGAAGCGGCAGCCACCGGTAATGCGCGGTCATCTGCAAGAAGAGCGAGTAGCCGAAGTCGATGAGCCGTGCGTACATGACCGCAACGAGCCCCGTAGCGATAGCGCCCAGCCAGAACACGGCGAAATACAGCCAACGCCGCCGGCTGCGCAAGATCGTGCGACTGTCGATAAGGTCGGAAACTCGCATGAAACGGCTTGGCCAAACTCCCTTTTTTGAAGTGTTGCCGGTCGTGCCGCAGCGAGGGCGGTACGACCGATTTTCGGGAGATTACCACGCACGCGATTTTTACCGCCTGCCAGTCCCACCAAAATGCCTTAGCGCATGCCCCCGCTGGCGACGATATGTTCGCCCGTCAACCACTTGGCATCGTCCGATGCGAGGAACACCACGGCCGTGGCGATATCGTCGGGCTGCCCCACGCGTCCGAGCGGCGTCTGGCTGACCGCAAGGCTTTCGAACTCCGAGCCGATGACGCCTGCCGTGTGGGCGCCTTCGGTCTCGATCACGCCGGGATTGATCGCATTCACGCGGATCTTGCGCGGTCCCAGTTCGCGTGCGAGCACGCCGGTGATTGCATCGACGGCGCCCTTCGTGCCGCTATAGACAGCCGTGGTCGGCGGCGTGAGCGTCGTGACGACCGAACTCACGTTGATGATGCTCGCGCCTTCGCCCAGATGCTTCACGGCCGCCTGCGTGGTGAGCAGCACGCCGAGCACGTTCGTGTCGAACTGCCTGCGGTATTGCGCCTCCGTGAACTCTTCGATCGGCGCGAACTCGTAGACGCCCGAGTTGTTGACGAGGATGTCGAGCCGGCCATAGGTTTCGACGGCCGCGCCGATGATGCCTTGCGCGTCCGCCGCCTTCGAGACGTCGCCGCCAACGGCAACCGCCCGGCCTCCGGCCGCCGTAATCGCGGCGACGACCGTATCCGCGCCCGCCTTGCTGCTCGCGTAGTTCACGACCACCGAAGCGCCTTCTGCCGCGAGGGCCTTGGCAATAGCGGCGCCGATGCCTTTCGACGCACCCGTGACAACCGCGACCTTGCCTGCAAGTTTGCTCATCATGTTCTCCGCACCGTAAGTTGCACCATCTAGAGGAACCGGCGTCTGGCTTGCACGAAGCAATCGGCCGGCGACAAGCACAAATGTAAAGATACGCGCCGCCGCGATAAAGCGGCCGGGCGCGAATTGACTGGCGGGATCAGCCGAACAATCGGGGCAAAGCGGCGCAAACTGGAGTCAGCGTGCGCCGAAACTGCGGTGGCATCGACCGCAAGCGTCTTTACCAGCGCTGGTGGACGTGCGGCGCGATAAGGCGTTCATAAACGTCCCGCGCGCGTTGCATGGCGGCATCGGACAGCGGTGCGAGGTTCGCCGCCGCGGCATTCGACGCCGCCTGGGCCGCGTTCTTGCTGCCCGGAATGATGACCGAGACGGCATCTTCCATGAGTATCCAGCGCAGCGCGAGCTGGGCCATGGAGGCGTTCACCGGAACCAGGCCGCGCAGTTCGTCGACCGCTTTCAAGGCGACGTCATACGGCACGCCCGAGAACGTTTCGCCCACATCGAATGCCTCGCCATGACGATTGAACGCACGGTGGTCGTCCGGCGCGAAAACAGAGTCCGCGGACAGCTTGCCGGTGAGCATGCCGCTCGCCAACGGCACGCGCGCGATGACCGCAACGCTCTTCTTGTGCGCTTCCCGGAAAAACAGGTCGGCAGGACGCTGGCGGAACATGTTGTAAATGATCTGCACCGAAACCACGTTGGGATACTCGATCGCCTTCAGCGCTTCTTCCACCTTTTCGACCGAAACGCCGTAGAAGCGGATTTTGCCGGCGGCGACAAAGTCGTCCATTGCGGCGAACACCTCGGGGCGGTAATAGACTTCGGTCGGCGGGCAGTGCAGTTGCACGAGGTCGAGCGTGTCGACGCCCAGGTTCGAGAGGCTCCGGTCGATGAAGCCTTCGAGTTCGCGTTTGTTCAGATAGCCGCTGGTCACATGCGGATCGAGCCGGCGCCCGAGCTTGGTGGCCACGATGGGACGCTCGCCGCCGCGCTCGCGCAGCACGTCGCGGATGATGCGCTCCGAGCGGCCGTCGCCGTAGACGTCGGCCGTGTCGATGAACGTGACGCCGCTATCGAGCGCGGCGTTCAGCGCGGCCCTCGCGTCGTCTTCGGCAACGCTGCCCCACGAGCCGCCGATTGCCCATGCCCCAAATCCGATTTCGGACACCTTCCAGCCGGTACGGCCGAATTCTCTCTTCGAAAGCGTCATTTATTTGCTCCTCCAGTAGTTTGCCAATTTGATTGCGACGTGACCTCGCCAGCGTTTGCATCGCCTCTGCGCCGGTAGTTTAGCGGGCTGTTGGCGCATTTCCATCTTTTCGCCCCCTCACGTTGGCTTCGCGCCAACGGTTCCGGTTTTGCGTCCCCACCGATTCTCCGCCACTTCGGGCCGCTACGCGCCGCAGCGAGCCACGGGCTTCGCTGGCACGGTGGTTGCAGGAAGTGGCGGCGGCCTATGCCGCCATATTGGTTCCCAATGGCCCACACTTCCAGCGAGGTAAGCATCATGTCTAACGTCAAAATTGAAACTCAGGAACCCGTACCGTTTTTCTCGCATTTCCTGGAAGGGCAGTTCTCCAGAAATCTCACATCGGCTGAGATGCAGGCCATACGCGGCGGTGCGGTCGTGACGATGGCGGCGCCGTCCGACCAGGAAGGCGTGCCGGTTGGCGAATTGCCCGATCTATTGGGCATGCTGCGGCACATGGGGTGGCCTATGGGGCCGATGGGGCCGATGGGACCGATGCCCGGCACGCCGTCATCGCCCGTGACGACGATGGCGTATCCCTCGGACGGCGAAAGTGCACCTATTTAGCATTCCTGTTCATTGCCGGGCGGCAACGCCAGGTCCGAAGTCGAGCGTGCGGCGAGGCGCCATCCCGCCGCATGCCTTCAGTCAAGGAGCGCAATCATGTCCGAGCGCCACCCACGGCCCGTGGTACTGATCGTCACCCACAGCAACGACAATGAGAGTATTGCGCTTGTCATGAATGCTGTTGCGGCACAGGGCGGCGTGCCTTACCGGTTCAATACCGACCGCTTCCCGACCGAGATTCGGCATTGCAGCGAATATAGCGGCGAAAAAGAGCGGCACATGATTGCGTGTGAGGACGATGAGTTGGACCTGGATACGGTGTCTGCCGTGTGGTACCGGCGGATCGCTATCGGGCGGTGCATCCCTGAAGCGATGGACTTGCAGCTCAGGCGGGCGGCGATCGAACAATCGCGCGCCACGCTGCACGGCATGATCGCCAGTCTCGATGCGTTTCATCTCGATCCCGTGCACCGTTTGCGCCGCGCGGAAAACAAGCAGCTTCAGCTCAAGATTGCGAGAGAAGTGGGGCTCACCGTTCCGCGCACCTTGATCACCAATGTGCCAGAAGCCGTGCGTGGGTTCGCACGCGAATGCAAGCAGGGGATGATCATGAAGACGCTGTCTTCGTTTGCCATTTACGAACAGGGCGAACAGAAAGTAGTCTTCACCAGCACGATTCATGACAAAGACCTCGAGCATCTCGATGATCTTCGTTATTGCCCGGCCATCTTTCAGGAGCAAGTGCCCAAGGCGCTGGAACTCAGGGCCACGATTGTGGGAAACCGGGTGTTCACGGCCTCGATCGATTCCCAACGGTCTGAGAAAACGAGCGTCGACTGGCGTCGCGACGGCATTGGACTAATTGAAGCGTGGGAGTCGTACCGCTTGCCGCCCGAAGTCGAGAATGCGCTGCTGAAACTGATGCATGCGCTGGGCCTCAACTACGGCGCCGCGGATTTCATCCTCACTCCAGACGGGCGCCACTGTTTTCTGGAAGTCAACCCGGTCGGCGAGTTCTTCTGGCTGGAAAAGCACCCGGGATTGCCGCTCTCGGGTGCGATTGCCGACTTGCTCGTTTCGGGCAAAGGCGCTGTGTGACAGAAGGGCGGCGCCGACGCGCACCCCGTCACGGTGTGTGCTTCAAATCGGCTTTTCGACGGCCGGCTGACCGTGCGGCATGACCGTCTGTTGGCCGTCCTTCTCGAAGCCGCTATACGACCAGTCCAGTTTTCCGGCGGTTGTTGCGACCGAGCGGGTCAGACCGATGCCATATTCAGTCAGATACGTTCGACGCGTCTTGTTCTGGACGATGCCATCTTTCGTCTGTTCGCAGTCCAGGTCGATCGCTTTGCCGGTCAGCGCAGTGTTGAACTGCGAAGCCGGATAGTAGCGGCTCGAATGACAGGTCCACGTGAGCGCGCGGAAGTTGACGATCTGGACCGTCGTGCCGTACTTGAACGTTGTCGTATAGGTTTTATCCTCTTGCGGCGCGTTGAAAGCAAACTCGCCGTTGTCGGCGTCGTGCGCGACGAAAGGAATGAACGCTGCCGTCTGCGCGTAGTTCGCCGTTTCTTCTTTCAGGCTGAAAATGTTGAGGTAAGAGAGGCTGAACGTTGCGGCTGCGGGAATACCATTCGCCGAGCTTTCATACACCTGCTGGATCATGCCCGTATCTTGCGCGTTGATCAGCACGGTTTTGAAGTCGCGCTCGATTCCCGCTGCGCCGAAGTGGCCCGATACCTTGCCAAGCACCGTCAAGACCTTGAAGGGCAACGTGTGCGTACCCGCCGCGGGCATTTTATCGCGAACGTTCGTGGGCAACGAGTCCACGCCAAAGTGCGCCGCGAGATAGCCGGGCTTGTCGTTGGCCATATCCTTGACCGGTACGAATTGTGTGCAACCGGACAATAGTGCAGCGGATGTGACGGAAGTGCCGACGAGCAGGCGGGCTATTCTGTTTTGCATCTTTTTCTTCGATTCTCTGACAACGGTTGGGGCGCCGGTCGGACGAGCACGGGCTGGCATGCTTAACGGCGCTGTGGGGGCGTTTCTTTAATCGAAGGTGGGGGCGAGGAGGGGGTGTGGGGCTGGGTGCTTTGGCCTTTCCTTGTTTTCGCGGCGGTATGCAG
>NZ_CAJMZA010000017.1:0-143405 GCF_905220195.1 Paraburkholderia sp. J8-2
GGTGAACGGTCTGGGTTCGGCAGGTATTGCGGTACTGACCTCCAGCCAGGTTGCACAGCTCGGCACGGCCGACCTGAACGCGCTGAACACGGCTGAAGTGCAGGCGCTGGGCTCGGCAGGCATTGGCCAGCTGACGTCTTCGCAAGTGCAGTCGCTGACCTCGACGGCGCTGAACGCGCTGACGACGTCGCAGCTGGCGACGCTGTCGGTGAACCTGCTGACGAGCGCACAGGTTTCGGGTTTGAGCACGGGCCAACTCGCGGCGCTGAGCTCGACGCAGGTGCGCGAGCTGAACTCGGCTGACATCAAGGCGCTGAACAGTTCGCAACTCGCGGCGGGTCTTGGCACGGCCGGCATTGCTTCGCTGAGCAGCACGCAGGTGCAGTCGCTGAGCACGGCAACGCTGAACGCGCTGAGCACGGCGCAGCTGGCAACGCTGGCAATCGCCTCGTTGACAACGGGTCAGGTGGCGGGTCTGAGCACGACGCAGCTCTCGAACCTCGGATCGTCGCAGCTCCAGAATCTGACGTCGGCGGAAGCGAAGGCACTCAGCTCGAGCCAGATCAGCTCGCTGTCGACGGCGGGTCTCGCGGGCCTCAGCAGCAGCGCGCTGCAGAGCCTGACGACGGGCCAGATCTCGGGCCTGACCAGCAGCCAGTTGGCCAGCGGCTTGACCACCAGCCAACTGAGCTCGCTGACCAGCACCCAGGTCAACGCGCTGACGTCGGCACAGGTGGCGGGCCTCAGCAGCGATCAGCTCCAGGCGCTGCATCTTCACTAAGCGCTGAAGCTAGCGCACGGTTACGTCTTCCCGCTCGGTCCGAAAGGGCCGCGTGGGGGACGTATCGGAGACACGACAGAGCGTTTTATCCACGAGGCCAGGCCTACCATCCCACGGTATGCTTGGCCTCTTTTATTGAGGGCTACTGCCATTCGAGGCGACTGTCCGACAACGTTTGCTCAATCCCATCTACTTATGATTTCCCAGACGAATCCGGTCGAAGCCGGATACACAGGCAAGCTCGTGTCGGCCTGGCGCGCAGGCCTCAGCCTGAACGAGGTCGTGGATTACTGTTCCTCGCTGGGCGCGGCCGGCCAGCATGAACTGGCCGCTGTGCTTTACCAGACCTGGCTCGCACGCAACAACACGCCGTTCAATCATTTTGTCCTGTTCAATCTCGGCGCGAGCTACAACGCCCTCGGGTTGACCGAGGAGGCGAAGAGCGCCTTTCTGCGCGTGGTCGAAATCGCGCCTTCGTTTGCGCAAGCGCACGTCAATCTCGCCATCATTTACGAGCGGATCGACCAGATCGACTCCGCGATCGCCGAATGGACGTGGGTTGCCAATACCGTGTCGCCCACCGATGCCGAGAACGCGCCGTTGCGCATGCAGGCGTTCAACAATCTCGGCCGCATTCACGAGAACAAACGCAATTACGCGGAGGCGATGAACTGGCTCGTCAAAAGCCTGGAAATCGATCCGTCGCAGCCGGACGTGCTGCATCACCTCGTTTTCCTGCGCGCGCGGGCCTGCGAATGGCCGGTCTATGCGTCGTTGCCCGGCGTCGATCCCGCGCTGATGCGCCGCTCGACCTCCGCACTTGGCATGATTTCCCAATCCGACGATCTCGATGAGCAACTGGCCGCCGCTCGCCAGTTCGTCGCCGCCAAGCTCAATTGCGATGTGCCCGCGTTGGCGGAGAAGAAAAATTACGGACACAAGAAGATCCGTATTGGCTATCTGTCTTCAGATTTGTGCCTGCATCCGATCGCCATGCTGGCTGCCGAACTGTTCGAATTGCACGACCGCAAGCGCTTCGAGGTCTATGGCTTTTGCTGGACGAAAGAAGACGGTTCGGCGCTGCGCCAGCGCGTGATTCGCGGCATGGATCATTTCGAGCGGATCGACGGCCTCACCGATCAGGAGGCAGCAGAGCTGATCCGCAAGCACGAGATCGACATTCTGGTCGACCTGCACGGGCAGACACTCGGTGCGCGCCCGCAAATTCTCGCCGCGCGCCCGGCTCCGATCCAGGTGACCTATCTCGGACTCGTGGCCACGACGGGCTTCCCGTTCATCGACTATGTCGTTGCCGATCAGTTCGTCATCCCGAAGAAGTCCGCGAAGTACTACACCGAGACGCCGCTCTATATGCCCGACGTCTATCAGGTGAGCGACCGCCAGCGCGTGATTGCCGCCGCGCCGTCACGCAAGGACAGCGGATTGCCTGAGGACGCCGTCGTGTTCTGCTCGTTCAACAATAATTTCAAATACACGCCGGAGGTCTTCGACGTCTGGATGCGCATTCTCGGGCGCGTGCCCGGCAGCGTGCTCTGGCTGCTCGCCGACAACGTCTGGGCGCAAGCGAATCTGCGCAAGGAAGCGGAAAAACGCGGCATCGATCCGCAGCGTCTCGTGTTCGCGCCGCGCGTGACGCCCGAGCACTATCTCGCCCGCTACCTGGTCGCCGACCTGTTCCTCGACACGTTCCCGTTCAATGCGGGCACGACCGCCAACGACGCGCTCTGGGCCGGGCTGCCGCTTCTGACCTGCTCGGGCCAGTCGTTCGCCTCGCGCATGGCCGGCGCGCTCCTGACCGCGGCCGGGCTGCCGGAGCTGATTACCCACAATTGGGAAGACTACGAGGAAAAGGCGGTCGCACTCGCGACCGACCCGGCGGAACTGCGCCGCCTGCGCGGCGAGCTTAAGCAGGTCAAAGAAAGCGGCGTGCTCTACGACACGCCCAAGTTCGTGCGCAATCTCGAGAAGCACTTCAAGCGTGTGGTGGGCGAACTTGCCGCCTAGGGCATGAAGCGCAGACGCGGCGCGCGTTGATCGGCGCCGCGTCGCTTGCCTCGCACGAACGCCGGACTGGCCCCGGCGTTGCCCAGAAGAAAAAAAGCCCGCGCAAGGCGGGCTGAGGCGATTGAAACGTGAGCTAGCGCTGAGATTGAGCTCACGCCACGCTAGCTCTGAACACGTACTGGAGCGCTTTCGAGTCCTCGACCGCAACATTCGCATCGGCGCCCGTTGCCGTTGCCATCGCGCGAATAACGGGCAAAAAGGCTTCGCGTTGCGGTTCGTGGAATACGCGGGCTTTGCCGGCGTCGACAACGAAGCCCGCGTTGCGGAACATTTCCAGCATCGTGACGCGCGAAAACCATCGGATATGCGTGCGGTCGAACAAGCCGGAATCCTGATACCGGAAATCGCCTATGCTCAAGCGCGCCTGCACGCTCCAGTGTTGCGCGTTGGGAATACACGCTACGACACAGCCGCCGCGACCCATCGATTCGCGCAGTTTTTTCAGCAGCGCCCAGGGATCGTAAAGATGTTCGAGCACATCGCCGAAGACCCAGCAGTCGGCCTCGAAGTCCGTGCGCAACTGCTCGACGGACACCCGTTCGATATCGACATCGACCACACGGTCACAGTGCTCACGTGCCATCTCGGCGTAGGCCGGAACGATTTCGATGCCGGTGTAGTGCGCCGCCGGATTCGACTTTTTGTATTCACGCGCAAGGGCCCCGGAGCTGCAACCCACCTCCACCACGCGCCGTGCGGCTGTTGGCATGAGTTGGAGCAGGTCCGGGTTGTGATTCTGATGCACAGGAGTTTGATCCACCGTCCTACTCCTTATATTTGCCCAAATAGAGGTCGTAACCTTCGCGCCAGGCGCGCGGTCCGAACGAGCCGACGCTTTCGTGAACCACGCTCAACGGCCACGTTCCCATGCGCAGACCCTTGAGTTCGGCCTGGCGGCAGAGGTCCATGTCGTAGAAGTGGAACTTGAACTGCTCGTCGAAGCACAGTCCACTGGTCTGCAGCGTTTCGCTATCCGCGATCAGCATCAGGCCGTCGAGGAGCTTGCATGCCTGTCTGGAGGGGCCGAAGTTCAATACGTTGTTGCTCGGAAAGCCCTTGCCGTGGCCGACGGTTCCACTCAGGTATTTCAGCTCGTCTCGACGCAGGTCCGGCGTAGCAAAGCACCATGCCGGCTGGCGAGGCAACCGGCGCAGGTTGCCGGCAAGACCCACTACGTCGAAATGGGCGAGCGATTCACGGATGCGCTCGCTCCAGAAGTAGTCGCTCAGCCAGACGTCGTCGTGAACGAATACGAGAATGGCCGGATGCTGCTTCGCGTAGTCGATTGCCGCGTTATAGATGCTGGAGAGGCCGCGCGTGTTGTTGTCGAACAGCTGAAGCTGCATGCCGGGCTGGTTTTCATAAAGCTTCAGCGAACGCCCCAGCGCCGTTTCACTAAAAAATTCCTGACGGCTGCAACGCGTGCCGCAGACGAAACGAATGGGTTTCAGATCTGCGGGAATGCCGCCGGTGTCGATCAATAGCGCTTGTCGCAGGGCTGCCTGCGGGTCGGGAACCGGCGTGGCGCCCGGCAACGCGGGCCTATCCTCGGTCCGCGCCGGCACTTCGAAATGCTCCGGTTCGAGCCCATCGCACCACCGCTGCCACATGATGCGCAGCGCGCGCGACGTTGCATCGGCGATCGTGCTCGCGTCGATAAGCGGCGACTGCATGCAGTGCTGACGCAACTCGCGGCGCACCGTTGCGAGTGCGTCGAGGTCGTCGGCCAGTGCGGCACACTTGCGCACGAAGTCGTCCTTGTCGCGCGCGACGAATGCCTCGTCGAGCCCGAGGTGCGAGAGCCATCCCGTGCTGCCGCGGCTTGCCATCGAAACGCTGGGCAGCGTCATGGTCGGCACGCCCATCCACAGGGCCTGCATCGTGGTGGTCGAACCGGCGAACGGGAACGCGTCGAGACACACGTCGATCAGATTGTGCTGCTGCAAATAGGTCGTCACGCCCTTGCGCTGAAGAAAGCCAATGCGTTGCGGGGCCACCCCTTCGTCCGCGAACATTTTGACGAGCTTGGTCATCTGCTCCGGCGCCGTGATTGCGCCAATGAGCATGCGTGAATTCGGCACCTCGCGCAGCACGCGCGCCCAGAGCGCGATCACTTCCGGCCCGACTTTCACGAGCCGGCTGAAACTGCCGAACGTCAGATAGCCGTTTTTCAGGGCCGGCAACGGATTGACCTCCGGCGACTGCGGGTGAGGCTTGAATGGCGCGAGCGCCGGAAGGAACACGAGCTTTTCGGAGAACTGATCGGCGAACTGTTCGAGCGGCGTGACGAAACGGTCCGACATGTAATAGTCGATGGCCGTCAGGCCGGTCGTAGCCGGGTTGCCGATCCAGCTCACCTGAACCGGGGCCGGTTTGTGCGCGAAGGTCACGAGCCGGTTGCGCCCGGTATGGCCCGACAGGTCGATGAGGATATCGATGCCGTCGTCACGGATCTTCTGCGCGAGCGAGGTGGCATTCATGCTGAAGACTTCATGCCACGTTTGCGCGTGCGCCCGGATTTGCTTCGTGAAGCCGTCGGTGATCACATAATTCGAGTAAATGTGCAGCGACAGGCTGGTGTCGCGCGCCAGATGCTCCAGCACAGCGAGAAAGAAATAAGCGACGGGGTGATTAACCAGGTCTCCCGAAACGAAGCCGACCTTCAGTTGCCGTGATGGATTGCGGTCATTGGTATGTTTCGGCCAGCGCGCGCGCAGCGGGGCTTCCTGGTGCGCCGCGAACTCGCGGAATTCCGCGAATGCGCTTGCTGCATCGAGATCGATCTTGTGCATCAGGCAGAACAGCAGATTGCTGCGCGTTGCAGCCTGCATGGGTGCCAGTTCAAGTGCGCGGCGAAAGGTGGCCTCCGCTTCGTCATACAGTCCATGCAGCATCAGCGCGTTGCCGAGCGCGTCGACTTCGAGCGCGTCGGTTGGCGCCAGCTCGACCGCGCGGCGAGCATGGGCGAGACCTTCGGCGTGCTGGCCCATTGCCTGCAGGGTGCTGCCAAGCGTGCGATGCATCGCTGCGCTCTCAGGATGTTTTTCGAGACCCTTGCGGCAGCGTACTTCGGCTTTCCGATACTGGCGGGTGATCAGCAGCCCGTCGGTCAGCATCGTGAGCGCGGTGAGGTCATTGGGCAGCAAGTCGGCGGCACGCTCGGCGGCGCCCACGGACTCCGGGTACTGGCCCATGTTGCGCAGCGCGGATGCGAGCGTAAGCCAGCATTCGCCGTGCGACGGATATTGTTCCGTCAGGCGTTGGGCGAGCTTCAACGCGGCATCGATTTTTCCGCTGTTGACGAGCTGCACATATTGGCGCATTTCCTTTGGCGGGGCCCGGCGCGTATCGATTTGCACGGTGGCCGCCGCTTCCACCGTTTCCGCCGTTTGAAGCGCTTCTTGCGCAGGCGTATCGCTTTGCGGCGAGGCTTCGGGCGAGGGCGCCGGCGCGGCCTCGCTCGCGGCATTGGGCTGGCTGATGCGAGCGCTCAACGTCTCGACTGCCTCTGCAGGAAGGCCGTATTCCCGATGCGCGATGGCGAGTGCGATCCGCGCCGCTTCCAGCTGATTGCTGCCGACGAGGGCGTTGATGTAGTAGACCCAGATTTGCCCGTTTGACGGCACCTGACCGAGCGCGGCTTCGAAATGCGCCACGGCTTCGGCTGGCTGGTCCGTTTGCATGCGCAGCACGCCAAGATGGTAATGGGCGTCGACATGATCGCTGACGCGCTCGAGGACGGCGGCGTAGAGTGCGGCGGCTGGCGCGTATTCCTTGTTGCGATGGTGCTCGATCGCGGTTTCCATCGCGCGTTCGATGTCGCCTCCTGGCTGCGATGCGGGCGCGAGCGCGGTGGTTTCGGTCGGAGTTGGGAAAGCAGTCATGACAAAGGCGAGCTTGCGCCGCAGGAAGCAATGGTAAGGAAATTATCGCGGCCGATGCCTTTCGTTAATGCGCCGAGTTGGCGTCAAAACGGACGCCAATTCGACTGCAAAGGGCGTTGGCCGTCGTGCAAAAAGAGGGCGCGCAAAGAAAAAGCCCGCGCGAGGCGGGCCTGAGTAACTCAATGCGCCGCTAAGGACGCAATCGTTGGTTATTGTTCGTAAGTGCGCGGCGAGGTCTGGGTTTCAGAACTGCGCAACGCGCTGATACTGGTTCACATTACGCGTAGCCTGAATGGCCGTGCGGAATTCGGCGCTCAGCGCGGTCTGCGCCGACTGCGCCGCTTCGGCGATACGCATGTCGATTGCATGCACCTGCTTGAGCACGTCGAGCGCGGCGCCCGTTTGCTTCGGGGCGAGCGACATGAGAAGCGGCGAGCGCTCGTTCGCAAGCTCGGCCGCCTTTTCCCACTCGCCGACAGCCGCTGCCTGCTCGATGTCTTTCGTGATCTGCCAGATGCGATCGATGGGCGCTGCGAATTCCATGTCGTCTCTCCTGCCCGGTGCCTTTAGCTCTTGTTGGTGGCCAGCGCGCCCGCGCTGTTCGTGCCGCCGAAGAGCTGCGTGAGGTACTGCTGGTTGTTGTTCATCGTTGCCATCAGCGTGTTGAGCGCGGTGAACTGCGCGGTGTACATGCTGGTGAGCTGCGCCTGGTAGTCGGCGAGATTCGACTGCTGCGTCGACAGGTTCGTCAGGTCAGACTGGATCGAGTTGGTACGCGTCGTGATGATGCCCGTGCTCGACGTATAGCTCGTGATGTTGTTGTTCAGCTGGGCGGCCACGCCGTTGGTCGAATTGAACAGCGCTGCGACCGTCGACTGATTGTCCGACAGTGCCGCGTTCAGCGTGTCGCTGTCGACCGAGAGCGAGCCGTCGGCATTGAGCGTCACGCCGATCGTCGCCAGGCTGGTCGTCGTGTTGCCGCTCTTCACGCCCGTTGCCACGATCGTCGCGAGCTGGTTCTGGATCATGTTCAGCGTCGAGTCGCCGAGCAGCACGCCTTGCGACGTCGAGGTCGAGCTGAACGACGTGAGCGTGGCCATCGTCGTCACGAGCGTGTTGTACAGCGTGACGAAATTGTTGATCGCATTCGACTCGGCGCTCGTGTCCTGCGCAACCGTCAGCGTTTGTGCGCCGCTGCCCGTGCTCGACGTGTCAATGGCAGCCGAGGTGAGGGTCAGCGTGACGCCGGACAGCGCGGTTTTCACGGTGTTCGTCGAACTGGTGGCACCGGTGCCGTCGATCGTGAAATAGGCGTCCTGGGCGGCCGTGGACTGCGTCCAGGTGCCCGTGCTCGTGACGCCGCTCACCGTTGCGCCAATGCTGTCGGTGTACGAGAGCGTCGACTGGTTGGCGGTGAGGTCGCTCGAACTCGCGCTCGCGCTCGTGATCGCGGTCCCTGCCGTGGTCGTCACCGCGAGGCCGTTCAGCGCATCGCCGGTATTCGTATCGTTGATCGCGATGCTGATGCCGTTCGAAGCACCCGTCGAGGTCGAATGCAACACGAGGTGGGCGCCGTCTGCGCCATTGACGACCGTTGCCGTCACACCCGGATTGTTGCTGGCCGAGTTGATCGCCGAAGCAATGCCTGAAACGGTGCTGTTGGTGCTGTCGAGCGAGATCGTGGTGCTTGCGCCGTTGACCGTCAGCGTCATCGTCGACGCGCCCGATGCGAGCGCTGTCGTTGCGTTGTAGCCGGTCGAGGTGAGCACCTGTGCCTGCGCTATCTGCTTTACGTCCAGCGAATACGTGCCTGCTGCCGCGCCGGCGCCCGCGGTGGCCGTGATGCCGGTGCCGCTGGTCGTCGTGCTGAATGAATTGAGCGTCGTGCCGTCCGAGAGCGGAGAAAGGCCCGCCTGGAGTGCGGAAAGCGCCGCGGAAAGCGCGCCGTACGCGGAAATTTCAGTGTTGTCCTGCGACTGCTCGGCGCTGATCGTAGCCGTCTGTCCGGCAACCTTGGCGTTGACGAGCGCCGTGACGAGCGAGTTCACGTCCATCGACGAGTTGCCGGTCGAGCCGCTGACGATCGATTGGGCGGCTTCCTGCAAAGCGGCATTGCTCGCTGCAGTCGTAGCGGCGACGCTGCTTGCGATCGTGCTGGCTGTCGAACTGGATACGGTGGACATGAAGGGGCTCCGTGCGTCGGCGTTGCAGTGTGAATCAGTTCAAGTCTGGGAAACGCCAATCGGGAGACGATGCTCCCGATTGGCTTGCGTTGCGCTCGCGGGTATGGCGGCCGGGCGCGCAACGCTTGGGCTACAGAAGCTCGTATTACTGGAGGAGCTTCAGGATCTGCTGCGGTTGCGAGTTCGCTTGCGCCAGAACCGAGATACCTGCTTGCTGGAGCACTTGAGCCTTCGACAGGTTAGCCGTTTCTTGTGCGAAGTCAGCGTCCTGGATCGACGATTGTGCGCTCGACAGGTCGGTCGACTGAGCTTGCTGCGTCGTGCCGATTGCCGTGAAGCGGTTTTGTGCTGCGCCGAGCGTTGCTTGCAGGTTGTTCAGCGTGTTCAGCGCGTTGTCGATCGACTCCATGGCCATGCTTGCGCCGCTTGCCGTGCTGATGTTGACGTCTGCAACGTCCGTCGGCACGTTGTAGGAGTTGATCTGCGACGTCACTGCGGCTTCGGCCGTCGAGTTGCCTGCACCCGAGGTCGCTGCCACGTCCAGACCTTCGAGGTTCGTGTCGGTGAGCGACAGTGCCGTGCCCGAGCCCAGGATCACGCCGTTGCCGTTGGCGTCGGCGGTAACCGAAGCGCCGGTTGCGCTGAACAGCGCGTTGACAGCCGTCGAATTCAGCGCCTGGTTGTTCTGGTCCGTGAACGTGAAGCCACCGCTGCCGTCCGAGACCACGTTGATCGAGGTGATCGCTGCGCCGGCGACGGAATTGCCGTTTGCGTCGACATCGGCCGTGCCGTCCGAGTTCAGGCTCAGGCCGGTGTACGAACCGAGCGTCTGGCCAGCTTGCGGCACACCGCTACCGATCGAGGCAGCCGACATGTTTTGCGTCAGGCTCAGGCTGATCGTTTGACCGACGTTCGCGCCGACCTGGAACGACACGTTACCGAGCGTGCCGTTCAGCACGTTCATGCCGTTGTACGTCGTTTGCGAAGCGATACGGTTGATTTCCGAAACTTGCTGCGAGACTTCCTGCTGCAGTGCTGCGCGGTCGTCGTCGGTCATCGAGCCGTTGGCGGCCTGCGTGGCCAGCTGGCGGATACGCTGCAGGCTGCTCGTCAGCGACGAGAGGCCGCTCGATGCCGTTTGAACCAGCGAAACGCCATCATTCGAGTTCGACACGCCCTGATTCAGACCGTTGATCTGGGTCTGCATGATGTTCGAGATCGCGAGGCCTGCGGCATCGTCAGCTGCGCTGTTGATGCGCTTACCCGACGACAGGCGCGTGATTGCTTGCGACAGCGCGCTGCCCGAGCCCGTCAGGTTTTGTTGCGCGACGAGCGAGTTGATGTTGCTGTTAATTCCGAGCATGGAAATTCTCCTAAGCGGGCTGGAAGCCCGTTACAAGCCACTATGGCCGCGGCGGAAGCAATCTCTCATTGCTGGCCGCCTCAGTGAAGGTTGTCGGCGTGGGTAAAAAAAACTTGAGGGGAAGCATCGACAATCGAGACCTCATTTGCGCGGCGCATACAAAATGCTGTTGTGCCGCTGCGCGCTTGCCACTCCGCCCCGCACCTACGACTGCGTAATGCCGTTTGCAAGCGTGTTTACGGCAGGTATTGCGCGTGGTTTAGCGCGAACGCCGCCGGCGGCGCGATCCTGGCCGTGCGCCCGTGCCGGCTGCAGCGCCTGGCGAGGCGGCGTATCCTCAACGCTTTCCCTTTCGCCCTTTTTCTGGAGGCCCCATGGAACTACGCAGGATCGGCACTTCTTCATTGCAGGTCGCCCCGCTCATGTTCGGCGGCAACGTCTTCGGCTGGACCGCTGATGAAGCCACCTCGTTCTCGATCCTCGACGCCTTCACCGACGCCGGCCTGAACTTCATCGATACCGCCGACGTGTACTCCGCGTGGGTGCCCGGCAACCAGGGCGGTGAATCGGAGACGATCATCGGCAAGTGGATGGCCAAGAGCGGCAAGCGCGACAAGGTGGTGATCGCGACGAAGGTCGCAAAAGATGCGCGCCGCCCGGGTCTTTCAGCCGCGAACATCACGGCTGCCGTGGAGGATTCGCTGCGCCGCCTTCAGACCGATTACATCGACGTGTACTTCTCGCACGAGGACGACCAGAAGGTCCCGTTCGAGGAAACGCTCGGCGCGTACCAGCGCCTCATCGAGGCCGGCAAGGTGCGCGTGATCGGCGCGTCGAACTATACGGGCGCACGCATCGAGGAAGCGCTCGCGGTGTCGAAGAAGTCGGGCCTGCCCGCGTACCAGATCATCCAGCCCGAATACAACCTGTACGACCGCGCCCACTACGAGGCCGATCTCGAACCGGTGGCGATGGCGCAGAAGCTCGCGGTCGTACCCTATTACAGCCTTGCGAGTGGTTTTCTCTCGGGCAAGTATCGTTCGCGCGAGGATCTTGCCAAGAGCACGCGCGGCTCGCGCGTCGAGAAGTATCTCGATCACCGTGGCATCCGGATCCTCGCGGCGCTCGACTACGTGGCCGAACGCCACGGCAGCACACTCGCGGCCGTTGCGCTGGCGTGGCTGATCGCGCGCCCGAGCATTACTGCGCCGATCGCGAGCGCGACCTCGCTGGATCAGCTGGAGAGCCTGGCCGCCGCCGTGCGGCTGAAGCTCGATCCGGCGGACATCCAGGCGCTCAATGACGCGAGCGCCTGACCAGCAGGGCATTTATCCAGGTGTCCTGATTGACAGGACTTGCGCGGCGGCTGCGGCTCGCTGCGCAAGTGACTGACTAGAATCAAGAAACCCTGGTCGGGCGGATTGTTTCCTGATATCATTGAGAGTGAATTGAGATCTTTGCCTGTTTTGTTGCCGTGTTCGTTACTGTTGGCGGCCGCAAACCGGCGGTCAGGTGTGTTGCAGCAAGGTCGACCTGATCGCGTTCCGCTGTGAACCCCCTACTTCTCTTTTCCGGCCTCCGTGGCCGCCTTGCCTCTCGTTTAGCCCCAACGTGGCGAACGACCGGAGGGCCGGCGCGTGAGCGGCTTTGACGCTCACGCCTTTGAACCGTATTAAGCGATTTGAGTTAGGAAATACATGACGACGATTCTTCTGAAGGAAAACGAGCCGTTCGAAGTGGCGATTCGCCGCTTCCGCCGTGCAATCGAAAAGAACGGCCTGATCGCCGAGCTGCGTGAGCGTCAAGCTTACGAAAAGCCGACGGCCGTTCGCAAGCGCAAGAAGGCAGCTGCTGTTAAGCGCCTGCACAAGCGCCTGCGCAGCCAGATGCTGCCGAAGAAGCTCCACTAAGCTTTTTCGCTTTTCGGTGTTCCGCCAGACGGCGGCGCATGCTTCGCAAGAAGCTGCGCCGCCGTTTGTGTTTGGGCGTCCGACTATGCGTCGATTATGTGTTGATCGTGCGTGCCGGGTGGCGCTACGCGGCGTCCTTGAGGTGCCCGGGCGAGAGACCGAACTGCGCGGCAATCGAACAAAGGCGCTCGCGCCATTCCCACACGCCAAACACGTCGTGCACGTTCTGCAGGCAACTGAGCAGATTGATCGTAGCGGGATCGTAGATGTTGATATGGGCCCGCAGCAGCGCTTTTTTCAACGCGGCGACGCCCACGTCCATATAGAGCGGCACTTCGCTCGTCTCGCGGCCAATGAAGCGCACGGGTATGCCTTCCATGGCGCTCATATAGTCGCGTGGCCGGATGAAGCTGCCGACCGGGCAGCCGCCGTAGCTGTGTGCGCTGCCGTAGCCGCCCCCGCAGCCACCGCCCCGGTAGGCGCCGCCGCCGCGTGGAAGCAGGGCCGCGCGCCCCTGGCCAAAGAGATGGACCACCGCGCGGTCGAAGATCTCCTGATGGGTCAGGAAGTGGACGTTTTTCATTTCAGCCCCCTGCGGCCCAGGTGCCGGGCACAGGTTAATTCCCTTCTAATGCGGCGCCGCCGGCCTTCCGGCCGACATCACTACCCGTTCCCCTGACGCGCCTGCATTCACTTCCCGTTATAACGGCATGCCAGCGGAATACCGTGGGGCTGCGCACCATAGCGATGAGAAATTCCCCGAGCCGGTGTTGGACGCAAGCGTTCTGGTAGCTGGCAAAACCGTGCCAGACAATGATTGGCAAAGCGCATCGGAGCCCGCGCGGCACTTTCCCGGCGTGCGCACTGCATGACGTGCTTGCGCCCGTGCTTCGTTGCGCTCAGGCGCGGCGCTTCTTCTTGCCAAGTGCTGCGCAAGCCTCGCGGCGCATGCAATCGCGCTCATGGTCGTTGACCATGCCGACGGCCTGCATGAACGCGTAACAGATCGTCGTGCCAACGAATTTGCAGCCGTACTTTTTGAGTGCCTTGCTAAGGGCGTCCGAGACTTCGGTGGAGGCCGGAGCGTCCCGATACGATGCCAGGTCGTTCTGGACAGGCGTGTCGTTCACGAACGACCAGACGAACTTCGCGAGCGATCCGTGTTCGGCCTGGATTTGCTGCACGGCACGGGCATTGGCGATGGCGGCCTCGATCTTGGCCCGGTTGCGCACGATCGAGGCGTCCTGCATGAGCGTTTCGACGTGCCTGGGCGTGAAGCGCGCAACCTTCTCGATGTCGAAGTTGGCGAAGGCGCGGCGATAGCCTTCGCGCTTGTTGAGGATCGTGGACCACGAGAGTCCGGCCTGCGCGCCCTCGAGCACGATCATTTCGAACAGATGCTGGTCGTCCCGCGACGGCACGCCCCACTCTTCGTCGTGGTATTGCACATACTGCGGCGACGCGCCAGCCGATACCCAGTTGCAGCGGTGTGTCACGGTAAGTTCTCCTTGCGAGACGTCGTTCAGGCCACGCAAGCATAGCGGAACGGTGTCGTGCCGCCACCCTGGCCGGATGGCCGATTGTGCGAACCGAGGGAAGCCGTTAGTCTCTGCGGCACGACGAAATTTTTGGCTTTCGAGCCGAGCACACAGGCGCGCGAGGCGCGGCGGACATCATGCAGAAATACACCTGGCTGATTGGCGTGGATGGCGGCGGCACGGGCACGCGCATCGCGCTTGGCGACACGAATGGCGTCGAACTCGCGCGTGCCGCCGCGGGGCCGTCGGGGCTCGGACTCGGTATCGAGCGCGCCTGGCAATCGATCGAGGAAGGGTGCCGCGCTGCATTCGCGCAGGCAGGGCTTGCGTTCGACTGGTCGCAATGCGTGCTCGGCTGCGGGCTCGCAGGCGTGAACAACCCCGACTGGCTGGCGCCGTTTCGCACGTCCGCGCCGCCGGTGGCCGGACTCGCGGTGGAAAGCGACGCCTACACGACGCTGCTGGGCGCGCACGGCGGCGCGCCGGGCGTCGTGGTCGCACTCGGCACGGGCAGCATTGCAGCGGTGCTCGATGAGGACGGCCAGTGCCGCATTGCGGGCGGTTTCGGCTTTCCCTCGGGCGACGAAGCGAGCGGTGCGTGGTTCGGCCTGCGCGCGATCGTCTGGGCCCAGCAGGCGCTCGACGCGCGGGGGCCCATGGACGACTTCGCGCGGGCCCTGCTCGCACACGCGCGGGCGACCGATCGCGACAGCCTCATCGTGTGGCAGTGCGCAGCCAACCAGACTGCCTATGCGAGCCTCGCGCCGGTCGTTCTCGCGCATCGCGAACATCCGTTCGTCGCGAGGCTCCTCGCCGAAGCTGGCGTGGAGATCGCGAAGCTCATCACCGCGCTCGACCCGTCGGGCAGCCTGCCTGCGGCGCTCTCGGGCGGCCTCGGGCAGCCGCTGCGCGAGTGGGTGCCGCAAGCTGTGCGCGAGCGCCTGCGCGCCCCGCTCGCCGACTCAACGACCGGCGCGCTCCGGCTTGCGCAGCGCGAAGCCCAGCGGCTCGCACACGCCGCAGCAGGCAACTGAGCGGCGCGCGGCAAGGGGCGGGAACGTAGGTCAAGGGCGGCGCCTGGCCACAGATGCTACGATTGAACGTTTTCCGCTAGCCGCCTGCTCACCATGTACAAGGTCATTGCAACCGATCTCGACGGAACGCTGCTCAATAGCGACCATCAGGTCGATCCGTTCACGGTTGCCACGCTAGGCGCCCTCGAGGCGCAGGGGCTTCCGTTCGTGATCGCGACCGGCCGCCATTACTGCGACGTCGCCGGCATTCGCGACGTGCTCGGCATCCGGCCGTATCTCATCACCGCGAACGGCGCGCGCGTGCACGCGCCCGACGACACGCTCATTCACGCGAGCAATCTGAGCGCCCCCATGGTCGAGCGCCTCGTTGCCGCCGACACCGTGGGCGAGCACGGCCGCGTGATCGTGAGTATCTATACCGACGACGCCTGGCTCATCGACCGCGATGCACCTGAACTGCTCGCGTATCACCAGGACTCGGGGTTCGAGTACCGCGTGGCGGATCTGCGCGACTACGCGGGCGCGGGCATTGCCAAGGCGCTTTATATCGGCGATCCGGCGGATCTCGCACACGTGGCGCAGAATCTCGCGCGCGAATTCGGCGATGCGCTCTATGTCACCTATTCCCTGCCCGATTGCCTTGAAGTGATGGTGGCCGGTGTTTCGAAGGGCCGCGCGCTGCGCGTCGTGCTCGAGCGGCTCGGCATGGACGCCGCGGGCTGCGTTGCGTTCGGCGACAACATGAATGACATCGATTTGCTCGAAACGGCGGGTCATCCGTTCATGATGAACAACGCCAATCCCGATCTCATCAAGCGGCTGCCTTCGGTACCGCGCATCGGCAATAACTTCGAGGCCGGTGTCGCGCATCATCTGCGCAAGCTGTTCGCGCTCAACGACGAACTCGCGTCGTAGCTCACACGGGCGTAAGCGTTAGATGCCGTAAAGGCGCGGCGCCAGTCGCGCCTTTACGGCCTTCGCGATTGAATCCAGTCAGTTATTGCGCGGCGGGCAGTTGCGCGCACGGGCAATCGTCCGCGCGAGCGTCCAGCCCTTCTCGTTCGTGCGAGAAGCGCGCGCGTGCGGCGCCCCCGCTCCAGTCGATGCGCACGACATAGATGCTGTCGAAGTCCGCACTCTCCCAGCGCGGTACGTCGCTCGCGCTGCCGCCATGCGTGGCGACGACGCGGCGCACGAGCGTCTCGATTTCCCGATGTTCCCAGGCAACGAGCACGGTGCGGCCGCGCCAGCGCGGATCGACGAGCGTTGTCTGCAGGGCGTCGATCTTCGAAAAGCCGTACGGCGTCTGGATCGGCATGCCGAACAGGATCGCGGTCGGCTCGATGGTCGCGAGCGGACGCACGTAATAGTAGGAATGGCCGTTGTCTTCCTTCTGCTCGCCGGGGTCGGGCGCGTAGATGGCGTCGGGTTTGCCGTACTTGGCTGCGATCACCGCTGGCAGCGCGAGCGCGCGGTTCAGCCCTTTGCAGTTGAGCTGACCGAATCCCTCTGGCGGCTTTTCGCCATGCCTCACGAAGATGAGTGTCTCGACGTTGCGCGCGTCCTGCGGGTTGCGCGTGGCGGGTGTGCTGCTCGCATTCGTTTGCGTTGCCTCGGCGCCGTTTGGGGCCCCGCTTGCCTGCGGTAGCGGCGCGCAGGCGCATACCAGTGCGCTCAGCCCAGCGGCGAGCATCGGGGCGAGCCGGATTGGCCCGGGGCGTGAGCGCTTCATACTGGGCGTGATGCTCCAGGTGACAAGACAGTGGGAAAGTCGTCCGATTCTAGCAGCGCGGCCACGGCGGCCCTGGTCAGCCGCACAGCGGCGGCGCATTTGCAGCACCTGAGGCCGCAAGACAAAAGGGCGCCGAAGCGCCCGTTTGCTGTTGCACGATCAAAGTGGCGCGATTCGGCGTGCTCCGAGCCGCGCAGGCGCGTAAGAACGCGTCAGGCCGTTTCGCGCACGGCGACGGCCGCTACCGCTTCGCGCCGCCCTGCCACCGCCGGGTACACGATACCCGCGATCACCGCGCCGACGATCGGCGCGACCCAGAACAGCCACAACTGCGAGATGGCCTCGCCGCCCACGAAGAGCGCGGGACCGGTCGAGCGTGCCGGATTCACCGAGGTATTGGTGACGGGAATCGAGATCAGGTGAATGAGCGTGAGGCACAGGCCGATGGCGATCGGTGCGAAGCCTGCGGGCGCGCGCTTGTCGGTTGCGCCGAGAATGACGAAGAGGAAGAACGCCGTCATGACGACCTCGCACACGAACGCGGCACCCATGGCGTAGTGGCCCGGCGAGTGCTCGCCATAGCCGTTGGTCGCGAAGCCGCTCGCGACGAGGTCGAAGCCGGGCTTGCCCGTGGCGATGAGCGCGAGCACGAACGCGCCGATCACCGCGCCCACCACCTGTGCGGCGATATAGGGCACGAGGTCGCGCGCCGGGAAGCGGCCCGCCACGGTCAGGCCCACGCTCACGGCGGGATTCAGATGGCAGCCCGAAATATGGCCAATGGCGAAGGCCATGGTGAGAACGGTCAGGCCGAACGCGAGCGAGACACCCACGAAGCCGATGCCGAGCCCGTGAACCGGGCCGGCGAAGTTGGCCGCGAGCACGGCGCTGCCGCAGCCGCCCAGAACGAGCCAGAACGTGCCGATCAGTTCGGCAATGAGCCGCTTGGATAAGTGCATTGCGTGACACCTCGAAAAGTCGATTTTTGAAGGGGCCGCGTAAAGTACCGGCACCGGGAAATGCCAGATTCTAGGCAGTCGCTTTTTTCGATGCTGTCAAGGATTGTCAATTTTGACGTAATTGATCGAATTATTGCGATTGATGTGTGCGCAATTGCGCCAGAAGTGGTCGATCGTTAAATTGGGAAATGGAGTGATAAAGCAGTATTAATAGCGATTGCGAATTCCGTTATTTACGTCTAATCTCCGATCGAGCCGGTTTCATGAGCAATGAAGGGGGAATAGAAATGTCGCAATACTCAGAACTCAAGGCGCAGATCGCAAAGCTTCAGACTCAGGCCGAAGAGGCGCGGCGCGCGGAGATCGCGGACGTCATCGCCACGATCAGGGAAAAGATCGCCGAGTACGGCCTTTCGGCCCAGGACCTCGGCTTTGCCGAGGCCGCGCGCCGCGGCCGTCCGCCGAAAAAGGCGCCGCTGCCCGCGCGTTATCAGGACCCCAAGTCCGGCGCGACATGGAGCGGGCGCGGCAAGCCGCCCAAGTGGATCGCAGGCAAGAACCGCGAACGCTACCTGATCGCGTGAGGCACGTGGCGGGCGAGGAACGACCGGGCCGCCATATCGCCACAACCGCAAATGCAATAAAAGAGCCGCATGATTCATGCGGCTCTTTTTTGTGCGTCATGCGTAATCGGCGTGTAATGACGTTATTTGACGACTCGCAAACGATTCACGCCCTGCATTTGTCTGGATTTATCACGAAATCTGGAATGCTTCGCACTCAGCCGGCGGCGACACGTCGCAGTACCGGGCGCTGTGCGGCTTCGATGAGCGACGTATAAGTGTCGACGTAATTGCCGGCCATGATGTGCGACGTGAAGCGGCGTTCGAACTGGTTGCGAATCGCTTCGCGCGAAAGCGAATCAATATTCTGAAGCGCTGCCACGGCGCCTTGCACGTCCTCGACGACATAGCCTGTCACGCCCGGGTCGATCACTTCCGGCACCGAACCGCGATTGAAGGCGATCACCGGCGTGCCGCACGCCATGGCTTCGATCATCACGAGACCGAACGGCTCGGACCAGTCGATCGGGAACAGCAGCGCCTTCGCACCCGAAAGGAACTCGGGTTTCTGCTCTTCGTTGATCTCGCCGATGAATTCCACATGGGCCTGCGAGAGCAGCGGCTCGATCTCGGTCTTGAAGTACTCCTGGTCAACCTTGTCGACCTTGGCGGCGATCTTCAGCGGCAGGCCGGAGAGCGCGGCGATCTTGATTGCCGTGTCCACGCGCTTTTCCGGGCAGATCCGGCCGAGGAAGGCCAGGTATTCGGGCTTGCGGTCGGCCTGCGGCGTGAGCAGGTTCTTTGGCAGTCCGTGATAGATCGTGTTCTGCCACGCGGCCTGCGGCAACGGCTGGCGCTGCGAGTCCGAAATCGAGATCACGGGGGCGTTCGGAAACTGCTCGAAAACCGGCTGCAGCTCCGGCAGGTCGAGGCGGCCATGAAGCGTCGTGACAAACGGCGTGTCCATGGTCGTGAAGAGCGGGAAGGGCAGGTAGTCGAGGTGAAAGTGCAGCACGTCGAACTCGTGCGCGACGCGGCGCACGCGCTCGAGCAGCACCATGTGCGGCGCCAGCGCGTCGCGAATCGTCGAGTCGAGGCGCAGTGCGCGCGGCCACGCGGCCTCGAGGTTTGCCGAGGTGACCGAATCGCCGCTGGCGAACAGCGTCACGTCGTGGCCGAGGTCGACCAGCGCTTCGGTCAGATAGGACACGACGCGCTCGGTGCCGCCATAAAGCTTGGGCGGAACGGCTTCATAAAGTGGCGCAATTTGTGCGATTCGCATTGTTCGATCTCCTGGCAAAAAGCCGCGTGTGCAACGAACGCTGTGATGCGGCACTGCGGCGGTACTACGGTATCGGGTTATCCCTGAGTCCGATTATGGGCATTTCGCAGCCCGACACACGCGGTTTTGCAAACGCTTAAAGTTGTTACAGCGGGATACAGCCGGTGTAAGCGGCCATTGCAAAGCGTGACGTGGCCTGGCCGCGCACTGCGCAAGTCTCGTGCCCGAGGCGCTCGAACAAGGGTCGCAAGGCGTTGACCCCAGGGCCGGGCGTGCGCCATTAGCACGCGCGCGTGACGCATCCATGAAAAAGCCTATAATCAGCAGACAAATAAGCAGCTTATGCGCATGACATGACGCGCGCCGCCTCCCACCGCTGCTCCCGCCGCTTTGTCAGAATAATTCCTACACGTTAGCGAAGGTTTTTCTCGCAACGCGTCGCGGCATCCGTCCGATTTCCATTTGTTCCCGCCCCAGCCACAATGCAAACACGACCATAAACAGGCCGTTTGGATGCACTTGGGTTGCATCTGGGCGAGCAAACGTTTTCCGCAGGCGGTCTGACCAGCCGCCGCGATTTGATTCGGGGGAATCCATGAGCGCGACGACGCACAGCGACATGCTCAATGAGATCAAGGAAGTGAACCTGTCGTACCTGTTGCTCGCGCAACGTCTTTTGCGCGAGGACAAGCCGACGGGCATGTTCCGCATGGGCATTTCCGAGCAGTCCGCCGAGGTGCTCGCCAATCTCTCTTTCGCACAGACCGTACGCCTTGCCGCTTCGAACCAGCTGCTTTGCCGCTTCCGGTTCGACGACCACGCCATCCTGAGCGCGCTTGCCGACAAGGGCAAAACCGCGCTGACCCATTCGGCGATCGTCATGGCGGGCCAGGACGTCGAGCAGATCGGCTGAACCGCTTCACCCCGCGCCGCAGCGCGCGGCCGCGCATTGCACCCTTGCTGCCGCGCAAACGGCGGCAGGGGCCACGCGCATTCCTTTGCGGCTTCCAACGGGTGTCTATGGCGACAAAGAGTGTGGTGCAGGAGGTAAAGGAGATCGCGCTTGCGATCGAGCTGATCGAGCTGGGCGCGCGCCTGCAATTGCTCGAAGCGGAGACCTCGCTCTCGCGCGACCGTCTCATCCGGCTCTACAAGGAAGTGAAGGGCGAGTCGCCGCCCAAGGGCATGCTGCCGTTTTCGACCGACTGGTTCATGACCTGGCAGCCCAACGTTCATTCCTCGCTGTTCTACAACACGTTCGTGTTCATGAACCGCCACGCGCGCTGTGAGCCGATTCACGCCATCGTGAAGAGCTACCGGCTCTATCTCGAGCACCTGCGCCTGCACGACGAAACGCCGGCGCTGAGCCTCACCCGCGCCTGGACGCTCGTGCGCTACTTCGCCTCGGGCCTCTTGCAGATGACGCCGTGCAGCCGTTGCGGCGGCCGCTACGTGGCCCACGCGCACGACCCGCAGCGCGGCTTCGTCTGCGGGCTGTGCCAGCCGCCTTCGCGGGCCGGACGCACGCGGCGCAACGCGCTTGCCTCGCAGATCGCGGCCTGAGGCAAATCGACGCGGCTCGATGCACGCTTGATGCCGCTTGATGGTGCCAGATGCTGTCCGTGCAGGCCGGGACTCCGGATAAACCCGGCCCGTCTCCGTTTGGGCGCCGCAAGGCGACTCCAAACGGCGATTGCCGAAACCGCGAACGTATCGTCGCTGGCGGCCGCGGCCAGACACCGGCGCCCACGACGCCCCCTTCCCACGCGGCTTCGCGAACCGGCCCCACATTCATCCGTCATGCGCTGGCAAGGCAGACGGCAGACGCCCGGCCGGCTTGCGATCCGCGCCCATTCAATCCCAAAGTTTTTCGCGCCGTTGCCGTAAACCCAGCTAAGGGCGCGGGCCGACGGCGGTTCGCGGCGCATTTCTAGTGAGGACCCGGCAGTGCTGATTATCGTTGGAACCCTCTTGACGATCCTTTGCGTCTTCGGCGGCTACGCACTCGAGGGCGGCCATCTCGGCGCGCTCATGCAGCCGATGGAATTGCTCATGATCGGCGGTGCTGGCGTCGGCGCGTTCATCCTCGGCAACGGCATCAAGACCATCAAGGCCACCTTGCGCGTGCTTCCCACGCTGTTCAAGGGCGCCAAATACAACAAGGACGTGTACATGGAGCTGCTCGCACTGCTCTATGTCCTGCTCGCGAAGGCGCGAAAGGAAGGCACGCTCACGCTCGAAGCGGATATCGACGATCCGCAGAAAAGCCCGATCTTCACGCAGTATCCGAAGATCCTGGCCGACCACCACATCGTCGAATTCCTCACCGACTACCTGCGTCTCATGGTGGGCGGCAACATGAACGCCTTCGAGATCGAAAGCCTCATGGACGAGGAAATCGAAACGCACCACGCCGAAGGCGAGGCGCCCGCCCATGCGCTCGCGAAGGTGGGCGACGCGATGCCGGCGTTCGGTATCGTCGCGGCGGTGATGGGCGTGGTTCACACCATGGCGTCCGCCGACAAGCCGCCCGCGGTGCTCGGCGAGATGATCGCGCAGGCGCTGGTGGGCACGTTCCTCGGCATTCTGCTTTCGTATGGCCTGATCGGCCCGCTCTCGAGCCTCGCGGAGCAGCGCGTGACCGAGTCGACCAAGATGTTCCAGTGCATCAAGGTGACGATCCTCGCGAGCCTGAACGGCTACGCGCCGGCCATTGCCGTGGAGTTCGGCCGCAAGGTGCTGTTCTCGACCGAGCGTCCGTCGTTCACCGAGCTCGAAGAGCACGTGCGCCGCGTGAAGGCGAAGTAAGGAACGGCCCATGAGCAACAACAAGGACCGCGCAATCGTTGTCAAGCGCGCCGCGCCGAAGAAGGCCGGCCATCATGGCGGCGCGTGGAAGCTCGCTTACGCGGACTTCATGACCGCGATGATGGCGTTCTTCCTGCTGATGTGGCTGCTCTCGTCGGCAACGACCGTGCAGTTGCGCGGCATTGCCGACTACTTCAACCAGCCGCTGAAGATCACGCTCTGGGGCGGCGACCGCAGCGCCGAAGACTCGAGCATCCTGAAGGGCGGCGGTCGCGATATCTCGTCGCAGGACCAGGGCGTCACGCGCCGCAGCGACGGTGCCACCGAGCGCTCGGAGCGCAACCAGTCGAAGCACAACGACGACGACGCCACTAAGCAGCTCGAAGGCTCGCTCGAGCGCAAGGAACAGGTGCGCCTGCACGACCTGCAGGTGAAGCTGATGGCGGCGATCGAAGCGAACCCGGTGCTGCGCCAGTTCAAGCAGCAGATCCGCATTGACTCCACGCTGCAGGGCCTGCGCATCGAGATCGTCGACTCGCAGAAGCGCCCGATGTTCGCGACGGCGCGCGACGTGGTCGAGCCGTACATGCGCGACATCCTGCAGGCGATCGGCAAGACGCTCAACGACGTGCCCAACCGCATCGTCGTGCAGGGCCACACCGACGCCGTGCCTTACGCGGGCGGCGACAAGGGCTATAGCAACTGGGAGCTTTCCGCGGACCGCGCGAATGCGTCGCGCCGCGAGCTGATCGCAGGCGGCATGGACGAATCGAAGGTGTTGCGCGTGCTCGGTCTCGCTTCGACGCAGAACCTGAACAAGGCCGATCCGCTCGACCCCGAGAACCGCCGTATCAGCATCATCGTGTTGAACAGGAAGTCCGAAGACGCGCTCATGCACGACGACTCGACCGCCACCACGCTCTCCGACGACGCAGCGGGTTCGGGCAAGAGCCTGCCCGCGCTCACGCCGGACGCCGTGCCGGTCAGGGCGGCGCCGGCCCCGGTGGCGATCGCGCCGAAGGTGGCCACGTCGGTCGTACCGTCGGTGGCGCCCGCGGTGAGCGTGGCGCCGGCGATGGCAACAACGGCAGCGCCGGCAGCGCAATGACAACGAGGAACGGATGATCAGGAACATTCTGGCGATCGACGATTCGGTGTCCATGCGGGAGATCCTGCGTGCGGCGCTCGGCTCGGCAGGCTACGAAGTGACGGTGGCGAGCGACGGCGAAGAAGGGCTCGAGCATGCGCTCGCCCAGCGCTTCGACCTCGTGCTCACCGACCTTTACATGCCGCGCATGGGCGGACTCGACCTGATCAAGCAGCTAAGGGCGAATCCTTCGTACTTCGAAACGCCCATCCTCGTGCTGACCACGGAATCGGACGAAGGCTTCAAGGCAGCCGTGCGCGACGCAGGTGCGACCGGCTGGATCGAAAAACCGGTGGACCCCGAGTTGCTCGTCGATCTGGCGAGCGCACTCGGCGAGGCCCACCCTTGAGGTGCCGCGCGGCGACCGACCAGGCACCCCCCAGGCAATTAACGCGGTGAAAGAGCAATGACTCTCGACATCACTCAGTTCTATCAGACGTTTTTCGACGAGGCGGACGAGCTGCTCGCGCAGATGGAGCAGCTCCTCCTGAACCTGAACGTCGGTCGCCCGGATCCCGAGGATCTGGCGGCGATCTTCCGCGCAGCGCACTCGATCAAGGGCGGCGCGGCGACGTTCGGCTTCACGGCCCTGACCGAGACGACCCACATTCTCGAATCGCTGCTCGACCGCGCGCGCAACAACGAGCTCGTGCTGCGCAAGGACATGATCGACACGTTCCTCGAAACGAAGGACGTGCTTTCCGACCAGCTCGGCGCGTACCGCGCGAGCGCCGAGCCCGACGCGCAAGCGGCTGCCGCAGTGCGCGCGAAGCTCGAGCGCCTTTATGCGGAAAGCCGCGGCGTACCCGCAGCCGCGCCTGAACCGGCGCCGGCACCGGCCCCCGCGCCCGCGCCGGCCCCGCAGGCGAGCACCGGCGATTCGGAAGAAGATCTCGAAGCCGCGTTCGAAATGCACAGCACGCTGTCTGCTGGCGGTTCTGGCGCGCCCGAACACGTCGTGAGCGAGGCGATCGACGCGGCAGCCTCAGCGCCGGCGGCGAGCGGCGATGCCGGCGCCGAAGGCCCGCACCTGCGCGTCACGCTGCGCGCGGTCGACGCGAAGGACCAGGAGCTGCTCGTCGAAGAGCTCGGCAACCTCGGCCGCATCATCGGCCAGGTGAAGACCGGCGACGACCTTACGCTGTGGCTCGAAACCGATGTGACGTCCGACGACATCATCGCGGTGTGCTGCTTCGTGATCGACGAGAAACAGATTTCGATCGGCCGTGGCGCCGCGCCGCAGGGCGACGCCCAACCGGCAGCGGCAGCTGCTCCCGCCGCAGCGCCGGCGGCCGCATTGACGCCTGCAGCGCCCCCCGCACCGGCAGCGCCGGCGGCGGCGAGCGCCGTGGTGCCCGCCGCGCCGCCTGCGCCGCACGCGGAACTCGAAGCGCCTCGCCCTCCGGCGAGCGCGCCCGCCCAAGCCGAAGGCGAGCGCAAGGCGCGTCCGGCCGCCGCGGCGGCTTCGGCCGAAGGCAGCTCGATTCGCGTGGGTGTCGAAAAGGTCGATCAGCTGATCAACCTCGTGGGCGAACTCGTCATTACGCAGGCCATGCTGGCGGAAACCACCAGCACGTTCGACCCGGCGCTGCACGACCGTCTCTATAACGGCATGGCGCAGCTCGAGCGCAACGCGCGCGACCTGCAGGAAGCGGTGATGTCGATCCGCATGATGCCGATGGATTACGTCTTCAGCCGCTTCCCGCGCCTCGTGCGCGATCTCGCGGCGAAGCTCGGAAAGGAAGTCGAGCTTGTCACCTTCGGTCAAGCGACCGAACTCGACAAGAGCCTGATCGAGCGCATCATCGACCCGCTCACCCACCTCGTGCGCAACTCGCTCGACCACGGCATCGAAACCGTGGAAGCGCGCCGCGCCGCGGGCAAGGACGCCACGGGCCAGCTCGTGCTGTCCGCTGCGCACCACGGCGGCAACATCGTGATCGAAGTGAGCGACGACGGCGCAGGGCTGCGCCGCGACAAGATTCTCGCCAAGGCGATCAAGCAGGGCATGCAGGTCAGCGACACCATGAGCGACGACGAGGTCTGGAACCTCATCTTCCTGCCGGGTTTCTCGACCGCCGAGCAGGTGACCGACGTTTCGGGCCGCGGCGTGGGCATGGACGTGGTCAAGCGAAACATCCAGGCGATGGGCGGCCACGTGGAGATCACCTCGCACGCGGGCAAGGGCAGCACCACGCGCATCGTGCTGCCGCTCACGCTCGCGATTCTCGACGGCATGTCGGTGAAGGTGGGCAGCGAGATCTTCATCCTGCCGCTGAACTTCGTGATGGAGTCGCTGCAGCCGCGCCACGAAGATATCTACACGGTCACCAACGGCGACCGCGTGGTGCGCGTGCGCGGCGAGTATCTCCCGCTCGTGGCGCTGCACCAGGCGTTCAACGTGGAAGGCGCGCGCACGGACCCGACGCAGGGCATCGTCACGATCATGGAAACCGAAGGCCGTCGCTTCGCCATGCTGATCGACGAGCTGGTCGGCCAGCAGCAGGTCGTGGTGAAGAACCTCGAAACGAACTACCGCAAGGTGCACGGCATTTCGGCGGCGACCATTCTCGGCGACGGCAGCGTCGCGCTGATCGTCGACGTGGCCGCGCTCAATCGCGAGACGCGCGCCACGCACGGCGTGAGCGCCAGCGCTAATTCGGGTGCGTTCGCCGAATTCGCGTAATCGTGATGAAGTCCGGACGCACTCAACCAATCATCTCCCAACCGTTCAGGGGCTAACGTGGCAGAAGTCCAATCGATTCAAGGCAACGGCGCGCACGGCGCCCTTGCCGGCGCGCAACGCCGCGACGCGCTGCAGGCCGATGCAGGCGGTCAGGAATTCCTCGTCTTCACGCTCGGCGCGGAAGAGTACGGCATCGACATCCTGAAGGTGCAGGAAATCCGCGGCTACGACAGCGTGACGCGCATCGCGAACGCGCCCGACTTCATCAAGGGCGTGATCAACCTGCGCGGCATCATCGTGCCGATCGTCGACATGCGCATCAAGTTCCATCTGGGCCGCGTCGAGTACGACCACCAGACGGTCGTCATCATCCTGAACGTCGCGCATCGCGTGGTCGGCATGGTGGTGGACGGCGTCTCGGACGTGCTCACGCTGCAGATGGAGCAGATCATGCCGGCGCCCGAATTCGGCGCGACGCTCACGACCGAGTACCTCACGGGCCTCGGCACCGTGGAAGGCCGCATGCTGATCCTGATGGACATCGAAAAGCTGATGACGAGCCGGGAAATGGCTCTGATCGAGGCGTTGGTTTAACGCGCCGAGAGGTAAAACCGGGGGGCCGCGAGGCCAGCGTGAGAGAGAGCGGATAAGCCGCCGCCAAAGAGCGGCAAGCCGCCTTCGTTTTCGCGCGCGCTTCGTGCGTGGCCTTTGGCGTTGCCGCGCCTGGGCAGATAGCCCGCCCCGATTTGCACAGGACAGGAGCAAACGAGATGCTGCAAAGATGGTCGATCCGCACGACGCTCACGGGCGTCGGGGTCATTCTGGTTGCGCTGACCGTGCTGGTCGGCGGACTCGGGCTCGTCGCGCTCGGGCGTGCGAGCGACGCGCTCGGCACGATGGCGCGCGGCGATCTCGTCGCTATGCATGCGCTCAACGACGCCTCGTCGTATCTGCTGCGCACGCGTGTCTCACTCGAACGCGGTAGCGCGCTCGCGGCGGCGGGCCAGGCCGATGACGCGAAGAAGGCGTTCGATCGCGCCGATCAACTGCTCGCGAAATCCAACGAGGCATGGCAGGTCTTCCTGGGCGTGCCGAAGAGCGGTCTCGACGCCGCGATGCTCGATGCGCTCGCAGCCAAACGCGCGGCGCTGATGCAAGACGGCGTTCAGCCCGAATTCGCGGCTCTGCGCGCAAACGATCAAGTGGCTTACCACGCCGTGGCCGATACGAAGATCAGCCCGATGTTCGTCGACTACGACAACGTTGCCGCGCCGCTCGCGCAAGCGATGCAGGACGGCGCGCAGGCGCGCCAGGCCACGGCGAACGAGCGTATCGACATGATGCGCATCGCCATCGGCGCGGTGATCGCCATCGCGCTCGTGCTCGTGGTGGCGATCCGCTTCGCCATGCGCGGCCTTATCGTGCAGCCGCTCGAAGACGCGGTGACGTGCTTCGAGCGCATCGCCCAGGGCGATCTTTCGCAGACGGTCACCGTCTACAGCGACAACGAGATCGGGCGACTCTTCGGCGCCATCAAGCGCATGCAGGAAAGCCTCGTCACGCTCGTGAGCGCGGTGCACACGGGCGCAAGCTCGATCGACGTGGGCGCGCGTGAAATCGCCATGGGCAACACCGACCTGTCGCAGCGCACCGAGCAGCAGGCCGCTTCGCTGCAGGAAACGGCGTCGAGCATGGAGCAGCTCACCGGCACCGTGCGCCAGAACGCCGAGAACGCGCGTCAGGCGAGCCAGCTGGCCGTCAACGCTTCGGACATCGCGACGCGCGGCGGCGAGGTGGTGGGCGAGGTGGTGAATACGATGCAGGGCATCGCCGTGAGTTCGGCGAAGGTCGTGGACATCATCAGCGTGATCGAAGGCATTGCGTTCCAGACCAACATTCTCGCGCTCAACGCGGCCGTGGAAGCGGCGCGCGCGGGCGAGCAGGGCCGCGGCTTCGCGGTGGTGGCCGGCGAAGTGCGCAGCCTCGCGCAGCGCAGCGCGAGCGCCGCGAAGGAAATCAAGGAACTCATCAACGACTCGGCCGAGAAGGTGCAAAGCGGCTCGCAGCTGGTGGGCCGCGCCGGCTCGACGATGGAAGAAATCCTTCAGGCCGTGCGTCGCGTGACCGACATCATGGGTGAGATCAGCGCGGCGTCCGAGGAGCAGTCGGGCGGCATCGAGCAGGTCAATCGGGCCGTTACGCAGATGGACACCGTCACGCAGCAGAACGCCGCGCTGGTGGAGCAGGCGGCAGCGGCGGCGGCGTCGCTCGAAGAGCAGACGCGTCAGCTGCAAAACGTGCTCGGCACGTGGACGACGGGTGGCGCGCAAGCGCGCAGCGTGGGCGCAAGCCCGGCGCGTGCGACGCCGGCCGCGCCGGGCGCCGCGAAACGCACGACGCCCTCTTCGGCAACGGCTGTTGCGAAGCCCGCGGCGGCAGCGCCGGCGGCATCGGCGGACACGGCAAAGGCAACCGCAAAGCCCGCGGCGCAACCGGCAGCGAAGCCCGCGGCGAAATCCGCAGCAACGCCTGCAGCGAAACCGGCTGCGCCTGCGCGCGCCGAGACGCACGTGAGCACGGCGGCATCGGCTTCGGACGATTCGGACTGGGAAACGTTCTGATCGAACGCGGCATAGAAAAGTAGTGAAGTAACTGAACACGACGAGCAACTGCAATGCACATGAGCGCTACACAACGGCAAGACCTGCCGCGCCGGACCCACGGGTCCACGCGCGTTGCGCAGGCCGCCCATGCGCCGCACGCATTGCAACCGGGCAGGCGCGGCGCGCAGCAGTCCTGCGCCGCGGTATCCCATGCAGTGGGCGGCGCGCAATGCGAAGGAGCATCAGCATGAAAGCGCTGCGAAATTCACGCCACGACGGTGATCCGGGCGGCTCGGGCACTCAGGGTGTCGAGAGCAACCGCGATTTCGATTTCACCTCGGCGGACTTCGAGCGCATTCGCGCGCTCATTCACCGCCGCGCGGGCATCTCGCTCTCGGACCATAAGCGCGACATGGCATACAGCCGCCTCGCGCGGCGCCTGCGCACGCTCGGCATCGACAGTTTTCGCGAGTACCTCGACCAGCTCGAAGCGCGCAACGACGCGCACGAGTGGGAAGCGTTCACGAACGCGCTCACCACGAACCTCACGGCGTTTTTTCGCGAGGCGCATCACTTCCCGATCCTCGCGGATTTCGTGAAGCGCCGCGGGGCGCCGGGTGCGCAGCCGGTTTCGGTTTGGTGCTCGGCGGCTTCGACGGGCGAAGAGCCGTACTCGATCGCAATGACGCTCGTCGAAGCGCTTGGAGACCGCGCCGCGCGCGAGGCGCGCGTGCTGGCCACCGACCTCGACACCCAGGTGCTCGCCAAGGCCGACGCGGGCGTCTACTCGTTCGACCAGGTGAAGCATCTGTCGCCCGAGCGCCTCAAGCGCTTCTTCTTCAAGGGCACGGGCTCGCACGCGGGGCTTGTGAAGGTGCGCCCGGAGCTGCGCGCGATGATCAAGTTCGAGCAGCTCAATCTCACCGACGCGGACTACGGCTTGCGCACGACGTTCGACGCGATCTTCTGCCGCAACGTGATGATCTATTTCGACAAGCCGACCCAGGCGCAGGTCCTCACGCGCTTCGAACCGCTCATGAAGCCGGACGGCCTGCTGTTCGCGGGCCACTCGGAGAACTTCACCTATGTCACGCAGGCGTTCCGTCTGCGCGGCCAGACGGTGTACGAACTCACGCGCGGCGCCCATGCCGCGCCGCGCCGCGCGAACGACGCGATCGGAGTGCCCGCATGAGCGCCCGCCTCCCGATCGCGACGAATCGCTATTTCGACACGCATTTCCAGCGCCCGGGCGTGAAGCTGCTGCCCAACGAGTTCTTTACGACGGGCGACGACATGGTGCTCGTCACCGTGCTCGGCTCGTGCGTGGCGGCCTGCATCCAGGACCGCTCCGCCGGTATTGGCGGCATGAACCACTTCATGCTGCCCGACGACGGCGCGGACTCCGCCCACGCGCTCACCGGCGCCTCCGACGCGATGCGCTACGGCGCCTACGCGATGGAAGTGCTCATCAACGAGCTGATCAAGGCGGGCGGCCGGCGCGAGCGCTTCGAGGCCAAGGTGTTCGGCGGCGCGGCGGTGCTCGCGGGCATGACGACGATGAACATTGGCGATCGCAACGCCGCGTTCGTGCGCCGCTATCTCGCGACCGAGAACATTCGCATCGTGGCCGAGGACCTGCAAGGCTCGCATCCGCGCAAGGTGGCGTTTTTGCCGCGCACGGGCCAGGTGATGGTGAAGAAGCTGCGCCTTTCGCAGGACACGAGCGTGGCGGAGCGCGAACAGCAGCTCGCCGCGCAAACCGCCGAGGCGCGCGCCGAACGGCTCGCGCGTGCGCGTGCACGCGTCGAGCTGTTCGGAGTCGGCAGCGCCGGGCGCGCGGGCCCGGGCGCCGCGGCGTCCCAGATTTCCCAATCCCAGCCGCAGGGCGCGCGTCCTCGTATCGAGCTGTTCGGCTCGAGCGGGTCGTCCGCGCTGCGTGCATCCGGTCAAGACAACGCCAGGACAGTAGAGGAGGCGTGAACGCTGTGCAAAAAATCAAGGTTCTCTGCGTCGACGATTCGGCGCTGATCCGCAGTTTGATGACGGAGATCATCAACAGTCAGCCCGACATGACGGTCGTCGCTACCGCGCCGGATCCGCTCGTCGCGCGCGAGCTGATCAAGCAGCACAACCCCGACGTGCTCACGCTCGACGTGGAAATGCCGCGCATGGACGGCCTCGACTTCCTCGAGAAGCTCATGCGCCTGCGGCCGATGCCCGTCGTGATGGTGTCGTCGCTGACCGAGCGCGGCAACGAAATCACGCTGCGCGCGCTCGAACTGGGCGCGGTCGACTTCGTGACGAAACCGAAGGTCGGCATTCGCGACGGCATGCTCGACTACGCGGAAAAGCTCGCCGACAAGGTGCGCGCCGCCGCCCGCGCCCGCGTGCGCGCGCACCATGCGCCCGCCGCTGCCGCAGCGGGTGGCGCCGCGCCCGCTCACGCCGCCGCGCAGGCAGCGAGCCCGGCGCCGATGATCAACAACCGGCTCGTCTCGACCGAAAAGCTCGTGATCGTCGGTGCGTCGACGGGCGGCACCGAGGCGATCCGCGAAGTGCTGCAGCCGCTGCCGCCCGACGCGCCCGCGGTGCTGATCGCGCAGCACATGCCGCCGGGGTTCACGAAGTCGTTCGCACAGCGCCTGAACGGGCTGTGCCGCATCACCGTCAAGGAAGCGGAGCACGGCGAACGTGTGCTGCCCGGCCATGCCTACATCGCGCCGGGTCACGCCCACCTCTTGCTCGCACGCAGCGGGGCGAACTACATCGCGCATCTGTCCGACGACCCGCCGGTGAACCGGCACCGTCCGTCGGTCGACGTGTTGTTTCGCTCGGCGGCGCTGCATGCGGGCAAGAACGCCATCGGCGTGATTCTGACGGGCATGGGCCGCGACGGTGCGGCCGGGCTGCTCGAAATGCGTCAGGCCGGGGCGTATACGCTCGCGCAGGACGAGGCGAGCTGCATCGTGTTCGGCATGCCGCGCGAAGCCATTGCAATGGGCGGCGCCGACGAAATCGCCTCGCTTGCCGATATGAGCCGGCGCGTGATGACCCGCCTCGCCTCGATGGGCGACCGGGTCCAGCGCGTCTGATGAACAACCAATATCGAGAGATCGTGTTGGCCGCAAACGCTTGCACAATCGCTCGCGATTAATTTATCTGGATAGGCAGTGCGCTTCTCTGGATAATTGCCCGGGTTTTCGCCTGGAGGAATGGAACGTGATGGATAAGGGAATGAAGATTCTGGTGGTGGACGACTTTCCGACGATGCGCCGGATTGTCCGCAACCTGCTGAAAGAACTGGGCTACTCGAACGTCGACGAAGCCGAAGATGGCGCAGCGGGCCTCGCACGCCTGCGCGGCGGCAACTACGAGTTCGTGATCTCCGACTGGAACATGCCGAACCTCGACGGTCTCGCCATGCTCAAGGAGATCCGCGCCGACGCGAACCTGACGCATCTGCCGGTGCTGATGGTGACGGCGGAGTCGAAGAAGGAAAACATCATCGCAGCGGCGCAGGCAGGCGCGAGCGGCTACGTGGTGAAGCCGTTCACGGCCGCCACGCTCGACGAGAAGCTCAACAAGATTCTCGAGAAGCTGGCCAAGACGGGGAGCTGACGTGAACGAGCCCATCAGTGCGCAACCCGATGAGTGGCCGGAAGGCGAGGGCGCCGAACCGCTCCCGCAGCCTCCCGAGTTCGACTTCGCGCCGCCCGCCGCGGGCGAGGCGAGCGAGCTGGCGACGGACCGCATCCTCGCGCGCATCGGCCACCTGACTCGCAGCCTGCGCGACTCGATGCGCGAACTCGGTCTCGACAAGCACGTGGAGCGCGCCGCCGAGGCGGTGCCCGACGCGCGCGACCGGCTGCGTTATGTCGCGAACATGACCGAGCAGGCCGCCGAGCGCGTGCTGACCGCAATCGATATCGCCAAGCCGCTGCAGGAAACGCTCGAGCACGACGCGAAGGAGCTGACGAGCCGCTGGGCGACGTGGTACGACGCGCCGATCGGCCGCGAGGAAGTGCGCCAGCTGATGGACGACACGCGCGCCTTTGTGGACGGCGTGCCGCAAGCCACCGCGGCGACCAACCAGCAGCTGCTCGAGATCATGCTCGCTCAGGACTTCCAGGACCTGACGGGTCAGGTGATCAAGAAGATCATGGACGTGGTCTATCTGATCGAGCAGCAGTTGCTCACCGTGCTGGTCGAGAACATCGCGCCGGAGCGGCGCGAGCAGTTCGCGGCGACGGCGGCGGCGCTTGCCGAGACCCAGAGCAGCACGGGCAGCCCCGAAGGCCTGCTCAACGGCCCGCAGATCAATCCGGAAGGCAAGACCGACGTGGTGCAGGACCAGGCGCAGGTCGACGATCTGCTCGCTAGCCTCGGCTTCTGACCTGGCGCGGTTGGCCGTGCGGCAGCTAGCCGTTCGGTTAGCTGCCGCACGGCGTCCAAGGCGGGCATACTAGTGCTCATGCCTTCGTGCCCGGCCGCGACGAGCGTCGCGGTGGTGGAACGAAGCTGAGCCAGCCGTTGCCCGTCCTGCTGCCCCTCGCCGCGACGTTCCCGCGCGGCCCGACAGCGCATGGTGCAACGCGCCATCGCCGGAGGGAGGGGACGCCTTGTATCCATACACATCGTTCTGTGGCAAGGCGGCGCGTCGGTTCGCGCGCCGCGCCGCAACTCGCTGCGCGCCAGGCGCGGCGCTTCCCGCTTCACTGCTTTGCGCACTGCTCGCGGCGCCCCCGGCGCAAGCCGCGCTCGGCGGCGCACCCATGCCCACACCGGCGGGCGCGAGCGTGAGCACTCTGAGCGCCGCCTCGGCGGCCGCCGCGACCGGCAACGCGTCCGCCGTTGCGCGCGCAGCGGTGCAAGCGGCGACTTCCGGTGCCTCCGCGACCTCCACCTACACCGTCCAGCAGACCACGCTCGCCAACGGCACCGTCGTGCGCGAGTACCTCACGCCGGCCGGCACGGTATTCGGCGTTGCCTGGGACGGTCCGCAGATGCCCAATCTCGCCACGCTGCTAGGCAGCTACTTTCCCCAATACACGGCCGGGGTGAAGGCGAGCCACGCCGCCGGTCTCGTGCGCGGGCCGGGCGTGGTCGAAAACTCGAACGTCATCGTGCATTCGGGCGGCCACATGGGCGCCTTCTCCGGGCAGGCATGGCTGCCGCAGGCGCTGCCTGCAGGCGTCAGCGGCTCCGATATCCAGTGACGAGCGGAGGCCGAACGTGCTGACTTCAGTGCTGACTTCACGCGATTCGCGCAGCGTGTGGCTGCGCCCTTTCCAGTTCCTTTCGACCGTCGCGCTCGTGGCTCTCGTTTCGCTTGTCGCCGCCTGCGGAGGCGGGGGCGGCAGCAATAGCAGCAGTTCGAGCGGCAGTAGTGGCGGCAGCGGCAGTGGCGGCTCCGCGGTGCCCAGTCCCACGCAGCAGCCCACTGCGTCCACCGCCGCGAACACGGTGGCCGTCACCGTGAACAGCGGACTGACCGGCACGCTGCCCAACATCCCCACCGTTAGCGTGACGATTTGCAAGGCCGGCACGAGCACCTGCGAGACCGTCGACAACGTTCAGGTGGATACGGCGTCGTTCGGCCTGCGTCTGCTCGCGTCGGCGCTGCCGAACGTGCTGAACTCGCTGCCCACCACCACGGTCAGCGGCGGCACGCTCGCCGAGTGCACGGCCTTTGCGGACGGCTTTACGTGGGGCACCGTGCGTTCCGCCGACGTCAAGCTCGCCCAGGAGACGGCGTCCAACATTCCGATCCAGGTGATCGGCGACCTGGCCTCGAACACGGTGCCGCAGGCCTGCGCGGGCATCGGCAACGCGCAGAACACGGTGCAGGAACTGGGCGCGAACGGCATTCTCGGTATCGGCGTGGCGCCTTATGACACCTTCGGCAACTACTACGCTTGTCCAAACAACACGAACTGCGTCGCGGCCACGGTCGCGCAAACGCAGCTCGTGGCCAATCCCGTGCCCAAGTTCGGCACGGACGGCAACGGCGTGATTCTGGAGATGGCGCCCGTGTCTGACAGCGGAGCGCCCAGCGCGACGGGTACGCTCGTGTTCGGCATCGGCACGCAGTCGAACAACGCGATGACCGCCTCGCAAAGCTTCGTCACGGACTCATCGGGCAGGCTCAGCTCGACCTTCAACGGGCGCACGCTTCAGACCTTCCTCGACTCGGGTTCGAACGCGATCTTCTTCGCCGACAGCAGCCTGCCGCAGTGCGGCGGCAATCTCGGCACGTTCTACTGCCCCTCGTCCACGCAGTCCTTCAGCGCGGCGCTCGTTTCCAATAACGGCGCGACGTCCGGCACCGCGGCCTTCAATGTCGCGAATGCCAACAGCCTGCTCGGCAGCGGCGCGAACTATGCGGCCAATAACCTGGCCGGGCAGTTCGGGTCGTCGGCAGCCCTCGACCTCGGGTTGTCGTTTTTCTACGGCCGCTACGTCTACTACGGCATGGACATGACCGCTTCCGGCGGCAAGGCGCCATTTGTGGCGTACTGAAGCGGCGCACTGAGGTGGCGCACTGAGCGCGCCTGGCGGCGCGCGAGCGCGTTGCGCGTCGCGCGCTGCCGTTCGCCGATGATGGCGCCCCGTTTCCATCGGCCGAAATACCCTGATTTACCCGGCTTACTCCGTCAATCGCCGCTTGCCTTGCGCGGCAATAATCGCTGTCACTGAAAAAGGGCGCGCGCGAGCCGCGCAGCCGCGACGAGCGGCGCGCGCCCACGACCGGAGCATGCGTGGCTGAGGACAGCGACCTCGATAAAACCGAATCCGCCACTCCCAAGCGCCTCGAAAAGGCGCGGGAGGAGGGGCAGGTTCCGCGTTCCCGGGAGCTATCCACGTTCGCGTTGCTCTCGGCGGGCTTCTTTGGCGCGTGGATGCTTTCGGGAACGATCGGCTCCCATCTGCAAGCCATGTTGCGCTCGGCGTTCACGTTCAACCATGCCGACGCGTTCGAAACGCGGCGCATGCTCATTGGCGCGGGGCTTTCCGCGCGCGAGGGGTTCCTCGCGGTCATCCCGGTGCTCGCGCTAACGGGCGTGGCGGCGCTCGTCGCGCCCATGGCGCTCGGCGGCTGGCTGATCTCGACGAAGCTGCTCGAACCGAAATTCGAGCGTCTGAACCCGATCACAGGCATTAGCCGCCTCTTTTCCGTCAACGGGCTGATCCAGCTTGGCATGTCGACCGTGAAGACGGCCGTGGTCGGGGTGATCGGCGGCTCTGCGCTGTGGAACCATCGCGACGAAATCCTCGGCCTCGCGATGCAGCCTGCGCCGCGCGCTTTCGTCGACGGCATGCATCTGATCGCGGTGTGCTGCGGCATGACGGTCGCGGGCATGTTCTTTGTCGCGGCAATCGATGCGCCCTACCAGGTCTGGTCGTACTACCGCCGGCTGCGTATGACCAAGGAAGAGGTCAAGCGCGAGCACCGCGAGAACGAAGGCGATCCGCACGTGAAGGGTCGCATTCGCCAGCAGCAGCGCGCCGCCGCTCGCCGCCGCATGATGACCCAGGTGCCCAAGGCCGACGTGGTCGTGACCAACCCGACGCACTTCGCCGTCGCGCTCAAGTACGCCGATGGCGAGATGCGCGCGCCAAAGGTCGTCGCGAAGGGCGTGAACCTCGTGGCCGCGCGCATCCGCGAGATCGCCACCGAGAACAACGTGCCGCTGCTCGAAGCGCCGCCGCTTGCCCGCGCGCTCTACTACAACGTCGACCTCAATCGCGAAATCCCGGGGCCGCTCTATGGCGCGGTTGCGCAGGTGCTCGCGTGGGTCTATCAGCTCAAGCGCTTTCGCGAACATGGCGGCGACGTGCCGATGGAGCCGACCGACCTCGACGTGCCGCCCGATATGGACAAGGGCGCAGTGAGCGACGCCGACGAAGCGAGCGAAGCCGACGAAGCCCTCACGCCAGATGAGCGCACGGCCGCCGAGGCCGCGAATCGCACCAACGCAAATACCGCATCGAACAACGCCGGACGCGCCGACACGAACCCGGCGCGCGACGGCACTGAAGGAGCAACAGAATGAACGCCCGCACCGGTTTTCTCGCGCGGCGCCCGGAGATGCTGCAAGGCACGAATCTGCGCGCGCTGGCGGGACCGATCCTGATCTGCATGATCCTCGGCATGATGATCCTGCCGTTGCCGCCGTTCCTGCTGGATCTGCTGTTCACCTTCAACATCGCGCTCTCGGTGATGGTGCTGCTCGTCAGCATGTACACCATGAAGCCGCTCGACTTCGCGGCCTTCCCGAGCGTGCTGCTGTTCTCCACGCTGCTGAGGCTTTCGCTGAACGTGGCCTCCACGCGTATCGTGCTGCTCGAAGGCCACACCGGCCCGGGGGCAGCTGGCCAGGTGATCGAATCGTTCGGCCACTTCCTCGTGGGCGGCAACTTCGCCGTGGGTATCGTGGTGTTCGTGATCCTCATGGTCATCAACTTCATGGTGATCACGAAGGGCGCGGGCCGTATCGCCGAAGTCTCTGCGCGCTTCACGCTCGACGCGATGCCCGGCAAGCAGATGGCGATCGACGCCGACCTGAATGCGGGTCTCATCAACGAAGATGCGGCGAGAAAGCGCCGTACCGAGATCGCCCAGGAGGCGGAGTTCTACGGGTCGATGGACGGCGCGAGCAAATTCGTGCGCGGCGACGCCATTGCCGGCCTGCTCATCATGGTCATCAACATCGCCGGCGGCCTGATCGTGGGCGTGGTGCAGCACGGCATGCCGTTCAGCTCGGCGGCCGAGACCTACACGCTGCTCACCATCGGTGACGGCCTTGTCGCGCAGATCCCGTCGCTCATCATTTCGACGGCGGCCGGTGTGATCGTTTCCCGCGTGGGCACCAACGAGGACATCGGCACGCAGCTGACCGGCCAGCTCTTTACGAATCCGCGCGTGCTTTTGATCACGGGCTCGATCATCTGCATGATGGGTCTGATTCCGGGCATGCCGCACTTTGCGTTTCTGCTGCTCGGCGGCGGCGCGATCCAGCTTGGCCGCACGATGAAGAAGAACGCCGAGGCGAAGAAGGCGAGCGCCGTGGTCGCGGATACCGCGCCCGCTGCGCTCGCGCCGGCCGAGAACACCGAGGCGACCTGGGACGACGTGGCGCTTATCGACACGCTCGGCCTCGAAGTGGGCTACCGCATCATTCCGCTCGTCGACAAGAACACCGACGGCGAGCTGCTCAAGCGCATCAAGAGCATTCGCAAGAAGTTCGCGCAGGAAATCGGCTTTTTGCCGCCTGTCATCCATATTCGCGACAACCTGGAACTGCGCCCGAACGCCTACCGCATTGCGTTGAAGGGCGTGGAAGTCGGCACGGGCGAGGCCTATCCGGGCCAGTGGCTCGCGATCAACCCGGGCCAGGTGAGCGCGGTGCTGCCGGGCACGCCGACCACGGACCCGGCGTTCGGCCTGCCCGCCGTGTGGATCGATTCGAACGTGCGCGAGCAGGCGCAGGTGTTCGGTTACACGGTGGTCGATTCGAGCACGGTGGTGGCGACGCACCTGAATCACCTCGTCGTCATGCACGCGGCCGAGCTGCTCGGCCGCCGCGAGGTCCAGGCGCTGCTCGAGCGCGTGCAGAAGGACACGCCTTCGCTCGTGGACGATCTCGTGCCGAAGGTGCTGCCGGTCACGACGCTGCAGAAGGTGCTGCAGAACCTGCTGGAAGAAGGCGTGCCGATTCGCGACATGCGCACGATCATGGAATCGCTTGCGGAGCACACGCCTCGCATTACCGACGCGCACGATCTGACAGCGGCGGTGCGCATTTCGCTTGGCCGCGCGATCACGCAGCAATGGTTCCCCGGCAACGCCGACATGCAGGTCATGGGTCTCGATGCGAACCTCGAGCGCGTGCTTTCGCAAACGCTCACCTCGGGCCCGAACCCCGGCCTCGAACCGGGTCTCGCGCATACGCTGCTCACGCAGACGGAGCAGGCGATGGCGCGTCAGCAAGCGCTGGGCCTCTCGCCCGTGATGCTCGTGCAGCACGCGTTGCGCCCCATGCTCTCGCGCTTCCTGCGCCGCAGCTTGCCGCAACTGAAGGTGCTGTCGTACGCCGAAGTGCCGGATACGCGCAACGTGAAGGTGGTGAATGTGATCGGGGCGCATTGATCGCGCCGGGCGCGTTGCCCACCGGATCGAGGAAAAGCCCGCTTTGGCGGGCTTTTTCGTTAGTCGAGCCGCGTGCGGGCGTGGCGTAAAGCCAGCCTGGAGGCCTCCACACGCCACTTCTCCCACTCGCGCACCTCTCGCGCCGATTCCGCGAATTACCCGCATTTCTCCGCCCTGATCCATCGATCATGGGGGCCCCACCTTCGAAATAATTCCAACATCGGAAAAGGCTTTGCGAGCGACGCACGGCCGGCAGCAATCCAGCGCCATTCCAGCAACAGACGACCGGCGGCGGCATCAGCCGCTTACCTCATCAGGGGCTCAGCTTGAACATTCGCAAATTCATCGGTGGCACCAGCCGCGACGCGTTACGGCTCGTACGCGAAGCGTTGGGTGCGGACGCCGTCGTTCTGTCGAACCGCACGCTCGACGACGGCAGCGTTGAAATCGTCGCGCTCGCGGACCGCGATCTCGCGGCGATCGCGCCGGCCGATGCTGCCGCGGCCCAAGCGCTGGTTGGCTTGAGCGGCCAGGGTGGTCAAGGCGGCGCGTTCGCGCAGCCCTCCGCCATGACGCAAATGCCGCGCTCACCGCGCGCTGCGCCCGGCGCACCGGCTGCGCTCGCCGCCCCGATCGGCGCGGCGAACCCCTACGCGAGCGGCATGCCGGACGTGTTCTCATCGGTGTTCGGCGCGAGCCCGGAAGTGGGCGCCGAAAACGGCGGCGCGAATGCCGACGCCGATACGCCGGATGGCGATCACGCCGCCGACACCGCTGTCTCGCTCGGCCAGGCAACGGGCCAGGCACCGGCGGCAGCGTCCGCCGCAGGTGGGTCGCTTTCGCCTTCGTCGCGCGCCGCGGCAGGCCAGCAGGCCGCGCAATCGGCGATGCCGCCGACGCTGCATGCCGCGCTGCAGGCAACGCAATCGCAGCAAACGGTGCCGCACGCGCACTCGCCGCTGCAAATGGCGCTGCAGGCCGCGACCGAGTCGCTTGCCACATCCGCCTTTGCGCCATCGTTTGCGTCCATGACGCCGGCCGCGAACGCCAACGCCCCGGCCGCCGCCCGCGAAGCCGCGGCGCGCCTCGAGCAGGCCGCCGCCGCGAGCGCGAGCGATGCGCCGCGCACGATGGCCGAGTCGAACCCCTGGCTCATCGATCACGCTCGCCGTATCGCAAACCAGCAGAACGCTCCGCGCGTGCCGGGCATGACGCCCGCGGCCGCAGCCGCACGCGGTCTTGGCAATGTCGCCGATCCGGTGCTGCCGCCCGATGTGGACGCCAGCACGCCCGACTGGGCGCTCGAGGCCGCGCACGTCGCCGCGCGCCGCGCAGCACAGCGCCTCGGCCACGGCCCGGAAGCCGCGGGTCCCGCGCCCGGCAGCCGCAACGCGCAGGGCGCCGACGCGGCACAGACCGTGAGCGAAGCGATCCGCGCGCGCATCGAGCAGGTCGTCAACGAAACCGTGATGAACGAACTCGCCTCCATGCGCGGCATGATGGAAGAGCAGTTCGCGGGCCTCCTGTGGGGCGAGCGCCAGCGCCGCAGCCCGGTGCAAGGCGCGCTCACCAAGCAGCTGTTCGCCGCGGGCTTTTCGGCGCAGCTCGTGAAGATGATGATCGACCGCCTGCCCGAAGTCGAAACCGAAGAAGCCGGCATGGAATGGCTCCAGTCGGTGCTCGAATCGAACCTGCCGGTGCTCGAAGACGAAGAGGCGCTCATGGAGCGCGGCGGCGTGTTCGCGCTGATGGGCCCGACTGGCGTAGGCAAGACCACGACCACGGCGAAGCTCGCCGCGCGCTGCGTGATGCGCTTCGGCGCGAGCAAGGTCGCGCTCCTTACCACCGACAGCTACCGTATCGGCGGCCACGAGCAACTGCGCATCTTCGGCAAGATCCTCGGCGTTTCGGTGCACGCGGTGCGCGACGGCGCGGACCTCCAGCTCGCCCTCACCGAGCTCAAGAACAAGCACATCGTGCTGATCGACACGATCGGCATGAGCCAGCGCGACCGCGCCGTGGCCGACCAGATCGCCATGCTGTGCGGCGCCGGCCGCCCGGTGCAGCGCCTGCTGCTGCTCTCGGCGACCAACCACGGCGACACGCTCAACGAAGTCGTGCAGGCCTACCAGAGCGGCCCGGAAAACGCGCCGCTCACGGGCTGCATCCTCACCAAGCTCGACGAGGCGACCAACCTCGGCAGCGCGCTCGACACGGTGCTGCGCTACAAGCTGCCGGTGCATTACGTCTCGACGGGCCAGAAGGTCCCCGAGAACCTTTACGTGGCGACGCGCCGCTTCCTGATCCGCAGCGCGTTCTGCATACCGCGAGAGAGCTCGCCGTTCGTGCCGCACGAAGACGATATCCCGGCGCTGCTGTCGGCACTCTCGACGCGTTCGAATTCGCAGGCTCCCGAGGTCAGGTTTGGATAAGTTCGTAATCGATCAGGCTGAAGGGCTGCGGCGGCTCCTCGCGCGCGAAGGCTCGCGCGTGGTCGCGGTCACAGGCGGCGCGGGTTCGCCCGGCCGCACGACCGCCGTGGTCAATCTCGCGGCGGCGCTCACCGCGCAGGGTAAGGACGTGCTCGTGATCGACGAGTGCCTCGGACCCCGCTCGGTCTGCTCGCTGGTGGGCAATGTGCGCGGCGCAGGCAACTTCGCCGCCGTGATGCGCGGCGAGCGCACGCTCGACGAAGCCGTGGGGCGTCACGCACTCGGCTTCGGCGTGCTGGCCGCCTCGCGCGACAACCGCGCGCAGTACACGTCCGCGCAACTGCAAAAAGTCATTTCGGGCCCCGCGGACATCGTGTTGATCGACGCGCAGCTCGATGCCGAAGGCGCGCTCTCGCCGCTCGCCATGCACGCGCATGACGTGCTGATCGTCATGCGCATCGGTGCGCAGTCGATCACGGACGCGTATGCGTGCATGAAGCGGCTGCACTTCGCGCATGCGATCGCACAGTTTCGCGTGCTTGCGAATCATGTCGCGAATGCGAGCGACGCGCACACCGCAATCGAAAACCTCGCCGGGGTGGCGAGCCGCTACCTGAGCGTGTCGCTCGAAAGCGCCGGATGCGTCGCCGCCGATCAGCACATGGCGCAGGCGCTCAAGCTCGCGCGCTGCATCGTCGATGCGTTTCCTTCGACGAACGCCGCGCGCGACTTCCGGCACGTGGCCGCCGAACTGCCGCACTGGCCCATGCGACCCGCGGTTTCGGCGTGCTCGCCGGCCACGGCGCGCGCCAGCGCCGCATTCGTCCCCGCGGACGAAGCACACGAAGCGGCGGGCGACGCACCCGCCGACGACCTGGACGGCGTGCCGCGAGACGGCGTCCAGCTACACGCTACGCATGCAACAAACGCCGCACACAGCGCGCTCGCCGCGAACGCCGATTCGTTCGTAGCCAGCGTGACGGGTGTGCATCCCGCACCCAACGCAACATCCGCGTCCGCACCGGCCCATGTGGGCTGGCGGACCGATACGCCCGCGCAGCGCACGTCGCCGCAGCACGTCTGACGTGCTCACGACGACGCCAATCAGGGACATGAGAAGTGGAGAGCACGATGTATAACGCTCAAGGAAAAATTTCGCAGGCCGACGTGCTTGCGAAGTACGCGCCGCTCGTCAGACGGCTCGGCTTGCAGCTCGTGGCCAAGATGCCGGCGAGCGTGGACCTCGACGACCTGATCCAGGCCGGCATGATCGGCCTGCTCGACGCGGCCAACCGCTACAAGGAAGATCAGGGCGCGCAGTTCGAGACCTACGCGAGCCAGCGCATTCGCGGCGCGATGCTCGACGAGCTGCGCAGCAACGACTGGCTGCCGCGCAGCCTGCGCCGCACCTCGCGCGAAGTGGAAAGCGCGGTGCACCAGGTGGAGCAGCGGCTCGGGCGCTCGGCGAGCGAAACGGAGATCGCCGAGCATCTGAGCATGCCGCTCGACGAATACCAGAGCATGCTGCAGGACCTGCATGGCAGCCAGCTCATCTATTACGAAGACTTCGACCGCTCCGCCGAGGACGAACCGTTCCTCGACCGCTATTGCGTCGATCACTCGGACCCGCTTTCGGCGCTGCTCGACGACAGCCTGCGCGGCGCGCTCGTCGAAGCGATCGAGCGGCTGCCCGAGCGCGAGAAGCTGCTCATGTCGCTCTACTACGAGCGCGGCATGAACCTGCGCGAAATCGGCGCGGTGATGGAGGTGAGCGAGTCGCGCGTGTGCCAGCTGCACAGCCAGGCGGTGGCGCGCCTGCGCACTCGGCTGCGCGAGATGGCGTGGGCCGGCCAGGAGAATTGAGGCGGTAGACGCCGCGCCTTCGCTGGCGTGGGCTGGGTTGCGGTGAAAGAGCCGGGGTGCGGGAGCGCTCCGGCTTTTTTGTTTGGCGGGCGGCTCGCCAGGGCACTGGACACGCACAACAAAAAAGCCGAAGCGGCAACGCTTCGGCTTTTGTCTTTGGCGAATCCCTGGTGAGCGCCGCTTACAGCCCGAACGCCGGCAGCCGCCCATCGGGACCGTACAACATCGCACCGTTACCCGTTTCGCCGCGCAGGATCGCGAGCGCGCGGCGGTTATGTTCCATGCGCGTGCGGATCATCATGCCGATCGTGAGATTCTTGCGGCGCGCGCGTTCGGTCGAACCCTTGAGCAACTCCCACTGGCTCGCGAGACGCGTGTCGCCGTCGCAGGCCATTTCGATGCCTTTGCGGCCGCCGGGGAGGCCGAGGCCTGCCAGTTGCGCGTCGCGCGCCTTTTCGAGGCCTGCGAGACGCTGCGTGAGCGTCGTCTTCTGCTCGACGATCTGCGGGAGCGCCTCCATGCCGTCGGCCGACACGAGCGCCTTTTCTTCATAGGCGAGCAGCGACGCGAACGCCTCAACCGTGGCGTGTTCGTCGATCAGTGTGGCCAACAGGGCATCTTTCATTGCAAGGCACCAAAAAAGCGAAGTGTGCGCGGCGCTCGTGCGTCGAACGTCAGTTAGCCGACGTCGGCTTAACGAGGTCGCGGGCGGTCTGAATCACGCCGTCGGCGATCTTGCCGGAGTCGATCTGCAGCGTGCCGTTGCGGATCGCGTCCTTGATCGACTGCACGTGTGCCGTGTCGATGTCGGCGGAGCCGCTCGCGGCGAGCGAGCGCATCGTCGACGACAGCGACGAGAGGTTCACGTTCGCGCCCGCAGCGCTCGTGCTGCTTGCCGCGCCGGAGGTGGCCGCGCTGTCGGTGCTGGCGGCGCTTACGCCGCTCGAATCGGCTTGCGAGCGCGCAAGGCCATCCTGCAGCGGGCGCGGATCATTGCGGGTGGAGGAGTCAACTTTCACGATGGGCTTTCCTGATCGATTTGACCTTGATAACGGCATAGGTCGGGCCGAACTTTAGCCGAAAATCCCACCGTTACATGCTGTTACGTGTGCTGGCACACAAAGCCGGAAACCGCCGGATCGGGCCGCCGGTTGGGGCTGAAACCGCCTCGATCCGGCCCTTACCAGATCTTGCTGAGCCTAGATTTGCACCTGCACGGTGCCGGCGTCCTTGACCACGCCCGAGATGATCTGGCCGCCGCTCGTGCGCACGCGCACCTGCTGGCCGGGTTCGGCGTTGTTCAGCGCGCTGCCTTCGGCGGAGATCGTGAAGTTGCTGCCCACGGCGATCACCTTGACGGTTTGTCCGATCACGACCGAAGCCGCGCTGCGCAGCATGTCGGTGCGCAGCGGCAGACCCGCGGCAATACGCGCGAGCGCGACGGCGCCCGTTGCCTGGTTGGGATCGGTGATGATGGTTTGCGGCAGGTTCGCGAGGTCGCCCGCGCGCGGCATGAAGTCCGCGGCCGAGAGGGCCTCGCCCGCGCCGATCTGGCGCGAGGCCACGTAGTAAGTCACGTCCACGGCAATGCGCGCGCTCACATAGAGCGTCCACGGCTTCGCGCCGATGCAGCGCACGCCCACGGTCGTGTGGCCATACGTGCGCGCGCCCGGCGGCATGAACGGCTCGAGCGAGGTGCAGGCCGCGAGGCCGCGCGGGAACACCGGGGCGACCGTAATGTTCACGTGACCCGGCAAGCCCGCCGACTGCTGCTGCAGGAAGGTGAGCGCGACGGCGCGGATCGATTCGCCATCCTGCTGACCGGGCGGTACGGTCTGCACGCTCGTGGCGACGGCGCTGGTATTCGGATTGGGCAGCGCGCCGGCGCTTGCATTGGCAACCGGCTTCGCGCCGGCATCTACGACTACGGCGGCGACACGGTTAGCGGTGCCTGGCAAGCTCACGCGCTGGAGCGTGCCTGCGTTGTTCGGGTTGGCCGGCGGCACGCGCACGGGCTGAGCGCTCGCACCCGGCGAGGGAATCGTGACGATGCGCGGCGCGTTGCCTTGGGGCACGCGTTCGCCGGGACCCGGAATCGTGATCATGCCGTTCGAGTCGACGCCCGCGCGCGCGTCCTCGGGTACGCCGCGCGAATTCAGATCGGCGTAACTGGCCGCGCGCAGCGGCGCGGCGTCACTGGCGGGTGCATTGGTGGCGGCATTCGTGGCGGTATTGCCGGCCGTAGCCGCCGCAGGCTTCTTCGCGTTGCTGGCGAGCAGCGCGTTCATCTGCGCGGCGTCGGCGCCCGCGCGGTCGCCGTTGCCCGCAATAAAGATCTGGCCGCCCGCGCCCTCGGGCTGCGGTGCGGTTTGCGCCGCCGTTTGCGCCGCAGTTTGCGCATGAGCGAGCGCGCCACCCAGGGCGCAGCCAAGCACGCACGTCCAGGACACGCTCCACGACAGCGCGCGCACACGCCGCTTCAGGCCCGCGTCGGGCCTGCGCAAAGAGGCAGTTTGCGGCATCGTCGTTCTCCATCGAATGCATTGACACGCCTCGCATTCTAGGCGGCCGCCCCCGCGCGCTTGCGTCGAATAGAGGGGCGCTTTACCGGCTATTCGTCCGATTGGTTCTTGCCACCCCCGCCTAATATTCCACTCCATGCGCAAAGGCCTTCGGGTCACGCGCCTAACGTTTGCGCCGGTTTCTTCGCCGATGGCGAGCCTGCCGCGCTCACGCCGAATCCTTTTTCGCTTCACGGAGAACGCCCGATGCTGGACAAACTCGATGCCGAATTCGCCTTTGGGCGCGAAGCGCTCGATGTGCGCGCCACGCGGCAGGCATTGATCTCTTCGAACATCGCGAACGCCGACACGCCGGGCTACCAGGCGCGCGACGTGGACTTCTCGGCTTCGCTTGCGGGCGCGCTGCGCCAGCAAGGCGCCGGCGGCACGGCGGGCATGGCGGCCACCTCGGGCGGCAACGTCCAGCCGCTCGCCATGGCGCAGCCCGCGGGCGTGACGAGCGGCATGCAGATGGCGTCCACGGAGTCGGGCCACATGGCCGGCGACGCGAAGCTGATCCCGACCGGCGGCCCGGCCGACACCTACAAGAGCCAGCTCATGTTCCGCACGCCGGTGCAGCCCGCGCTCGACGGCAACACGGTCGATCTCGACACCGAACGCGTGCAGTTCGCCGACAACGCGCTGCACTTCGAGTCGGGCATGACGGTGGTCTCGCAGCAGATCAAGACGATGTTGTCCGCGATCACCTCGGGCTCGAGCTGATCGGCGCGCGAGCGAAGCGGCAATGCGTACGCAACAACGAAGCCATGAACGACCAACGCGCGCGACGCGCACCTGATGTGAGGTCAACGAAACCATGCCATCCCTGATGAACATTTTCAGCGTTGCGGGCTCCGCCATGACGGCGGAATCGCAGCGTCTGAACGTGACGGCGTCCAATCTCGCCAACGCCGACAGCACGACCGGCCCCGACGGCCAGCCGTACAAGGCGAAGCAGGTCGTGTTCGCGGTCAACCCGCTCGGCGGCGCGCGCACGGCCTCGGGCCAGCAGGTGGGCGGCGTCAGGGTGACCGGCGTGGTGGACGACCCCACGCCCATGAAGCAGACCTACGACCCCGACAGCCCTTCCGCCAACGCGGACGGCTACGTGACGATGCCCAACGTCGATCCGGTGCAGGAGATGGTGAACATGATCTCGGCGTCGCGCTCGTACCAGGCCAACGTCGAAACGCTGAACACCGCCAAGCAGTTGATGCTCAAGACGCTCACCATCGGTACGTAAAGCGGGTACCTAAAGCGGGTACTTGAAGCGGCGAACTGAAGCACAGCACGCACGACACAGTAATACAGAGACCAGCGGGCGCGAAACGAAGCCGCGCCCGCCACCACCACACGCCAAGCACGAAGCGCAATCGAGGGAGAACGCGTTGAGTTCCAGCAACACAACCATCGGCGGCAGCACCGCCACCGTGTCGCAGCAACTGCTCGACACCATGAACGGCACGAGCTCGTCGAGTTCGGCGTCGTCGAGCGGCACGAGCGCGAGCGACCTGCAGACCACCTTCCTGCAACTGCTCGTCGCGCAGCTGCAGAACCAGGATCCGACCGATCCGATGGACAGCTCGCAGATGACCTCGCAGCTCGCCCAGATCAACACGGTTTCGGGCATCCAGCAGCTCAACACGTCGCTCTCGTCGCTTTCCACGCAGCTTTCGGCAGGCCAGAACGCACAGGCCGCGCTGCTCATCGGCTCGACCGTGCTCGCGGCCGGCAGCAGCGCCGCGGTGTCGAGCGGCACGGCGCCGCAGCTCGGCGTCACGCTGCCTTCGGCGGTGTCGGACGTCAAGCTCACGATCACGAACTCGGCAGGCCAGGTCGTCAACACGCTCGACCTCGGCGCGCAGTCGGCGGGCACCGTGCCCGTCACCTGGAACGGCAAGGACAGCTCGGGCAACACGGTCGCGGACGGCACCTACACGATCAGCGCCAGCGCGACGACCAACGGCCAGTCCGCCACCGCCACCGCGCTCGTCGCGAGCCAGGTGCAGGGCGTGGTCCAGCAGTCGGACGGCACTGCGAGCCTCTCGCTCGCCAACGGCAAGACGGTCCCGCTTTCGAGCGTGGGCGCCATTCTCTGAACACGACAATCAACGCAAACAGCGCGGAGTAGACAAACATGGGCTACCAGCAAGGATTGAGCGGCCTCGCCGCCTCGTCGAACGACCTCGACGTGATTGGCAACAACATCGCCAACGCGAACACCATTGGCTTCAAGCAGAGCACGGCGCAGTTCGCCGACGTCTACGCGAACACCATCGCGACGTCGGTGGGCAACCAGATCGGCCTCGGCGCCTCGCTGCAGACCGTGCAGCAGGACTTCGCGCAAGGCACGATCAACACGACGGGCCAGGCGCTGAACGTCGCCATCAACGGCAACGGCTTCTTCCAGATGTCGAACAACGGCACGATCACGTATTCGCGTAACGGCGTGTTCCAGCTCGACAAGAACGGCTATATCACCGACGCCTCGGGCAACGACCTGATGGGCTATGCCGCTAATTCGACCGGTGTGATCAATTCGGCGCAGACCGTGGCGCTGAAGGTGCCGACCACCAACATCGCACCCCTGGCGACGTCGAACATCACGGCGCAGTTGAACCTGAACGCGCAGGACACGGTGCCGACGACGACGCCGTTCAGCGCGACCGACTCGACGAGCTACAACTACTCGACGTCGATCACGGGATACGACACGCTGGGCGGCGCGCAGACGGTCAACATGTACTTCGTGAAGGACGCGACGAGCGGCCAGTGGGACGTCTACGCGGGTCAGGCCGGCTCGGTGGAGCGGCTCGGCACGGCGCAGTTCAGCTCGTCCGGCGCGCTCCAGAGCATTACCGCGGATGCGACCAACCCCGTGTCGACCAACGGCACCTCGTCGTTCACCTTCAGCATTACGCCGACGGACGGCTCCACGCAGCCCCAGTCGCTTACGCTCGACCTCTCGGGCACGACGCAGTACGGCTCGGCCGACGGCGTGAACAACCTCGCCCAGGACGGCTACCCGAGCGGCACGCTGTCGAACTTCTCGATCGGCGCGGACGGCACCATCACCGGCAACTACTCGAACGGCCAGACCATGGCGCTTGGCCAGATCGTGCTTGCCAACTTCAACAACCCGAATGGCCTCGTGAACCTGGGCGGCAACCAGTTCCAGCAAACGACGGCGTCGGGCGTGGCGCAGATCTCCACGCCGGGCAGCACGAACCACGGCACGCTCACGGGCGGCGCGCTCGAAGCGTCGAACGTCGACCTGACGAACCAGCTCGTCGACCTGATCACGGCACAGCGCAACTATCAGGCGAACGCGCAGACCATCAAGACGCAGCAGACCGTCGACCAGACGCTGCTGCAGATGTAACGCGCCTAACCACGTACCGGGCACATCATGGACCGACTGATCTATACCGCGATGACGGGCGCGAGCCAGGCGCTCGAGCAGCAGGCCGTCGTCGCGAACAACCTCGCGAACGTCTCGACCACGGGCTTTCGCGCGCAGCTCGCCAACTTTCGCGCCGTGCCGATGTCGTTCGGCGACGGCTCGACGGTGAACGACCAGACCACGCGCACCTTCGTGCTGTCGGCGACGCCTGGCTCGGACATGACGCCCGGTGCGATCTCGCACACCGGCAACCCGCTCGACATCGCCATCCAGGGCCAGGGTTTCATGGCCGTGCAAACCGCGGACGGCAACGAGGCCTACACGCGTGCGGGCAACCTGCACGTCGATGAGAACGGCCAGCTCGTCACCGCCGCCAACCAGCAGGTGATCGGCGGCGGCGGCCCGATCGCGGTGCCGCCGGGCTCGGCGATCACGATCGGCAAGGACGGCACGGTTTCGGCCATCGCGCCGGGCAGCCCCGCCAACGCGATCGCGATGATCGACCAGATCAAGTTCGTCAACCCGCCGGCCGGTGCGCTCACGCGCGGCGACGACGGCCTGTTCCACACGTCGGACGGCAATCCCGCCGACGCGGACCAGACCGTCCAGGTCGCGACCGAGTCGGTCGAGGGCAGCAACGTGAACCCGGTTGCGGCGATGGTCTCGATGATCACCAACGCGCGCCAGTTCCAGATGCAGACCAAGCTGCTCCAGAACGCTGACCAGAACGAGCAGAGCGCGAACCAGCTGCTCAACTTCAGCTAAGCCATTTCAAGTTAAATGAAGGCCGCTTCGCGCCGCACGACGCGCGCGAGGCCGGACCGGGAGAAAGACACCGTGAACCGATCGCTTTACATCGCCGCCACCGGCATGCAGGCCCAGCAGTCGCAGATGGACGTGATCTCGAACAACCTCGCGAACGTGAGCACCAATGGCTTCAAGGGCTCGCGCGCGGTGTTCGAGGACCTCATGTACCAGACGCTGCGCCAGCCGGGTGCGAACTCCACCCAGCAAACCGAACTGCCTTCGGGCAGCCAGGTGGGCACGGGCGTGCAGCAGGTGGCGACCGAGCGTCTCTACACGCAGGGCAACCTGCAGCAGACCGGCAACTCGAAGGACGTGGCGGTCAACGGCGCGGGCTTTTTCCAGGTGCAGATGCCCGACGGCACGACGGCCTATACGCGCGACGGCTCGTTCCAGACCAACTCGCAAGGCCAGCTCGTGACGGCCAGCGGCTACCAGGTGATCCCGGCGATCACGGTGCCAGCCAACGCCACCTCGCTCACCATCGGCAGCGACGGCGTGGTGACGGTCACGACGCCGGGCACGGCCAACAACACGACCATCGGCACGCTTCAGCTCGCCATGTTCATCAACCCGGCCGGTCTCCAGTCGAACGGGCAGAACCTGATGTCGGAAACGGCGTCGTCGGGCGCGCCCACGGTTTCCACGCCGGGCCAGAACGGTTCGGGCACGCTCAACCAGGGCTACGTGGAATCGTCGAACGTGAACGTGGTGCAAGAACTCGTGAACATGATCGAGACGCAGCGCGCCTACGAAATCAACAGCAAGGCGGTCACCACTTCTGACCAGATGCTGCAAACCCTCAGCCAGATGCAGGTCTGAGGCTGAGTCCCTGGTCAATCAAGTCGGTGAAGAATATGTCGCAGTCCGTTCGAAACCATCCTCGCATCCGCGCACGGCGGCCGGGCCATGCCCGAGCGCTCGTGGCGGGTGTGGCGCTCGCGATGCTGGCGGGCTGCGCCTACATTCCCAACCGGCAGCCCATCGTGCAGCAGCCGATGACGGCCGTGCCGCCCCCGCCGCCCACGAACAATTCACCGGGCGCCATCTACAACCCGGGCTACGCGGGTCGGCCGCTGTTCGAGGACCAGCGTCCGCGCAATACCGGCGACATCCTCACGATCGTCATTTCCGAAAACATCAACGCGACCAAGTCATCGGGCGCGAACACCAAGCGCGGCACCAGCACGAGCGTAGCGGGCACCGCGAACTTCCTGCCGGGCTTCTTCAACCGCGCGAACCTGAATACGACGGGCGCGAACCAGTTCGACGCCACGGGCGGCGCGAACGCCTCGAACACGTTCACGGGCGTGATCACCGTGACCGTCACGAACGTGCTGCCCAACGGCAATCTCGTCGTGTCCGGCGAGAAGCAGATGCTCATCAACCAGGGCAATGAATACGTGCGCTTTTCCGGCGTCGTCAATCCGAACACCGTTGCCGGAGACAACTCCGTGCTCTCGACCGACGTCGCCGACGCGAAGATCGAATACTCCGCGAAAGGCGTGATCGACGAAGCAGAGACGATGGGCTGGCTGCAACGCTTCTTCCTGAACATCGCGCCATGGTAAAGATCCGCTTCCATCGTTCGCGCCGCTCGCGCATGAAGGACGTGCTCGCCGCCCTGGGCGTGGCGTTCGGTTTCGTCGTTGCGTGCGGCGCGCTCGTCGCCTATGCGACGCCCGCGCGCGCCGAGCGCGTGAAAGACCTCGCGACCTTCCAGGGCGTGCGCGACAACCCGCTCATCGGCTACGGCCTCGTGGTGGGTCTCGACGGCACCGGCGACCAGACGACCCAGGCGCCGTTCACCACGCAAACGCTCGCGAACATGCTCGCGAACCTCGGCATCTCGATCAACAACACGTCGAGCTCGTCGGGTTCCTCCTCGACGCTCAACAACATGCAGCTGAAGAACGTCGCCGCGGTGATGGTGACGGCCGTGCTGCCGCCGTTCGCGCGGCCGGGCGAGCAAATCGACATCACGGTGTCCTCGCTCGCCAATGCGAAGAGCATTCGCGGCGGCACGCTGCTGCTCACGCCGCTCAAAGGCGCCGACGGCCAAGTCTATGCGCTCGCGCAGGGCAACGTGGCCGTGGGCGGCGCGGGCGCCTCGGCCAACGGCAGCAAGGTGCAGGTGAACCAGCTCGCGGCGGGCCGCATCTCGGGCGGCGCGATCATCGAGCGCTCGGTGATCTCGCCGGTCTCGCAGCAAGGCGGCCTCCTCACGCTGACCGTCAATGACATGGACTACGACACGACGCAGCGCATCGTTTCGGCCGTCAACAACATGTTCGGCCCGGGCACGGCCTCGCCGCTCGACGGCCGCACGATCCAGGTGCGCGGCCCGGCCGATCCGGCGTCGCAGGTGGGTTTCATCGCGCAGATCCAGGACCTCAACGTGACCCCGGCCACGCCGGCTGCGAAGGTGATCCTGAACGCGCGCACCGGCTCGATCGTCATGAACCAGATGGTCACGCTCGAGAGCTGCGCGGTCGCGCACGGCAATCTCTCGGTCGTCGTGAACACGCAAACGGCGGTGAGCCAGCCCGGCGCGTTCTCCAATGGCCAGACGGTGGCGACACGCCAGTCGCAGATCCAGTTGAAGCAGGACAACGGATCGCTCAAGCTCGTCACGGCGGGCGCAAATCTCGCCGAAGTCGTGAAGGCGCTCAACGCGCTCGGCGCGACGCCGGCGGACCTGATGTCGATCCTGCAGGCGATGAAGGCAGCAGGCGCACTGCGCGCCGACCTCGAGATCATCTAAGGGGTGTAACTTGGATAATACGAACAACATCGGCGGCGGCAGCCTCGACCTCACCAACCGCTTTGCACTCGACGTGCAGGGCTTCGACTCGATGCGCGCCGCGGCGAACGCTTCGCCCCAGCAGGGCGCGAAGATGGCCGCGAAGCAGTTCGACGCGGTCTTCACGCAGATGATGCTCAAGAGCATGCGCGACGCGACGCCCGACGACAGCCCGCTCGAATCGAACGACAGCAAGCAGTTCACCTCGATGCTCGACCAGCAGCTCGCGCAGCAGATGTCGAACAAGGGCATTGGCGTGGCGAATGCGATGCTCAAGCAACTCATGCGCAGCATGGGCGGCGCAGGCGGCGCCGATGGCGCAGGCGGGGCAGGCGGCGCGGGCGGCATGGCGGGCGCGATCTCCGGGCTTTCGGGCAAGGACGCGAACGAGGGCAACCTCGCGATGCTCAATGCGCTCGGCCGCGCCTACGGCAACGCGGCGGCCAACGGCGCGCTCGCCAACGGTTCGGGCTACAGCGGCAACAGTGCGCTCACGCCGCCCGTCAAGGGCAACGGCGACGCCTCGGTGGACGCGTTCGTCGACAAGCTCGCCAACGCCGCGCAGCAGGCCAGCTCGACCACGGGCATTCCTGCGCGCTTCATTCTCGGCCAGGCCGCGCTCGAATCGGGCTGGGGCAAGCGCGAGATCAAGAACGCCGACGGCTCGACGAGCCACAACGTCTTCGGCATCAAGGCGAGCAAGGACTGGACCGGCAAGACCGTCTCGACGGTCACGACCGAGTACGTGAACGGCCAGCCGCATCGCGTGGTGGAGAAGTTCCGCGCCTACGACTCGTACGAAGAGGCGATGACCGACTACGCGTCGCTGCTCAAGAGCAATCCGCGCTACGCGTCGGTGATCAACGGCTCGAAGAGCGCTGAGGGCTTCGCGCACGGCATGCAGCGCGCGGGTTACGCCACCGACCCGCACTACGCGAAAAAGCTGCTGACCATCATGCAGCGGATGGCCTGACGGCCGGCTAGACGGCGGGCAACGCCGCTGGCGTCGCGGTTCGCGTCACATGGGCCGCCGCAAACGTTGCCTCGGCGCAGTTGCCGGAAGAAGCTGCACACGCGTGTTTCATGCAGGGATAAAGCCCACTTTTTTTAGGCCGAATCCCTAAATTTTTCGTAATGCCTGCCGCTAATGCAGGCGAGATGGAAAAGCAATCGGGCAGTCAGACCGCCCGAACGGCGCGCGCGGAAAGGGTCCGCAGGCGCGCTGGCACGTTCACGAATTTCCGGCAGGCCCATGAATACCGTTCAGTCGAATCCACAGGAAGCAGGCGGGGACGCGGAAGGCGCTCACGATTTTGGGCGCCGCAACCCGCTCGAGATCGGCGTCCAGCTACGCAATCTCGTCAATCGCGGCGACTTCCTGACGCTCCAGTATCGCGGCGGACAGCTCGTCACGCGCATTCTGGCCGTCAACGGACGCGAGCGCACTTTCGTGTTCGACTGGGGCGCGCTGCCCGAGCAGAACACGGGCGTGCTCGCCGCGCCCGAGTCCCACTTCCACGCTTCGCCCGACGGCGTGCGCGTGGAGTTCAAGACGGCCACGCCGCGGCGCACCGAGTTCGAAGGGCGCCCCGCGTTCGAAGCCGACTTCCCCGAAGTGCTGTTCTACGTGCAGCGGCGCGAGTATTTCCGCGTCGACACGCCCGTGCTCGAGCCGTGCATCTGCCGCGGCGAACTGCCGAGCGGCGGCCCGCGCTTCGCCTACGAGGTGCATGACCTCTCGCTTGGCGGCCTCGGGCTGCGCACGACCGACGCGCGTGTGGCGGATCTCTCCATGGGCCTCGTGCTGCCCGACGTCGAGCTCGACTTGCGCGCGCACGGCAAGCTGCGCGTAGATCTCGGGCTCGTCGTGCTGCGCTTCATCGACCTGCCCAACGGCGATCGCCGCTATCACATGGGCTTTCGCTTCGACGCGCTGCCCGGCTCCGCCGAGAACACGCTGCAGCGCTATATCACGCAGCTCGAGATGAAGCGCCGCGCGCTCGCTCGCGCCTGATCCGTACCGCCTCACCCGCACGATCCGCATCATCCGACCGGCGCAATGCAGATTGCGCCGGTTCGCTGCGCCACGGGACAGGCGCGCATGTGCACACGCACGCGCGCTAACGTTTTCGGGCTCATCAGGCGCTCAATTTTTGAAGGGCGCTGCCGTTATACCGTGAGTACATCACGCGGTTTGCCAGGGGGGCGGGCCGTTTTCGAGGATCACGCATGTCCAACATTTTCTCGATCGGTCTGAGCGGCCTGCAGGCAGCGCAGATTGGCATCTCGACCACCGGCGAGAACATCAGCAACTCGACGACCGCGGGCTACACCGTCGAGACGCCGGTGTACCAGGAATCGGCGGGTCAGTACACGTCGAGCGGCTATATCGGCAGCGGCGTCACGACCGCGACCGTGCAGCGCGCCTACAGCCAGTACCTCACGACGGCGCTCAACAACGCGCAGTCGACCAGCAGCGCGTACTCGGCGTCGTACACCCTCGCCACGCAGCTTTCGAATCTCGTGGGCAGCCCGACCTCGGGTATCGCGACCGCGATCACGAACTTCTTCACGGGCCTGCAGAACGTTTCGAATTCGCCTTCGGACACCGCGGCGCGCCAGACCGTGCTTTCCGACGCGCAAACGCTCGCTACCCAGATCAACGCCGCGAGCTCGCAGTACGACTCCATGCGCCAGAGCGTGAACACGCAGCTCACGAGCGCCGTATCGCAAATCAACACCTACACGCAGCAGATCGCGAACCTCAACGCGCAGATCACGTCCGCGAGCGCAGGCGGCCAGCAGCCGAACCAGCTGCTCGATCAGCGCGATCAAGCCGTCGCGAATCTTTCGCAGCTGGTCGGCGTGCAGGTCGTTCAGAGCAACGGCAGCTACAGCGTGTTCCTTGGCAACGGCCAGCCGCTCGTGGTGAGCAGCAATAGCTACAACCTCACGACGCAGCCTTCGAGCACGAATCCGCAGGAACTCACGGTGGCGTGGCAGGGCCTGAACGGCGCGAGCGCCGCCTCGCAAGGCACGCCGCAGGTGCTCACCTCGGCCGCGCTGCAAGGCGGCACCGTGGGCGGCCTGGTGTCGTTCGTCTCGACCACACTCGATCCGGCGGAGTCGCAGCTCGGCGCGATCGTCACGAGCTTCGCCGCGCAGGTGAACTCGCAGAACGCACTCGGCCTCACGCTCTCGGGCGGCGCGGGCGGCAATCTGTTCACGGTGGGCAACCCGCTCGTCACGGCCAGCTCGACGAACCCCGACACGCAGACCACGGTCAGCGCGACGCTCACGAACAGCACGTCGCCGCTCACCGACAACTACCAGCTGAGCTACGACGGCACGAACTGGAACCTCACCGACACGGCGACGAACACGCTGGTCGATAGCCAGCCGAACGGCACGGCGCCGATCACGATCGGCGGCTTCTCGATCACGCCTTCGGGCACGGTGAGCGCAGGCGACTCGTTCATGATCCAGCCGACGGCCGGCGCGCTCGCGAGTTTCTCCGTCGCCACCAGCGACCCCGCGTCGATCGCGGCGGCGACGCCGGTGGTCGTTTCGGCGGCCACGACGAATGCCGGCACGGCCAACGTCACGCAAGGCGCGGTGGGCACGGGCTATTCGACGACGAATCTGCCGGTCACGCTCTCGTACGATTCGACCACGGGCACGCTGACGGGCCTGCCAGACGGCACGACCGTGTCGATTACGGCAGGCGGCACGACGAGTTCCGTGACGATCGACAGCACCGCGACGCCGCCCGTGACCGGCGTGCCGTACGACCCGACCACGGGCGCGACGTACACCATCACGAATCTGACCGATTCGACCGGCGCCAACGGCACCGCCACCAACATCAGCTTCACGATGACGGGCACGCCCTCGAACAGCGACTCGTTCACGGTGGCGGGCAACGCGAGCGGCACGCAGGACGGCCGCAACGCGCTCGCGATCGCGAACCTCACGTCGAGCACGGCGTTCAGCGGATCGACCACGCTGACCACGGCGTACGCGAACTACGTCAACACGATCGGCAACGCCGCTAGCCAGCTGCAGGCGTCGAACACGTCGCAGCAGTCGCTCGTGACGCAGCTCACGTCGCAGCAGCAGTCGGTGCAGGGCGTGAACCTCGACGAGGAAGCCGCAAACCTGCTGCAGTACCAACAGCTCTATCAGGCCAACAGCAAGGTGATCCAGACGGCGGCGTCGCTGTTCCAGACCCTGATCGGCATTTTCCAGTGAGGCGCTAATCCATGCGTATCGCGACTTCCCAGATTTTCGCCTCCAGCGTGTCGACGATGGAGAACCAGCAGTCCCAGCTCCTCCAGGTGCAGCAGCAGATTTCGACTGGCGTGGCCATTTCGAACCCGGCCGACAATCCGCTCGGCGCGGCGCAGGCCGTGACGCTTTCCGCCACGAGCGCGACGCTCACGCAGTACTCGGCGAACCAGACGACGGCGCTGACCGCGCTGCAGCTCGAGGACACGACGCTCACGAGCGTGACGAACACGATGCAGAGCATCCATTCGCTCATCATCGAGGCCCAGAACGGCTCGCTCACCGACCAGGCGCGCCAGGCGATCGCCCAGCAGATGCAAGGCGACCGCGACCAGCTGCTCACGCTCGCCAACACCACGGACGGCGCGGGCAACTACATCTTCTCCGGCTTCCAGAGCACCTCGCAGGTGTTCTCGAACAAGTCGGGCGGCGGCGTGACCTACAACGGCGACGCGGGCCAGCGTGTGATGCAGGTGGCCGGCACGCGCAACATCGCCGTGGGCGACACGGGCACGACGGTGTTCCAGAGCGTGCAAGCCGTGGGTTCGGCCAATATTGCCTCGGGCAGTTCGTCGAACACGGGTACGGGCGTGATCAGCGGCGTGACGGTGACGGATCCGACGCAGGCAACCAACAACGACAACTACTCCATCGCGTTCGCCACCGACCCGACGACCGGCGCGCTCACCTACACGGTGACCGACAACAGCGCGAGCCCGGCGACGACGACGGCGGCGGCCAACTACACGGAAGGCAGCGCCGTTTCGCTCGGCTCGGGCATGAGCGTGACGTTCTCGGGTACGCCCGCCGCGGGCGACTCGTTCTCGGTCACGCCCGCCACGTCGTCGCAGAACACGGACGTGTTCGCGAGCATCGACAGCATCATCGCCGCGCTGAACACGCCCACGAGCGGCTCCCAGGCTGCGGTCGCGAACCTCAACAACGCGCTGAACACCGGCCTCTCGCAGATCGGCAACTCGCTCTCGAACGTGATCACGGTGCAAGCTTCGGTGGGCGGCCGCGAGCAGGAAGTGAAGGCGCTGCAAACGGTCACGTCGACCAACTCGCTGCAGATCACCTCGAACCTCTCCGACCTCACGAGCACCGACACGGTGGCCGCGATCAGCCAGTTCGAGCAGCTCTCGAACGCGCTCACGGCTTCGCAGAAGAGCTTTGCCGCCACGCAGAATCTCTCACTGTTCCAGTACATCAATCCTTGAACGCGCGGCATTGAGCGGTCGAAAAAAAAGCGGACTTCGGTCCGCTTTTTTATTGCCTTGCCCGCGTTAGCGAATCGGCTTCAACCAGGCGGCTTCAACCCGGCAGCCACGCGGCCCATCTGGTCGATGCCGCTGTCGAACAGGCGCGCGAAGTAGGGAATCAGGTTGGGCATCATGAGCTGAACGAGCAGCATGCCCACGAGCATCGTGAGCGCGAAGCCGATCTGGAAGATCCCGATCTGCGGCGCCGCGCGGTTGAGAATGCCGAGCGAAAGATTGGTGATGAGCAGCGCGACCACCACCGGCAGCGACAGCAGCAGGCCCGAAGTCAGTATCGTCGCGCCATAGTTGGCCATGAGGTTCCAGCCCGAGGCGCCCAGCACGCTCGCCGTGACCGGCAGCGTCTGGAACGTGGCGACGAGCGCCGCGAGCATCTGCAGATGGCCGTCGAACACGAGGAAAGTGAGCATCGCCATCATGTTCAGCCACGAGGAGAGCGCCGGCGTGCTGGTGTTGGCCTGCGGGTCGAAGAAGCTCGCGAAGCCCAGGCCCATGCCGAGGCTCATCATGTCGCCCGCCGCGGTCACGACCGCGAACACGAGCTGCATCGTGAAACCAAGCGCGATGCCGATCAGGAACTGGTTGACGAGGATCCACACGCCCTCGGCGGAAAACACCGTGACCTGCGGCATGGCGCCGAGCGTGGGCGCGACGATCAGCGTGACGAACCCCGCGAGGCCGATCTTCACGCGCGTGGGTACCGAGCGGTTGCCCAACACGGGCGCGACCGCCACGAGCGCCAGAATGCGCGTGAACGGCCAGAGAAATGCCGTGAGCCAGGCGTTGAGCTGCGCGTAGGTGACGGTGAACATGGAGCGTGCCGGAAAGCCGCGTGGCGGCGGCGCTAGCCCGCCGCGACCGAGACGATGCTCGTGAACATGCGATGCATGTAATCGATCATCGTCGAGAGCATCCACGGGCCTGCGATCACGAGCGTGACGCCAATGGCAATCAGCTTGGGGATGAACGAGAGCGTGGTTTCGTTGATCTGCGTGGCGGCCTGGAAGAGGCTCACCACGAGACCCACGGCGAGCGAGACGAGCAGCAGGGGGGCGGCTAGCAGGAGCGTGACGTACATTGCCTCGTGGGCAATCGTCATGACCATTTCGGGTGTCATCGTGGGCTCCTTAGCTGAAGCTCTGCGCGAGCGAGCCGATCAGCAGTTGCCAGCCATCCACCAGCACGAACAGCATGAGCTTGAAGGGCAGTGAAATCGTCGCGGGCGAGACCATCATCATACCCATCGACATCAGCACGCTCGCCACCACCAGGTCGATGATGAGAAACGGAATATAGATGGTGAAGCCGATCTGGAAGCCGGTTTTCAGCTCGCTCGTGATGAACGAGGGCACGAGCAGGGTGAGCGGTACATCTTCGGGGCCCTGCATGGGCGCCGCGTGCGAGATGCGCGCAAAGAGCGCGAGGTCGGACTCGCGGGTCTGCCGCAGCATGAACGTCTTGAACGGCGCCACACCGCGCGCCACGGCGTCGTCCATCGAGATCGTGCCGGCCGAGAACGGCTTGTAGCCGTCGTTGTAGGCCTTGTCGAGCACGGGCGACATCACGAACAGCGTGAGAAAGAGTGCGAGGCCCACGAGCACCTGGTTGGGCGGCGTGGTCGTCGTGCCGAGCGCCTGGCGCAGCAGCGAAAACACGATGATGATGCGCGTGAAGCTCGTCATCATCAGCACCATCGCCGGCAGGAACGACAGCATCGTGAGCAGCAGCATCGTCTGCACGCTCAGCGAGTAGGTCGTGCCGCCGTTCGGGCCCGGGCTCGTGTTGAAGGCGGGCAGACCTTGCGGACCGGCCACGCTTTGGGCGTGCGCGAGATGCGGCAGCGCGAGGGCGACGGCGCCCGCACCGAGCATCAGCGCAAACGGGAGCGCCGTTCTGGCGATCTTGGCGAGGGTAACCGCGCGTGCGTGGGCTTCGCCGCCCGCGTTCGGCGCATGAAGGGAACTGCCGTGCATTTACTGCGCTCCGCCGTCGTGACGCATGAAACGCGCGCTGATGCGTTTATTCGCTTCGCTCTTCAGCGCGTCACGAAAGCGCTGTGCGAAAGTGCCCGAGAGGGCGGGGGCGTTGGGAGCCGCCGCCGCGACGCCTGCGGGAAGCTCGCCCGCGGGCAGCGTGTGAAGCAGGCGCACGTTGCCGGGCGCAGCGCCCAGCACGAGCCAGGTGTCGCCGATCTCGACCACGGCCACGCGCTCCTTGCCGCCGAGCGATGCGCCGCCCACGGTCTTCACGAGCGCGTTCTTCGGGCCGCCTTGCAGGCCGAGACGCCGTGCGAGCCAGGCGCAGCCGAACACCACGCCGATCACGAGCGCGAGACCCAGCACCGTCTGCACGACCGCGCCGAAACCGAGCGCGGGAACCGCGCTGCCGGCGATCACGGCGGAGGCGCCCGACGTACCCGCGGCACCGGCGGCCGCGCGCGTGGCTTCGTTGACCGCCTGAAGGTCGGCGGCCCGCGCGCTCATGACCGCGAAAACGGCGGCGCCGGCGAGCGAGAGGTGCACGGCGAGGCGCCACGAAAAGCGCAGCGCCTGCGCGCCGCGGGACTTGTCCGCGCGTCGTGCGTTGGCGCGAGAAGCCACGCTCGTCGCGACGCCGGGAACAGCCTCGCGTTTCATCGGTTCAGCTTCCGGATCCGCTCGGACGGCGTGATGATGTCGGTGAGACGAATACCGAACTTGTCGTTCACGACCACCACTTCGCCCTGGGCGATGAGGCAGCCGTTCACGAGCACGTCCATCGGCTCGCCGGCCATGCCGTCCAGTTCCACGACCGAGCCCTGCGCGAGTTGCAGCAGGTTGCGGATGGCGATCTTGGTGCGGCCAAGCTCCACGGTCATCTGGACGGGAATGTCCAGAATCATGTCGATGTCGTTGGCCGTCTTGGTCGAATCGACCTTCGAGAGCGGCTGGAACACGGCCGCCGGCTGCGCGGCCGGTGCGTCGTTGCTGTTCTGCTCGGCAAGCGCGCTCGCCCAGTCGTCCAGCGACGACTCGCCGCCTGCATCCTGCGCCGCGGCCTCCGCAAAGCCCGGGTCGAGCACCGGCTCGTCTGCGCTCGTGGCGTTTACGTCACTCATATCCACCTTCCTTCATCGTGTCGGCTGCGCTGATCATCTTCTGGACCCGCAACGCGTATTGACCATTGAAAATTCCGTAGCCGCACTCCATCACGGGCACACCGTCCACCTTGGCGGTGATGTGTTCCGCGACGTTCATGGGCAGCACGTCGCCCTTCTTCATGTTCAGGATCTGCTCGAACGTCACGGGCACCTGCGCGAGGTCGGCCGTGAGCTCGACTTCGGCGGCCTGCACCTGCTGCGAGAGCACGCGCACCCAGCGGCGGTCCACGTCGAGTACTTCGCCTTGCAGCGGCGAGGCGAGCACGTCGCGGATCGGCTCGATCATCGAGTAGGGCATGCAGATGTGCAGCGTGCCGCCCGTCGGACCGAACTCGATCGAGAACTGCGTGACGATCACGATCTCGTTGGGCGTGGCAACGTTTGCGAACTGCGTATGCATTTCGGAGCGCACGTATTCGAACTGCAGCGGCCGCACGCTCTTCCACGCGGTCGTGTAATGCTCGAACACGAGATTGAGCAGCTTGCCGATGATGCGTTGTTCGGTTTGCGTGAAGTCGCGGCCTTCCACGCGCGTGTGAAAGCGCCCGTCGCCGCCGAACAGGTTGTCCACGACGAAAAACACGAGGTTCGGGTCGAACACGAACAGCGACGTGCCGCGCAGCGGCTTTACGTGCACGAGGTTCAGGTTCGTCGGGATCGGCAGGTTGCGGGTGAATTCGCTGTACTTCTGCACGCGCACCGGACCCACCGAGATTTCGGCGGTGCGGCGCATGAAATTGAAGATGCCGACGCGCAACAGGCGCGCAAAGCGCTCGTTGATGATTTCGAGGCCGGGCATCCGGCCGCGGACGATACGTTCCTGCGTCGCGATGTTGTAGGGACGTACGCCCTGCTTCTCGGAGCCGTTCGAATCGGAATCGACTTCGCCGGTGACGCCTTTGAGGAGGGCATCGACCTCCTCCTGGGACATGAACTCGTCGTGACCCATCGTCATGATGACTGGCCCTCCATCACGGGAATCATTTCAGTCACGCTCACTGGACGACGAATTCGGTGAACAGCACGTCGTCGACGTGCATCGGCTTTTCGTTCGCGCCTGACGGCTGCGAGATCAGCACGGCGAGCTCGGTGGCGAGCGCGCGCTTGCCGTCGAGCGGCGCGAGGTCGGACGGATGCTTGTTCGAGAGCGCGAGCAACAGGCGGCTGCGGATCTCGGGCATGCGCGCGACGAGCGCGTCCTGGGTGGCCTGGCTGTCGAGCTTGAGCGTGAGGCCGATGCGCAGGTAGTGCGATTCGCCGTCGTCGGTCTGCAGGTTCACGGTCATCGGCTCGAGCGCGTAGTAGACGGGCACGGCCGGGGGCGCTGCCGCCGGTGCGGCCGGCGCGCTCGCCGCGTGGCGCGACATGAAGAACCACGTCGCGCCGCCCGCCACTGCGGCGGCGAGGATCGCAATGAGCGCGATGAGGAGAATGCGCTTCATCGGTCCGGGTTTCGCGCCTTGGGGCGCGGCTTGCTGGGATGCGGTGGTGGTCGCCATGTCGAAGAGTCAGCCTGGGATGCTTGCAAGGGTCCGGGGCGCCGACCTGATGGTCAGTCCGGGCATGCTGCATTGTTCCGGCTTTTGCCTTTCAGCGATGGGAGGAATAGACGGGGGAATTCCGGCTATCTCGTGGTTTTGTTGCGCGCCGCGGCAAGCCGGGCGCGTCATGCGAGCGTGGGGCAGACGTAAAGCAGCCGCGTACGCGGCTGCATTGTCCGAAGGTGCCGGGCAGGTCCGGCCGGGCAGGTCCGGCAGGGGAGATCGGGAGGTGGGGAAGGCGCTTGAGGCGCGTCAGGCGAACGTGTCGATCAGGCCGACGGAGCGCTGCGTGACGCTCGCGGCGGTGCTGAGCGCGTCGTCCACGGTGTCCGCCGCGCTCAGCGTGCTGCCGGAACCCGAGCCCGAGCCCGAACCGGAACCGCTGGAGCGGCCCGAACCGCTGCCGTCCTGCTGCGCCTGCTGGTTCATCTGCCGCGAGAAGCCGTCGCTCACGCTCGCGCTGCCAAGGCCGATGCCGTTCTGCTCCATGGCCTCGCGCAGCTTCGGCAGAGCCGCCTCGACGGCCTCGCGCACCTGCTGGTGCTGCGAGACGAAAAGCGCGTGCGCGTGGCTTTCCGTGACCTGCAGAACAACCTGGAGCGGTCCGAGATCCTTTGGATTGAGCGTGAGTTCCGCCGACTGCTGGTGCGCGTTCGAGAGGAACACCACCTTCTGGCTGAGCGCGTCTTCCCAGTCGTTCGTGCCGACCTGCGGCGCGATCGAAGCGGAGGCGGCGGCCGCGGCCGCCGGATTCGCGCTGGCGCTGGCGGCCTGAGCCGCCTGGGCCTGGGCGGCCGACGCGGCGGCGACCGCTGCGGCCTGGGTGGCGGCGAGCGCATCGGTCGTGGCCGTGCTCGCCGTGACGTCGGTCTGCGTGGCGGCGCCTGCCTGCTGCTGCGCCGCTGCCGTGAGCGCGTCGGTTGCGGCCTTCGCGGCGTCGGTGGCGGTCGTCGTGACGCCCTTGGCCGCGTCGGCACTTGCGCCGCTGCTCGTTGCCGTGCCGAATGCCTTGCTTTGGGCGTTCGCGCTCAAATGCGAGGCGAAGCTGCTGGCGATGCCCGAGCCGGAGCCCGTGCTGGCCGTGGCTGCGCTGTTTGCCGCCGTGCCTGCCGTGTTCACCGCCCGCGTGGCGAGCGCGCCCGCGCCGCCGCGCAACTGCGCGAGCGCGGCTTGCAGCGCGTCGTGCACCGACGTAACGCCGGCACTAGTCGTGTTGCCGGTGTCCGTGCCGTCGCCCGCCGCGCCGGCGGCGGCTGTGGCGGCTGTGGCGGCTGCCGCAGCGGCCGCGGACGCGACGCCTGCGAGCGTGCTGTCGCTGCTCGCCTGGCTGCCTGACTGGCTGCTGTCGTCGTTCGCGTCGGTGCTCGTGCCGTTCTGGGCCTGCTGCGCCTGCAAGGCTTGCTGAGCCTGCGCCGCGGCGGCTTGGGCGCCTGCGTCCGCGGCCTGCTTTTGCTGGGAGCGCGCGGCGGCGCGGCGATCAGCGCTCGAGGTGGACTGCGAGCCCTGGCTCGAGTTCGAGCTCGACGTCTGCGAGGTGCTGCTGCTGCTACTGCTGCTTTGCGACGAGGCATTGCTGCTCGACGCATTCGAGTTCGACTGCGCGGCGGCATTCGACTGCGCGCTTTGCGCCGCCTGGGCGTTCTGGCTGGCCTGCGCGCTTTGCGCGTTCATCTGCTGTTGCAGCGTCTGCGCGAAACCCTGGCTGGCGGCGTCGGCCTGGCTGATGGCGTTCGACGCCGTATTCGACGCGGCGTTCGATGCGGAATTGCCCGTCACGGCGTCGGCGGCGGCGCCGAACATCGAGGAGAGGGAAGAGAGGAGCGACATGCTGGCGGCCTCGAAAACGTATTACGGGTGTTGCGACGTTCGCGTGCGCAGCACGCGTGCGGCGTGCTCGTCGGCGTCGCGCTGTTCGCGGCGGGCGTCCTTGCGGGCCTGCACATCGTCGTGGCGGGTTTGCAGGACCTCGTACGAGCCGAGCTTCTGCTTGCTGCGCTGCCATTCGGGCTTGGCGGCTTCCACGCGCGCGGTGGCCTGCTCAAGCATGCGACGCTGCTGTTCGATCGCCGCGTCGAGCGTGTCGATGAATGCCTGGAAGTTGCGCACGTTGCCCGCGGCCATGCCGCTGCGCGCCGATTCGGTGAAGCGCGCGTGATACTCGTCGCGGTAGGTGATGAGCGCCTCGAGCTGCTTTTCGACCTCGCCGCGCTCGCGCTGGACGCGGCCGAGCTTTTGCGTGGCGGCGTCGACGTCGTCCTGGGCGAGGCCGATCAAGGTTTGCAGCGCGGTCTGTTTCGTCATGTCCTGGCTCCGATCAGCTGGCCGAGCATCTCGACGCTCTGATCATAGTTCGCGGTTTCGCGAAAACCCTGCTGAAGAAAGGCCTCGATGCGCGGATACAGTGCGATTGCGCGGTCGAGCACGGCGTCGCGCCCGCTCACGTACGCACCCACGTTGATGAGGTCACGGTTGCGCTGGTAGCGCGAAAGCATCTGCTTGAGCGCGCGCGTCTGGTTCAGATGCTGGTCGTCGATCAGCGCGGTCATTGCGCGGCTGATCGAGGCCTCGATGTCGATGGCCGGATAGTGCCCCGCTTCGGCGAGCGCACGCGAGAGCACGATATGGCCGTCGAGAATCGCGCGCGCCGAGTCGGCGATCGGGTCCTGCTGATCGTCGCCTTCGGTGAGCACGGTGTAGAACGCCGTGATCGAGCCGCCGCCCTCGGGGCCGTTGCCGGTGCGCTCGACGAGCGCCGGCAGCTTCGCGAACACCGAAGGCGGATAGCCCTTGGTCGCGGGCGGCTCGCCAATGGCGAGCGCAATCTCGCGCTGCGCCATCGCATAGCGCGTGAGCGAGTCCATGAGCAGCAGCACGTGCTTGCCCTGGTCGCGGAAATATTCGGCGAGCGACGTGGTGTAGGCGGCAGCCTGCATGCGCAGCAGCGGCGACACATCGGCGGGCGCGGCCACGACGACCGAGCGCGCGAGGCCGTCCTCGCCGAGGATCTGCTCGATGAATTCCTTCACTTCGCGGCCCCGCTCGCCGATCAGGCCGATCACGATGACTTCCGCGCTGGTCGCGCGCGCCATCGTGCCGAGCAGCACCGATTTACCCACGCCCGAGCCCGCGAACAGGCCCATGCGCTGGCCGCGCCCGACCGTGAGCAGCGAGTTGATCGCGCGCACGCCCACGTCGAGCACCTTGTGGATCGGCTCGCGGTTCAGCGGATTGATGACGGGCGCGGTGAGCGGCGCGTCGGCTTCGGTGTTCAGGGGACCCAGGCCGTCGAGCGGGCGGCCCGAGGCGTCGACCACGCGGCCGAGCATGCCCCAGCCCACCGGCAAGCGTTTCGCGCCCGCCTTCGGGTCGGCGATCGGCGCGGTTTCGAGCGGCCAGACGCGCGCGCCGGGCAACAGGCCCGCGACTTCGGTCGTCGGCATCAGAAAAAGTTTGTCGCCGCCGAAGCCGACCACTTCCGCCTCGGCCATCGGCAGCGAGCTGCCCGGCGGCAGTTCGATCATCACCTCGGCGCCCACGGCGAGGCGCAGCCCCACCGCTTCGAGCACGAGGCCCGCCGCGCGCGTGAGACGCCCGCAGCCGCGCAGCGGCAGGGCAAGCGCGTTGCGCTCGCGAAAGCTGCGCAGTTGCGCGTTCCACGTCGTGAGGAACGGGTTGGCCGGGTCGTAGTTCGCCGGCGGCACGTAGGGCGCGGGCGGCGCCTTCGCCTCAACCGGCGTGCCGGTCGCGCCGTCATCCATCAGGCCTGGCGGCGCTTCGAGGCTGTCCGCGGCCAGCGCGGCGTCGATCGCGTCGATGGCGCCCAGCTCCCGCGCCTTGCGCGTGCCCGGAATGTCGAGGTCGCCGACCAGCAACGCGCCAAGCTGCGCGGGGTCGCTCGCGAGCGGGCCGAACGACGCGAGCGCGAGTTCCTGCTCGAGCGGCGTGAGGCCGCCCGTGTGGATGGCCTGATGGCTCGGCGGTTGCGGGTGGTTCACCATGGCCGCGCCTTGCCGAGCGCGGCCGTCACGCGCTCCCAGCGCGTGCGGATGCTGGCGTCGGTTTCGCCCGTCGCGGCCTGTGCGCGGCAGCCGCCGCGCTCGATCGTGGGGTCGGTGCGCACGCTCCAGCCGCGCGTTTGAAGGTCGTCCAGCAGGTAGGCCTCGACGATCGGCAGATCGGCGGGGCTCACCACGAGTTGCGGGGAGCCGGAAAGCTGTGGCTCGGCCACGAGCACTTCGCGCGCGACCGCGACAAGCGCCGTCGGGTCGTGCTGAACGTGCTGGCGCACGACTTGCTGCGCAATGTCGAGCGCGAGTTCGACGAGCGTCTCGGCCACACCGGCCTGTGCCGTTTCGAGCGCGTCGCTAAAGCGCCGCGCCAGCAGCGCGAGCTGCATGGCCTGCGCACGCGCTTCGGCCTGGCCTTGCTCGAAACCCTGCTGGCGACCTTGCTCGTGCCCGGCCTGATAGCCGAGCGCCTGACCCGCCACATGGCCCGATTTGAGCCCTTCCTGGTGCGCCGCGTCGCGCAGCGCGTGCAGCTGCGCTTCGAACGCGGCCGTTTCGTCGGGCGTGGGCGGCGGCGGCGGGGGAGGCGGCGGGTCGAACGAGGCCATCTCCCAGCGCTGGTACGCTGAGCGATGCCTGTTCGCGGAGCTGCTGTCAGACATAAGCGTCTTCTGCCTTGCCGCCTAGAACGATCTGGCCGCTCTCGGCGAGGTTGCGCACGATCTGCAGGATGCGGCGCTGCTGCGCCTCGACTTCCGACACGCGCACCGGACCGCGCGCGTCGAGGTCTTCGGCGAGCAGTTCGGCCGCGCGCTGCGACATGTTCGCGAGGAACTTCTGGCGCAGCGCGGGCGGCGCGCCCTTGAGCGAAATGATGAGCGACTCCGACTCGACTTCCTTGAGCAGCAGCTGGATCGCGCGGTCTTCGAGGTCGAGCAGGTTCTCGAACACGAACATCTGATCGATGATCTTCTGAGCGAGTTCCGCGTCGTACTGGCGGACGTTCTCGATCACCCCTTCTTCGTGCTGGCTCGTCATGAAGTTGAGGATTTCGGCCGCCGTGCGGATGCCGCCCATCGGGCTGCGCTTGAGGTTGTCGCTGCCCGAGAGCAGGTTCGTGAGCACGTCGTCGAGTTCGCGCAGCGCCTGCGGCTGGATGCCGTCGAGCGTCGCGATACGCAGCAGCACGTCGTTGCGCAGACGCTCAGTGAAGCACGAAGCGATTTCCGAGGCCTGGTCGCGGTCGAGGTGCACGAGAATCGTCGCGATGATCTGCGGGTGCTCGTTCTTGATGAGTTCGGCCACCGACCCCGAATCCATCCACTTGAGGCCTTCAATGCCGCTCGTGTCGCCGCCTTGCAGAATGCGGTCGATGATCGCGCCGGCCTTGTCCTCGCCCAGTGCCTTGTTGAGCACGTTGCGGATGTAGTCGTTCGAGTCGAGCGAGAAGCCGGTGTGCTGCTCGGCTTCCTTGACGAAGTCCTGCAGCACGACCTCGATCTCTTCGCGCTTGACGTTCTTGAGCGCCGCCATGGCGGCGCCGATTTTCTGCACTTCGCGCGGACCGAGGAACTTGAAGACCTCGGAGGCCTCCTGTTCGCCGATCGACATGAGCAGCAGCGCGCTCTTGGTTGCGCCTTCAGCGTTCATCGTTCACCCAGCTCTTCACGACGGTTGCGACGATCTTCGGATCCTGGCGCGCGATGTTGCGCGCGTATTCCAGGTTGCGTTCAAACTTGTTCTTCTCGTTTTCGAAGGCGAGCAGGGCGGCTTCGTTTTCCGCGTTGTCTTCGCCTTCCGCGCCGGCGCCGCCGATGCGCACGGCTTCGGGGAGCCCGTCGAGCAGCAGCGGCTCGCCGTCGGCCATGCCGGGCAGCGCGGGCGCAACCGGCTCGGGCGGCGGGAACGCGCGGCGCAGCGCCGGCTTCACCATCACGAAATAAAGGAACAGAGCCACCGCGCCAATGCCGAGCCACGTCGCGATCTGCTTGGCGAGTGCGAGGATGTCCGGCTGACGCCACCACGGCAGGTTCGCGTTCGGGTCGACGTCGGTCTGGAACGCGGCGTTCACCACGTTCACCGAGTCGCCGCGCTTGGCGTCGTAGCCCATGGCGTCCTTCACGAGCTGCTCGACCTGCGCGAGCTTCTGCGCGTCGAGCGGCTGCATGGTGGCGTGGCCCTTGGCGTCCACCTTCTGCTGATAGTTCACGATCACGGCGACCGACAGGCGCTTCACGTCGCCAGCCGCCTGCTGATAGTGGCGCACGGTCTTGTCGAGCTCGTAGTTCGTCGTGGTGTCGCGATGATCGGAAACCGGCACCGCGGCCGACGCGCCGTTCGCACCCGCCGGCGCGTTGACCGGCGCGGAGGCCGGCTGCGGCGGCTGGTTCGTGAGCGCGCCGGGCACGCCGCCCGCGCCGCTTTGCTGCATTTCCGTCGAGATGTTCTGCTGCTGGCTGCGGATGGCGGCGGCTTGCGGGTTGGCGTTCGGACCGTAGGCTTCGGAGGTCTGCTCGAGCTTCGAGAAGTCGAGGTCGGCGCTCACCTGCGAGCGCGCGTTGCCGGCGCCGAAGAGGGGCGCGAGGATCGCGTCGATGCGCGACTGGGTGTCGTGTTCGACCTGGCGCACGTACTTGAGCTGCGAGGCGTCGAGGCCCACGCCCGTGGCGCTCTGGGTGAGGAGGTTGCCGTCCTGGTCGACCACCGTCACGTTGCGCACCGGCAGGTCCGGCACGGCCGAAGCGACCATGTGCGTGATCGCGGCGACCTGGCCGTCGTCGAGAATGCGGCCCGGATACAGGTTCACGAGCACCGAGGCCGAGGGCGCTTCGCGCTCGCGCACGAACACCGAAGGCTTCGGAATGGCCAGATGCACGCGGGCCGTCTTCACGCTCGCGATCGACTGAATCGTTTGCTCGAGCTCGCCTTCGAGCGCGCGCTGGTAGTTGATCTGCTCGGCGAACTGGCTGATGCCGAACTTCTGGTTGTCCATCAGCTCGAAGCCGACCGAGCCGTTCTTGGGCAGGCCCTGGGAGGCGAGGCGCAGGCGCATTTCGTTGACCTGCTCGGAAGGCACGAGAATCGCGCCGCCGACGTCCGAGAGCTTGTAGGGAACGTTTGCGGCCTGGAGCGCAGTAATAATCGCGCCGCCGTCACGGTCCGACAGGTTGCTGTACAGCACCTTGTAGTCGGGCGCGCGCGACCACAGCACGAGGCCGGCGACCACGGCAACGAGCACCGCCACGGCGAAAATGAGCGGCGCGCGCGGGTTGCCGCGCACGTTGCGCAGCGACGAGAGCGAACCGAGGCGTTGCGCGAAACCGCCGCCGAGGTCTTCCGCGCCGCCCAGGCCTGCGCCCGCGCCAGCACCGGCCGCGGCGCCCGCGCCAGAGGTGGCGAGGCCCATGCGGGCGTCGGGGTTGATCAAAGAATTGGCAGTCGAATCCATGCGACGGGTATCTCCGGAGGCTTCCAGGTCTCGCCTTGCATGGCGGAGACTTTCACGAGACGCATTATCCGGGGCCGCTGGCAAGCCGATTGCGCGAATAGAGCCGGGTTTTCCCCCTAGTTTCGGGGCTGCCGAATCGCACCCGCTGCTATGCTCTCCTCCAGATTCGGCGTCCTGTCAGGGCGCCGTGCTGGCCGGGCCCGCTGAATTGCCGCGGGAATGCCGAAATTCCGGCCTTGGGGCTCGTCCCCGGAACACCCCGCATGTCCCCCGCATGTCCCCTTTTCGTGGAGCAAACATGACCGTGCCAGTATCCCCGCTCACGTCCGCCCTGGCCCAGATGCAGTCGATGGCGACCCAGGCGGCCGGCGGCCCCACCGCAGCCGACGAAAAGTCCGCCGCGGCCACGGCCGGCGGGTTCGCGGCGGCGCTCAAGTCGTCGCTCGACCAGATCAGCGACGCCCAGCAGAAGGCCGTTGGCGAGTCGCAGGCATTCGAACTCGGCGCGAACAACGTGTCGCTCAACGATGTGATGGTCGACATGCAGAAAGCCAACATCGGCTTCCAGTTCGGATTGCAGGTGCGCAACAAGCTCGTGGCCGCCTACACCGACATCATGCAGATCCAGGTGTGAAGGCCTTCGCCTCGTCAATGCGCTAAAGCTTCCTCCCCTACGTTCCGATAACCCGGCTAGAAGAGTCCGTCGCTCGTGCTTCGCGCCGCGCGCCGGACGACCGCACTCAAGCCAAACGTATCAAGGAGAAGCGCCGATGTTTTCCCCTGCCCAATCTGGAGCTAACGCCTATGCACGCGTGGGCGTCGAAACGGGGGTCATGGGTGCGAGCCCGCACAAGCTGATCGTGCTCCTGTATCAGGGAGCGCGGCAAGCCATCGCGCAGGCACGTATGCATTTGCAGGCCGGCAACGTCGGCCCGCGTTGCGAGGCGATCGCCAAGGCGATCCGGATTGTCGAGAGCGGACTTCAGCTCGCGTTGAACGTCGAGGCGGGCGGCGAGATCGCTCAACGCCTGAATTCGCTGTACAGCTACATGACGCGGCGCCTGCTGGAAGCCAATATTAAACAGAGCGAGACCATGCTGGTCGAGGTCGACGGACTGCTGGCTACGCTCGAAGAAGCCTGGTTGGGGATAGCGCCGGAAGTGGCGAGGATGGCCGAACAGTCATCTGCGTCATCGCCCGGCTCATTGATGAGATGACTTCAAAAGCAGACTACTTCGCCCGCTACGAAGCGATAGCGGCCGTGTCGGAGCAGATGCTCCACGCGGCGCGCGATGCGCACTGGAACGATTTGATCGGCTTGCAGGAGGAGTACCGGGTCCTCGTCGATGCCTTGAAGGACGCCGAAGCCGCGGTACGGCTCACGGTTTCCGAGCGGGCGCGCAAGTACGAGCTGATCCGCCAGATCCTCGCCGACGACGCCGCCATTCGCGATCTCGCCAGCCCTTGCATGGCGCGGCTTTCGGCGCTCTTTTACGGCACCGCGCAGCCCGCGCGGGTCTTGCAGGAAATCTACGGCGCCCGTTAGCGCGGCGCGTGGCGCCTCGGGAGGCCACGGCGCGCAACGCCCCATGAACCGGCAGGTCAGCGCTGTGCGCAGATCCGGAACACCATGAACGGAATCGACACCGGAGCCGCCGCGCTCCTCGCGAGCCGCATCGCAGCGCTCACGCCGGTCGGCCCGCAGGGCGCCTCCGGCGCGGCGCAAACGGGCGTCTCCGCGCTCGCAACGGGCACTGCCGCGCTCGCCGACACCGCAACCAGCACAAACAGTACGCAGGACTCCACGCAGACCGTGCTTTCGGCGGTTGCGCTGGCGCTCGACGCCATCATCCGCTCGGGCGGCGAAGCGACGCCCGCCGTGGTGGGCAGCGCCCCCCTCTGGGCCAACCCCGAAGCCGATGCGGCGCCCGGCGGCGCCGGCGCTATGCCGCTGCCTGGACTCGCCGGCCAGGAGGCACAGGCGGCGCAAGCCGTGGAAGCCGCGCTGCTCGCGGAGGTGGCGCTCGCGGCCCAGGGGCTGGCCGACGCCGGGACGGCGGCCTTCACGCAGGCGGCGTCCTCGCAAGATCCGCAAGCCGGGCAAACCACCCAGACCGCACAAACTGCGCAAACCGCAGCCGCCGCACAAGCCGGCCCGGTCGCCGCGCTCGCCGCGTCGCTCGCGCAAACGGTGAGCTCGAGCGGACTCTTCTACGAAGCCCACCTCGCGCAATGGCTGCGCGGCCAGCTCTCGCCCGCCGAACTCGCCGACGAGCCGCAGAACCGTCTGCTCGGCGCCCACGCGCAACTGCCGCTCGACTGGAGCCACGACGCAGACGACATCGACGACGTGCAATGGACCGAAACGTTCGCGGACGCGCCGGGAGGCGCACGCGGGGACGCGGGCAATGCTGCGAACGCGGGAAGCCAGATCAATGCCGCACTGGCGCGGGCATTCCCCGGGCTGGCGGAGCCGCACGGCGAGACGGCCTCGGCCACGGCACAGACCCAGGCACGCGCGGCGCTCGCCGACACCTTGCTGCCCGCCATGCACGAGGCCGCGGCGCAGGCCGCCGGCCCGTCGGTCCATCCGGCTGTGATTCCGCTCGTTCGCCAGCAGCTCGATCTGCTCGCGACCGGCGAGTTTCGCTGGAATGGCGAGGCCTGGCCGGGCGTGCGGGTGGACTGGAGCATCCAGCAAGACGATTACGATGCCCGCGACTCGCACTCGGGCGCAGCCGGTGTCGACGCCGACGACATTCCATGGCGCACGCGCCTCACGCTTGCGCTGCCGAAGCTCGGCACCGTCGACGCGGAACTCACGCTCACGGGCTCGACGCTCGCCGTGCGGGTGCAGGCGAGCGCGGGCGGCGCCGCGCGACTGACTGCAGAGAGCGAGTGGCTGCGCGGGCGGCTCGAAGCGCTCGGGCTCACGCTCGCCGGGCTATCGATTCGCGAGATCGGCAGCGGCGCGGCGGCAAATCCGGCCGAGGCGGCGAGAGCCGCGAGCGCTGCGAACGCCTACGCCGCGCAAAACACATCCGCCGCGGCCAGCGCGCAGGCGGGCGCTGCAACGGATGCGTCCGCCGCGCGAACGAGCGCCGACACTAGCGATCACCCGAACCACGACCAGAACTGGGAGCTGTGATGAGCCGCACGCACCGCAGGAGCGCCGCCGCGCTCGCCTACGACGCTCCCGAAGGCGACGGCGCGCCGCGCGTGGTCGCGAAGGGCTACGGCCTCGTCGCGGAGATGATCGTGCAGCGCGCGAAGGAAGCGGGCCTCTATGTGCACGAAGCGCCGGAGATGGTCTCGCTGCTCATGCGCGTGGACCTCGACGCGAAGATCCCGCCGCAGCTGTACCAGGCGGTGGCCGAATTGCTAGCCTGGCTGCACCGCCTCGAAGCGGAAAACGACGCGAAAGCCAAAGCGGCCGCGCAAGCGCAAACTGGCACGTCGGCAGCAGCAGCCGGCAGTCCCCTGCACGACATCAGCGATGTTCGCCGGGTCGGCGGCCCGCGCGGCGGGCCGCCCGCGCTGCCGTTCAACCCTTCAACATCATCTTGATCAGCAAGGCGAAGCGCTTGCCGTAGGGCGGCGCGATGAGCCCGCGCGCGTTCAGCCGCGCCTGGGTAAAGACGGGCTTCATCTTCGAGAACGTGACGAAGCCCTCGTAGCCGTGATAGGCGCCCATGCCGCTCGCGCCAACGCCGCCGAACGGCAGTCCTTCGGCGGCGATGTGCATGAGCGTCTCGTTCACCGACATCCCGCCCGCGACCGTTTCGCGCGTCACGCGTTCGAGCGTGCGCGCGTCGTCGGCATACAGGTAGAGCGAGAGCGGGCGAGGGCGCGCGTTCACGTAGCGCAACGCCTCGTCGAGCGTGTCGTAGGGCACGAGCGGCAGGAGCGGCCCGAAGATTTCCTCCTGCATGAGCGCCGTGTGCGCGCCGGCGTTCGTCACGATGACGGGCGCGAAGCGCCGCGTGGCGGCGTCGTGCGTGCCGAGCGCGTGCAGTTGCGCGCCGCTCGCCTGCGCTTCGTCGGCGAGACGTTGCAGGCGCTCGAAGTGGCGCGCCGAGATGATCGACGTGTAATCGCGGTTGTTCGCGAAGTCCGGATAGAGCTGGGCGAAGCGCGTGCGCGCGCGGGCGATGAACGCCTCCTCCTGGCCGCGCGGCAGCAGCACGTAGTCGGGCGCGATGCAGGTTTGCCCCGCGTTCAGCGTCTTGCCGAGCAGCAGGCTGTCCACGGCGTAGTTCAGGCGCGCCTCAACGCCTATGATCACGGGCGACTTGCCGCCCAGTTCGAGCGTGACCGGCGTGAGGTTCGCGGCTGCGGCGCGCATGACCTCGTGCCCCACGCGCGTCGAACCGGTGAAGAGCAGATGGTCGAACGGCAGGGCGCTGAAGGCGGCGCCAACCGTTGCGTCGCCGTTCACGACCGCCACGTGGTCGCGCGCGAACGTCTTGCCGATCAGTGCCTCGAAGAGCGCGGACGTGCGCGGCGTAAGCTCCGACATCTTGATCATCGCGCGGTTGCCTGCCGCGAGCGCGCACACGAGCGGGCTCGCGGCGAGCAGCAGCGGGTAGTTCCACGGCACGACGATGCCCGCCACGCCAAGCGGCTGCGGCACCACCTTCGCGCGGCCCGGCAGCAGCCATTTGCCCACCGGCCGGCGCCGCGGCTTCATCCACCGCGCGCCGTGCCTGAGCGCCGCATCGATCTCCTGTTTGAGCACGACGAATTCCGCGAGCGCGACTTCCGCCTTCGAGCGCTGGCCGAAGTCGGCGTTCATCGCGTCGGCGAGCGCGTCGCGGTGCGAGAACAGCACATCGCGCAGCGCCTTCAGATGGCGCGCGCGTGCTTCCCAGGACGGGAACGGGTCGCGCAGGAAGGCTTCGCGCTGCGCGGCGAGCAGCGTGTCGAGCGCGGCGCGCGGATCTTCGGGCGCGCCGTACGCGTGGCGGGCGAAGTCTTCGGGCAGGTCCTGCTTCATGGTCGGTCCTCGTGGGGTTCGCGCACGCTGTGCCGCGTGCGCGAACAGGAAAATCGGGTCATGCAGTCGGGTCACATGCGGAGTCAAACCGAACGCGACGGAAACGCCCGCTCAATGATCGCGGCGTGATCGAAGCGCGCGGGCAGCGTGCCGAATACGCGGTCGCAGTCGGCGTCGTGCTCGTCGAGGCGCGTGGCGATGAACGCCTGCGCCATTTCCGGCGGCCCGTCGCGCAGCAGCATGGCCTGCGCGATCAGCACGATTTGCTGCGCGATGCGCCGCGCGCTCGCCTCGCGCGTGCCGGGCGCCCCGTTGAGCAGCACCGAGAGGCGGTCGAGCGCGGCGTTAAGCACCGGGTGAGTCTGGGCGTCGCGGCGCCACGCGAGAAAGAGCGCCTGGGCCGCGTCGGCTTCGCGCTCCAGCGCGCGCAGCACGTCGAGGCACATCACGTTGCCCGAGCCTTCCCAGATCGAATTGACGGGCGCTTCACGGTAGAAGCGCGCCATCGGCCCTTCCTCGACGTAGCCGTTGCCGCCCCATACCTCCATGGCCTCGCCGGTGAACGCGAGCGCGCGCTTGCAAACCCAGAACTTCGCCGCCGGCGTGACGATGCGCCGCCAGGCGCGTGCTTCGAGCGACGTGTCGTCCGTGTCGCCGGGTTTCGCGTCGGCGCTGTCTTCGAACGCGCGCGCAAGGCGCATGAAGAGCGCCGTCGCCGCTTCCGATTCGAGCGCGAGATCGGCGAGCACGTTTTGCATGAGCGGCTGCTCCGCGAGCACGCGGCCGAACGCGCTGCGGTGGCGCGCGTGGTGAATCGCCTGCACGAGCGCCGCACGCATGAGCGCCGCGCTGCCGATCACGCAGTCGAGCCGCGTGTAGTTCGCCATCTCGATGATGGTCGGCACGCCGCGGCCTTCGTCGCCGATCATGACGCCGTATGCGTCGAAGAATTCCACTTCGCTGCTCGCATTCGAGCGGTTGCCGAGCTTGTTCTTCAGGCGCTGCACATTCACCGCGTTTTTCGTGCCGTCGGGCCGGTAGCGCGGCACGAAGAAGCAGGAAAGGCCGGGGGCGCCTGAGCCGTCGTGCTCCGTGGTGCGCGCGAGCACGAGATGCGCGTCGCACTGCGGCGCCGAGAAAAACCACTTGTGGCCGGTGAGCAGATAGGCCGCGCCGCGTCCCGTTTCGACGCCCGCTGGCCGCGCCTCGGTGCGGTTGCTGCGCACGTCGGAGCCGCCTTGCTTCTCCGTCATGCCCATGCCGATCATCATCGAGCGCTTTTGCGCGAGCGGCAGGTCGCGCGCGTCGTGCTCGCGGGTGTAGAGCGGCGCGCGCAGCGTGTCGAACAGCACCGGCTCGCGCTGCAGCACGGCAATGCTCGCGAACGTCATGGTGAGCGGGCACAGCGACCCCGATTCGAGCTGCGCATGCAGGAAGTAGCCTGCGCAGCGCGCGGCCATCGCGCCGGGCTGCGGGTCCGAGTACGGCAGCGCGTGCAGCCCTTGCTCGCGCAGCAGCGCCAGCAGTTCGTGCCAGGCGGGGTGGAATTCGATCGCGTCGATCCGTTCGCCACGCGGGCTGTGCGTGTGCAGTTCGGGCTCGTGGCGGTTGGCGAGGTCGGCGAGCGCGAGCGTTTCGGCTTTGCCGAGCGTTTCGCCATGGCGCGTGAGCGTTTCGCGGTGCCAGTCCGCGCCCGCGCGCACGAGGGCCTCGCCGAGCGCGGCGTCGGTGGTGAAGAGGTTGTAGTCGGCGAGCGGCGGCGCCTGATTCGTGACTTCGTGGGTCGTGCCGGGGCGATGCGTGGCTTCCGTCGGGTTCATCTGCCTGTCTCCGATGCAAGGCTTCTGCTGCGGGCGCGGCGTGCTTCACGCGCGGCCGTTCGTGTTGTGGTCGCTGTCGTCGTGACGGGGAGGCGTGCGCAGCGGCCGCTCCATGTGAAGCGTCCGTGAGGTGAGTGCTTCTTGTGCGCTCCAGCGCTCCCTGTGCTGCTTATGCTGTCCGGACGCTTTCGGGTTCCAGCGCTCGCGGCTGAACCGCCTTCCATCATAGGCGGCGATTAGCCGTCAGGTTTAGAGGGGATGCTCTGACATAAAAGCTGACCTCGGAATCAGACGCATTCCTACAATGCGCCATTGAATCCGAAAACGAACGAGCGTGCAAATAGCACGCCACCTTACTCCGGACGCGGATGCTTTGCATGGGGCCGCAGTAAGCGCTAAAGCGCTAACTGCGGCCGACAGAGGGAGACGATGGAATACGACTACATCATCGTAGGCGGCGGCTCGGGCGGCGCGTCGCTGGCGGGGCGCCTGGCCGATCGTTGTCCGCAGGCGAGCATCGCGCTCGTCGAGGCCGGGCCACACACGGCGCGCAATCCGTTCGTCAACATGCCGCTTGGCGTTGCCGCGCTCGTGCCGTTTCGCACGAAAAACAACTACGCCTATGAAACCGTGCCGCAGCCGGGGCTCGCCGGGCGGCGCGGTTACCAGCCACGCGGCCGAGGCTTCGGCGGCTCGAGCGCCATCAACGCGATGATCTACACGCGTGGCCATCCGCTCGACTACGACGAATGGGCGCAGCTCGGCTGCACGGACTGGGCGTGGCGCGACGTGCTGCCGTACTTTTTGCGCGCCGAGGACAACGAGCGCGGCGCGAGCGCCTGGCATGGCGCGGGCGGGCCGCTAAGCGTGACCGACTTGCGCGAGCGCAATCCGGTGGCCGTGCGCTTCGTCGAGGCCGCGCGCGAGGCGGGCTTCCGGCTCAACGACGACTTCAATGGCGAGGAGCAGGAGGGCGTCGGCTTCTATCAGGTGACGCAGCGCGGCGGCGAACGCTGCACGGTGGCGCGCGCGTATTTGTATGCGCGCGAGCGGCCGAACCTGCACTTGATCGCCAACGCGACAGTCCTGCGCGTGACCTTCGACGGCGCGCGCGCAAGCGGCGTGGAGCTTGCGCGCGGCGGCGTGACCGAAACACTGCAGGCGCGCGCCGAGGTGATCCTGGCGGCGGGTGCGTTCAACTCGCCGCAAGTGCTCATGTGCTCGGGCATCGGCCCCGCCGACGATCTGCGCGCACTTGGCATTGCAGTGCGCCACGACGCGCCCGAAGTCGGCCGCAATCTGATCGACCATATCGATTTCACCTTCAACAAGCGCGTGCATTCGAGCGAGACCGTGGGCTACTCGCTGCGCGGCGCGGCGCGCATGACCGCGGGCTTCGTGCGTTATCTGCGCGGGCGGCGCGGCATGCTCACGACCAATGTGGCGGAGGCGGGCGGCTTTCTGAAGAGCCGCCCCGAACTCGACCGGCCCGACCTGCAGCTGCACTTTTGCACGGCGCTCGTCGACGATCACAGCCGCCGTTTGCATTGGGGCCACGGCTATTCGCTGCACGTGTGCGTGCTGCGCCCGGCGAGCCGCGGCACGGTCACGCTCGCGAGCGCCGACGCGCGCGTGGCGCCGGTGATCGATCCGCGCTTTCTCTCCGATACGCGCGACCTCGACGCGCTCGTGCAGGGCGCGCGTCTTGCGCGGCGCATACTCGACGCGCCCGCGCTCGCGCAGTTGGGTGGCCGCGAACTCTACACACATGGCGAGCAGAGCGACGCGCAACTGCGCGACACGATCGCCCGCCACGCCGATACGATCTATCACCCCGTTGCGACCTGCCGCATGGGCGGCGACGCGCGCTCCGTCGTCGATCCGCAATTGCGCGTGCGCGGCGTGGAGGGTCTGCGCATTGCCGACGCCTCGGTCATGCCGACACTCATCGGCGGCAACACGAATGCGCCGAGCGTGATGATCGGCGAGCGTGCGGCCGACTTCATCGCGCAAGCGAGATACGCGCGCGATACGGTGCCTCAGCGCATCGACGCCTGACGCCCGATTTCGCTTTTTCCTACTTCGTTGCATGGGCTCATCGCAGGCTTGCCAGCGAAACGCATCGTCGTCCCGTTGCAACCGCAACATCGCGCAATGTCGCGACTAGTCCAGATTTTCGGGGCTTTTCGTCAAACAATGTGCGGTTTGCCGTTCGCGTGCTTTTTCGAGATTTCGCACTCCCTATAATCGCGCTCGCATTTGGGCGTGTCAGGTGGCGCGTCCGCGAACTGGAGGGTCCGCCTCGATGAGCATCAATGTTTTTCAACTGCTGGAAACCGTGCTGAGCGACAACGTCGTCAAGACGATGGGAACGCGCTACGGGCTCACGCCCGACTTCACGCGCAAGGTCGCGGGCGCCGCCGCACCGGCCATCATGGCCGCCATCATGCATCGCGGCGCGACGCCCGAAGGCGCGCGTAGCCTCTTTTCCACGATCATGTCGTCCGACGCGAATCCGCTGATCGGCAAGCAGCTGCCCGAGTTGCTCGCGAGCACGGCGGGCCTGGGCCAGCTCGAAGCCACCGGCCGCGAACTGGTCCAGAAGGCGACCGGCGCGAATGTCGGCGCGCTCGCCGACGCGGTCGCCGCGCAAACCGGTGCGCCGCAGTCCACGGCCTTCTCGCTCGCCGGCGTGGTTGGCGCGGCCGTCATGGGCATTCTCAAGCAACACTTCACCGCTTCCCAGGGCTTCGTCGGACAACTGCCGACGCTGCTGGGCCATCAGCTCCCGTCAGTCAACGCGAGCCTGACCGACCATCTGGCGAGCGCTGTCGGACTTGGCAGCGCCGCTGCGTTCGCGGGCTCGATCATGAGCCGCCTGAAGGATGTCTCCGCGCATCTCGATCATCCGCAGCCCGTGGTGCGTCCGGTGCCGGCCTCGGTGCCGCCGCAGACCGTGGCCCACTCCACGCCGCCCATCGCCGAAGAGAAGCGCCGCCATCACTGGCTCTGGTGGCTGCTCGCCGCGCTCGCGCTGATCGTCGCGTTCTTTGCGCTGCGTTCGTGCCAGCGCGATGAAGCGGCGACGCAGGACGCCGCGCAGCCCGCATCGGCGAGCACGATGGCGCCGGGTGCGGTCGCCGCATCGGATGCGGCGTCGCAGGCGGATAGCGCTTCGGCGCCTGCCGCCGGCTCGGACGCGGCCGCTTCTGCCACGGTCGCTTCCGGCCCAATCGCGGCCGCAAGCGATGCCGCTGCGGCGCCGACCCAGGACGCGCATCTGTCGTTCACGGTCGACAAGTCCGGCGTGCCGACGATCACGGCGACGGTGGGCACCGAAGCCGAGAAGACGCAACTCATCGACGCTCTCACGAAGCAGTTCGGCGCAGGCAAGTTCACGGCCAACGTGAACGTCGACGCCGCGACGAAGCCCGCCGAGTGGCTCGCGCACCTCGACGGCCTGCTGCCGCTCATGGCGCTGCCCGGCGCGGAAGTGAAGATCGACGGCACGCACGTCGAGCTGAGCGGCGCGGCCGCCGACGCGAAGGCCGGCTGGCTCGACAAGCTCAAGGCGCTGTTCGGCTCGGGCTTCGATATCGGCGTGTTCAACGTGCAGAAGGCCGTGGCCGATGCGACGCAGTCGTTCCGCGACGCCGTGAAGGGCCTGTTTGGCACGGACAGCTCGTGCGCAGGCGCCGATGTGGCGAAGGTGCTCAACCTGCAGGTCGTGAACTTCAAGACGGGCAGCTCGATCGTGCCGGCTTCCGCAGCCGACGATCTGCGTCAGTCGGCGCGCGCGCTGATCGCGTGCTCGAAGCGCGGCCAGCCGGTCGCGCTCGAAGTGGCGGGCTACTCGGACAACCTGGGCGACAAGGCCGCGAATCTCGCGCTTTCGAAGCAGCGCGCGCTCGCGGTGCGTACCTACCTCGCGTCGCAGGGCGTGTCGCTCAGCAAGCTCACGGCACAGGGCTATGGCGACGCGAATCCGGTGGCTAGCAACGACACCGAAAGCGGCCGCTTCCACAACCGCCGCATCGAGTTCGTCGCGAAGTAATCCGAAGTACGGATTACGCGACGTGCGAGAAGCCGTCCGGCGCAAGCCGGGCGGCTTTTTTCATTGCACACCGCTTCAGCCGGGCTTGCCCGGCTGCTTCTCCATTCCAGGCGGATGCACGAAGTCATCGAGAAACGTGAACGGCTTGCCGTACTCCGCGCGCGCAACGTCTAGCCAGGCGCGCGCCGCGTGCGACAGATAACCGCTGCGCTTCCAGCCGATCGCCATGTCCCAGGTGATTTGCGGCTCGCTCACGGGCAGGCAGGTGAAGCGCTCGGCGTCGAGCCGGCGCACGTAGGGCGCGGGCAGCAGCGCAATGCCCACGCCCGCGAGCACGAGCGCCGCCATCAGGTCCCAGTGGCCGCTGCGCCCCACCACCTGCGGCACGAAGCCGGCCGTGCGGCACGCGTTCAGCACGACGTCGTTGAGCGCGAGGCTTTCGCCGTAGAACACAAACGGTTCGCCGGCCAGTTCCGCGAGCGGCACGGCCAGCTTGTTGTCCCAGCGCGAGCCGCGCCGTGCGACGAGCCACAGCAGCTCGTGCGAGATCGGCAGGACGTCGATGAGCGCGGGATCGACGGGCAGCAGCACGCCGCCCAGCTCCAGTTCGCCCGAGATCAGCGCGGCTTCGATGGCGCGCGAGCCCTGCTCGAACAGCTTCAGCTCGATCTTCGGATAGCGCTGGCGAAATGTGGCGATGGCGGGCGTGAAGAGCGAGCCGCCCATCGGCGGAATGCCGATGGTGAGTTCGCCGCGCCCGAGCGTGCCGAGATCGGCGAGTTCGGCCTGTAGCTGCGCCTGGGCGGCGAGCACGTCCTGGCCGCGCTGGTAGACGATGCGCCCGGCGTCGGTGAGCACCATCTGGCGCGCGTCGCGCAGCAGGAGCTGCGTGCCGGTCTCGTCTTCGAGCGCCTTCACCATCTTGCTGATGGTCGGCTGCGTGACGTGCAGTTTTTCGGCCGCGGCGGTGAAGCTCTGTTGCCGCACCACCTCGATGAAATAGCGAAGCGCGCGCAGTTCCACGATCGGGACTCCACAAATGTGCAGGACGCACGCCCAGCGGGGTGCTGAGTTGGTGCATTCCAATATGGAATGTAGCAGATGATTCTAAGTCATTATGTTTATGCTGCGCTGCACCCTATACTGACTTCCATTCCAGTGTCACTTAGGGTTTGCCATGACGACCTCGAACACGACCGCGAAAGTTTCCGAAAGCGCCGCGCGCAACGTGGGCGGCGTGGCGAGCCTCGGCCGCCGTATCGGCCGCATTGCCGTGCAGTCGGCGCTGCTCGCGGGCGTCTGGTATGCCGCCGACTTGCTCACGCGTGTCACGCACCTGCCGGTGCCGGGCGGCGTGGTCGGCCTCGTGCTGCTGCTGGCGCTGCTCTTTTGCGGCGGCGTCACGCCGCGCTGGGTGAAGGCGGGCGCCGACTGGCTGCTCTCCGACATGCTGCTGTTCTTCATCCCGGCCGCCGTGGCGGCCGTGAAATACGGCGGCCTGTTTCGCGCCGACGGCTGGCGCCTCGCGCTCGTCGTGGTTGGCGGCACGCTGATGGTGATGGTGGCCGTGGCGTTCGCGGTCGAACAGGCCGCAAAGCTCGAGCGGCGACTCGCGCTGCGCCGCGTGCGCGATTCGCGCCATCTGGCGCGGGCTTGAGGCTGCAGGGTCCTGAATAGAGAGAGGGTGATTCCGTCATGAACACGTTTTATGCGTCCCTGTTCGCCGACGACGCAGCGCGGCTCATCGCCGCCGGCTGTTTCATCCTCACCGTTGCGCTCTATTTCGTCTCGAAGGCGCTCTATGCGCGCTTTCGCTCGCCGTGGCTCACGCCGCTCGTCGCGGTGCCCGCGGTGCTCGCCGTGTTCGTGCTCGTGCTCCATATTCCGTACCCCGTCTACTTCCAGGACACGCGCTGGCTCATGTGGCTGCTCGGCCCGGCCACGGTGGCCTTCGCGGTGCCGATCTACGAATACCGCGATCTGCTCAAGCGTCACTGGATTTCGCTCACGGTGGGCGTGACGGTCGGCATCATCGTGGCGGTGGGCGGCTCGCTCGCGCTGGCCAAGCTCCTGCATCTCTCGCCCGATCTGCAGCGCAGCCTGATGACGCGCTCGATCTCCACGCCGTTCGCGCTCGCGGTGTCGGACAAGATCCACGCGCCGCGCGACCTCACCGCGCTCTTCGTGATCGCCACGGGCGTGTGCGGCATGCTGTTCGGCGAGCTGGTGCTCGGCCTCGTGCCGTTGCGCACGCGGCTCGCGCGCGGCGCGCTCTTTGGCGCGGCGGCGCACGGCGTCGGCACGGCGAAGGCGCGCGAGCTGGGCAGCGAAGAGGGCGTGGTGGCGAGCCTCACGATGATGATCGCGGGCGTGGTGATGGTGCTGCTCGCGCCGGCGCTGGGTTTCCTGCCTGTTTAATTCGCGGCGCGATTGTTCAGCGCGGGCTCGCCCGTTGCGCGGGCGGACTTTATCAGGATGGGCCTTTTCTGGACGCGGGTAGGATTCGCCGTCTCGTCGTGTAGGCCGCTCTCGGATGTGGCTTACGCTCGTTGTCGGTCACCCTCATCCTGTTCCATGCAACCGATCACCATCATCGTCGCGTGCTACAACGGCGCGGCCACGCTTGCCCGCGCGCTCGACAGCTGTCTCGCGCAACCTGAAGCCGAGCGTATTCTCGTCGTCGACGACGGCTCGACCGACGCCTCCGCCAACATCGCGCGCATCTACGCGATGCGCGAACCCCGCGTGCGGCTCGTGCAGATGCCCGACCCGGGCGGTGCGGCACGCGCACGCAACTGGGGCGCGCTGCAGGCGGCCACGCCATACCTCGCGTTCCTCGACGCAGGCGACGAGTATTTGCCTCATGCGCTCGCCGCCGCGCACTCGCATCTGGAGCAGCATCCGCACGAAGCAGCGATTCGGCTTGACGTCGACTATGCGGGCTTTCCGGACCGGCTCGCCGCGCACCCCGATTTCGCCAGGCACGCCGAAGCGATCAGCAATACGGCGCCGAGCAGTCTCGTGATCCGCCGTGGCGCGTTTCTCGCGCTGGGCGGCTTTCCCATGGACGAAACCTTTCGCCGCCACGGCGGCGAAGATGGTGCGCTCGCGTGGGCGCTGAGCGAGGCCTTCGGGCAGCGCCGCCTGATCGACGCGAAGCGGGTGCGTCTGCACTATCGCGCGGGTATGGCCGCGGAACGCTATTTGAGCCTTCAGCTGGGCTTGAGCGAGGTGCCGGCGGCCCTGCACGGCGAAACGCTGCGCGCATCGGAAGCCTTTCTCGCCACGGCAATGGCTAGCGTGCGGCAGACATGCGGACTCGCGTTGCGGGGCCAGGGCCATTGAGGCGCGCGCGGCGCCCGGTCGGTCGCGCCGCCGCCATCCAACTGGCCGTCTCAATTTGCTACAATCACGCCTCGTCTTCGAGGAGCGTTGCGACGGGTTTTCTCTAACCCGCCAGGCTCGGAGGCGCTCAATACGGTCGATTCGAGGGCACGATGCCGCGAAGTCACCGCACTGAAAACGGCGCTCACGTCTTTAATTTCTAGTCACTTTTAGAAAGGAGGGCGTGATGAACGCCGCAGTTCCGCAAGATCAAGCCAAAGATTTCATCGTCGCCGACATGTCGCTCGCCGCATGGGGCCGCAAGGAACTCAACATCGCCGAGACCGAAATGCCGGGCCTCGTGCAAACCCGCGAAGAATACAAGGCGCAGCAGCCGCTCAAGGGCGCGCGTATCGCCGGTTCGCTCCACATGACCATCCAGACGGGCGTGCTGATCGAAACGCTCACGGCGCTCGGCGCCGACGTGCGCTGGGCCTCGTGCAACATCTTCTCGACGCAGGACCACGCTGCCGCCGCCATCGCTGCGGGCGGCACGCCGGTGTTCGCGTTCAAGGGCGAATCGCTCGACGAATACTGGGAATTCTCGCACCGCATTTTCGAATGGCCGAACGGCGAATTCGCCAACATGATTCTCGACGACGGCGGCGACGCAACGCTCTTGCTGATCCTCGGCTCGAAGGCTGAAAAGGACCGCTCGGTCATCGCCAAGCCGACGAACGAAGAAGAAGTCGCGCTGTACAAGTCGATCGCCGCGCACCTCGACGTCGACCCGACGTGGTACTCGAAGCGCCTCGCGCATATCAAGGGCGTGACCGAAGAAACCACGACGGGCGTGCACCGCCTGTACCAGATGGAGAAGGAAGGCCGTCTGCCGTTCCCGGCCATCAACGTCAACGACTCGGTCACGAAGTCGAAGTTCGACAACCTGTACGGCTGCCGCGAGTCGCTCGTGGACGGCATCAAGCGCGCGACCGACGTGATGATCGCGGGCAAGATCGCCGTTGTGGCCGGTTACGGCGACGTGGGCAAGGGCTGCGCGCAATCGCTGCGTGGTCTCGGCGCGACCGTGTGGGTTACGGAAATCGATCCGATCTGCGCGCTGCAAGCCGCGATGGAAGGCTACCGCGTCGTGACGATGGAATACGCCGCCGACAAGGCCGACATCTTCGTGACGGCAACCGGCAACTACCATGTGATCAACCACGACCACATGAAGGCGATGCGCCACAACGCGATCGTCTGCAACATCGGCCACTTCGACTCGGAAATCGACGTCGCTTCGACCCGCCAGTACACGTGGGAAAACATCAAGCCGCAAGTCGACCACATCATTTTCCCTGACGGCAAGCGCGTGATCCTGCTGGCCGAAGGCCGCCTCGTGAACCTCGGCTGCGCCACGGGCCACCCGTCGTTCGTGATGTCGAACTCGTTCACGAACCAGACGCTCGCGCAGATCGAACTGTTCGTCGAAGGCAGCAAGTACGAGAACAAGGTGTACGTGCTGCCGAAGCACCTGGACGAAAAGGTCGCGCGCCTGCACCTCGCGCGCATCGGCGCGAACCTCTCCGTGCTGTCCGACGAGCAGGCTTCGTACATCGGCGTTGAGAAGAACGGTCCGTTCAAGCCGAACCACTATCGCTACTAAGGCGATACAACGCGATACAAAGTGGGCTGGGGTTTTAAGCCCGCTTTAAGCGGTCAAGCGGATGCTGACCCCAATCCCCGCGCGTGCTACGCGTGGGGACTGCGGGCGGCATCCGCCGCCGGCACCTGGCGATACAAAAGCAACGACGCAAAAGGAGTCCTTATGACCGTGCTGCTGACCTGGCTGATCAACGCGCTCGCGCTCCTGATCATCACCTGGCTCGTTCCGTCGATCCATATTCGCAGTTTCGGCACCGCGCTCATCGTCGCGATCGTGCTCGGCCTCATCAACGCCGTGCTGCGCCCGCTGCTGATCGTGCTCACGCTGCCCGTGACCATCCTCACGCTCGGCCTGTTCATCCTCGTGGTGAATGCGCTGTGCTTCTGGCTGGCGGCGTCGCTCCTCAAGGGCTTCGAGGTGTCGGGCTTCTGGTCGGCATTTTTCGGCTCGATCCTGTACAGCATCGTCTCGTGGCTGCTTTCGGCGCTGATTTTCGGCAACCGCAGCCTCGGCTGATGCGGGCCCGGGCCGCTCACGTACGCGGCCTGGCCTCACTGGCCTCATCAACATGAAACCGATCGAACTCTCATTCGAATTCTTCCCGCCGAAGACGCCGGACGGCGTGGAAAAGCTGCGCGCCACGCGCGCCCAGCTCGCCACGCTCAAGCCGAAGTTCGTCTCGGTGACGTTCGGCGCGGGCGGCTCGACGCAACAGGGCACGCTCGACACCGTCGTCGATATCGCGAAGGAAGGCATTGAAGCGGCGCCGCACCTCTCGTGCATCGGCTCCTCGAAAGAAAGCCTGCGCGCGATTCTCGGCGAGTACCGCTCGCACGGCATCCGCCACATCGTCGCGCTGCGCGGCGACCTGCCCTCGGGCATGGGGGCGGTGGGCGAGCTGCGCTACGCGTCGGAGCTCGTCGCCTTCATCCGCGAGGAAACCGGCGACGCGTTCCACATCGAAGTGGCCGCGTATCCCGAATACCACCCGCAGGCGCGCTCGCCGCGCCACGACCTCGAAGCGTTCGCGCAAAAAGTGAAGGCGGGCGCCAATTCGGCGATCACGCAGTACTTCTTCAACGCGGACGCGTATTTCCGCTTTGTCGAGGACGCGAAGAAGCTGGGCGTGGATATTCCCATCGTGCCCGGCATCATGCCGATCACGAACTACTCGCAGCTCATGCGCTTTTCGGAGATGTGCGGCGCCGAAGTGCCGCGCTGGGTCGCGAAGCGTCTGGAAAGCTTCGGCGACGATCGCGAGTCGATTCGCGCGTTCGGGCTCGACGTGGTGACGGACCTGTGTCGCCGCCTCATGGAGGCGGGCGTGCCGGGTATCCACTTCTATACGCTCAACGCGGCGCAGGCCACGAAAACGATCTGCGAGCGGCTGGGGTTCTAAGGCGCTCACTGGCGACGAGCCAGGCTTCAACAAACCGCGCGGTTCCCGGACTCCCGGGCCGCGCGGTTTTTTTTTGAGGGTAGGACGGTGCGGTTGACGTGCGTCAGGAACGCATGGCCGCCCTCGAGCGCGCGTCAAAGCGGCGCGCGATTATCGTTATCCGGCGCAATAAAAGAGGGGCAAAGGTACGCTGCACCGCACCATGCGGCAACAAGCGATCCTGTCAACCCGGCGTTTTCCACAGGCGACGGGACTTTTGGCTTGCTTGTGACTGCGGCACCTGCTCAAGTAAGATCGCGCTACGCTGGCGCAAGCCGGCACTGAACTGGAGGAAACATGAAAGAAAACAAACTGTTGCGTGCTGCCCGATTGACGTCTCTCGTGGCGCTCGCAGCGGCATCGATTGCTGGAGCCCCGCTCGCGCACGCCGCGCAAAGCATTCCGAACAAGACGCTCGTCTACTGCTCGGAAGGCAGCCCCGCTGGCTTCGATCCGGCGCAATACACGACCGGCACCGACTTCACCGCGAACACGTTCACCGTCTACAACCGTCTCGTCGAATTCGAACGCGGCGGCACGAAGGTCGAACCGGGTCTCGCAGAATCGTGGGACGTTTCCCCGGACGGCAAGACCTACACGTTCCATCTGCGTCATGGCGTGAAGTTCCAGACCACGTCGTTCTTCAAGCCCTCGCGCGAATTCAACGCCGACGACGTCGTGTTCACGTTCGACCGGATGCTCAACCCGAACAACGCGTTCCGCAAGGCGTACCCGGTCTCGTTCCCGTACTTCACGGACATGGGCCTCGACAAGCTGATCGCGAAGGTCGAGAAGGTCGACCCGTACACGGTCAAGTTCACGCTGAACGAGCCGAACGCGCCGTTCATCCAGAACATGGCGATGGAATTCGCCTCGATCCTTTCGGCGGAATACACGGATCAGCTGATGAAGGCCGGCAAGGCTGCCGACCTGAACCAGAATCCGGTCGGCACGGGTCCGTTCATCTTCAAGAGCTACACGAAGGACGCGACGATCCGTTTCGACGGCAATCCTGACTACTGGAAGCCGGGCGCCGTGAAGCTCTCCAAGCTGATCTTCTCGATCACGCCGGACGCGAGCGTGCGCGTGCAGAAGATCAAGCGCGACGAATGCCAGGTGATGAGCTATCCGCGTCCCGCCGACATCGCGCCGCTGAAGGCCGAGGCGAACATCGCGATGCCGTCGCAGCCGGGCTTCAACCTGGGCTACCTGTCGTACAACGTCACGCACAAGCCGCTCGACAACGCGGACGTGCGCCACGCGCTCGACATGGCGATCAACAAGAAGGCGATCATCGACTCGGTGTACCAGGGCGCGGGCCAGCTCGCAACCAACCCGATGCCGCCGACCCAATGGTCCTACGTCAAGAACCTGCCGGCCAACGCGTACGACCCGGAAAAGGCCAAGGCGCTGCTCGCCAAGGCTGGCCAGTCGAACGGTTTCGAGATCACGCTGTGGGCCATGCCCGTGCAGCGCGCCTACAACCCGAACGCCCGTCTGATGGCCGAAATGATCCAGGCCGACTGGGCCAAGATCGGCGTGAAGGCGAAGATCGTCACGTATGAGTGGGGCGAGTACATCAAGCGCGCGCACGCGGGCGAGGACGACTCGATGCTGATCGGCTGGACGGGCGACAACGGCGACCCCGACAACTGGCTCGGTACGCTGCTCGGCTGCGAGGCCGTGAACGGCAACAACTTCGGCAAGTGGTGCTACAAGCCGTTCGACGAACTGGTCCAGAAGGGCCGCCAGACGTCGGATGTTGCGCAGCGCACCAAGTTCTACCAGGACGCGCAGCACATCTTCGCGCAGCAACTGCCGTTCTCGCCGATCGCTCACTCGACCGTCTATCAGCCGGTCAGCAAGAAGGTGATCGACATGCGCATCGAACCGCTCGGCTACGCGCGCTTCGACGGCGTGGGCATGCAGTAATGTTTATCGGGTAGTTTTCGCCCAGCTTTCACCTGATCGGAAAGCGGGCGAAATATGGTCCGGCGACCGGGGTCACGAGCCCCTGTCGCCGGTTGCGTTTCATTTCAAGCTTTTGGGGGAACACCACATGTTCCGCTTCGTATTGCGCCGCATCGGCATGGTCATACCCACGTTCATCGGTATCACCATTCTGGCGTTCGCACTCATCCACCTGATTCCGGGCGACCCCATCGAAGTGATGATGGGCGAGCGCGGCGTCGATCCGCAAATGCACGCCGAGGCGATGCACCGCCTGGGGCTCGACGAGCCCCTGCCGATGCAGTACTTCCACTACGTCTGGCACGCCATCCACGGCAACCTCGGGACCTCGATCATCACCAATACGAGCGTGATGGGCGAGTTTCTCGCGCGCTTTCCCGCCACCGTCGAGCTGTCGATCTGCGCGCTCATTTTCGCGCTCGCAGTCGGCTTGCCCGCTGGCGTGTTCGCGGCACTGCGGCGCGGCACCGTCGTCGATCACGGCGTCATGGGCACCGCGCTCACCGGCTACTCCATGCCGATTTTCTGGTGGGGGCTCATCCTCATCATGGTGTTCTCGTCGAAGCTCGGCTGGACGCCTGTGTCGGGCCGCATCGCCGTGGAATTCGACATTCCGCACGTGACCGGCTTCATGCTGATCGACTCGCTCCTGCCCGGCACCGACGAAGGCGCGTTCAAGTCGGTCGTGAGCCACCTGATCCTGCCGGCCATCGTGCTCGGCACGATTCCGCTCGCCGTGGTCGCGCGCATGACGCGCTCGTCGATGCTCGAAGTGCTGCGCGAGGATTACATCCGCACCGCGCGCGCCAAGGGTCTTTCGCCCGTGCGCGTGATCGTCGTGCATGCGCTGCGCAACGCGCTCATCCCCGTGGTGACCGTGATCGGCCTACAGGTCGGCACGCTGCTCGCGGGCGCGGTGCTTACCGAAACGTTGTTCTCCTGGCCGGGCATCGGCAAATGGCTGATCGACGCGATCAGCCGGCGCGACTACCCGGTGGTGCAAGGCGGCATTCTCATGATCGCGACGCTTGTGATCGTCGTGAACCTGTTCGTCGATCTGCTGTACGGCGTGCTCAACCCACGCATTCGACATACGAGGTAAGCGAGCCATGAAAATGCGAACCCCACAACACACCATTGAACACCAGGAGGCATGATGGCTGACATTCAGAACACCGTGCCTCGCGCCGTCACGCCGCCTTCGGGCCGCGCGCTCGTGCTGCGCGAATTCTGGGCGAACTTCTCGCGCAACAAGGGCGCGGTGGGCGCCGGCGTGATCGTGCTGCTGCTGATCTTCGTCGCGATCTTCGCGCCGCTCATCGCGCCGCACAGCCCCATCGAGCAATATCGCGATTTCGTGAAGATTCCGCCCGCCTGGCTCGACGGCGGCAACTGGAAGTTCATTCTCGGCACCGACGAAGCGGGCCGCGACATCCTCTCGCGTCTCATGTACGGCGCGCGGCTCTCGCTGTGGATCGGCTGCGTCTCGGTCGTGCTCGCGCTGATTCCGGGCATCGTGCTCGGTCTCGTGGCCGCGTTCTTCGAGAAGTGGGCCGATACGCCGATCATGCGTCTCATGGACGTGCTGCTGGCGCTGCCCTCGCTGCTGCTCGCGGTCGCGGTGGTCGCGATCATCGGCCCGGGGCTCACGAACACCATGCTCGCCATCGCGATCGTGGCGCTGCCCGGTTACGTGCGTCTCACGCGCGGTTCGGCATTGGGCGAACTGCACAAGGAGTACGTGACCGCTTCGCGCGTGGCCGGTGCCGGCACGATGCGCCTGATGTTCTCGCAGGTGCTGCCCAACTGTACGGCACCGCTCATCGTGCAGGCGACGCTCGGCTTTAGCTCGGCGATTCTCGACGCCGCCGCGCTCGGCTTCCTCGGCCTCGGCGTGCAGCCGCCGCGGGCGGAGTGGGGCGCGATGCTCGCCTCGGCGCGCGACTATATCGACAGCGCATGGTGGATCGTCACGATGCCTGGCCTTTCCATCCTGATCTCGGTGCTCGCGATCAACCTGCTCGGCGACGGGCTGCGCGACGCACTCGATCCCAAGCTAAAGCGGATGGCCTGACATGAACAACGAACTTCTCACCATCCGCAACCTGGCCGTGAACTTCAACGGCCTGCCCGCCGTGGACCGCGTGAATCTTTCCGTGGCGCCGGGCGAAGTGCTCGGCATCGTCGGCGAATCGGGCTCGGGCAAGAGCGTGACGATGATGGCGCTCATGGGCCTGATCGACGCGCCGGGCAAGGTCACGGCCGACTCGATCACGTTCAATGGCCGCGATCTTCTCAACGCAACGGGCAAGGAGCGACGCCGCATCGTGGGCAAGGACATCGCCATGGTGTTCCAGGACGCGCTCACGAGCCTGAACCCGAGCTACACCGTCGGCTATCAGATCAAGGAAGTGCTCAAGCTGCACGAAGGCCTGCGCGGCTCGGCGCTGCATGCGCGCGCGCTCGAACTGCTCGACCAGGTGGGCATTCCCGACGCGAAGAACCGCATCGACAACTTCCCGCACCAGATGTCGGGCGGCATGAACCAGCGCGTGATGATCGCGATGGCCGTGGCCTGCAACCCGAAGCTGCTGATCGCCGACGAGCCCACCACGGCGCTCGACGTGACGATCCAGGCGCAGATCATGGAGCTGCTCGTGCGCCTGCAGAAGGAGCGCGGCATGGCGCTCGTGCTGATCTCGCACGATCTGGCCGTGGTTTCGGAAGTCGCGCAGCGCGTGGCCGTGATGTACGCGGGCGAGATCATCGAAACGAACCGTGTGCCGGACATCTTTTCGCGTCCGCATCATCCGTACACGGAAGCGCTGCTCGCGGCGATTCCCGAGCACAACAAGGGGGCGATGCGGCTTGCCGCGCTGCCCGGCATGGTGCCCGGCCGCGACGACCGGCCAAGCGGGTGTCTGTTCGCGCCGCGCTGCAAATACGTGGTGGACGACTGCATGAAGGCACGGCCCGCGCTCAACGCGGTGACCGATGAGAGCGGCTACGCGCAAGTGCGCTGTATCAGGCCGCTGAACGCGGCGGTGACCCAATCCAACGGAGGCGCGCGATGAACGCAGTCCAGCAACACGCGGCTCATGAGGATGACAAGGTTCTCGTCGCGGAAGATCTCAAGAAGCACTACAGCGTCAAGCGCGGCATGTTCGGCACCGGTACGGTGAAGGCGCTCAACGGCGTGTCGTTCTCGCTCACGCGCGGACGCACACTCGCCGTGGTGGGGGAGTCGGGGTGCGGCAAATCGACGCTCGCGCGCCAGCTCACGATGATCGAGCCTCCCACCTCGGGCAAGCTCACGATCGACGGCGAAGACGTTGCGCACGCAAACGCAGCGAAGATCGCCGCGCTGCGCCGGCGCGTGCAAATGGTGTTCCAGAACCCGTTCGCCTCGCTCAACCCGCGCAAGACCGTGGAGCAGACGCTCGGCGAGCCGCTCGCCATCAACACGCGGCTCACGGCGACTGAGCGCGCGGACCGCATTGCGCACATGATGCGCATCGTCGGCCTGCGGCCCGAGCACGCCAAGCGCTATCCGCATATGTTCTCGGGCGGCCAGCGCCAGCGCGTGGCGATCGCGCGCGCGATGATTCTCGATCCGCAGATCGTCGTGGCCGACGAGCCGGTTTCCGCGCTCGACGTCTCGATCCAGGCGCAGATTCTCAATCTGTTCATGGACTTGCAGGAACAGTTCCGCACGAGCTACGTGTTCATTTCGCACAACCTGGCCGTGGTCGAGCACATTGCCGACGACGTGATGGTGATGTATCTGGGCGGCGTGGCGGAACTGGGCGACAAGGACACGGTGATCTCGCGGCCGCGCCATCCGTACACGCGCTCGCTGCTCTCGGCCACACCCGCGATTTTCGAAGCGGACCGCCGCGTGAAGATCAAGCTCGAGGGCGAATTGCCTTCGCCGCTGAACCCGCCCTCTGGTTGCACGTTCCACCAACGTTGTCCATACGCGATCGACAGGTGTCGTAAGGAAGTTCCTGTACTTCGCGAAGTGGACGGCCGTCAGGTATCCTGCCATCGTGCAGAGGAGGTGGGGGAAGAGGATGGGCGGCCTATGCCGGCCTGAAGCGACGGCGGCGCGTCGTTTTATCGTTGCGCGCCGCCAGTTGATGGGCGGCCGTCGCGCCGCCCTTTTCACTGATTTTCCCACCGTTTTCTCCGCCGCTTTTTCAATCGTTCCGGCCGCCGCTTTTGCCGTGGTTGCCGGGCTGTCTACGGCTGGTGGCGTGACATTCGGTGTGGCTTCGGGTTTGGCATTCGGTGTGGCATTGGCGGTAGCGCTGTGCGCGGCGCTCAAGACCGCGTCGAGCAGGGCGCTACGCGCGGTGGTCTCGCTCTCGCTCGCGCTCGGCGTGCTCGCGGGTGCGCCGGACGCGGCATTCGCCGGTGGCGCCGTCGCCAATACGCCCGGTGTGCGGCCGGCCGTCCCCGTGCCGCCAGGTTCAGCGCGCGGCTCGAGCGGCGGCATTCCCGGCTTTCATGCCGCGCCCGCCGTGCCGAGCTACGCCTCCGGCACGACGGCTGGCGGCCCGGTGCGCACGCAGCCTGCGCGCATGCCGTTCTACGTCGCCACGCGCGGCAATCTCACGATCTATCTGCTCGGCACGCTCCATGTGGGCGACCCCGCCGACTATCCGCCTGGCCAGCCGTTTCGCCCGCCGATTCTCGCGGCGCTCGCCGCGTCGCCCATTCTCGCGCTCGAGCTTTCCCCCGACGATCTGCTCGTTTCCCAGGACGATGTCTCGAAATACGGGGTGTGCAAACGGCCCTGCTTGCCAGGCCTCTTGCCCGATCCGCTCTGGCAGAAGCTCGAGGCGCGCATGCGCGGCAATCCCGAGGCGCTTGCCGAAATCCGCAAGATGCGGCCGTGGCTCGCCTCGCTGCTCGTGGAAACCTACGATTCGCTGAGCGCCGGCCTGCAGACCGAATACGGCACCGAGGCGCAACTGCAGAACGTGTTCCTGCGCTGGAAGGGCCGCCGCATCGTCGGGCTGGAGACGCTTGCCGAGCAGATGCGCGCCTTCACGAACCTGAGCCTTGCGCAGCAGCGCGAGATGCTCGCTCAGGATCTCGCGCAAACGCCGGCGCAAAACGTGTCCGACGTGCAAACGCTCCTGCACCTGTGGCGCGTGGGCGACGCCGATGCGATCGCCGCCTGGGAGGCGGCGCGTACCGAAAAACTCTCGCACGACGCGCGGGTGGCGGCGTCGGTCGATAACCGCATCGTCTACGAGCGCAACCGGCGCTTCGTTTCGCGCATGCAGCAGTATGTGGCGCCCAACAAGCCGCTCTTCGTGGCCGTCGGCGCCTTGCACCTGGGCGGCCCGAAAGGCGTGCTCCAGTTGCTGCGCCAGCGTGGGTTCAACGTCGACCCGGGTTGAGCGCCGGCCTCGGCGCCGCTCGCCGCGTCTTTGCGTTCGATCAAAAGTGAGCGCATTTAGTCAACGTTCGATATCGGCCGCCAGAGCGCGCGCCTAGCATGCGGGTTTTGTGCTGCTGAGGTCGCTGCCATGTTCTCTTCGTCCGCCGCTCAGGCGAACGCGCCCTGCGTGAGCGTCGTCACGCCCACCTGGAACCGTGAAGCGTTCTTGCCGCTCGCGTACCGCTCGTTCGCGTCGCAGCGCGCGCCCGGGCTCGAATGGATCGTGATCGACGACAGCGACACGCCCAGCGCCTTCATGGCGAGCCTGAACGACGAGCGCGTGGTGTATCGCCACCTGCGCACGCGTTTGACGGTTGGCGAGAAGCGCAATCTCGCGGCCGAGCTAGCGCGCGGCGAGGTCATCGCGCATTTCGACGACGACGAAGTCTACGCGCCCGACTACCTGAGCACGATGCTCGGGCACATGCGCTTGCACGACGTGCAGTTCGTGAAGCTCGGTGCGTTCTTCCTCTACAGCCGCGTGTATGGCCAGTTCGCGTACTGGGACCTGATGCGCAAGAGCGGCCTGCATTTTTGCTGGAGCGCTCAGCCCATGACGGTGCTCAATTTCCCGCGGGACAACCCGGCCTTCGCCGACAACCATCTGGGCTACGGCTTCAGCTACGTCTATACGAAGCAGTTGTGGGCGGCACAGCCGTTCGAGCCGCGTTCGTTCAACGAAGACGGACGCTTCATCACGGCCGCGCGCTCGCGCGGCGCGCGCATTGCGCTTGTCGCCGACGACGCGGGCCTGTGCCTGCACGTGCTCCATGCTCACAACACGGCGAAATGCTTTCCGCAGTATGTGCTGCCCGAGGTGCTCGTCGCGCGGCATTTTCCGCACTTTTGCGAAGCGCTCGACGCCGCTTCGCTGCGCGCGGCCTGAGCGCTAAACGCTGGCGCAAAAAAGCCGGCTTTCGCCGGCTTTTCGCCCCCAGGCGCCTTCGTTCCGTCAAAACCCGAATACATTCAGCAGCACGATATTGGCCGCGAGAATGCCAAGCGCCGTGGGCACCTGCACGCGTATCACCGCGTTCTTGTCGGGCAGTTCCAGCAGCGCCGCGGGCACCATGTTGAAGTTCGCGGCCATCGGCGTCATGAGCGTGCCGCAGTAGCCCGAGAACATGCCGATGGCGGCCATCATCGCAGGGTTGACGTGGAACATGCCCACCAGCACCGGCACGCCCACGCCGCCCGTCATCACCGGAAACGCGGCGAAGCCGTTGCCCATGATGATCGTGAAGAGCGCCATGCCCACGCAATAGACCACGACCGCGACGAAGCGCACGTCCATGTTGATGTACGACGTCGTCACGTGCGCGACGGCCTTGCCCACGCCCGCGTCCGAGAACACGAGACCGAGCATGCCGAGCATCTGCGGCAGGACGGCGGCCCACGAGAGCGCGTCGACGAGGCGGCGCGTTTCCTTCATCGACTGGCCAACGCTGTCACGCGTGATGATGCAGGCAATCGCGAGCGCGATCACGCAGCCGATGCCGAAACCGATCAACGTGACGTTCTTCGGGTCGATGAGCGGCTTGCCGCCGAATACGAGATGGCTGGCCGCGAGCGTGAGCACGACGGTGATCACGGGGATGGTGAGCGCGGGCACGAAGAGCTTGTTGCCCAGCCGTTTGGCGCTGGCGAGACGGGTTTCGAGCGCGAGCACCTTGGGTTTGGCGGCGGTCACGCCGCCGAGACCCGCGATCAGCGCCATGGCGATCACGAGCACGCCCACGATTTCGACGGGCAGCATGTCGCCGACGAGAAAAATGAGCGCGTAGAGCAGCCAGAAGCCGCCTGCCGTGAAGCGGCGCGGATGCTCGCGGTCCATCACGATCATGCCGCCCACGATGAGCAGCACGATGCCGAGCAGCCAGAAGAGCCAGTTGAGGGTGAGCGTCATGCTTGGTCTCCCTGGCGCTGGTCGGCTGCCGGTGCCGTTGCACCGGCCGGCTTCGCGCCGCCCAGCTCGCGCTCGAGCTTGCGGTCGAGCAGCCAGAGCCGCGTGCCGTGAATCAGAAACGCGCAGATCGCCGTGGGAATGCCCCAGAGCGCCACGTGGATCGGCTCGACCGAAACGCCCGCTTCCTTGAGCAGCGTGACCATCAGCACGATCGCCCCGAACGCGACAAAGATGTCCTCGCCGAAGAAGAGGCCCACGTTGTCGGTCGCGGCCGAGTACGCGCGCAGCTTGTAGCGCACGGCGTCGGAGAGCTTGCCGAAGCGGTTTTCCGTGGCGCCTTCGGCCATCGGCGCGATGAGCGGCCGCACCATTTGCGGATGACCGCCCAGACCCGTCAGGCCGACAGCGGCGGTGAGTTCGCGCACGAGCAGGTAGACGATGAGCAGCCGCCCGGCGGTAGCCGCCTTGATGCTGCCGATCCAGATCTGCGCGCGCTCGCGCAGGCCGTGGCGCTCCAGCAGACCGATCACGGCGAGCGGTAGCAGGATGATGAGCGGGATGTTGCGGGTCTTGATGAAGCCGGTGCCGATGGCGGCGAGAATCTTACCGGGAGGAAAGCCCCCGGCGAAACCGGTGACGACGGCCGCCGCGGCGACGATCAGCATCGGATTGAACCGTAACAAGAAGCCGGCGATGATGACGGCCACCCCGATCAGCGGCCATAAGTTGACGGTGCTCTGCATGTGGATCTCCAAACGTATTGGCTTGTCGTTGATTGCCGCGGGTAGCGGCGTTGACTGCGCGGCTCTGTTGGCCGTTCGTACAACTACGAACCTGCTGGGTACAACTACGTCTGCAGCTTGCGCTGCCGGGGATTGCCTTGCGAAAACCTTGGGTATTGCCGTGCACGTAGCGCGCGGCGATTGCCGCGCGCATTGCCGCATTGAAGCTAGGGCGTCAGACCTCGCCTGCGCCCGCCGCGCGCACGCCAATGCCCGCCTCGTCGAGCGCCGTGCGGATGCGCCGCGCGAACGCGAGCGCGTGCGGGCCGTCGCCGTGCAGGCAGATGGTCTGCGCGTTGAGCGGCACCCAGGCGCCGTTCACGGCCTGCACGCGCTGCTCACGGATCATCGCGAGCGTGCGCGTGAGCACGGTGTCTTCGTCGTCGAGCAGCGCGCCCGGCTCGCTGCGCGGCACGAGCGAGCCGTCCGCGCGGTAGCCGCGGTCGGCGAACACTTCCTCGATCGCCACGAGCCCCGCCTCGCGCGCCGCAGTCACGAGCCCGCTGCCCGCGAGCGCGAACACCGTCACCGACGGATCGAAATCATGCACGGCGGAGACGATCGCCTCGGCGATTTGCGGGTCGCGCGCGGCCTGGTTGTACAGCGCGCCGTGCGGCTTCACGTGAGCGATGCGGCCGCCTTCGGCCTGGGCGATCGCGGAAAGCGCGCCTAGCTGGTAGAGCACGCCCGCGTAGATCTCCTCGCGCGGCAGGTTCATCTCCTTGCGGCCGAAGTTCTCGGGGTCGTTGAAGCTCGGATGCGCGCCGATCGACACGCCTTTTTCCACGGCCCAGCGCACGCATTCGCGCATGGCATTGGCGCCGCCTGCGTGCCAGCCGCACGCGATGTTGGCCGAACTCACGAGGTCGAGCAGCGCCTCGTCGGAGCCGCAGCCTTCGCCGAGATCGGCGTTCAGATCGATGGTGGTCATGATGTGTTCCTCTTACTGCTCGTCTTACCGATGGTGCTTGAAAATCACGCGCTCGCGGCCGCGCTTGAAACTACATTCGCGCGGCGGCTCGCATAGCGCTCGTCGTGCATGGCGATCGCGGCGTCGATCTGCCGCAAATAAGCCCGTTCTTCTTCCAGTGCCGCGCGCGCGGCGGCCGGCGTCGCTTCCACGAAACGCACGCCGCCGGTGAGCCGCACCTGGGCGAGCTTCCACCAGTCGGCGCGAATCACGGAGCCGATTTTCGGGTAGCCGCCCGTGGTCTGCGCGTCGGCCATCAGCACGATGGGCTGGCCGTTCGGCGGCACCTGAATCGTGCCGGGCAGCACCGCGTGCGAGAGCAGGTCCGCGCTGTTCGTGCGCGCGAGCGGTGTGCCCGTGAGCCGAAAGCCCATGCGGTTGCTGTTGGGGGTGAGCTGCCACTCGTCGGACCAGAACGCGCGTTGCGCTTCGCCCGTGAAACTGTCGTACTCGGGGCCGCGCAGCACGCGCACAGGCACGGCCCACGCCATGCCGTCCGGATGGCGGCCGCGCCGGTGATGCGGCTCGTCGGCCAGCGCGAAGCTGCACCATACGGGCGCCTTGACGCCGAAGGCCGGCGCGCCCGGGTCCAGCGCGGCGCGCTCGCGGCCCGGCGCGAACGAGGCGCCGGTGGCGAGACGGTCGCCATCTTTGAGCGCGCGGCCCGCGAGGCCGCCGAAGCCCGCCGCAAGGTCGGTGCTGCGCGAGCCGAGCATGGGCAGCACGTCGATGCCGCCCGCCACGCAGACATAGGCGCGCATGCCGCGCTTCGCGCCGTTCAGCACCAGTTCCTCGCCCGCGGCCACGGGCAGGCTCCACCACGACCAGACCGGGCGGCCGCCGAGCGTGGCGCCGAAGTCGGTGCCCGTAATGGCGACGCGCGTGGCGCGCGCGAAGCGCAGCGCGACTGGGCCGAAGGTGATTTCGATGCCGGCCGCGTCGGGCCGGTTGCCGACGAGACGGTTGCCCACTTCGAGCGCGAGCGTATCGAGCGCGCCGCCGCTGGCGACGCCCAGATGCCGGTAGCCGGGGCGGCCGAGATCCTGGACCGTGGTGAGCAGGCCCGCGCGCAAGACTTCGATCATGCGTGGAGCTCCGCAATGGTGAAACGCACGCGGTCGCCGGGCATGAGCAGCGTGGGCGGATTGTGCGCAGGGTCGAACAGCTTCGCGGCGGTGCGGCCGATCAGTTGCCAGCCGCCGGGCGACGCAGCCGGATAAATGCCCGTCTGCTCGCCGCCGATGCCTACCGACCCGGCGGGGACGGCCAGGCGCGGCTCGCGGCGGCGCGGCGTGTGCAGCTGGGGTTCGAGTCCGCCGAGATACGCGAAGCCGGGTTGAAAGCCGAGGAAAAACACCGTGTAGACGCCCGCGGCGTGGCGCGCGGCGACGTCGGCGGCAGCGAGCGAGCAGTGTTGCGCGACCGCTTCGAGATCAGGGCCATCGTCGCCGCCATAAACCACGGGTATCTCGACCTCGCGGCCGGCAACGCTCGCGTCTTCGGCGTCGCGCCAGGCTTCCCGGAGCGCGCCGGCGAGCGCCACGGCGTCGGCCGAGAGCGGATCGAAGGTGATCGTCAGATTGTTCATGCCGGGCACCACTTCGCGCACCGGCGCCCAGCCGCGCGCGAGCGCGGCGACGGCCCAGACGCGGCGCTGGACCTCGAGCGTGGCGGGCGGCGGCGCTTCGCAGACAAGCGCTTCGTCACCGAGAGGAAAAATGCGAGGGTCAGAATTCGGCATGTTGGATCGATCAGGGACGGGTTCGACCGGTCGAAAGTTTGCGCAGGCAGACACCCGGCGCCATTCCTTCCTAGCGTACATTGTCGATAAATTATCTACAATTTATCAATAAGCGTTTTCGCCAGGCGCACCGAAAACGCGCTGCAATTACACTCACGCCACGCCGCTTTGCCTCTTCGACCACCGACTACCGGGTTACCTGCCATGTCGCGCCAGCCGACCAAGATCGTTTCGTCCGAACATCTCGTCTCCGAGTCGAGCGCCGAGCTTTCCGAGTTCGAGTACGCGCTCATCATGGCGAGCAATGCGTTCAACCGCTGGATGGTGCGCTGCATGTCGGCGGCGGGCGTGAAGGACATGACGCCGATCGAAGTGTCGCTGCTCCATCACGTCGGCCATCGCGAGCGGCGCAAGAAGCTCGCGGATATCTGCTTCGTGCTCAACATCGAGGACACGCACGTGGCCACGTATGCGTTGAAGAAGCTCGTCTCCAGAGGGTATGTAAAAAGCGAAAAGACCGGCAAGGAAGTCTTCTTCTCGGTCACGCCGGAAGGGCAGGCGCTGTGCCTGCGCTATCGCGACGTGCGCGAAAGCTGCCTCATCGCCACGCTCAAGGAAAGCGGCCTCACGAACCAGCAGATTGGCGACGCCGCGCAGCTCATGCGCAATGCGTCGGGGCTCTACGACACGGCCGCGCGCGCGGCGGCTTCGCTTTGAGTCGCGCCTGAGTGACCAGGGCCGCGTTCAGCGCTCGCGCGAACGTTGGCAACGATGCGTGGCGGCTTCGGTCACCACGGCGTCGAGCGGCAGATCGTGCGCCTCGCGCGCGAGCACACCGTCATCAATGCGGCACGCTTCGTACGCAATGCCCACCGTGACGGGCAACGCCTCGCCGGGCCAGGCAGCCAGCGTGCGGTCGTAGTAGCCCCCGCCGTAGCCAAGGCGATAGCCGTCGCGATCGAAACCCACGCACGGCACGAGGAGGAGATCGGGCACGATCACCTCCTGCGACTGCGGCTCGGGTATGCCGTGATGGCCTTCGCGCATGGGGGCGTGCGGTGTCCAGGCGTGGAACACGAGCGGCGTGTGGCGCTCGGCAATGGCGGGCAGGGCGGCGCGGCGTGACGCATCGGCGGCGAGCCAGGCGGTGATCCAGGTGCGCGCATCGAACTCGCCGCGCAAGGGCCAATAGAACCCGATCGAACGCGGCGAAAACTGCGCGACGAGTGCATCGAGATGAGCCGTCAGCGCCGCCCCGATTGCCATGTCGGAAGCCGCCTCAATTCGCCGAGGAAGCAGCCTTGCACGCCAGTCCTTTTTGGATTCCGTGTGAGGGTTGCGTGCTATGCTTGGGTTCACCTCGCGCTCCAGAAATAACGATGTCCAAACGCCTTGTCCGAGTATATCGCGTGGTCGGTCTCGCACTGACTGCCGCGGCACTCGTAGCATGCAGCACGGCGGACGCCGTGCGCCCCGTCGCACTGCCCGTAGGCGCAGTCCTCTCGAACGACGATCAGACTTTCATCCAGCTTCGCGAAGCCGCGCGCAATAACGATCCCGCGCGCGCCGCGCAACTCGCGGCGATGATCCCCGATTACCCGGCGCCGTCGTATCTCGAATACTTCCAGCTCAAGCCGCAGCTGTTCGATTCGCAAGGCCACGCGCGCGTGGACGCGCCCGATGCGCCGGTGCTGTCGTTCCTGCAGCGCTACGACGGCCAGGCGATCGCCGACCGTCTGCGCAACGACTATCTGCTCGTGCTGGGCGCGCGCCACGACTGGGCGAACTTCGACCAGCAATACCCGCGCTTCGTGCTCAACGACGACACGCAGGTGAAGTGCTACGCGCTCGAGTCGCGCGCGGCGCGCGGCGAGAACGTCGCGAACGATGCGCGCGGGCTGCTGACCGAGCCGCGCTATTACGGCGACGGCTGCGTCGATCTCATCACCGCGCTTGCGATCAAAGGCCAGTTCTCGAGCGACGACGTGTGGCAGCAGATCCGCCTCGCCTACGAGCAGAACCAGACCGCGGCCGGCGCAAAACTGCTCGACGGCCTGTCGCAGCGTCCCGACCCGACGGCGTTCAGCCAGGCGGTGAGCACACCGCCGCTCACGCTTGCGCAAGGCGTCACCGGCGATCCGCAATCGCATCAGCTCGCACTGCTCGCCGTCACGGTGATGGCGCGCAACGATCCGGCCATGGCCGCCGCGACCTACGCCGCCGTTGCGCCGCAGCTCACCTCGCCGGAGCGCGCGATCGGCTGGGGCACGATCGGTTATCAGGGCGCGCAAAAGCGTTTGCCCGCCGCGATCGACTGGTATCGCCTCTCGGCCAACGCACCGCTTTCGTACCCGGCTTACGAATGGCGTACGCGCGCAGCGCTGCTGGGCGGCGACTGGACGATGGTGCGCTGGTCGATCGAGCAGATGCCGCCCGCGCTGCGCGCGCAACCGTCGTGGGTCTACTGGCACGCGCGCGCGCTCAAGCAGGCGGGCGAAACGGGGCGGGCGAACCAGGAGTTCGCGTCGATCTCGCAGGGCTATCACTTCTATGGCCAGCTCGCGACCGAAGAACTCGGCCAGAAGATCACGATTCCGCCCAAGACCACGGTGAGCGACGCCGAAATCGCCCAGGCCGCGCAAACGCCGGGCTTCGCGCTCGCACAGCGCTTCTACGCGCTGAATCTGCGGCTCGAAGGCAATCGCGAATGGAACTGGCCGCTGCGCGGCATGAGCGATCGCCAGTTGCTCGCCGTTGCCGAGTACGCAAAACGCATCCAGTTGCTCGACCGCACGGTCAACACGGCCGACCGCACGCAAACGGAACACGACTTCTCGCTGCGCTACATCGCGCCGTTCCGCGACGTCGTGGAGCGCGACGCGCAAACCAACGGCCTCGACGTCGAATGGGCCTACGGTCTCATCCGCCAGGAATCGCGTTTCATTCTCAACGCGAAGTCGGGCGTGGGCGCGAGCGGCCTCATGCAGATCATGCCGGCCACGGCGCAGATGGTGGCGAAGAAGATCGGCATTGGCCCGCTGTCGCGCGATCAGCTCAACGATCTCGACACCAATATCCTGCTCGGAACGAACTATTTGTCGATGATCTACAATCAGTTCGATGGCTCCGCCGTGCTCGCCACCGCGGGCTACAACGCCGGGCCGGGGCGCCCGCGCGCATGGCGCCAGACTTTGCAGGGCGGCGTCGAAGGCGCCATCTTCGCGGAAACCATTCCGTTCCAGGAAACCCGCGATTACGTGAAAAACGTGTTGTCGAACACGGTCTACTATGCGGCGCTGTTCGAGGGCCGTCCGCAATCGCTGAAGGCGCGTCTCGGCTATATCACGCCGTAAGCGCCGGGCCGTCAGGCCGCGCCACTTCCCGTCATACGGATCGCGCGCGGCATGACGGCACGCTGCGCGCCCCGCCTTCCGGCCGGCGCGCTGCGGGACGAACCGGACCTCGTACGCGGCGGCGCCGTCTGCCCGAGGAGGTCGAAGATGCGACATCAAGCCATTGCGGTCATCGGCGGTTCGGGATTCATCGGCAGCCATCTCGTCAACGCGCTCGTCGAGGCGGGCAAGGACGTGCGCGTCGCCACCCGCCGCCGCTACAACGCCCGCCATCTCACCCTGCTGCCCATCGACGTGGTCGAGACCGATGTGTCCGATCCGGTCGCGCTCGCGGCCTTCGTCGAAAACGCGGACGCGGTCATCAATCTCGTCGGCACGCTCAATGGCGGCCGCGGCGATCCCTACGGGCCGGGCTTCGCGAAGCTGCATGTGGACTTGCCCACGAAAATCGTCGCCGCCTGCGAAGGCAAGGGCGTGCATCGCCTCATCCACATCAGCGCGCTCGGCGCCGACACGCGTGGGCCCAGCATGTATCTGCGCTCGAAGGGCGACGGCGAGAAAGCCGTGCACGCGGCCACGGCGCTTGCCACGACGATCTTCCGGCCTTCGGTCGTATTCGGTCCGGAAGACACGTTCCTCAACCGCTTCGCGCTGCTGCAGCGGCTCTTTCCCATGATTCCGCTCGCCATGCCCGACGCGAAGTTCCAGCCCGTGTTCGTGGGCGATGTATCAAAGGCGATCGTCAACGTGCTCGATCTCGACGCCGCGAGCGGGCACACTTACGAACTCGGCGGCCCGACGGTCTACACGCTCGAGCAGTTGGTGCAGTATTGCGGCGAAGCGGTGGGCCGCCACGCACGCATCGTGCGGCTGCCCGACGCCTTCGGGCGCCTGCAGGCGCTGTCGTTCGAGATGGCGCCCGGCGTGCCGGTGCTCACGCGCGATAATCTCGATTCGATGAAGGTGGACAGCGTGCTTACCGGCCCGCTCGCACCCGAGCTCGATATCGAGCCGGCGAGCATCGAGACGATCGCGCCGCTCTATCTCGCCGACGCCTCGCTGCGCTCGCGGCTGAACATCTTTCGCGCCAGCGCCGGTCGATAACCAGTAAGCGGGCTGCCAGCCCGCGCTCTTTCAACTCACTACGGTCATGTGAACAATGAAGCTCGTAATCGGAGACAAGAACTATTCGTCGTGGTCGATGCGCCCGTGGGTGCTGCTCAAGCACTTCGGCATTGCGTTCGAGGAAGTGCTGATCGAGCTCGACGAGCCGGGCACCAAGTCCTCGATCCTCGCGTTTTCGGCCTCGGGCAAGGTGCCCTGCCTCGTCTCCGACGACGGCTTTTCCGTGTGGGATTCCCTCGCGATTGCCGAGACGCTCGCCGAGCGCTTCCCGCAGCTCGCGCTGTGGCCGCGCGACGCGAACGCGCGGGCCCGCGCGCGCAGCGTGAGTGCGGAGATGCATTCGGGCTTCGGCGAAGTGCGCAACCACATGCCGATGAACATCCGCAAGATCAAGCCCGGCGCCGGTGCCACGCCGGGCGCGCTCGCCGATGTCGCGCGTATCGACGCGCTCTGGCGCGAGTGTCTGGCCGCGAGCGGCGGGCCGTTCCTGTTCGGCGATTTCACCATTGCCGACGCGATGTACGCGCCGGTCGTCATGCGCTTCAACAGCTACCAGCCGAAGCTCTCGCCCGAAGCAGCCGCTTACGCCCAGCGCGTGAGCGCACTGCCTGCGGTGGCCGAATGGGTGGAAGCCGCGCGCCGCGAAACACACATCGTCGCCGACGACGAACGCGACGACGAATGAAGATCTATGTCGTAGGCGGAGCGATTCGCGACGAGAGGCTCGGGCTGCCCGTGCGCGACCGCGACTATGTCGTGGTGGGCGCGACGCCCGAGCAGATGGCCGCGCAGGGTTATCGCCCGGTGGGCAAGGACTTTCCGGTCTTTCTGCATCCCGACACGCACGAGGAGTACGCGCTTGCGCGCACCGAGCGCAAGACGGCGGCGGGCTATCACGGCTTCCAGTTCTTCTACGCGCCCGACGTGACGCTCGAGGAAGACCTCGCGCGGCGCGACCTCACGATCAACGCCATGGCGCAGGAAGTGCAGCCGGGCGGCATGCTCACGGGAGAGGTGGTCGATCCGTTCGGCGGCGCGCGCGATCTCGAAGCGCGCGTGTTTCGCCACGTGAGCGACGCGTTTCTCGAAGACCCCGTGCGCATACTTCGTATCGCGCGTTTTGCCGCGCGTTTCGCCGATTTCACCGTCGCGCCCGAAACGCTCGAACTCATGCGCGAGATGGTCGCTTCGGGCGAAGTCGACGCGCTCGTACCCGAGCGCGTATGGCAGGAAATTGCCCGCGGTCTCATGGAGGCGAAGCCTTCGCGGATGTTCGAAGTGCTGCGCGATTGCGGCGCGCTTGCGCGCGTGCTGCCCGAACTCGACGCCCTATGGGGCGTGCCGCAGCGCGCCGACTATCACCCCGAAATCGATACGGGCGTGCACGTGATGATGGTGATCGACCATGCGGCCGCGCAGGGCTACACGCTGCCGGTGCGCTTCGCGGCGCTCACGCACGATCTCGGCAAAGGCACGACGCCCGAGGACGTGCTGCCGCGCCACATTGGCCATGAAGGGCGCAGCGTCGATCTGCTCAAGCCGCTTTGCGACCGTCTGCGTGTGCCGAACGATTGCCGCGACCTCGCCGTGCTGGTCGCGCGTGAGCATGGCAACGTGCATCGCGTGATGGACATGGGGGCGGCCGCGCTCGTGCGCATGCTCGAGCGATGCGACGCGCTGCGCAAACCGGCGCGGTTTGCCGAGGCGCTGCAGTCCTGCGAGTCGGATTTGCGCGGGCGGCTGAACTGGGAGAACGCGCCTTATCCGCAGGCCGAACGCTTGCGCGTGGCACTCGTGGCCGCGCGCAGCGTGGATGCGGGGGCAATTGCGCGCTCGATCGAGCGTGGCGGCGCCGAGAGAATAAAAGAAGCGGTGCACGAAGCGCGCGTGGCGGCAGTGGACGGCGCGCTCGCTTCGGCTTGAGCGCGTTGCGCGCGCTCGCTCAGAGCACGCGCACGAGAAACGAGAGCGCCATCGAAAGCACGAGCGTCGACATGAACGGCAGCGGATACTCGCGGCCGAAAATGCGCAGCGTGATGTCGCCGGGCAGCCGCCCGATGCCGAGCTTCTTGAGCCACGGCTGCGCGCTGGAGAGAATCGCGACAGCGATGAAGGTGGTGAGGAACCAGCGGATCATGGTCGCGTGGCGTGAGCGTCAGAGTGTGTGGCTGCGGTCGCCGCGCGCGAACGCCGCGATGGTCTCGTCGATGCCGCGCGAAAACGCGATCACCTTGAATAGCTCACCCATCTCCGCTTCGGAAACGAGTTTCTGCACCGCGTTCGCGGCAGGCAGGAAGCGCTGCGGGTCGCGCGGATCGATTTCGCCGAGCACTTCGGTAATGCCCGCGTTCATCAGAAAGCGCGCCTGCGTGGTGTAGCCAAGCAGGTCCGCGCCCGCTTCGACACCCGCTTCGGCAATGCCCGAGAATTCCACGTGCGCGGTGATGTCCTGCAAGCCCGGATAGAGGAACGGGTCGCCGTGCGCCCGGTGCCGGTAGTGGCACATCAGCGTGCCTTGCGCGCGCTGCGCATGGTAGTACTCGTGGCGCGGAAATCCATAGTCGATGAAGAACGCCGCGCCACGCTTGAGCATCGTGCAGACCGTGCGCGTGAACGCGAGCGCGGCTTCGTGCGTTTCGCTCACGTAGTCTTCGCTGCCGTCCACACCGGCGAGCGCGCTGTGTGCCCAGCCCGCGTCGCGTCCCGAATTCGCAGGCTGATCGGCGAAGGCGAGGGCGCCTTGCGCGTTCACGCTCACGCCGCGCTCATGCCACACGGCGTCCTTGCGCGCGAACAGGCGCACCGGCATGGCGTCGAGCACCTCGTTGCCGATCACGACGCCTTCGAACTGCGCAGGCAGCGCGTCGAGCCACGTCACGCGATCGAGGAGCGCCGGCGCGAGCTGCGCAATGGTCTCGCGCTGGCGCTCACACAGCTCGCCCGACAGATCGACGATGGCGTAGGCGTCGAACGGCACGCCTGCGGCGTCGAGTGCGAGCATCACACCCGCGGCGAGGCGGCCCGTGCCCGCACCGAATTCCATCAGGCGATGCGTGCCGCTGGCGGCGAGCGCTTCGCCCACGGCGCGCGCGAGCGTCGCGGCAAAAAGCGGTGAAAGTTCAGGGGCGGTCACGAAGTCGCTGCCGTCGTCGGCGAAGAGGCCAAACTTGCGTGCTCCGCCGCTGTAGTAGCCGAGCCCCGGCGTATAGAGCACGCGCTCCATGTAGCGGTCGAACGGGAGCCACCCGCCCGCCGCCGCGATCTCGGCGCGCAGCGTGGCCGCGAGCGCCTCGGACTGCGCGAGCGCGATCGGCTCGGGAACAGGTAAACTATCGGGTTCGTGAGCTTTCGGATTCATCCCCGCATTGTAAATGAGCGCAACTCCCGGCATCCGCCCGGCTGACGCCGACCTGAGCACATCCGGCGAAGGATCGCGCCCCGATTCCAATGCCCAGGCGCCCGTTGTGCTGGTGACGGGCGGCGCACGCCGCATTGGCCGCGAGCTGTCGCTCGGCTTTGCGGCGCGCGGCTGGGACGTCGCGGTGCACTACGGCGAGTCGCGCGAGGCCGCCGACGAAGTCGTCGCGCAAATCGCTGCGCTGGGCCGCAGGGCCGTGGCGCTGCACGCCGACCTCGGCAACGAAGCGCAGGTGGCGCGGCTCGTCCCGGACTGCGCCGCGGCGCTCGGCCGTCCTGCGTGCGTGCTTAACAATGCGTCGCGCTTCGACGAAGACACCGCGCGGGATGTGGGCTACACGAAGCTGCTGCAGCTCATGGCGATCAACGTGGGGGCGCCGCTCGTGCTGGCGCGCATGCTGTACGAGGCAACGCCCGAGGCAGCGGTGGACGACGAGACGCTGCGCACGTGTGTGATCAACGTGCTCGACCAGAAGCTGTACAACATGAATCCCGACTATCTGTCGTACACGCTGACGAAGGCCGCGTTGCAGAATGCCACCGTCGCGCTCGCTCAGGCGCTCGCGCCGAAGGTGCGCGTGGTGGGGCTCGCGCCCGGCCTCACGCTGCAGTCGGGCGACCAGACGCCGGAGAGCTTCGCGGCCGCGCACCAGGTCACGCCGCTCAAGCGCGCGTCGCGGCCTGCGGATCTCGTGGAAGCCGCGCTGTATCTCGCACGGGCTTCGGGCGTGACGGGCACGACGCTCGTCGTGGACGGCGGCCAGCACCTCGTGCCGCTGCCGCGCGACGTAATGTTTTTGACGGGCAACTAAAGCCCAAACGTGGGTTGCATCAAGATTTGCAACTAAATGCATAGCCCGCTGCGCGCACGACTGCGAGCCCGCGGTGCTAACGAAGACAAAGGAACGCAAGCCGCCGCGCACGAGCGGCTTTGCAGACCGGCTGAACGACCCGCCGGGCGCGCCGCGCCGGCATACGTGCGAACGAACGCACGCTTTTATCGACTGGAACCTGTATGTCCACCGTTTTGCTTCACCCCCGGCTGGCCGATTGCCGCCGGCTTTTCCTGCGCGACTACGAAGTGCACATCAACATCGGCGTGCATGACTTCGAAAAGCGCGGCGAACAGCGCGTCGTCATCAATGTCGATCTGTTCGTGCCGCTCGCTACGAGCACGCCGCACGAGGACAAGCTGCGCGAAGTCGTCGACTACGACTTCATGCGCTCGACCGTTGCCGAACGCGTGGGCAAGGGCCATATCCATCTGCAGGAGACGCTTTGCGACGATCTCGCCGCAGCGCTGCTCTCGCACGAACGCGTGCGCGCGGTGCGCGTCTCGACCGAGAAGCCCGACGTTTATCCGGACTGCGACGCGGTGGGCGTCGAGGTCTTTCGCATCAAAGAGGACTGATTCATGAACGCCCCCGAAACGCTCCCCGTTGGCGAGGAAGCCGCGACCGAAGGCACCGGCCGCCAGGCGCTCACGCGCCGCGAGCAGAAGGAAGCCTACGAGAACAACAAGCTGTTCAAGCGCATCGTGCGTCAGGTCGGCCAGGCGATTGGCGACTACAACATGATCGAGAACGGCGACAAGGTCATGGTCTGCCTCTCGGGCGGCAAGGACAGCTACGCGATGCTCGACGTGCTGCTGCGCCTGCGCGAGCGCGCGCCGATCGACTTCGACATCGTCGCGGTGAACCTCGACCAGAAACAGCCGGGCTTTCCGGAGCACGTGCTCCCCGAGTACCTCGACAAGGTGGGCGTGCCGTACCACATCGAGAACCAGGACACGTACAGCATCGTCAAGCGTCTCGTGCCCGAGGGCAAGACCACGTGCTCGCTGTGCTCGCGCCTGCGCCGCGGCATTCTGTACCGCGTGGCGGGCGAACTGGGCGCGACCAAGATCGCGCTCGGCCATCATCGCGACGACATCCTTCAAACGCTGCTGCTGAACCTGTTCTACGGCGGCAAGCTCAAGGGCATGCCGCCCAAGCTGCAGTCGGACGACGGCAAGAACGTCGTGATCCGCCCGCTCGCGTACGTGAAGGAAACCGATCTCGAAAAGTACGCGGTGCTGCGCGAATTCCCGATCATTCCGTGCAACCTGTGCGGCAGCCAGCCGAACCTGAAGCGCGCGGAGATGAAAGCGTTGATCCGCGAGTGGGACAAGCGTTTCCCGGGCCGCGTGGAGAACATGTTCAACGCGCTCGGCAACGTCGTGCCCTCGCACCTCATGGACGCAAACCTGTTCAACTTCGCGGACCTGCGCGCAACGGGCGTGGCCGATCCGGCCGGCGATATCGCGTTCGACGAGGAGCCGTGCTCGACCGACGCGGCGCCTGCCGAAGGCACGGCCATCAAGTTCACGCCGTTCGACGATCTTTGAGCCTTCCCTGTGGTTTTGCCTTAAACGCTCCGACCCCAAGTCGGAGCGTTTTTCATTTCGGGCCGATGTCCTGAAAAGCAGTTGTAAAACAGTGTTTATCGGGGCACGAGAGCCCGCCTGGCCGGCGTGTCGGGGATATCCCGCATGCTAAAATCAGCCGCTTCATTCCTTATTCAGTCACTGATGCAATGAACATCGTGATCCTCGCGGCAGGCATGGGCAAACGCATGCACTCCGCGCTGCCGAAAGTGCTCCATCCGCTCGCCGGCAAGCCGCTCCTCTCGCACGTTATCGATACTGCCCGCACGCTGTCGCCCACCCGACTCGTCGTCGTGGTCGGCCATGGCGGCGAAGCCGTGCGCGAAGCCGTTGGCGCGCCCGACGTCCAGTTCGCGCTGCAGGCGCAGCAGCTCGGCACGGGCCACGCGCTCGCGCAGGCGCTGCCGCTGCTCGACGCGAACGTGCCCACGCTTGTGCTCTACGGCGACGTGCCGCTCACGCGCGCTTCCACGCTCGAGCGTCTGGTCGATACCGCGGGTGAGAACGGCTACGGCATCTTGACCGTCGCGCTCGACGACCCGACTGGCTACGGCCGCATCGTGCGCGACGCGGCGGGCCAGGTCGAGCGCATCGTCGAGCAGAAAGACGCGAACGAAGCCCAGCGCAAGATCGCCGAGATCAACACCGGCATCGTCGTGACGCCTACCGCGCCGCTCGCGGGCTGGCTTGCGGCGCTCAGGAACGACAACGCGCAGGGCGAGTACTACCTCACCGATGTCGTGGAAGCCGCAATCGCCGCCGGTCATCCGGCCGTGACCGCGCAGCCCGACGACGAATGGGAAACGCTCGGCGTGAACAGCAAGCAGCAGCTTGCCGAACTCGAGCGCGTGCATCAGCGCACGCTGGCCGAGGCGCTGCTCGTGGCGGGTGTCACGCTCGCGGACCCGGCGCGCATCGACGTGCGCGGCTCGCTTAAATGCGGGCGCGACGTGTTCATCGACGTGAACTGCGTGTTCGAAGGCGAGGTGACGCTGGCGGACAACGTGAGCGTGGGCCCGAACTGCGTGATTCGCAGCGCGTCGATCGGCGCGGGCACGCGCGTGGACGCCTACACGCACATCGAAAACGCCGCGGTTGGCGCGAACGCGGTGCTAGGTCCCTATGCGCGGCTGCGCCCCGGCGCGAAGCTCGCCGACGACGTGCACGTGGGCAACTTTGTCGAAGTGAAGAACGCGAACATCGGCGTGGGCTCGAAGGCGAATCACCTGAGCTACGTCGGCGACGCCGACGTGGGCGCGGGCGTGAACATCGGCGCGGGCACCATCACCTGCAACTACGACGGCGCGAACAAGCACCGCACGATCATCGAGGACAACGTGTTCGTGGGTTCGGATACGCAGCTCGTCGCGCCCGTGCGCGTGGGCCGCGGCGTGACCATCGCAGCGGGCACGACGGTGTGGAAGGACGTGCCTGAAGCCACGCTCGTGCTCAACGAGAAAACGCAGATCGCGAAAACCGGCTACGTTCGGCCGGTCAAGAAAAAGAACTGAACGGTTGAAACCCGGCGCCGCTCGCGTGAAAACGCGCGGCGCCCACGCCTCTCATTGCAAAGGATCGAATCCATGTGCGGCATCGTCGGCGCGGTTGCGCAACGTAATATCGTTCCCGTCCTGATCGAAGGACTGCGGCGCCTCGAATATCGCGGCTACGACTCGTGCGGCGTGGCCGTCGTGACGGCCGACGGCCCGCAGCGCGTGCGCAGCGTCGCCCGCGTGGCCGAACTCGACGAGCAGGTTAGCGAGGCTCACTTCGAAGGCGTGACCGGCATCGCGCATACGCGGTGGGCGACGCACGGCGCGCCCACGGTGAACAACGCACACCCGATCTTCTCGCGCGACACGCTCGCGATCGTGCACAACGGCATCATCGAGAACTACGAGTCGCTGCGCGAAATGCTGCGCGCGAAGGGCTACGAGTTCGTTTCGCAAACCGACACCGAAGTCATCGCCCACCTGATCCACAGCCTGTACCAAGGCGACCTGTTCGCCGCCGTGCGCGCGGCCGTGCAGCAGCTCGCGGGCGCGTATGCGATCGGCGTGGTGCACAAGAGCCAGCCGCATACGGTGGTCGGCGCGCGCGCCGGTTCGCCGCTCGTGGTGGGCTATGGCAAGGGTGAGAACTTCATCGCGTCGGACGGCCTCGCCATTGCGGGCAGCGCCGAGCACATCAGTTATCTGGAAGAAGGCGATGTGTGTGAGATCACGCTGGAAGGCGTGCGCATTGCCGATCGCGCGGGCAACATCGTGACGCGCGAAGTGCGCGACGTGCAGGCCTATGGCGCATACGGCGGCGCGGTCGATCTCGGCCCGTATCGCCACTACATGCAGAAGGAAATCTTCGAGCAGCCGCGCGCGATCTCGGACACGATTCCCGCCACCGACGCGTTCACGCCCGATCTGTTCGGCGACAACGCGGGCGAGGTGTTCAAGGGCATCGACAGCATCCTGGTTCTCGCGTGCGGCACGAGCTATTACGCGGGCCTCACGGCGAAGTACTGGCTCGAGTCGGTGGCGAAGATCCGCACCGATGTCGAGATCGCGAGCGAATACCGCTATCGCGAGTCGGTGCCGAATCCGCGCGCGCTCGTCGTGACGATCTCGCAGTCGGGCGAAACCGCCGACACGCTCGCCGCGCTCAAGCACGCGCAGTCGCTCGGCATGGAACACACGCTCGCGGTGTGCAACGTGGCGACGAGCGCGATGGTGCGCCTCACTGAACTCAAGTTCCTCACGCACGCGGGGCGCGAGATTGGCGTGGCGTCGACGAAGGCCTTCACCACGCAGCTCGTTGGCCTCTTCATTCTTGCCGTCACGCTCGGTAAGCTGCGCGGTCACGTGAATGCCGAGCAGGAAGCCGCGCATCTGAAACTGCTGCGCCACCTGCCGGCCGCGCTCAACGGCGTGCTCGCGCTGGAGCCGCAGATCATCGCGTGGTCGGAAGAGTTCGCGCGCAAGGAAAACGCGCTGTTCCTCGGGCGCGGGCTGCACTACCCGATCGCGCTCGAAGGCGCGCTCAAGCTCAAGGAAATCTCGTACATCCACGCCGAGGCGTATCCGGCAGGCGAGCTCAAGCACGGACCGCTGGCGCTCGTGACCGAGGCGATGCCCGTGGTGACGGTGGCGCCCAACGACGCGCTGCTCGAAAAGCTCAAGTCGAACATGCAGGAAGTGCGCGCGCGCGGCGGCCAGCTTTATGTGTTCGCCGATGCCGACACGCACATCACGAGCGAAGACGGCATTCACGTGATTCGCATGCCGGAGCACTACGGGCTGCTTTCGCCGATCCTGCACGTCGTGCCGCTGCAACTGCTCGCGTATCACACGGCGTGCGTGCGCGGCACCGATGTGGACAAGCCGCGTAACCTCGCGAAGTCGGTGACGGTGGAGTGAGGTTTATCGCGCGCTGATTGTGCTTGTTTGTGCTTGTTGAAAAAGGGATGCCACTACGGCATCCCTTTTTTGTTTCGTCGATCGCAGCAGGAGCCGTTGAGAGGCCGCACAGGCGGCTGCCGTGGTTCGCCGCGCCCGCCAGGATGCTCTGACGCCCTGGGACGCCTCAGAGGCAGCGTAGTGCGCTCGTTGAGACCGTGAGTGCAATCGCCATTGCGTCCCTCAGCCGAAACGCTGCTGTAAGGTCATAATGTCGCCGTTCGATCAAGGAGGCGAAAGTGGCAAACGTGGCGCAACCCCGGCAACCTGGGCAGTCCGGCAGACTCCCCCGCCTGTTCGTGTTTTCCGGCGCAGGGCTCTCGGCGGAGAGCGGCATTTCGACGTTCCGCACCGGCGACGGCATCTGGTCCCACGCGAGCATCGACGAGGTTTGCAACTACCTCACGTGGCGCCGCAACCGACCCGCGGTTTTCCGTTTCTACAACCAACGCATTGCCGAATGCAGCGACGCGCGTCCGAACGCCGCCCACGAGTTGCTCGCGAAGTGGCAGGACAGCTGGGGCACGGAGCGCGTGCATCTCGTCACGCAGAACATCGACGACATGCTCGAGCAGGCCGGCGCGCGTCAGGTCACGCATCTGCACGGCGACATGATTTCGCTTCTGTGCACCGACTGCGACTATCGCTTCCCGACCTCCGGCCGGGCGCTCGATCCCCAGGCCGCCTGTCCGTCGTGCGGGCAGGTGGAGGGCGTGAAGCCGGGCGTGGTGTTCTTCAACGAGGCCGCGCCCGAGTACGAGACGCTCTGGCGCATTCAGCGCGACATGACACCTGACGATCTTTTCATCGCCGTAGGGACGGCGTTCGAGGTGATCCCGCCCGAGCGGCTCCTGCCGCCGGAGCGTTGCGGGCATTACGCGCGCAATTTTCTCGTCGATCCGGCGCCGCGCCGCACGGAATGCTTTGGCGTTGTCGAAGCCAAGCCCGCGACCATCGGTTTGGTCCATCTCGAGCCGACTATCGAGCAAATAATGGCGGGCGGCTAACGCCCACGTTGTACTCACGCGATGCATTCAGCAAGGGCGTGCCTCCTCGGGAGGCACGCCCTTTTTCATGTGCGCATGCGTGCGACACTCGCTTTTTCCCTTTTCATCTCCTGGTGCCATGAACATTACGAAGCAGATCGCCGGCTATCTGATGTCGCGCTCGCTCGTGCTCGTGAGCGTCGAGACCTGCACGGCGGGTGCGATCGGCTCGATGATGGCCGACCAGCGCGGGACTTCAGGTTGTCTCGATCTCGGTTACGTGGCGCATTCAGCAGCGGCGCTTGCGGCGCTGCCCGGCGTGAATACGCAGACGATCGCGCGTCACGGACTCGTTAGCGAGGCGGTCGCGCGCGAAACGGCCGAGGGCGCGCTTGCGCGCAGCGCAGGACGCGCGAGCGTTGCGTTGGCGAGCGTCGGCTGGCTTGCCAATGAAGACCACGAGCCAGGTGTGGCCGTGACGCATTGCCTCGCATGGGCGTGCAGCGAAGGCGGCCGCGTGCATAGCGCGGGCGAGACAGTGCGTCTTTCCGGTAGACGCAGCGAGATCCGCAGATCGATCGCGCGGATCGCCTTGCTCGGCTTGCCGCAATTCGTCGATGGTGTTTTCGCGCGCGAATAAACGCGAAGCGCAATGACCTGCGCGAATGCGCAGCACGCGAGCGCAGCGAGCGTCGCGGCTTTCCCCATAGTCTTTTCAGTATTTATATTTATAAGTAGTAGCAGTTAACAAGTCCTGGCATTAACTGTGGACAACCGGGAAATTACCTGTTGGCTCATACCGATGCGAAACGGATAGCCATGCGGACAAAACATGTACGCGTTGCGAGCTCCTGGGATAACTTTTCAGGCCGCAACGCCAGGTGCGTAGTTATCAAGAAGTGGTCCACAGGTCGTTCGCCAGGTCGTCCCCAGGTTGTCCAGAGGTGGACGTGGATAACCTGGCCCGGCGCGGCGCAATCACGCGTTATCCACACGAAAAAAAATGGCGCCGCCTGTTAGCGACGCCATTCGTCAAAAAGAACTGTAGAGCGCGATATCAACGCCGCAAAACTATGGCGCGTTTTACGCTGTTTCGACAGGCTTCACTGTTGTGCGCTGCCGGGCGCGCTGGCGCGCTTGCCAGGCTGGCAGCAGCTGGCAGGCGAGCAAGCCGGCGAGCATGAGCGCGCAGCCGGCGAGTGCGCGCGGCGTGAGCGTTTCGCCGAGTGCGGCCCAGCCCGCGAGCGCGGCGAATACGCCTTCCATGCTGAAGATCACGGCGGCGTGCGCGGGCGCGGCGTCACGCTGCGCGACGACCTGCAGCGTATAACCGATGCCCACCGAAAGCGCGCCGCCATAGAGGATAGTGGGCGCGGCGCGCACGATGTCGGCCGCGCGCAGCGGTTCGCACACGAGTCCGATCGCGAGACACACCACGCCGCAGGCGACGAACTGAACGATCGAGAGCGCGAGCGGGTCGTGCCGCGGCGCGTAGTGGCCCACGAGCATGACCTGGATCGAGATCACGAGTGCGCAGCCGAGCTGGAACCAGTCGCCGTACATCACCGAAAAATGCTCGTTGATGCTGAGGAAGTAGAGCCCAACCGCAGCGAGCGCAGCGCCGACCCATGTGCCGATGCCCGTGCGATGACGCAGCAGCACGCCAAGTATCGGCACGATCACGACATAGAGCGAACTGATGAAGCCGGCGTTGGCGATTTTCGTGTAGCCGAGCCCGATCTGTTGAAGCGAAATAGCGACGGCCAGCACGAGGCCGAGCACGGTGCCCGAGCGCACCAGCGCACCGTTGAAGAGCGCCGGGGCCGGCGCGTTGCCGCGGCCAGCAGCCGGGCGGCCACCGGCGCGGCCGCGTGCCAGCAAGAAGCAGGCGACGACGCCGGCGCCCAGCAGGAAGCGCAGGCCGGTAAACAGGAACGGGCCGATGGCGTCGAGGCTCAGTCGCTGGGCGACGAAGGCCGAGCCCCAGATGAGGGCGGCGATCAGCATGAGCAGATTGGCGCGCAGGTGGCGGCGGGTAGCGGATTGCAAGCGGAGATCTCTTTTCGCGGGGAACGGGCGCGACAGCGTTTTCGACGGTTGGCGCCAATGGCGCGCGGTGTCCTGTTGCGCAAGGGGCGGATTGCCCATTTTTTCGCGATTGCATCTGAGTCGGGCGGTAATCTGGCCCGAATTCGTGCGGGGCAGGCCGATTCAGCGTATTACGTGAAAAGACAACGAACTTCCGGAAAACGAACGCGTAAATGGCGATCGTATCCGAATTGAAAGGGAATTGTCTCCCGGAAAATACACCCGGGCATTAGCGGATGACAAACGCCCTACGCTGCGTAATACTGCTTCGCGCGAAACGCCCGCCCAGATCGGCAAGCGGATCGTTTCGCGTTTTCCAGCTGTTCTAATTCACAACGTGCCGGTCATTATTTGTCAGGTTTGGGGAACAACAGATGAAAAAGATTCTCGCCTCGCTCATCGCAGCATCGTTCGCACTGGTTACGGCTCACGCATTCGCACAAGACGCTTCGGCTCCGGCTGCAACCGCACCGGCAGCTAGCGCACCGGCCAAGGCCAAGAAGCAGCACAAGCAACTGAAGCACCACGGCAAGCGCGCCGCTGTGTCGGAAGGCGCATCGGCTGCGGGTACGGCAGACAAGGGCCAAGCTAACTAAAGCGCCTTTCAGCCATAAAAAAGCCAGAGCATTTGCTCTGGCTTTTTTTTTGCGCGCTCGCCGCAGGGGGGCGTTCAGGACGCTTCGCTTGCGAGCCCGGCTTCCAGCAATTCGGTGAGCAGGCCGTTCACGCCGCCGGGGTGGCCCTCGGCGCGAGCCTTCAGCTTCTCGACGAGATCGGCGTTGAGCTTGCACGCAAACGGCACGAGCCCCTGCGCCTGGTCCAGCTTGCGCTGTTCGCGGCGGTCCAGCGCCGGCTGCGCCGAACCCTTGCCAAAGCGGTCGGGTCCGTTCTTGTGCGTTGCTTGCATTAGTTTCAGCGCCTTGTTCTTCTCAAGGTCGGTTTTCTTCATGGCCATATGTCGTGCTCCGGTGTTGGGCGGTGGCGCGCATTGTACGCAAACGCCTGCGTGAGTCCATTGCGGTTACGTGCCTCTTGAGCGCCTTTGGGCCGCATCGAGTACCCGTGAATACCACTACGCGCTGCCGCCGCGATCCGGCCCTTCATGGCCGTTGTGCCGATTGTGCCCGTCGTGCCCGTCGTGCCCGTCGTGTGCCGCGTGCGCGTCGTCCGCGGGGCGCGTGAGGCCGTCGATCAGCGTGCGCATGCGCTGCCAGTGCGAGCCTTCCCAGAACACCCGCTGGCACACGTCGCAGGTCACAAAGCGCGTTTGCCGGTCGTAGACGCCCGCGGGCACGCGCTCGCGGACCGCGGCGCGCTCGATGGGCCGCAGCGGCGCGTTGCACAGGAGGCAGAGCCGGAACGGCCGCGCGCTCGCCGCGAGGTCGAGCCGCTCGAAAATCTCGTGGACCTGGGCGCGCGGCTTGAGCGCACGCACGTAGCAGCCGTGCGTGATGCTGCGCCGCTTGAGCAGTTCGCGGTCGCGCGTGAGCACGATGCGATGCTCGGCGGCGGCGAGCGCCTCGATCTCGTCGTCGGGGAAGTGGTTGTCGTAGAGCGTATCGAAACCCGCTAGCCGCAGGAGTTGCGCGAGGCCGCCAAGATGGGCGTCGGCGACAAAGCGCAGTTCGCGCAGCGGCGCATCGCGCACGCGCAGCAGCGGGCGGATGTCGAGCGCTTCGAACTTCGGGTAGACGGCCACGCGGTCGCCATCTGCGAGCGGATGATCGAATCCCACCGATTCGCCGTTCACGAGGATCAATTCGACTTCGGTATGCGGCACGCCGAGCGCTTCGATCATGTGTTTCGCCGTGGCATTGCGCGCGCAGGCGCAACTAAACGCACGCCGGCGCAGCGGCCGCGCAAGAAAGTCGTTCAGCTCCTCATAAAAGCGAAAGGTGGCGGTGACCATGCAAAGTAGTATCGCACCGCCTGCCGGAGCGCGTGCGTGCGTTCGCGCGGCGTGAGTAGCCGCCTGCAGCGCGGCCCGTGTTGTGCTGTACTGCACCTTTGCGCGGGTTTCCCCTTGTTTTTCATGGAAGGAGCAGGCGATGGACATCGGTTTTATCGGTCTTGGCGAAATGGGCGGCGCGATAGTCGGCAATCTGCTGAAGGCGGGCCACACGGTGCGCGTGTGGAATCGCACGGCTGCGAAGGCGCAGGCGCTTGCCGACGCGGGCGCGCGCATCGTCGCCACGCCGGGCGAGGCCTTCGCGGGTGACGCCGTGCTCTCGATGCTCGCCGACGACGCCGCGCTGCGCGAGGTCATCGACTCGGCGCTGCTCGATCGCGCACAGCCCGGCCTCGTGCACGTGAACATGGCGACCATTTCCGTCGAACTGGCCGAAACGCTGGCGCATGCCCATGCCGGGCGCGGTTTGCACTACGTGGCGGCGCCGGTGCTCGGGCGCCCGGACGCCGCGCAGGCGGCGAAACTCACGATCATGGCGGCTGGGGCGACCGAGGCGATCGACCGCGTACAGCCGCTGTTCGACGTGATCGGTCAGAAAACATGGCGCGTGGGCGCCGTCCCTCAGCAGGCGAACGTGATGAAGCTCGCCGCGAACTTCATGCTCGCTGCGGCGGTCGAGTCGCTCGGCGAGGCGGCGGCGCTGCTCGACGGCTACGGCGTCGCGATGCGCGACTTCCTCGACGTCGTGACAGGCGGCCCGTTTCCGGGCCCAGTGTATGCGGGCTACGGCGGCATGATCGCGCAGCGGCGCTACGAGCCCGCGCTCTTCAAGGCGCGCCTTGGCCTGAAGGACGTGCGGCTCGCACTGGCCGCCGCGGACGCCGCCGCGACGCCGATGCCGCTCGCGAGCGTGCTGCGCGACAGCCTGCTCGAAGCCGTGGCGCACGGCGACGGCGAGCGCGATTTCGCCGTGCTCGGCAAGGTGGCTGCGCGGCGCGCGGGCCGTGGTTGACGAGACTGCGTGAATATCGGGGTGCAATGAGGTCCGGCGAACGTTCGCGGGCGTTTTGCGATCAAAATCTTCAGACGACCGCGCGGTGACGCACAAAGTCCTGTCGGCCGGCTGAGCACAATGTGGCGCATCTTGACGGACGGCGGCCGGGTTTGCGGCGCCGCCCGCGAAGTGGGGCGGGGAACCGATGACGACGACAGGGCGCGCACCGGATCGAACGGGAGATCCGGCTGCGAGGCCAATTTCAGGGTAGGAGAACGGCGGATGGAGACGCGCATCCTGATCGCCGACAACGACGAGAAGTCGCTGGACGGGCTCAGCACCTTGCTGACCGATCTTGGCTACGACGTATCTGCGGCTCGCACGCTCGACGAAGCGTTCGATCTTGCGGCGCGCGGTGCGCCCAATGTGGCGATCGTGGCGCTTTCGCTCGTGCAGGACGAGCCCGGAACGATCGTGCGGCAATTGCGCGCGGTTAGCGGCGAGCGCGCGCCGCTGCTGATCGCGCTCGCGGGCTGGGGCGAGTCGCGCCACCGCGACGAGGCGCTCGCAGCAGGCTTCGATGTGCACCTCGTGCGGCCTGTGGGGCTCGATCAGTTGATGTTCATCCTGTCCATGACAGGACAATGACGAATATGTTGTTGTGACGCAACATTCAGGGTGCGCACTACTTTACATGTTGCATTGCATCACGCTAGTCGATATACTGCTTCTTGTCTCCTCCATGTCTCCTCTGATATGGATTCAGCCCGCCAAACATTGGCGGGCTTTTTTTCGTCTGCAGGTTTTGCATCGACGCAAAACATGGGACGTAAAAAAACCGGCTCACTGAGCCGGTTTTTTGTTTGCGCTGGAAACCGCGCGTGCTTCAGGCATGCAGGCCGGTATTCTCGGCCGCGCCGATCGCGAGATTCATGCACTGGATCGCCGCGCCCGATGCGCCCTTGCCGAGGTTGTCGAGGCGCGCAACGGTCACGAACTGCTCGTCGTTGCCGAATACGAACAGGTCCACGCGGTTCGTGTCGTTGTTCGCCTGAACGTCGAACATGCCGGCGTCGAGGTTTTCGTCGGCGTTGAAGGGCGCCACGCGCACGAATGGCTCACCCGCATAGTACTCGGCGAAGAGCGCCTGCACGTCCTGGGGCTTTGCGCCGCGCGTGAGCTGCTTCGGCGAAAAATAGGTTGTGACCGCAAGGCCCTTGTAGAACGGCCCCACGATCGGCGTGAACACCGGCGCCGACTTCAGGCCGCCGTGCACCGACATTTCCGGCAGATGCTTGTGCGTGAGGCCGAGCGCGTAGGGGCGCGGGCTCGCGAGCTTTGCGTTGCCGCCCGCTTCGTACTCCGCAATCATTTTCTTGCCGCCGCCGCTGTAGCCGGTGAGCGAGTAGCTGTGCGCGGCGAATTCCGGCGCGACGAGGCCGGCTTCGACGAGCGGGCGCATGGCCAGGATGAACGCCGAAGCGTGGCAGCCCGGCACCGCGATGCGCTTCGATTGGCGCACCTTGTCGCGCTGGGCTTTCGTCAGCTCGGGCAGGCCGTACGCCCAGTCGGCCTGGGTGCGAAACGCCGTGCTCGCGTCGATGAGGACGGTGCGGTCGTTTTCGACGAGCGAGGCCGACTCGCGCGAGGCGACGTCGGGCAGGCACAGGAACGTCACGTCCGAAGCGTTGATGAGACGGCGGCGTTCCTCGACGTCCTTACGCTTCGCGTCGTCGATACGCAGGATCTCGACGTCGGTGCGCGGCGACAGGTATTCAAAAATCTTCAGGCCGGTCGTGCCTTCCTGTCCGTCGACAAAAACTTTCGTGCTCATCTCAGTCTCTCTGAACGCGGGGAATTGCGGGGCGCCATCACCCGGGGCGGCGCTGGAACGGTATTTTAAGACGTCATGCCGCCACACGTGTGACGGCGCCTGGAAAAAAATCGGGGCTTACCCGGGGCTCACCCGGCGTGGGCCCATAAGGCAGAGGTTCAGGCGTTCGCTGCGCGGCCGGCCAGCCAGCGCCCGGTCACAGCGGCAACACGCACGCCGAAGGCGCGCGCCGTTTCGAGGTCGCCTGCGGGCGGCGCTTCGTCCGGCGAGGCGTCGGCCGGCGACTGCGCGAGCAGCCCGGTGAAGCCGCCCACGAAGTTCACGTCGTTGCGCGTGGCGGCCTTCGTGTTGGCGGGCATCATGCCGGTACCGGTCCAGACCATGCCATGCTGCATCGCCAGCGTGACGAAATACTGGATGGTCGAAAACTTGTCGCCATTCATGGTCGCCGAATTGGTGAAGCCCGCAGCGATCTTGTCCTTCCACTTTTGCGTGAACCATGCCTTCGAACTCGCGTCTGCAAACTTCTTGAAGTCGGCGGACGGTCCGCCCATGTAGGTGGGCGCGCCGAACACGATCGCGTCGGCGGCGTCGAGCGCCGCCCAGCCCGCATCGTCGATCTCGTTCACGGCGATCATCGTTGCGTCGGCACCTGCGCCTTGCAGCCCCACCAGTACGTTTTCCGCTAGTTTCTTCGTGTGGCCGTAGCCGCTGTGATACGCAATGACGATCCGGGACATGGGCAACTCCATTCAAGGGGTGGGGACGATGCGCAGCGCTCCAACCCGCGCGTCGCTGAAACGGAACGCATCATCTTAAACAGTTCCGTGCTGCAGCATCCGTCGCATGGCGCATCGGCTGCGAGCCGCACACAGCCGCTCCCGGTCAGCGGCCGTACGTCACCGTGATTTGCGCGCTTGCGAGCGTCGAGCCGCGAATCTCGCGATCGAATAGCGCCGCGGGGCGGCCTTGCGCGAGCGGGAGCGTATCGATGTTCAGTGCGTAGACGGTGACGACATAGCGATGGGGGTTGCCCGGCGGCGGGCACGGTCCCCCATAGCCGTCGACGTTGAAGTCGTTGCGGGCCTCGATCGCGCCGAGCTTGTGTAGCGCGCCCGAAGCACTGGCGTTCTCCGGCAGGCTCGTCACGCTTGCGGGGATATTCGCGACGGCCCAGTGCCACCAGCCGCGCCCTGGTGCGTCGCGATCGAAGATCGTAATGGCGAAACTGCGCGTAGTTGCAGGAGCATTGCGCCAGGTCAAGCTTGGCGATTGGTTCGGCCCCTTGCAGCCTGCATCGTTGAAAATCTGGCGTGGTCCGATTTTTCCGCCGTCACTGAAGTCGGCGCTCGATATGATGAAACTTTCGCCTGCGTAGGCTAGGTTGGCGATCGTAACGGCGCTCGCCATGGCGAGCCACTTGAATACGCCTGAGCGGCGCGCGCAACCTGGCTCAAAGTCATAGGGAGTACGCATCAGCGAGTTCTCCTGTATGTTTGTGAAATTCGGGCCACGTAGTCCTGAAGGAAAGGTTTGATTTGTTCCCTAGTCCGAATTTGATTCAATATAGCGGTATAAACGAGCGAGCTTTCGCCTGCGCGCGTACAGAATGAGCGGGAGGATTCCGCTATAGTCATATATTCTCCTGCTTGGGCACGTGAAGCCGTCGGGCGCCAGCAACAAGAAGCGAACTATGGGATGGCCTCGCGCCGGAGAGAGAAGCAGGTTTGCCTACAGGGAGGGGTAATGCAGCAACCAATCAGGGTCGTAGTCGCCGACGATCATCCGGTGATCTTGTTTGGTGCGGAACATGCACTGCTCAATTTTCCTGGGATCCAGGTCGTTGGCCGCGCTCGTCAGTCCACGGAACTCGTCAAGGCGCTACAAACGGTTCCCTGCGACGTGCTGGTCACCGACCTTGCCATGCCGGGCGGTCAGTACGGCGACGGCTTGCCGCTCATCGGCTACCTGCGGCGCAACTTCCCGAATGTTCCCATCGTTGTCCTGACGATGCTCGAAAATGCCGCGCTGCTCAAACGCCTGGGCGAGCTAGGCGTGATCGCGGTGGTGCACAAGTCCGACGACCTAAGCCACATTGGCCTCGCGGTCCAGCATGTGAGTCGCAATCTCGAATATATGAGCCCGCAGGTAAAGGTTGCGCTCGATCAATTGCGCATCAATAGCGGCGGGAAAACCGATGAAGTGATTCTCTCAAAGCGAGAACTCGAAGTCGTACGACTCTTTGTTTCGGGTATGACGATTAAGGAAATATCCGAGAAACTGAGCCGAAGCATTAAGACCATCAGTACTCAAAAAAATACGGCGATGCGCAAGCTCGGACTCGATCGAGATTCCGAACTTTTCCAGTACGCGCAGAGCAATGGTTTGCTGAATCTCTCATCGCACGCGCCCGATGTGCCTGACGAGGGCGGTGAGGCACACGCGGCGCATTGAACCCGCAGCGCGGCCCCGGCCAGAAAAAAAGGCCATCTGCCCCATGAGGCAGATGGCCTTTTTGCTATGCGCTCGAACTTGCGCGGCGAGTGCGCTTACTGCGGTGCCGACGTTGCGCCGCCGTGCGCCGCCGACCACTCAGCCGGTGCGTGCAGGAATTTCTCGACTTCGTCGAGCGTCTTCGTTTCGAAGTAGCCCGATTGCTTGGCGACGCGCAGCACGTCCCACCACGTAGCGAGTGCGTGCAGGTCGACGTCGATGTCCTTCAGGACCGAGACGCTTTCCTTGAAGATGTTGTAGTGAAACAGCACGAAGCAGTGGTTCACCTGCGCGCCGGCCGTGCGCAGCGCGTTGATGAAGTTGATCTTGCTGCGGCTGTCGGTGGTCAGGTCTTCGACGAGCAGCACGCGCTGGCCTTCGGTGAGCAGACCTTCGATCTGCGCATTGCGGCCGAAACCCTTCGGCTTCTTGCGCACGTACTGCATGGGCACCATCAGGCGGTCGGAGAGCCATGCCGCGAACGGGATGCCCGCGGTTTCGCCGCCGGCCACGGCGTCGATCTGCTCGTAGCCGACGTCGCGCAGGATCGTGGCTTCGGCCATTTCCATCAGGCCGCGGCGCACGCGCGGGTACGAGATCAGCTTGCGGCAGTCGATATAGACCGGGCTCGCCCAGCCGGAGGTGAAGATGAAGGGCTTTTCGGCGTTGAAGTGCACGGCCTTCACTTCGAGCAGCATTTTCGCGGTTGCGTCCGAGATCGTCTGGCGATCGTAGCCTGTCATGGGCGAATCCTTGGATATGAGTGCGGGAGGAGGGTGGGCGCGTGGCCCGGTGGCGCTGGCACGGCAGGCTCGAAGCGTGGCTTCGGCGCCTGCGGTGCGCGGCCCGGAGGCGTGGATCGTCTGACAACATCGGTCAGGACGACTCGCCCGGTCCGGACGGCTTCTCTTGCGCGCGTAGGCCGGTATTTTACCCGACTTGACGATCGCCGACGAGTTGCGATGGCAACTGCCGACAGTGATGTGGGGCGCGAACACCAGCGGCGCCGCGATGTTCGCGCCTTGCAGCGCGGTTGTGACGGCCCGGCCACGCCTTTACACTCACGCCGGTTTGCGTTCCCCGTCAGCGCACGTTTCTCAGGATTGCCCACATGACCGCCGTTTCTCCGCCCGGAGCCTCTGCCAACCCGGCCGCCACCCCGCGCGGCCACGCCTTGCGTGCGCTCGTCGCTTCGGTGCTCGGCTACGCCATGGACGGCTTCGATCTGCTGATGCTCGGCTTCATGCTGCCAGCGATCAGCGCCGATCTGCATCTTTCGGGCGCGCAGGCGGGCGCGCTCGTCACGTGGACGCTCGTCGGCGCGGTGGTGGGCGGCATCGTCTTCGGGCTTTTGAGCGACCACTACGGGCGCGTGCGCGTGCTCACGTGGACCATCCTGCTGTTCGCCGTCTTCACCGGCATGTGCGCGCTGGCGCGCGGCTACGGCGACCTGCTCGTCTACCGGACGATCGCGGGCATCGGGCTGGGCGGCGAATTCGGCATTGGCATGGCGCTCGTTGCCGAGGCGTGGCCCGCACACTTGCGCGCGCGGGCGTCGTCGTATGTCGGGCTCGGCTGGCAAGTGGGCGTGCTGGCCGCAGCGCTGCTCACGCCGCTGCTGCTCCCGCTGATCGGCTGGCGCGGCATGTTCGCCATCGGGCTGCTTCCGGCGGTCGTGTCGTTCGTGGTGCGCCGACGCGTGGAGGAGCCCGAGCTTTTCGTCGCGCATGCGCAGCGCGTGGCTGTCGCGGCGAAGGCCGAGCGCCCGCGCGCGCTGCGCATGCTCGTGGCCGATGCGCGCACTGCGCGCGCGAGCCTGGGCGTCGCCGTGCTGTGCTCGGTGCAGAACTTCGGCTACTACGGTCTGATGATCTGGCTGCCCGCCTACCTTTCGAAGTCCTTCGGCTATTCGCTCACGAAGTCGGGGCTCTGGACCGCGGCGACGGTTGCCGGCATGGCGCTCGGCATCTGGCTTTTCGGCATCGCAGCCGACCGGTTCGGCCGCCGGCCCGCCTTCCTGTTCTATCAAGCCGGCGCCGTAATCATGGTGTTCGTCTACGCGCAGCTTTCCACGCCGTTTGCGCTGCTGATCGGCGGCGCGGCGATGGGCGTGTTCGTCAACGGCATGATCGGCGGCTATGGCGCGCTCATTTCCGAGCTGTACCCGACCGCCGCGCGCGCCACCGCGCAGAACGTGCTGTTCAACATCGGCCGCGCCGTGGGCGGCTTCGGGCCGCTCGCCGTGGGCGCGCTGGCCGCGCGCTATTCCTTCACGGCGGCGCTCGGCATGCTCGCCGCCATCTACGGGCTCGATATCCTCGCGACCCTCTTCCTGATCCCCGAACGGCGCGGCGCGGCGCTCGACTAAGCACGGCGCATCGATCAGACGAAAGCGCTGCGCGCGGCCGCAGTATCGGCCCTGCGAATTCCCGGTATCAGTCTTTGACCCACGTGGACGCGAACGACGCCAGGTGTACACTAATCGGCCCTGCTGGAACGCTCGTGCCGCGCGAACCGGCGGGCCTACGACCATAAAAGATTCTCTCTCTCACGTCTCTCATGTCCAGGCAGGCCTGAAAATGGATGAACAACTGAAGCAAAGCGCGCTCGCGTATCACCAGAATCCGAAGCCCGGCAAGATCTCGGTCACGCCGACCAAACCGCTCTCCAACCAGCTCGATCTTTCGCTTGCGTACTCGCCGGGCGTCGCGGCGGCTTGCGAGGCGATCCACGCCGACCCGCTCGATGCGCAGAAGTACACCTCGCGCGCCAACCTCGTCGGCGTCGTGACGAACGGCACGGCCGTGCTCGGCCTTGGCAACATCGGCCCGCTCGCGGCCAAGCCGGTCATGGAAGGCAAGGGCTGCCTCTTCAAGAAGTTCGCAGGCATCGACGTCTTCGACATCGAACTCGACGAACTGGACCCGGACAAGCTGGTCGACGCCATCGCGATGCTCGAGCCCACGCTCGGCGGCATCAACCTCGAAGACATCAAGGCGCCCGAGTGCTTCTACATCGAGCAGAAGCTGCGCGAGCGCATGAAGATTCCCGTCTTCCACGACGACCAGCACGGCACGGCCATCATTGCATCCGCTGCGATCCTCAATGGCCTGAAGGTCGTGGGCAAGGAACTCGGCAGCGTGAAGCTCGTGTGCTCGGGTGCGGGCGCGGCGGCCATCGCGTGCCTGGACCTGCTCGTGAAGCTGGGTCTGAAGAAAGAGAACATCCTCGTCACCGACTCGAAGGGCGTGATCTACGAAGGTCGCGGCAACCTCGATCCGTCGAAGGCGCGCTATGCGGCCAACACCGAAGCGCGCACGCTTGGCGACGCGATCAAGGCGGCAGACGTGTTCCTCGGCTGCTCGAGCGCCGGCGTGCTCAAGCCCGAGATGGTCAAGGAAATGGGCGACAAGCCGCTGATCCTCGCACTCGCGAACCCGGAGCCGGAAATCCGCCCGGAAGAAGCGAAGAAGGTGCGCCCGGACGCGATCATCGCCACGGGCCGTTCGGACTATCCGAACCAGGTCAACAACGTGCTGTGCTTCCCGTTCATCTTCCGCGGCGCGCTGGACGTGGGCGCGACCACCATCACGGAAGAGATGAAGCTCGCGTGCGTGCGCGCGATCGCGGAACTCGCTGAAGAAACCGATCAGGGCGACGAAGTCGCGAAGGCCTACGAAGGCCACACGCTCGAATTCGGCCCGGAATACCTGATTCCGAAGCCGTTCGACCCGCGCCTCATCATCAAGATCGCGCCGGCCGTGGCGCAGGCCGCGATGGATTCGGGCGTGGCCACGCGCCCGATCCAGGACATGGATGCCTACCGCGAGCAGCTTGGTGCGACGGTCTACCGCTCGGGCATGGTCATGCGCCCCGTGTTCGCGGCGGCGAAGGCCAATTGCGCGCGCATTGTGTTTGCCGAAGGCGAAGACGAGCGCGTGCTGCGCGCCGCGCAGTTCGTGCTCAACGAGAAGATCGCCAAGCCGATCATCGTGGGCCGTCCGTCGGTCGTGGAAATGCGCCTGAAGAAGATGGGCTCGAAGCTGCGCCCGGGCACCGACTTCGAGATCGTCGATCCGGAAGACGATCCGCGCTTCCAGAAAAGCTGGCAGGCGTACCACGAACTCGGCGCGCGCCAGGGCATCACGCCTGACGTGGCGAAGGCTTCGGTGCGCAAGTTCAACACGCTGATCGGCGCGATTCTCGTGCATCTGGGCGACGCCGACGGCATGATCTGCGGCCTGCTAAACAGCTTCGACTATCACCTCAAGTTCGTCGATCAGGTGTTCGGCAAGGCGAAGGAAGCGCAGAACTACGCGGCGATGAACCTGCTGATGCTGCCGGGCCGCAACATCTTCATCAGCGACACCTACGTGAACGAAGTGCCGAGCGCCGAGCAACTCGCCGACATGACGATCCTCGCCTCGCGCGAAATCGAGAAGTTCGGCATTACGCCGAAGGTGGCGCTGCTTTCGTCGTCGAACTTCGGCAGCGTGCGTTCGTCGACGTCCCAGCGCATGCAGGCCGCGCGCGAGCTGATCGCCGCACGCGATCCACAGCTCGAAGTGGACGGCGAAATGCACGGCGACGCGGCGCTCTCCGAGCTGATCCGCAAGCAGTCGTTCCCGGGCACCACGCTCACGGGCGAAGCGAACCTGCTGATCATGCCGAACGTGGAAGCGGCCAACATCGCGTACAACCTGCTGAAGGTGATTGGCGGCGAAGGCGTGACGGTGGGCCCGTTCCTGCTGGGCGCTTCGAAGCCGGTGCACATCCTCACGCCGGCGGCGACCGTGCGACGCATCATCAACATGACGGCGGTAGCTTCGGCTAATGCGAACGTAGCGAAGGCGGCGGCGAAGTAAGCGCGCTTTCGGCAATCGCCTGATGTGAAAAGGGCGCTCCGCAGGGTGAATTGACCCCACGGAGCGCCCTTTGTTTTACGGCTTCAAGAAAGCATCAAGCCGCGTGCCGAGCCGCGCCGTTTTCCGGTGAACGCCACTTCGCAAGCAGCGTGGCCCACTTCGCGCGCGTAGCCTTGAGGTTGTTTTCCTTCACGTGGCCATAACCGCGAATTGCGTCGGGCAGATTCGCGAGCTCCACTGCGAGCGGCAGATTCGCCCCGCTCAATCCGCCGATCACTTCGCGCATCAGCGCCTCGTACTCGCCGATCAGCGCACGTTCGTGACGTCGTTCCTCGGTGTGGCCGAACGGATCGAGCGCCGTGCCACGCAGGAACTTGAGCTTCGCGAGCACGCGCATGGCGCTCAGCATGCGCGGACCGTACTGCTTCTTCAGCAGATGGCCCTTGTCGTCGTGCTTCGCGAACGAGGGCGGTGCGAGATGGAAGTTCACCTTCCAGTCGCCTTCGAAGCTCGCCTTGATCTTCTCGATGAACGCCGGGTCTGCATAAAGGCGCGCCACTTCGTACTCGTCCTTGTACGCCATCAGCTTGTGCAGGTTCTTGGCCACGGCCTCGGTGAGCGTGAACTGGCCGTCAGGGCGGTCGAGCTTGCCTTCGGCCGCGCGAACTTCCGCGACCAGCGCGCGATAGCGTGCGGCATACGCCTCGTTCTGATACGCGGCGAGATACTGCGCGCGCTTGTCGATGAGCGCGTCGAGCGCTTTCGGCGTATGCAGCGAGACAATCTTCGCGCCGGCAGCATCGGTGTTCTGCTCGGGCAGCGGCTTTTTCACGAGCTGATCCACCGCCGCGCGATCGTGCGCCACGCGCCGGCCCCATTCGAACGCCGCGAGATTCTTCTCGACCTGCACCGCGTTCAACTCGATCGCGCGCACGAGCGACTCGTGCGTGAGCGGCAGCCAGCCCTTTTGCCACGCGTAGCCGAGCACGAACGGGTTCGTGTAGATCGCGTCGCCGAGCAGCGCGAGCGCGTAGCGGTTCGCATCGACGGTCGCGACGTTGTCCGTGCCCGCTGCGGCGCGCACATCGGCTTCGGTGTTGGAGCCCGGGAACTGCCACTGCGGATTCTTGATGAATTCGGCGGTCGGCGTGGGCGCGCTGTTGAGCACGACGTGCGTCATACCTTCCTGCATGCGCGAAACGCAGTCGTCGCCCGCCGTCACGATGGCGTCGCAGCCGATCACGAGGTTCGCTTCGCCCATGGCGATACGCGTGGCGTGGATGTCGCCGGGCTGGTTGGCGATCTGCACATGGCTCATCACCGCGCCGCCCTTTTGCGCGAGGCCGGTCACGTCGAGCACGGTCACGCCCTTGGCTTCGAGGTGCGCGGCCATGCCGAGCAGCGCGCCGATCGTCACCACGCCAGTGCCGCCCACACCCGTCACGAGCACGCCGTAGGGGCGGCCGATCGCGGGCACGTCGGGCGTTGGCACACCCGGCATCGCGTCGTTCGCCACGCTGCTCGTCTTCGGCTTGCGCAACTGGCCGCCTTCTACCGTCACGAAGCTCGGGCAAAAGCCCTTCAGACACGAGAAGTCCTTGTTGCAGGTGGACTGGTTGATCTGACGCTTCGTGCCGTATTCGGTGTCGAGCGGCTCGACACTCAGGCAGTTCGACTGCACCGAGCAGTCGCCGCAGCCTTCGCACACGGCCTCGTTGATGACCACGCGCTTTGCCGGGTCCGGATACGTGCCGCGCTTGCGGCGGCGGCGCTTTTCGGTGGCGCAGGTCTGGTCGTAGATCAGGATCGTCGTGCCGGGAATCTCGCGCAACTCGCGCTGGATCGCATCGAGCTGATCGCGATGGTGAATCGTTACGCCCGGCGCGAGCTTCGTAGCGGGTTCACCTTCGTACTTCTCGGGTTCGTCGGTGACGATCGCGATCTTCGCCGCGCCCTCGGCGGCGACCTGATGCGTGATCTGCGGCACGGTGAGCGTGCCGTCCACGGGCTGTCCGCCCGTCATCGCCACCGCGTCGTTGTAGAGAATCTTGTAGGTGATGTTCGCCTTCGACGCGATCGCCGCGCGAATCGCGAGCAGCCCTGAGTGGAAGTAGGTGCCGTCGCCCAGGTTGGCGAACACGTGCTTGTCGTTCGTGAACGGCGCCTGGCCGACCCACGCCACGCCTTCGCCACCCATCTGGCTGAAGGTGCTCGTATTGCGGTCCATCCACACGGTCATGTAGTGGCAGCCGATCCCGGCCATCGCGCGCGAGCCCTCGGGCACGTTCGTCGATGTGTTGTGCGGGCAGCCGGAACAGAACCACGGCTTGCGCTCGGCTTGCACACGCGGTTTCGCGAGCGCCTTTTCCTTCGCTTCGATCACCGTCATGCGCGCCGCGATACGCGCGCGTACGTCGGAGGGCAACTCGAACTTTTCGAGCCGCGTGGAGATCGCTTTCGCGATGATCGCCGGCGACAGCTCGTAGTGCGCGGGCAGGAGCCAGTTGCCCATCGGCACTGACCATTCGCCGCCGGCGCCGTCCTTCTCGTCGAACTTGCCGTACACGCGCGGGCGCTGCGCATCGGGCCAGTTGTACAACTCTTCCTTGATCGCGTATTCAAGAATCTGACGCTTTTCCTCGACCACGAGAATTTCTTCGAGGCCTCGCGCGAAGGCGTGCGCGCCCTGCGCTTCGAGCGGCCACACACAGCCCACCTTGTAGAGCCGGATGCCGATGCGCGAGCAGGTTTCGTCGTCGAGACCGAGGTCGGTGAGCGCCTGGCGCACGTCGAGATACGCCTTGCCGCCGGTGATGATGCCAAAGCGCGCATGCGGCGAATCGATCTCGATGCGGTCGAGCTTGTTGGCGCGCACGTAGGCGAGCCCTGCGTACCACTTGTAGTCGAGCAGACGCGCTTCCTGCACGAGCGGCGGATCGGGCCAGCGGATGTTCAGGCCGCCTTCGGGCATCGCGAAGTCTTCGGGCAGGATGATGTTCGTGCGGTGCGGGTCGATCTCGACCGAAGCCGACGATTCGACCACGTCGGTCACGCATTTCATCGCGACCCAGAGGCCCGAATAGCGGCTCATCGCCCAGCCGTGCAGGCCGAAATCGAGATATTCCTGCACGTTCGACGGGAACAGCACCGGCAGGCCGCAGGCCTTGAAGAGGTGCTCCGACTGGTGCGCAAGCGTGGACGACTTGGCCGCGTGGTCGTCGCCGGCGAGCACGAGCACGCCGCCGTGAGGCGAGGAGCCTGCCGAGTTGCCGTGCTTGAACACGTCGCCGCTGCGGTCGACGCCGGGGCCCTTGCCGTACCACATCGAAAACACGCCATCGTATTTCGCGGACGGGTAGAGGTTCACCTGCTGCGAGCCCCAAACGGCGGTCGCGGCGAGGTCTTCGTTCACACCTGGCTGAAATACGATTTGATGCGCGGCGAGATGCTGCTTCGCCTTCCAGAGGGACTGATCGAGACCGCCGAGCGGCGAGCCACGATAGCCCGAGATGAACCCCGCGGTATTGAGACCGGCGGCCTTGTCGCGCTCCTGCTGCAGCATCGGCAGGCGGACCAGCGCCTGGATGCCGCTCATGTACGCGCGGCCGCGTTCGAGGGTGTATTTATCGTCGAGCGTGACGGAAGCGAGTGCGGCTTCGAGCGAAGCGCGCTGACCTGCGTCTAGCGGGGCATTCATTATGTGTCTTCCTCCATCCAACCAATCCGTTGTGGGATCGCCAGAACTTCAGGGCCTCGGCATCTTGTGAATGCGTTGGCCGGGGTCGCCATATTGGCTTCTTTCTTTCGATAGTAGCACTCGGATAAACCCGCCGCTTCGAGGCCAGGAGCGCTGCGCCGCACTGCGCTGCATGTTTCGGACCCGTCGCGCCGTAGCGACCAAGCGGCCCGAAACCCGTGTGTAATAAAGGATGTATCGAATTCCTCTGAGGAGTAACAACGTGTAAAACTTGCACTGCCTGGGAACCGGTCTTGAATATCCTGTCTAACTCCCTCACCTGTGCGAACCGCGCAGCTTCCCTGGCTGTTAACAGTTTTTGAAAAGGGGCACTACTGCGACAGGCAGTCTAAAAAAGGAGTCCAGCATGAATAATCGACATATCCAGACCTTCCTGACGGTCTCGGCCGCGTTCTTTGCCATGAGCGCGCCACTGCATTCCAACGCCAGCACGAGGAGCGGCGAGAGTGCGACGACCCGATGCGCCCAGTACACGCTGAGCATCAAGGCTGATACGAACGCCATGCCGGCCGCGAAGGCCGAACGCAAATCCTGATGCCGCGCTGATCCGCGCAGCATTTCATTCATCTGAATGCGTCGCCGGGGTGTGCGGCGGCGGATTCAAAAGTCAAAAAGGGCGAAGATCGCGCGATCTTCGCCCTTTTTATTTGGCTTTAGCTTGATGCGTCAGGCTTTGTCCTGCACCACGCCGCGGCGGATCTGGTCGAGTTCGATCGACTCGAACAGCGCCTTGAAGTTGCCCTCGCCGAAGCCCTGATTGCCCTTGCGCTGGATGATCTCGAAGAAGATCGGACCGATCTGGTTTTCCGTGAAGATCTGCAGCAGCAGATCTTCGGGCATGCCGTCGATCAGGATCTTGCGCTTCTTCAGTTCCTCCAGCGGCTCGGTGTGGCCGGGAACGCGGCGGTTCACGAGTTCGTAGTACGTGTCGATCGTGTCGAGCAGTGCGATCTCTTTGGCGCGCAGGCCATCCACGGTGCGGTAGATGTCGTTCGTGCCGAGCGCGATGTGCTGGATGCCTTCGCCGTGATAGGCGTCGAGGTATTCCTGGATCTGGCCGGCCGTCTCGCCGCCTTCCTCGTTGATCGGAATGCGGATCTTGCCGCAGGGCGAGGTCATCGCCTTCGACTTCACGCCCGTGACCTTGCCTTCGATGTCGAAGTAACGGATTTCACGGAAGTTGAAGAGCCGTTCGTAGAACTCGGCCCATTCGGCCATGCGGCCGCGGTGGACGTTGTGCGTGAGGTGATCGATATAGGTGAGGCCATGGCCGACGGGGTTCTGATCTGCGCCGGCAATCGGCTCGAAGTCGACGTCATAGATGCTGATATCGCCAATGCTGCCCGGCGCCGCGCCGTTCTTGCCGCGCCAGCGGTCGACGAAATAGATCAGCGAGTCGCCAATGCCCTTGATCGCCGGAATGTTCAGCTCCATCGGGCCCGTCTTGTTGTCGAAGCCCCACGCGCCGAGTTCGAGCGCGTGCTTGTAGGCTTTGGCGGCGTCCTGCACGCGAAATGCGATCGCGCAGATCGATGGACCGTGCAGGCGCGCAAAGCGCTGGGCGAACGAATCGGGTTCGCCGTTGACGATGAAGTTGATGTCGCCCTGGCGGTAGAGCGTTACGTCCTTATGGCGATGGCGCGCGATGGCGGTGAAGCCCATGCGTTCGAACAGTTTGCCGAGCGCCTTGGGGTCCGGCGCGGTGTATTCGATGAACTCGAAGCCGTCGGTGCCGACGGGGTTCTCCCAGTTGGGGACCTGCATGGTTGTCTCCTGGCGGATGTCGATCAGATTTCGTGCAACACAGTGTAGTCCGCCGTATTGGGCGAAAACTTGCGAGTTAAGTCGTGTCGCCAACGATTTGCGCTATAAACTGCCTTGGATAGATGATCGGAAGGCAGAAAATGGCAAGCATTGAATTAGACGCAATCGACAGACGCATTCTGGCAATCCTTCAGGAGAATGGCCGTCTCTCGAACCAGGAGATCGCGGAGCGCGTGAACCTCTCGCCGAGTCCATGCTTGCGGCGCATCCGGCGGCTGGAAGAAAGCGGCGTGATTCGCAGCTACGTGGCGCTGCTCGATGCGCAGAAGCTGGGGCTCGATCTGCTTGCCTACGTGAACGTGCGGCTGGAAAAGCGCGGGCCGACGGCGGCAGGGCGCGAGGGCGTGACGCACGCCGAGCTTTTTCGTGCGGCGGTGCAGACGTGGCCCGAGGTGGTGGCCTGCCACGCCATGACGGGCGACATGGATTTCCTGCTGCGCGTGCAGGTGGAGGATATGGCGCACTTCTCGCGCTTCGTGCAGGACCAGTTGCTGCACCATCCTTCGGTGATCGACGTGAAGTCCAGCTTTTCGCTCGATACGTTCAAGGAAACGACGGCTTTGCCGATCCGCTGACTGCCCGGCGTCGTGCAGCAGACGCAAAAAAAGCGGCCGAAGCCGCTTTTCTCAGTGCATCAGTCTGTCCCGAAGGGCAGGAGTCATGCCGCGACAGCGTGCGGCAGGATCGTTTCCATCAGCTTGCTGGCCTGGCGAGCCTGACGCTTGAGGGCGTAGTCGAACACGGCGGCTTGTTCCTGGAGCATTTCGGCAATGATGCTGCTCTGGTCGGCCGGCTCGAGCGAGAGATACGCGTCGGCTTCGCCATAGGCGTACTCGATCTTCATGCCCGACTTCTTCGCGATGTGCATCATCGTCGAGTTGCGCGACAGGCAGTGCATGTAAAGCGTGGTGACGTGCGTGTTGCGACTGCGGATGGCGGCGCGCTCGAACAGCTTCGAGCCGATGCCCTGGCCGCGCGCGCTTTCCAGCACCGACACGCCGAACTCAGCCGTGCGGCCGTTGCCGTCCGCCGGCAAGTAGGCCAGATGGCCGACGCCCACGAGCTGCAATTGGTGGTTGAACACGCCGAACACGGTGTCGCGCGTAAAGTCCATCGAGCGCACGTACTTTTCGATCACATGGTCCGGAGCGGCCTGGCCGAAGCGCAGCAGGCGGTCATCGCTATCGAGCGTGAGAAAGTGCGCGAGCAGGCGTTCGCGGTCTGCCGAGGTGAGCACTCGCACCATGACGGGCGCATGACCGGACGTCAGCGGACGAGCGGACGAAATGATCGGCACGTTGGCTTGGGTCGAAAGCGGGTTCATGGTGGGTTCTCCTTAAAATGCATGCCGCATGGTGCAGCGCAATGCGCATTCTAGCGGAAACCCTGGGTGCGCTCTAGGGAAAACCCGAAGTGTAAATTTGAGTGTTGCGCCTAATTAATAATGATATAGGCGCAAGCGATTGATTATAAACGGATAATTTTTCTGATCGATTGACGCGTCAACTGTTGTCATGGTGCATCATGTCGCATCGCAACAATCTGGCCCGAAAATTTTGGCTCCGCTGGCACCGATCAGGTACCGCTCAAGCACCCTTCAGCCCGTGATCGACCATGGCGATCACCTGCTCGGCGAAGTCCCGATAGCCCATGCGGCCACCCGGCTTGAGCCACGTGAACGTCCAGTTGATCATGCCGAACACCATCATCGTCAGCGCGGTCTGGTTTTCGTTCGTGACCCGGCCGGGGTACGCACGCGCGAGTTGGCGCGTAAAGGCGGCGACCACGTCGCGCTGGCGGTTCAGGATGATTTCGCGCTGGGCGTCCACGAGGTATTTGACGTCGTTCAGGAGCGCCACGTGGCGGCTGTGTGAGGTTTCGTATTCCGCGAGGAACGCGCGAATCAGCTCGGCGAAGCTTTCGCGCTCGTCGTGACCGCGCCGCTGGCTCGCGCCTTCCACCTCCGCGATGATCAGCATAAGCCGCTTGGTGTAGCGATCGAGCAGATCGAAGAGGATCGCTTCCTTGCTCTCGTAATAGTGATAGAGCCTGGCCTTCGAGGTGCCGCTGGCCGCGGCGAGGTCCGACATCGAGGTGCTCGGGTAGCTCGTCTGCGCGAATTTGGCGGCAGCGAGTTCGAGGATCTGGTCGCGTTGGGTTTCGTGGTCGGGCGCTCGGGTGCGTGCCATGGGAATTCAGCGGGGGAGGGAAAGATGCGCGGCGGTTTGCGGAAGCGGCGGACGCGCGGCGCGTGCAGCCGCGGCAAGCGGCGCGCAGGCGGCGCACATATCGTCGCGCAGACGCAGTTCTTCTGCCGCGCACAGCTCGCGCAGGCGCCACAGCACGACCGGCTCGCCAACCGTGAAGCCCGCCCCGCCGCGCGTGAGTTCGGCGCCGAGCACGTCGCTGGCGAGCCACGATGCGCCCGCCGGACGGTCCTCATGGGCGTCGAGCACGTCGAGGATCATGGCATCAAGGTCGCTCCACGTGCCGCTAGTAAACGTGTTGTCGCGCCAGCGGCGCGTCTCGCCGTTGGCGAACTTGGCTTCCTGCCACTCCAGCGCGAGGCGGGTGATGCGCAGCACCGAGATCGGCGCGGCATCGGGCAAGCGCGCCTCGATGCGGGCGGCGGCGTTCTGGCCCGAAATTTCGTCGACGGTGAGGCGCACTTCGTTCAGGCGCTGCGGGACATCGCGCAGGCGGTAGCAGACCCGGCGAAGCGCGAGCTGGTGGGCGGCGTCGTGCGTGTGCCAGATCACCACGTGGGAGTCGTCGGCTTCGAGAGCGGTCAGCGCCGCACAGTCGTCGTGCGCCAGGGCTGGCGGGACATCGCCAAGACGCTCCCAGAAGGCGGCGCGTAGCGCCACGCCGGGGCCGCCCGCCACGTCGATGTCGCGCAACGGACCGACTGTCAGGTCGTCGCGCAGGGCGATCACGCGGTCCGCATGGCCTGCCGCTTCGAGAGCCTGACGCAGCGCCGCCGCGGCCGGATCGCCGTAAATGAGGTGAATCGTGGTCATCGACAACTCGTTGCGTTCACGACGAACGCCCAGTAAGCCCGAAAGCGCGCAAATAACAAAAGGAGCCGCCCGCGGGTGTTGCAGCGCTGCGCTGCAACACCCGCGGGCGGCCCCTAGTGTAAGCGGATCGCCGGAAGGCCGAAAGCGTGCTGTTGCTCTAACGCCTTAACGTTCGTCGAAACTCACGACCACACGCTCGCTCACCGGATGGCACTGGCAGGTGAGCACGAAGCCGTCCTTCACCTCCTGCTCCTCGAGCGTGTAGTTCTTGTCCATCTTCACCTCGCCTTCGAGCACCTTGGCGCGGCAGGTGCAGCAAACGCCGCCCTTGCACGCGTAGGGCAGCGCCAGACCCGCCTTCAGGCCGACGTCGAGCAGGCTCACGCCCTCGTACGGCAGACGCATCTTGCGCTTCTTGCCGTCGATGACGATTTCGAGGTCGGCTGCCGGCGTGTTTTCGGTGATCTCGACGTTCGGCACGCCCGCCTGCGGCAGCGGCGAGCCGAAGCGCTCCACATGTACCTTTTGCTGCGGCACGCCCGCGTCCTTGAACGCGGCCTCGGCGGCGTCCATCATCGGGCCGGGCCCGCAGATGAACGCTTCGTCGATCTCGTCAGCCGGCAGAAGGGTTTCGAGGAACGCTGCGCACTTGGCTTGATCGAGCACGCCGTTGAACAGCTCGACGTCCTGCAGGTCGTCCGAGAGCACGTGATAGAGGCGGAAGCGGCTCATGAAGCGGTTCTTCAGGTCCTCCAGCTCTTCGGCGAACATGATCGCGTCGACGCTGCGGTTGCCGTACACGAGCGTGAACGCGCTGCGCGGCTCGGTTTCGAGCGTCGTCTTGATGATCGCGAGCACGGGCGTGATGCCCGAACCGCCCGAAAACGCCACGTAATGCTTGCCGTGCTCGGCGTTCAGGTGCGTGAAGAAGCGGCCATCGGGCGTCATCACGTCGATCTCGTGGCCCGGCGCGAGCTGATCGAACGCGAAGTTCGAGAAACGCCCGCCACGCACGCGCTTGATGCCGATGCGCAGCTCGCCGTCGCGGTCATAGTCGGTCACGCCGACGCAGATCGAGTACGAGCGGCGCGTCTCTTCGCCGTCGATGTGGGTCTTGAGCGTGACGAACTGACCCTGAGTGAAGCGATACGCGTCGCGCAGCTCGGGCGGGACTTCGAAAGCGACGGAGACCGCGTCCGCGGTTTCGGGCCGCACTTCGCGGATGCGCAGCGAATGGAATTGCGGAGTGGCCATATCAGTACGGTTTGAAGTAGTCGAAGGGTTCGCGGCAGTCGATGCAGCGGTAGAGCGCCTTGCACGCGGTCGAGCCGAACTGCGCGAGGCGTTCGGTGCGCTTCGAGCCGCAGTGCGGGCAGGCAGGCGCGGGCAGTTTTCTCGGCACGAAGGTGATCGGCTGTTCGGCCGATCGTGGCTCCGAGCCGCAGTTGCCCGTAGGTGGCGCGATGCCATAGGCGCGCAGCTTCTCGCGCGCTTCGTCGGTGATCCAGTCGGTGGTCCACGCGGGCGTCAGGGTCGTCGCGATGCGGTACGGCGCGAGTGCGGCGGCATCGAGCGCGTGCGCGACGTCCTCCGCGATCTGCGACATCGCCGGGCAGCCGGAGTAGGTGGGCGTGATGACCACTTCGATCTGGCCGTCGTCGGCGCGGCGCACGTCGCGCAGGATGCCCAGTTCGCGGATCGACACGACCGGAATCTCCGGATCGGGCACCGATTCCAGCACTTCCCAGGCGCGTTCGAGCGCGTGATCTGCCGTTGCTTGCATCGTGACTTCCTCGTTTCCTGCGTGGGGTGCTTACCAGCGCGCGTCCGGGTGCTGGCGCGCGAGGCTCTGCATCTCGGCCAGCACGAAACCCATGTGCTCCGAGTGCTCACCGTGCTTGCCGGTCGTGATGTGCTTCACGGGCGCGGGCATGGCGAGCGTGGCTTCCTCGAGTGCGGCTTCCACGTCTGCGCGCCATGCGGCTTCGAGCTGGGCGGCGAGCGGCGCGATGCCGGCTTCGGCCACCGCCGTTTCCACGGCGTCGGTGCTGAAGAACTCACGCGTGTAGGGCATGAGCCAGTCGAGCGCGGCCTGGGCGCGGCGGTGCGATTCGTCGGTGCCGTCGCCGAAACGAATCAGCCACTCGTGCGCATGGTGCACGTGGTAGCGCGTTTCCTTGATCGAGCGCTCGGCGATCGCGGCCAGCTGCGGGTCGGCGGAGCGCAGCAGCGCGGTCCACAGATGCGCCATCAGCGAGGCGTAGAGGAAGTTACGCACGATCGTGACGGCGTAGTCGTTGGCCGAATGCGTCGTGCCGGCGAGCGGGCCGAAGTGCGGCAGCTCCGCGAGCGTGTAGTTCGCGAACTCGCGCTCCGCGCGGAAGTAGGCGTAGTCGTCTTCCGTACGGTCGCGGCCGGTGAGCGCCTTTTCGAGCGTGGCGGCGTGCGTGTAGAGCAGGCGCGCCTGACCGATCAGGTCGAGGCTCATGTTGGCGAGCGCGATATCTTCTTCGAGGATCGGGCCGTGGCCGCACCATTCCGTATTGCGCTGACCGAGGATCAGCGCCGTATCGGCGAGGCGCAGCACGTACGCGAGTTGTTCAGGCGTGGGCGTCGTCATGTTGCGCTCTTACATGTGGTTGACTTCGTCGGGCAGCGTGTAGAACGTCGGGTGGCGATAGATCTTGTCGCCGGCCGGCTCGAAGAGCTCAGCCTTCTCGTTCGGATCCGATGCCGTAATCGCCGACGACGGCACTACCCAGATGCTCACGCCTTCCTGACGGCGCGTGTAGACGTCGCGCGCCATGCGCAGCGCCATCGAGGCGTCGGAGGCGTGCAGGCTGCCACAGTGCTTGTGGTCGAGGCCCTGCTTGCTACGCACGAACACTTCCCAGATCGGCCATTCCTTGTTCATCGTGGATCTCCTTCTTTCCTGTATGAGTTACGCGGCGTGCTTTTCGGCGCGCTGACGCTGCTTTTCGGCATGCGCGAGGGCGGCTTCGCGCACCCAGGCGCCTTCGTTGTGCGCCTTCACGCGCGTGCCGAGGCGCTCGCGGTTGCACGGGCCGTCGCCGTTCACGACGCGCCAGAATTCTTCCCAGTCGATCGTGCCGTAGTCGTAGTGGCCGCGCGCTTCGTTCCATTTCAGGTCGGGGTCGGGGAGCGTGACGCCCAGCACCTTGGCCTGCTCGACCGTCGCGTCGACGAACTTCTGGCGCAGGTCGTCGTTCGAGATGCGCTTGATCCCCCATTTGGCCGACTGGTTGCTGTGGACCGAATCGGCGTCGCTCGGGCCGAACATCATCAGCACCGGCCACCACCAGCGGTTCACGGCCTGCTGCACGAGTTCGCGCTGTGCTTCGGTGCCGCTCATCATGGCGAGCAGGGCGTCGAAGCCCTGGCGCTGGTGGAACGACTCTTCCTTGCAGATTCGGATCATGGCGCGCGCGTACGGGCCGTACGTGCAGCGGCACAGCGGGATCTGGTTCATGATCGCGGCGCCGTCAACGAGCCAGCCGATCACGCCAACGTCCGCCCAGGTGGGCGTCGGGTAATTGAAGATGCTCGAATACTTGGCCTTGCCGGCGTGCAGCGCGTCGACCAACTGGTCGCGCGAAACGCCGAGCGTTTCCGCCGCGCTATAGAGATAGAGGCCGTGGCCCGCTTCGTCCTGCACCTTGGCGAGCAGGATCGCCTTGCGCTTGAGGCTGGGCGCGCGCGAAATCCAGTTGCCTTCCGGCAGCATGCCGACGACTTCCGAATGCGCATGCTGCGAGATCTGGCGCACGAGCGTCTTGCGGTAGGCTTCGGGCATCCAGTCCTGCGGCTCGACCTTGCCGTCGGCGGCCATGATCGCGTCGAACTGCGCCTGCTCCGGCGAGGCTGCGTCCGCATCGAGCGGAGCAACGTTACCGGGGATGTCGAGGGATTGCGTGTACATGGAGACGCTCTCGTCGAAGTTGGGTATGTCGCGCAGTATAAACCAACCGACCGGTCGGTAAATGAATTTTTTGAGATGGCTCAAAAAGATTGTGCTCACCGTTGAGTTTTATCGGGGCGGCAGCGGGACTGCCTGGGTTTTGTGCGGGTGGGCGGCATGAGCGTGTGCCTAATGCGCTGTACTGTCAGGCGGATGGAAGGCTGTGCACCGGGCCATGGGGCACAATGCCCCTTTGCCTGCGCACTCGCTTACGGATGAAGATTTCTTTTGCTCCCCTCGCGGCTGCGGCCGCCGTGTTCATTTCACTTGGCGCCGCGTCGCCCGCGTTCGCCGATCAAGCTTCGGGCTCCTGGGTCACGAGCTGGGCGACGGCGCTGCAGTCGATCCCGGAGCGCGATGCGCTCCCGGCGCTGTACCGTGCGCCCGAAGTGGCCGGGCGGACCGTCCGGCAGATCGTGTATCCGACACTCGGTGGCACGGTTGCCCGGGTGCACGTCAGCAACCTCTATGGGCGCACGCCGCTCGTGATCGAGGCGATGGCGATTGCTCCGTCTGCGGGCGGTGCGGCGGCGAGCGAAGCGGGTATGGCGCGTGTCACCTTCGGCGGGCGGCCGGCGGTGACGGTGCCTCCCGGCGCCGCGCTCGATAGCGATCCGGTGCAGATCGATTTAAAGGCGCACGCGCCTTATGCCATTAGTTCCTATATGGGACCTGAGCAGAAAATAGTCGCGTGGCACCGCGTGGCGAGCCAGGTGAACTACGTCTCGCGTCCGGGCAATCATGTTGCCGAGCCGTCGATTGGCGCGTTCACCGAGCGCTTTACGCAGTACGCGTGGGTGACGGGGCTCGCGGTCGAGGCGCCGGGGGCGGCGACCGTCGCGGCGATCGGCGATTCCATTACCGATGGCATGCGTTCCTCCCTGAATCAGAACCGTCGCTGGCCGGACGCATTGGCACGCCGCATTTCCGAGTCGCACCGCACGGATCTCGCCGTGATCGATCTCGGGATCAGCGGTAACCGGCTCCTGAGCGATTCACCTTGCTACGGCGAGGCGCTCGAGCGGCGCTTCGGGCGTGATGCGCTTGGCCATGCGGGAGTGAAAACGGTGGTGCTGCTCATCGGCATCAACGACATCAACTTCCAGGCGATGCCGGCCCGATCGGGCCTCGACTGCGACTTTCCTCATACGCATGTGGACGCGAACGACCTGATCGCGGGTTATCGCCGCGTGATCGCGCAGGCGCATGGGCGCGGCGTGCGGATCTTTGGCGCGACGCTCACGCCGGCTTCGCTGCCGCCCGAGCGCGAGGCGATCCGTACAGCGGTGAACCAATGGATCCGGACGAGCGGCGCATTCGATGGCGTAGTCGATTTCGATGCGGCACTGCGCGACCCGGCGGATCCGGCGCGACTGCGTTACGGATATGACAGCGGCGACCACATCCACCCAAGCGACGCGGGCTACGCGGCGATGGCGAATGCGGTGCCGCTGGAGGCCCTTGCCCGGAAGTAAGGAATATTTGCGCCAC
>NZ_CAJMZA010000018.1:0-137768 GCF_905220195.1 Paraburkholderia sp. J8-2
TCCGGCCACGGGCGTGATGCGTCACGCGGACGCCGGCTACGAACTCGCGCAGCAGACCGCGCGCGAGGCAGGCCTCAAGCTGCCGATGCTCGGCCGATGAGCGGCCATAAAATGGCAGGCGGCGCGGTGCAGGCGGCGAGGCTCACGCTGCTGCGTGGCGCGGCGCTCGTGGCGTCGCCGTGGAAGAACGGCGGCGGCGTCACGCGCGAAATCGCGGTGGCGCATGTGGCCTCGCACGCTAGCGCGTCGCTCGACACGTTCGCGTGGCGCGTGAGCGTGGCCGATGTCGCGCAGGCGGGGCCGTTCTCGCGTTTCGAGGGCGTTGATCGTACGCTGGTGCTGCTCGAAGGGGCGGGCATGCTGCTCGATGAAGCGGGCCGCACGCATGCGCTTACGCAGCCTCTGGACGTTGCGCGTTTCGCGGGGGAAGCCGCGATCGATGCGCGCCTCGTGAGCGGTGCCACGCGCGACTTCAACCTGATGGTGCGCCGTGGTGCGGCGCGCGGCACGCTCGAAGTGTGGCGCGAAAACGGGCCGCGCAGCATGCATGCGCAAACGGTATTGCTGTACTGCGCGCAAGGCGGGCAGGACGTGCGCGTGGACGCGGAACGCCGCGTGCGCCTCGAAGCGGGCGACACGCTGCGCATCGATACGCTCGACGCGCAATGCCCCTTGCACATCGAAACGCGCGGCGCGGGCGCCTTGCTCGCCGTGGCGCTCGACGTGCTGAACGCGCCACAGCAAGACACTACGGAAACGGCATCGCGCGATGCTGTGCACACCTGATGAAACGCACTCTCTGGCAAAACCTCAACCTGTGCCCGCATGGCGACCCGGGCCACACTATCGAGCACGCGGCGATTGCGGTGGAAGACGGCAAGATCGCGTGGCTCGGCGCCGCTGCCGACTTGCCCGCGCAGTTCGCCGAGTGGCCGCGCGAGGACCTGGGCGGCGCCTGGGTCACGCCCGGTCTCGTGGATTGCCACACGCACCTCGTCTACGGCGGTCAGCGCGCCGATGAATTCGCGCAGCGCCTCGCGGGCGTGAGCTACGAAGAAATCGCGCGCCAGGGCGGCGGCATCGTCTCGACGGTGCGCGCCACGCGCGCGGCCGACGAAGCCACGCTGTTCGCGCAGTCGGCGGCGCGCCTCGAAGCGTTGCTCGCCGAAGGCGTCACGGCTGTCGAAATCAAGTCGGGCTATGGCCTCGATCTGACAAGCGAGCGCAAGATGCTGCGCGTTGCGCGTCAGCTTGGCGAGCGCTACCCGGTCACGGTGCGTACGACCTTTCTCGGCGCGCACGCGTTGCCGCCCGAGTTCGCGGGCCGTGCCGACGACTATATCGACGAAGTGTGCGAGCGCATGCTCCCGGCGCTCGCCGACGAGGGGCTCGTCGACGCCGTCGATGTGTTCTGCGAACGAATCGGCTTTTCGCTCGCGCAGAGTGAGCGCGTGTTCGAGGCGGCCGCGCGGCGCAAGCTCGCGGTCAAGATGCACGCCGAGCAGCTTTCCAATAGCGGCGGCGCGGCGCTTGCCGCACGTCACGGTGCATTGTCGGCGGACCATCTGGAGTTTCTCGACGAAGCAGGCGTCGCCGCCATGAAAGAAGCGGGCACGGTGGCGGTGCTGCTGCCGGGCGCGTACTACTTCATCCGCGAAACGCAACTTCCGCCGCTCGATTTGCTGCGGCGCTACGAGGTGCCGATCGCCATTTCCACCGACAGCAATCCCGGCACGTCGCCCACGACCTCGCTGCTGCTCATGATGAACATGGCGACCACGCTGTTCCGCATGACCGTGCCCGAGGTGTTGCAGGGCGTGACGCGGCATGCCGCGCAGGCTTTCGGCGACGCCGGGCGTCATGGCACGCTCGCGGCCGGCCGTCCCGCAGACTTCGCCGTATGGACGGTGCAGTCGCTTGCTGAACTGGCCTACTGGATCGGGCGTCCGCTCTGCGCACGTGTGGTGCGCGGCGGCGAGACCGTTTTTGAGCGTCGCGCATTCGAGCGTCGCGTTTGAGCGCTATTTCACGCATGAATCACACCATCGAAACGAATCCGACTTCGCGCGCGCTCTTTGCCGAGCACGCGTACTTGCCCGACGGCTGGCGCCGCAACGTGCTGCTCGAATGGGACGCGGCGGGCACGCTGCGCAGCGTGACCCCCGACCTGGCGCAGGCGCCTCAAGGCGTTGCCCGCGCGGCAGGTCCGCTTGCGCCTGGCATGCCTAACCTTCATTCGCATGCGTTTCAGCGCGCCATGGCGGGTCTCACCGAATATCGCGCGAATCCTACCGACAGCTTCTGGAGCTGGCGCGACCTCATGTACCGCTTCGCCGCGCGCATCACGCCGGACGATCTCGGCGCGATCGCGCGCTGGCTCTATGTCGAGATGCTGAAGGCGGGTTACACGTCGGTTTGCGAATTCCACTACGTGCATCACGGCAAGGATGGCCAGCGCTATGCGAGCCCCGCCGAACTGGCGCAACGCGTGGTGGACGCGGCGGACGTCACCGGCATCGGCATGACGATGCTGCCCGTGCTCTATCAGTACAGCGGCTTTGGCGCGCAGGCGCCGCGCGACGATCAGCGCCGCTTCATCAACACACCGGAACAGTTGCTTGGCATCGTCGAGTCGCTGCGCGAATGGCGGCCCGAGCATGGCGCACTGCGCTACGGCGTTGCGCCGCATTCGCTGCGTGCCGTTTCGCACGACTCGTTGCGCGCGCTGCTGGAAGGTCTCGACCGCATGCTTCCGGGCGCGCCGGTGCATATTCACATTGCCGAGCAAACGGCCGAAGTCGAGGCTTGCCTCGCGAGCGAGAGCGCGCGGCCGGTGCAGTGGCTGCTCGACCGTTTCGATCTGAGCGCGCGCTGGTGCCTCGTTCACGCGACCCATGTCGATGCGCGTGAGACCGCCGCGCTCGCGCAGAGCGGCGCGATTGCGGGCCTGTGTCTCACGACCGAAGCGAATCTCGGTGACGGCATTTTCCCCGCGCGCGAGTATCTCGACGCCGGCGGCGCGTTCGGCGTGGGCTCGGACAGCCATATCGGCGTGGACTGGCGCGCGGAGCTTCGCCTGCTCGAATACGGTCAGCGGCTCGCACGGCGCGAGCGCAACGTGCTGGCTGCGCCGCATCAGGCGCAGGTGGCCGACCGGCTCTTCGAAGGCGCGCTCGCTGGCGGCGCGCAGGCGACCGGGCGCAAGGTCGGTGCCTTGAAGGAGGGCGCGCGTGCCGACTGGATCGTGCTCGACGCCGAGCATCCGAATCTGGCCGGGCAGAAGCCGCTCACGTGGCTCTCGTCGGTCGTCTTCTGCGAGCATGGCGAAACGCCGGTGCTCGACGTCTACGCGGGCGGCGTGAAGGTCGTGGAGGCGCGCCGCCATCGCGACGAAGCGCGCCTTTATGCCGACTATCGCGCGGCGCTCGCCAGGCTGCTGGCCGAGGGTTGAACGCGGGGGTTAAACGCACCCGCCATTCACGAGACTACTTTCGATGACTGATATCTTTTCGCTGGAACGCGGCACGGCGCCGCTCATCATTTCGATCCCTCATCTGGGCACGCACATTCCCGCCGCGATGCACGGCCAGTACACGGACGCGGCGCTGACCGTTGCCGATACGGACTGGCATCTCGATCGCCTTTACGCCTTTGCGAAGGAGCTGGGCGCGACCGTGCTCGGCGCACGTGTTTCGCGCTATGTGATCGATCTGAACCGGCCGCCGAACGACGAGAGTCTCTATCCCGGCCAGACCACCACGTCGCTGTGCCCAACCGAAACGTTTCGCGGCGAGCCCCTCTATCGCGACGGCTGTGTGCCGGACGCGCCGGAGCGCCAGCGTCGCGTGCAGGCATTCTGGCAGCCGTATCACGACACGCTCGCCGCCGAACTCAAGCGCCTGCGCGCAGCGCACGCGAATGTGCTGCTGTGGGAGGCGCATTCGATTGCGAGCGTGCTGCCGCGTCTGTTCGACAACAAGTTGCCCGACCTGAACATCGGCACTCAGGATGGACGCACGGTGAACGCCGCGGTGCAGGCGCGCGCGGAACGCGCGGCGGCGGCAAGCAGCTATACATGGATTGCGAACGGACGCTTCAAGGGCGGCTACATCACGCGCCATTTCGGCGCGCCGCAGGACGGCGTGCATGCGATTCAGCTGGAGATGTGCCAGTCCGTTTACATGAACGAAGCGGCGCCGTTCGACTATGTTCCCGCGCTTGCGGAGCAAGTCCAGCCCGTGCTGCGCGAAATGGTGGGCGGCGCGCTGGAGGCCATCCAGGCGATGAACAAAGCTGCGGCCTGAAGTTGGCCGCAGCGTAGCTGGCACGATGAGGGAAAGCGGCGCTTCGCGCCGCTGGCCTTATTCCTGCTCGACCGGCAGGATCAGGCGTTCGGGAATGACCGCCGGCGTAAGGCGCATGGCGGCGTAATAGAGCGCGCCCGGCACGATCAGGCCGAGAATCCACGAGATGTCCGTGCCGCCGAGTGCATCGACGAAGGGCCCCGTATAGAAGCTCGTCGAGATGAACGGCAATTGCACGAGCACGCCGAGCACATAGATGCCAATGGCCTTGGTATTCCAACGGCCATAACGGCCGTCGGGGTTCGAGAGCGCCGGCACGTCGTAGCGCGAGCGCGTGAAGCAGTAAAAGTCCACGAGATTGATCGCGCTCCACGGCGTGAAGAACGCGAGCAGAAACAGAATAAACGCCGTGAACTCCTTGAGAAACGAGTGGCGCCCCGCGAGCGCGACGAGCGTCGAGATGCCGACCATGCCGACGATGTAGACGAAACGGTGGCGCGTGGAGATCGCGCGTTTCGCGCGAAAGGCGCTCACGATCGTCGCCATCGACATGAAGCTGCCATACGCGTTGAGCGTGGTGACGGTGAGCTTGCCGAAGGCGATGCTGAAGTAGAGCATCGCGGCCACCGCGCCGCTCGCGCCAAGGCCGACGATATAGGCCACTTCGTGATGCGCGAACGCGTGGCCCGCGAGCGCGGCGGCGAACACACCGAACACCATCGCGGCCTGCGCGCCGATTACCGAGCCGAGCCCGACCGCGAGGAACGTGCGCGCGGGCGAAGTCGAGCGCGGCAAGTAGCGCGAATAATCGGCAACGTAGGGGCCGAATGCGATCTGCCATGAAGCCGAAAGCGACATGGAAAGCAGGAAGCTCGCAATCGAGAAATGGCGGTTGGCCAGCAGCGCGCCGACGTCATGGTGCGCGAAGAGCTGCGCAAACATGAACATGAACGCGAGCACGCCGATCACGCTGGCAATGCGGCCAACGAAGTGAATCGAGCGATAGCCGAGCAGCGTCAGCACGACGATGAGCGCCGCGAACAGGCAAATGCCCGCCGTATCGGAAACGTTGAGCAGTTGTGCGGTGGCCTGGCCGGCGAGCACCGTGCCGCTCGCGGAAAAGCCGACGTACATGATGCAAACCAGCACGATCGGAATGGCCGCGCCGTAGACGCCGAATTGCACGCGGCTCGAGATCATCTGCGGCAGGCCGAGCTGCGGGCCCTGCGCGCCGTGCAGCGCCATGACCGCGCCGCCAACGAGTTGTCCAATCAATAGCGCGACGAGCGACCAGAAAACATCGCCGCCGAGCACGACGGCCAACGCACCGGTAATGATCGCCGTGACCTGGAGGTTCGCGGAAAGCCAGAGCGTGAACTGGCTGAACAGGCTGCCATGACGCTCAGCTTCGGGGATGTAGTCGATCGAGCGCGTTTCCAGCAACTTGCGGCCATCGGATTCGAGACTGGCGACGGATTCAGGCATGGCCACGGACGGCTCCGGATGAGGGGGATGTCCGCATCATGTTGAATAGACAACTTCGGTGAAATAGGGGATAACCCTTTCGACGCCAATGCTCGCCTGTCGTGGCTCGCTGTGGCCTATAGCAGCCACTCGATAGGCAGGATGGAGAAGAACCAGACGCTCATGCGCTGGTTCCAGCTGGTGTTCGGCTCGGTGTCGTAGCGAACGACCGTATCGCCGTCAAGGCGTGTCCAGTAGAGCTTGCCGTTTTCGTCCAGATGCGCCTGCCAGGCGAGCTGCGGCACGCGCGTCCAGAACGCTTTTTCGATCTGGGTGGCGAGCACGGGGCTGTCGATCACGAGCCCGAGTTCGGTATTGAGATTGGCCGAACGCGGGTCGAAATTCACTGAGCCGACGAATACGCGCTCTGCATCCACGGCGAAGGTTTTGGCGTGCAGGCTCGAGCCCGAGCTGCCAAACGGACCGCTGCCAGCGCCTTTGCCCTTCTCTTTGCCGGCCGCGCTCCGCAGCTCGAACAGCTCCACGCCGCCTTCGAGCAGCGCCACGCGGCGCCGCGCATAGCCGGAATGAACGGCGGAAACGTCGGTGGCTTCCAGCGAGTTCGTCAGCACGCGCACGGTCACGCCCTGGGCGGCAAGCTGGGTGAAGTATTCCGTGCCCACCTTGCCCGGCACGAAGTACGGCGACACCAGATCGAGTTCACGGTGCGGATCGCCCACGATCTCGTGCAGCTGGCTGAGGATCAGCGTCTCCTTGGGCGCCGTGCCTAGCGCTTTCGCGGGGTCGTCGCTGACCAGTTGCGTCTTCGCCCATTCGAGCGGCAGCGTGCCGTCCAGCAGACGACGTACGTCGGTGGTCTTGCGCAGCGATTCGATGTATTCCGCGGCGTCAGGATCCGTGCGCGCGGCTAGCGCTGCGCGATCGAGCGTGTCGAGCGCATCGGGCGCCGTGTACGGCAGGATTTGCGACGCGGGGTATGACGAGGCGCTGGCCCAGTAACGGTCGAAGTCGTGCGCGACGTCGGTGGCGGCGGGGCCGATGGCCAGCACGTCGAGATCGGCGAACACCACACCGTCGGTCGCGCCGTAATATTCGTCGCCGACATTGCGGCCGCCCAGAATGGTCGCCACGCCGTCCGCCGTGAGCGACTTGTTATGCATGCGCCGGTTCAGGCGCGAGAAGTCGGTGACAAAGCCGATGTATTTGGGCCTGCGCGTGACGAACGGATTGAAAAGGCGCACCTCGATGTTGGGATGCACGTTCAGTGCGGCGAGCGTGGGGTCCAGCGAGGACGGAATGCCGTTGTCGTCGAGCAGCAGGCGCACGCGCACGCCCCGGTCGGCAGCCTCGCGCAGTTCTTCGAGCAGCAGCGTGCCGGTGAGATCGTCGCGCCAGATGTAGTACTGGACGTCCAGCGTACGCTGGGCGGCGCGCACGAGCGCCACGCGCGAGGCGAAGGCGTCGAGCGGATTCTGGAGCGCGTCGATGCCGGTAAAGTCGGGGTGGGTGGCGAGTTCGGCCGCTACGGCCGCGCCAAGTTGAGTCGATCGCGCTTGCTCTGCCGTGAGCGCCGTGGTTTGCGTGCGCTCGCCGAGCGGCGGCAATTCCTGACACGCGGCAAGACAGGTGGCAAGCGCGATGGCGCATAGCCGCAGCGTCGTGGCGCTCAGCTTCGGCAACCCGTTTGCAGTCAGCGCGATGAGCGATCTTTGCATGGAGCGTTCGCTTTTCCGTGTCGATCCCGCTTCGAGGCGCGAAGCACGAGGCTTCGCGAGTGAGCGTGCAACGACGTCAGCTTACGCGATTGGCGTGGCAGGCACCACGCCAGGCGTCCAGCTTTGGGGCGAACGCGTTGGGAGACGCGCTTAGTGTGCCTGGTGCGCTAAGTGTCCTTAATGCGCGTCGAGCGCGGCTTGGGCTCGGGCGCGCGAGTCTTGTGCCGACTGGTTGCGCTCGGTTCGTGCATCGCGCGCTTCCTGCTTGAAGGTCTGCCGCGCTTCCGCGGTCCGGGCGCGCTGTTGCCGGTTGGCTTCGCGAACTTCCATGCGCTTCTGAACGATCGGGTCGCTGTGCGTCACCGTGGCGGAGGACGGGCCTTCGTTGCCTGCCGGTGCGGCGGTTTGTGCGAACACCTGGCCCGCAAACAGGGCGCTGATCACGATGGCGACGACGGCAACGGTGCGAGTTCTGATTTTCATACGTTTTTCTCCGGCAAGTAAGTTTGGATGACTAACTAATTCTCATGCTCCGGTAAGAGCGAGAGCGGGGCCTGTCGAGCGATGAGAGGCGGGTAGCCTCGACTGCTCTTGTTTTTCAGAGCTTTCATTTTACTTTCGGGTTGAGTCGGGTCAACCCAGGCGCGGCTCTAACGACACGGTTGCGCGCCCGCGACGCGCCTGTTCATAGGCTACTGAGGAATGTGCATGACAGATGGTCGCAGTAACGCGTTCTGTCACCGACGCAGCATGTCTGCAATCGTTTGTGTGAGCAACGTCTGCTTGTGCGCTTTCCGGTGAATCATGCCCACCGTGCGGAGGAACGGCCGGCCGGGTAGAGGCACGAGCCGCAAATTTGGATCGCTGCGCCATTTGCCGCCTTGCAGAACGGGCAGCACGCTCACGCCCACGTCGTTGCGCACCAGCGAGACGATCGTTTCGATCGAGTTCAGCTCCAGATATTCAAGCGGTTCGATACCCAACTCGGTCAGCGCGTGGTCGATCACGACGCCCGTCGGCACGCGCCGGTCGAAGCGCAGGAAGCTGCGCTCGCGCAGGATGCGGCGCGCATCGTCGCCGGGCGTCGCGCGGCTTGTGACGAGCATCAGCGGTTCTTCGTAGAGCGGCGACCACGCGAGCGACTCGTGCAGCGAGCCATCGGCACTGCCGACCACGACGGCGAGGTCCACGTCGCCGTCTTCGACCATGCGCGCCAGTTCGTTCGAACGCGCCGAGGTGAGGCGCACTTCGAGCTCCGGGTGGCCGGTTTTCAGATGCGCGACGGCCAGCGAGAGCGCGCCGATCACCGACACCACCGCGCCGATGATGATCGAGCCTCGCATGGTGTCGCCGGCACTGGCGGGCAACTCGTCGATCAGCGCGAGAATGTGCTCGACCTTCGCGCAGATCTCGCGGCCTTCGCGCGTGAGGGCGACCTGGCGCGCGCGGCGGTCGAAGATCTGACGGCCGAGCGCTTCCTCGAGTCCACGCATCTGCAGACTCACGGCCGCCTGTGTGAGCGCGGTTTTCTCGGCGGCCGTGGCGAACGACCCGCTGCGCGCGACGGCCTGCAAAGTGCGCAGCATGCGTAGGGTGAGCATGTAAATAAAACTTAAGTAACGAGAATAAAATATTAATATTTTTTTGCCATATCCTTCAAGATAATCGATAGATCAGCGTGAGCCGTGCGCGCCGCAACTGAATGCGGCGGTGCGCGGCCGCCGCTATCGTTCATCAGTTCATTACCGGAATTCGAACTTCCATGACGCGCTTCAACTGGCAAAACCCCTATCCGACGCCGCGCCTGCCGGTGTTCGCCCGCAATATCGTTTCCACCTCGCATCCGCTCGCCGCGCAGGCCGGACTGCGCATGCTCTGGAAGGGCGGGAATGCTGTCGACGCGGCGATCGCCGCCGCAGCCGCCATTACCGTGGTCGAGCCGGTATCGAATGGCCTTGGCAGCGACTGTTTCGCGCTCGTGTGGGACGGCGCGAAACTGCACGGCCTGAATGCGTCGGGCAACGCGCCGGCGGCGTGGAGCGTCGATTATTTCCGCCGCAAGTACGGCGAGGAGAACGGCCTCGCGAAGCAACCCAAGCGCGGCTGGGACACGGTGACCGTGCCGGGCGTGATCGCGGGCTGGGAAGCGCTGCATACGAAGTTCGGCAAGCTGCCGTTCGCGGACCTCATGGAGCCGGCCATCGAGATCGCGGAGCGCGGCCATGCGGTGGCGACCATCGTCACGCGCAAATGGCAGGCGGCGATTCCCGAGTTGCACAATCAGCCGGGCTTCGCCGAGACCTTCATGCCGCACGGTCGCGCGCCTGAAGTGAGCGAGCGCGTGTGCTTCCCCGGCCATGCCGCCACACTGCGGCGCCTCGCGAAACACGGCCCGCGCGACTACTACGAAGGTGAACTCGCCGAGCGCATCGCCGCGTTCGCGCGCGAAGGCGGCGCGGCGCTCACGCTGGACGACCTGCGCAACTATCGTCCGGAATGGGTCGAGCCGATCGGCAAGAATTATCGCGGCTACACCGTGCACGAGATACCGCCGAACGGGCAGGGCATTGCCGCGCTCATCGCGCTTGGCATTCTCGAGCAGTTCGACATGGGCTCGCTCGCGCTCGACAGCCTCGAATCGCAGCATCTGCAGATCGAGGCCATGAAGCTCGCGTTCGCCGATGTCTATCGCTATGTTGCCGATCCGCGTTCGATGGAAGTCACGCCCGAGCAGATGCTCGACGACGCCTACCTCAAGGAGCGTGCGAAGCTGATCGACCCGAAGCGCGCAACGCAGTTCGACTTCGGCATGCCGCGCTCGGGCGGCACGATCTATCTCTCTGCCGTGGACGAGCACGGCATGATGGTGAGCTTCATCCAGTCGAACTACATGGGCTTCGGTTCGGGCGTGGTCGTGCCGGGCACGGGTATCGCGCTGCAGAACCGCGGCTGCGGCTTTTCGATGGACCCGGTCTCGCCGAACGTCGTCGAAGGCGGCAAGCGCCCGTTCCACACCATCATTCCGGCGTTCCTCACGCAGCAGGTGGATGGCCGCCAGGAAGCGGTCATGAGCTTCGGCGTGATGGGCGGCGACATGCAGCCGCAAGGGCATTTGCAGTCGGTCGTGCGCATGCTCGACTACGGCCAGCAGCCGCAGGCCGCGTGCGACGCGCCGCGCTGGAAGGTCAACCGCGACTTCACGCTCGATATCGAATCGACCTTCAACCCGCAAACGGCGCGCGCACTGCAAGGGCTCGGCCACGAGATCAAGGGCATCGACGATCCGTACATGGACTTCGGCTCGGGCCAGTTCATCTGGAAGCTCGATCGCAACGACCCCGAGCGCGGCTATGTGGCCGCGAGCGATACACGTCGCGACGGGCTAGCAGCGGGCTTTTAAGCGGCGCGCAACGTGTGCCGCGAGCGGGAATGCCTCGCTCGCGGTTCACGGCCAACAATGAGTAGACCAAATAAAAATGGAGGAGACTGACATGGAGACCGGTTCAGCGGTTTCGAGAGCGCCGCTCAGCCGCGGCATGGTGCGCCGCATCGTGTTCTCCTCGTCGATCGGCAATGCGCTGGAATGGTTCGACTTTCTCGTGTACGGCTACTTCGCGCCCATGATCGCGAAGCAGTTCTTTCCCGTGCACGACGAATGGCTCTCCACGCTGCTCGCGGTCGGCACCTTCGGCATTTCCTTCCTCATGCGCCCGCTCGGCGCGATCGTGCTGGGCATCTACGGCGACCGCAAGGGGCGCAAGGCGGCGCTCACGCTTGCCATCGCGCTCATGATGGCCGGCACGCTCGCCATGGCGGTCATGCCGCCGTATGCGTCGATTGGCATCGCGGCGCCGCTTCTGATCCTGCTTGCGCGACTCGTGCAGGGCTTCGCGGTGGGCGGCGAATTCGGCAGCGCGACGGCGTTCATGGTCGAGCACAGCGCCGCAAAGCGCGGCTACTACGCGAGCTGGCAGTTCGCGAGCCAGGGCGCGGCGGCGATTCTCGCGGCGTCGTTCGGCGGCGTGCTCGCATGGTGGCTGCCGCCCGAGCAACTGCAGGCGTGGGGCTGGCGCGTGCCGTTCTTCTTCGGGCTCGTGCTCGGGCCTGTGGGCTGGTATATCCGCTCGCATCTGGACGAGACGCCCGAATTCCTCGCGAACCAGCAGGCGCAGAGCACACAAGATGCGCACGCAACGAAGGAGCCGGGGCTCGGCCGCCAATGGGTGAACCTGCTGCTTGCGGTGGGCATCGTTGCGCAGTCCACCGTCGGCGTGTATATCCTCCAGCTCTACATGCCGATGTACGCGGTGAAGCAGCTCCATATGGCGGCGGCGACGTCGTTCGGCGTGGTCGTGCTCAATGGCGGCCTGCAGTTCGTGCTCTCGCCGGTCATGGGTGCGCTCTCGGACCGCATCGGGCGCATTCGCATCATGCTGACCACGTCGATCCTGCTTGCTTCGCTCACCTATCCGATGTTCGCGCTCTTGCAGCGCCACCCCACGCTTGGCTGGCTGCTCGTGCTCCAGGGCGCGGCGGGGATCTTCAAGGCAGCCTATTCGGGCCCGATGCCCGCGTTGATGTCGGAAATCTTTCCCGTGCGCGTGCGCTCGGCGGGGCTTTCCATCGCGTATAGCGTTGGTGTGACGCTCTTTGGCGGCTTCGCGCCGACGATTGCCGAAGTGCTGATTCACGTAACGGGCGATACGCTCGCGCCCGCGTATTACGTTTCGGTCGCCGCCGTGATCTCGGGTGTTTCGCTCGCGATCGTGGGTTGGCGCACAATGCGGCAGGCTTCGATGCGAGCCACGCTCGCGAGCTGATGGACAGAACTCCGAACTGACCCGATTGCTGGTGCGCCCGCAGAATTGCCCTTTAAAACAGGGCGTGAATGCGGGCGCGGTTTTTTTCGTGAATGCTTCATGACTTCCTGCGGACCTCGCTGAAGCATCACGAAAGAGGTGATATAGTCGCCCCCTTACCGCCGCCGTCCGGCGGGGCGAGCATTACGTTTTGTCAGGTTTTGGGAGAAGTATATGGCAGTCGAGTATCGTGGCTTTCGAGTCACTGTCGATGCGAAAGCAGACGCGACGGACACGCAATGGCTGTGCCGCGCGGTTATGGAAGGTGTCGATGCACAAGTGGAAACGGCGAAGCTGCCTTCCGTGGAGCTTGCCATTCCCAAGCTGAAGATCGATGTGCTGATGGCGCTCAGCGTGGTCGAGCAGTCGGCCAAGCAAGCCGTCGATGAATTTTGGCACGCGAAGCAGCCGGAAATGGCCTGATGTTTCAGGCGCAGGCAATCCCGATGCGATTGCCGCGCCTTGCGCTCAACGCGCGGTCACTACCGCAGTGACCCCCGCAGTGACCCCCGCAGTGACCCCATTGCGCGGCTTGCCTTCGTAATAAGCCGCAATATTCTCGACGAGTTGATCCGCAAGCGCCTGCATGGCTTCATCGCTCGCCCACGCAACGTGGGGTGTGAGGATGAACGCCGGGTGCGAGACGATGGCCTGGAACGGATGATCGGCAGGCAGCGGTTCCTGCGTCACGACATCGAAACCCGCGCCTGAAATCGCGCCGGATTGCAGTGCGTCCACCAACGCCGCTTCATTCACGAGTCCCCCACGCGCCGTGTTGATCAGCAAGGGCCGCCGCTTCATGCGCGCGAACGCCGTGGCGTCGATCAGATCGCGTGTTTCCGCCGTCAGCGGACAGTGCAGCGTGATGATGTCGCTTTCCTCTAGCAGCGTTTCGAGCGGCACATAGCCCGCTTGCGCGTCGTTGCGCGTTTTGCGCGCGGCGAACCGCACGCGCAGGCCGAGCGCGCGCCCCATTTGTGCGACCGCTTGCCCGAGTGCGCCGTCACCAATGACGCCGAGCGTCGAGCCCGCGAGATTGCGGATCGGATAATCGAAAAAGCAGAACTGCCCCGATTCGAGCCAGCGGCCGGCGCGCACGGCGTCGCGATACGCGGCCAGGCTGCGGCGCAGCGCGAATATCAGCGCGAACGTATGCTCCGGCACGCTGTTGCCGGCGTAGTCGCGCACGTTGCTCACGACGATGCCGCGCGCCGCGCACGCAGGCAGATCGACGTTGTCCGTGCCCGTGGCCGCGATGGCGATCATGCGCAGGCGTGTCGCGCCGGCCAGCGCCTCTTCAGTGATGCGCGCCTTGTTCGTGATGACGATGTCGGCGTTGCGGATGCGTGCGGCGACTTCTTCGGGCGCGGTGCGCTCGAACGTTTCCAGTGTGTGATCGAAAGGCAGCGGGCGAAGCTGCGTCTGGGGCGCGAGTGTCGCGCGATCGAGAAAAACGACGTGCATGGTTTCCGGCCTGAGCGAAAGAGGGGCAGTACGTGTATTGTCGCGCACCGGGCGTCAGGGTGGTTTGCCCGATTCGCCAACTGACTTTCCGATGAGGAAATTCACAGCAATGCCGAGCAGGATGAGAAACCGACCGGCGCTTCCAGTGCTCTCGCAGCCTTTCCATTTGCTCAAGCCAGATTGAGCAAGCATCGATTATCAAAGGGTGCGGTCGGGTTCATCATGTCTCCCACAGTCAGTCGCAGTCAGTGAGGAGACACAGCCATGCCACGACCACTCGAAGGAATCCGCGTGCTGGAGCTCGGGCAGCTCATCGCGGGTCCGTTTGCCGGCCGCATGCTCGCCGAATTCGGCGCGAGCGTCATCAAGGTGGAGCCGCCCGGCGTGGGCGATCCGCTGCGCAAGTGGCGTCTGCTGCACGACGGCACGTCGGTCTGGTGGGCCGCGCAGTCGCGTAACAAGGAGTCCATCACGCTCGATCTGCGTACGCCCGAAGGGCAGGACGTGATTCGCCGTCTCGTCGCGCAAACCGACGTGCTGATCGAAAATTTCCGCCCCGGCACGCTCGAAGGCTGGGGCCTCGGCTGGGACGAACTCAGCGCGATCAACCCCGGCCTCATCATGTTGCGCGTCTCGGGCTATGGGCAGACGGGACCGTATCGCGACCGGCCCGGCTTCGGCGTGGTCGCCGAAGCGATGGGCGGCTTGCGCCACCTGAGTGGCGAGCCCGAGCGCACGCCGGTGCGTGTGGGCATCTCGATCGGCGATTCGCTCTCCGCGCTGCATGGCGTGATCGGCATCCTGCTCGCGCTGCGGCACCGCGAGCAGCAGGGCGGCAAGGGTCAGGTCGTGGACGTCGCGCTCTACGAGTCGGTCTTCAACATGATGGAAAGCCTGTTGCCCGAGTATTCGGTGTTCGGCGCCGTGCGCCAGCCGGCCGGCAGCAGCCTGCCCGGCATCGCGCCGAGCAACGCCTACCGCTGCAGCGACGGCAAGTACGCGCTGATCGCGGGCAACGGCGACAGCATCTATCGGCGCCTGATGGAGCTGATCGGGCGCCCGGACCTCGGCAACGATCCCGCGCTCGCGCAGAACGACGGACGGGTCGCGCAGGTCGAGCGCATCGACGCCGCCATCGGCGAGTGGACCGCGCGCCAGACGCTCGACGAGGTGCTCGCGGCGCTCAACGAAGCGCGCATTCCGGCAGGGCGGATCTACGACGTCGCGGACATCGCGGCCGATCCGCATTACCAGGCGCGCGAAATGATCGTGGACGACACCTTGCCCGACGGCACAGCGGTGCAGGTGCCGGGCGTGGTGCCCAAGCTGTGCGCAACACCCGGCACGATCGAGCGCAGCGCGCCGAAGCTCGGCGAGCATACCGACACGGTGCTGGAATCGATAGGCGTGCACGCCGCAACGCGCGCAGCATGGCGCGAGCGCGGCCTGATCTGAACGGAGAGCGGCAAGATGGGAATCGGACATAACGAAAGCTTCAAGGGCAAAGTGCTGTATCTCAACGAAGTCGCGACACGCGATGGCTTCCAGAACGAAAGCGCCTTCATCGACACCGACGACAAGATCGCGCTGATCAATCGCCTGAGCGCATGTGGCTACGCGAAGATCGAGGTGACCTCGTTCACGTCGCCCAAGGCGATTCCCGCGCTGCGCGACGCCGAGGCGGTGATGCACGGCATCGAGCGCGTGCCGGGCGTGGTCTACACGGTGCTCGTGCCGAACGTGCGCGGCGCGGAGCGCGCGCTGTCGTGCAACGTGAATGAAGTGAATCTCGTGATGTCGGTGAGCGAGACCCACAATTGCACGAACTTGCGCATGACGCGCGAGCAGTCGTTCGCGCAGCTGCGTGACGTGATCGATGCGGTGCGCGGCACGGGCGTGGCGATCAATGTTTCGCTCTCCACAGCAATGGGATGCCCGATGGAAGGCGACGTGCCCGTTGAAGACGTGCTCGGCTGGATGCGGCGTTTCGCCGAACTGGGCGTGCAGGGCGTCACGCTGTGCGATACGACCGGCATGGCGTATCCGGCCCAGGTGCGTGCGCTGTGCGAGCGCGCTTCGCAGGCGTTTGGTGCGCTCGAGCTTACGCTGCATTTCCACAATACGCGCGGCATGGCGCTTGCCAATACGCTCGCCGCGCTCGATGCGGGCATCGTGCGCTTTGACGCCTCGCTTGGCGGCCTGGGCGGCTGTCCGTACGCGCCGGGTGCGAGTGGCAACGTGTGCACGGAAGAACTCGTGCACATGCTCGAACTCGACGGTTACGACACCGGTGTCAATCTCGCCGCCGTGCTCGACGCCGCCGCGCTGTTGCCTGGCCTGATCGGCCACGACGTGCCGAGCCAGATTCTCAAGGCCGGCCGCCGACTCGACCTGCATCCGGTTCCCGAACTGACGCAAGGCATGCCCGTACAACGGGCATTCTCATGACAAGGAGCGAAGAATGGCGTTGATCGACCACCTCGACCATCTGGTGCTGACCTGCGTGGACCCCGAGGCCACGAAGCACTTCTATACGGAAGTGCTGCAAATGCAGCTGGAAACCTTCGGCGCGGGGCGGCTTGCGTTTCGTTTCGGCAACCAGAAGATCAATCTGCATGTGCGCGGCGCGGAATTCGAGCCGAAGGCGCATGTGCCGGTGCCGGGCGCGCTCGATCTGTGCTTCATCGCTTCGGTGCCGCTCGACGCGGTGATCGCGCATCTCGCGCAAAAGCACTGGCCGATCGTCGAAGGTCCGGTGGAGCGCACAGGCGCGACGCAGAAAATCCGTTCCGTTTATGTGCGCGACCCGGACCTGAACCTCATCGAAATCTCCGAGCTGATTTAGGCAGACCCAGCCATTTCGCCAGTTTTCGCCGTTGAACCGGGGGGCGCCGGCGCAGCGGCGAGCACGCCGGCCCGCGTGGCCGGTACGCGGACGTGCATTCCGGCACGTCCGCCTCTCCACCCACGCTCCGTACTTCCTCCCGAGCCCGCGATGCAGGACAATCGTCTCTCGCGCGGCCTTGCCCCATTCATCATGGTCAATCCACTTCACTTCGATCTGCAGTCGCTGCGGGTCTTTCTGCTCGTCGCGGAACATGGCAGCCTCACCAAGGCCGCCGAGCACGGGCAGCTCACGCTTTCGGCCGTCAGCAAGCGCATTGCCGAGCTTGAAAGCGTGACCGATTGCGCCTTGTTCATTCGCCGCGCGCGCGGTGTGGACCTCACGCCTGCGGGCCACGCGCTGCTCGAGCACGCCACGCGCGTGGTCGATCAGGTGAATCGCATGGCCACCGAAATGAGCGACTACGCCGCCGGTGTGCGCGGGCATGTGCGCATGTGGGCGAATACGTCGGCGATCGTGCAGTTCCTGCCCGTCGACCTCGCGTGCTTCCTGAATGAGCATCCAGGCATCAAGGTCAGCCTCGAAGAACGGCTGAGCCACGAAATCGTCGAGGCGCTCGGCGCAGGCAAGGCCGACCTCGGGGTGTTCGCCGACAACGTGCCCGCGCCCGGCATCGAGCGGCGGCTCTATCGCCGGGACGAACTCGTGCTGCTCGTGCCGCGCAACCATCGCTTTGCCGAACTCGACGTCATCCGTTTCGCCGATACGCTCGACGAAGACTACGTGGGCCTGAGCGACGGTAGCTCGCTGCTCGCGCGCATGACGGACGCGGCGTTCGCCATCGAACGGTCGCTGAAGCTGCGCATCCAGGCTTCGAACTTCGACGGTGTGTTCCGCATGATCGAAGCGGGGCTCGGTATCGGCGTGCTGCCGCGCGACGCGGTGAGCGACGAGCGCGGCAAGGCCGGCGTCGTCAAGATCAAGCTGGCGGACACGTGGGCCACGCGCACGCTGTGGGTGGGGAAGAAGGCGGACAGCGCGCCGAGCTCGGACATCTTGAGCCTGTTCGACTACATGTCGGCGCGCGCGGCGCAATGACAACCGGGGCGGCCCCGCATGATGCGGCGGCCGCCCCGATCATCGAGCAACGCGCGAGGTACCAGCCGGTCAGACCGGATTGATCTCGTCCTGGCTGCGGCGCGTAGTGAGCGGGCCAAGCGCACGCAGGGTGACGGCGACGATGGCCAGCGCGGCGGAGATCACGCCGAACATCGCGATCGGGCCGTGCTGCGTAAGCACCGGCAACAGGATGAACGGCAGGGCGCTGCTCATGATGCGCGAGAGCGAGTACGTGCTGCCGATTGCGGTCGATCGCACGCTGGCCGGGAAAATCTCGGCTTGGTACACGTGATAGGCGTTGCTGAATACATTCGACGCACAGGTCGTCAGTACGCCGAAGCATACGATCAACGCAGCCTGCCCGGAATACGCGAAGCCAAGCCCGAAAATCGCAATGGAAATGAGCGAGGCGATCACGAGTGTGCGACGCTCGATCCAGTTGAGCAGCGGCACGGAGAGCAGCGAGCCGATCGGGTAGCCGAGAAACGAGAGCGCCACGAACAGCGTGCTGCCGGTTACGTCGATGCCGCGGCTTTTCACGACCACGCCTGCAAGCGTGCCGAAGCCGTAGTAGCCGAAGGCCTGGAACAGGTGAAACACGACGAGCATGAGGTACCGTTTGTCATAAGGCGCACGACGCAGCACGGCGATGCGCTCGGAGAGGCGCAGCGGGTGCTGACGCGTTTGCGGCTCGGCGAACCGCTTGGGCATCTGCGCGCCGGCGCTTTGCGCGAAGCGGCCCAGCATCGCATAGGCTTCGTCCGCGCGGCCTTGCGCCAGCAGCCAGCGTGGGCTTTCGGGCAGACGATGCTGCACGGCCAGCACGAACAGGGCGCCCAGGCTGCCGATGGCGAGAATGATGCGCCATCCCGCGATGCCGCCCAGGTGCAGCGGGTTGAGCCAGACCGCGAGGAAGCCGACCAGCGGCACTGCGACATACGAGGTCGTATAGGCCCACGCAGCGAGCCGGCCGCGCTTTTCTTTCGGCAGAATCTCCGAGAGGAACGTGTCCGCCACGGGATAGATCGCGCCTACGCCCACGCCGGTCAGAAAGCGGCAGGCCACGAGCATGGTGGCATTCACGGAGAATGCGGCGAACAGCGAGAACGCGCTGTACCACACGAGCGTGAACAGGAAGGCGCGGCGCCGGCCGATGCGGTCGGCGAGACTGCCGAGAAAGAGCGAACCGAAAAACATGCCGACGAAGGCCGAGGCGAGCAGGAGCTTGAACGCGAGGCTGTGCGCGTCGAGCCCATACTCGTTTTGCAGCGCGGCGCCGATCGAGCTGACGAGAAAGATCTCGTACATGTCGAAGAAAAGGCCAATGCCGATCACCCACACCACGAAGCGATGCAGCGCGCCCACGGGCATGTCGTCCATGAAGCTGCTGAGCGTGACGCCTTGGGGGCTTTGAAGCGGGGCTTGCGCGGTTAGCGGGCGGCGTGGCGCTTCGCCCGGCGCGCTGCCGCCGAGGTCCAGGGGATGGCTGTTCATGCTGTCTCCAGAATTTTTGATGCCGCGCCATGAGCCGCGGTTGGGGCGCAAATCCGTACGAACGGTACGGAAGAGGCGTGATGGCAAGTGTGGGAGATTTTCGCGAGCGCGAAAATTGAGGATGCGTGAAGCGTGCTTTCCTGCGGGGAAAGGCTAGGTGAGGGGCGGCGGTCCCATCACCCAGACCTGGACTTCGTTACGGCGCGCGCTGCTGCAGCGCTTGCGTTTGAGTAAGGGGATCGATCAATCCCGAACGCAGCGAAAACCCGCATAAACGTATTGGTAGCGCGGCTGGAACCAGTTGCGGAACGTCGGCCGCAACATGCATTGCGCGGTGCGCGGCGACCCGCCTTTCATTGCGTAGTGCTGACCGTCGAAGAAGTTAGCCGAATAGCCCTCGTAGAACGGGAACGCCTTGAAACCGGGCAGCGGCCCGAAGAGCGTGGAGGTCCATTCCCAGCCGTTGCCGTACAGGCCTTCTACGCCCCACGTGCTGGCGCTGTGGGGCGTGGCATCGACGGCCACCGGGTTCCAGTTGCGGAAATCGAAGTTGTCGGTGTGGCCGGGCAGCGCACCGTGCGCCGCACGCTGCCACTGCGCCTCGCTCGGCAGCGCCATGCCGCGCCAGCGCGCAAACGCGCTGGCTTCGGCGTGGCTCACGTACACGGGCCACGCAAGCGGCAAGACGATGTCTTCGAACATCGTGCGCAGTCGCCAGCCTTCGTGGCCGCGCGACCAGAACACGGGGTGCGCCACATGCGTGCTTTCCTTCCAGGACCAGTCGGCGTCGTTCCAGAGTTCGCGCCTGTTGTAGCCGCCGTCCTCGATGAATGCGAGAAACGCGCCGTTCGTCACCATGTAGCGGTCGATCTCGAATGCCGGTACGTCGACCTGCTGCTCGCCGAACTCGTTGTCCCAGCCGAATAGTCCACGCTCGGCGGTCATGCCGAGTTCCGTGCGGCCTGCGGGCACCTGCACGGTCCCGGCCTCGACCGTATGGAGCGGGTCGGCGAGTACGCCCGCGGCGGCGGGCGCCTGCTTTTGCTCGAACGGCAACTGGTGGAGCATGTAGGCGAGTGTTTCGACATGCATGAGCCGATGTTCGATTGCGACATTCAGCAACTGACCCGGCGTGTCGTGATTCGAGGCGTCGGGCGGCAAGTCGAGCGTCGCGAGCTGTGCGTCGATGCGGCTGCGGGCGTCGCGTCCGTAGGCCAGGACTTCAGCGAGGTCGGGCCAGTCGGCGGGCGTATCGGTCGGCAGGCCGCCATCGACGGGATCGATGCCGAATGCGAACAGCTGGTCGAGACGCACATCGGCGGTGGGCAGATCGAACAGACGCTTGTCGAAGAGGTTACGGTCAAATGCTTCCAGATGACCGATATAGAACACGATGCGGTGACGTTCGCGAATAGGCCGCTCGTAGAGAAACTCGGGCTTGACGACGTTGAAGAGCGCGTCGCTGGCGCTGCGCGCCGCTTCAAGGCGAGCAGCGAGCGTGGGCGATTGCGGGAGAGGCATTTCGGCGATTCTCCTTGCGTAGGCGTAGAACGAGACTTTAACGCTGCGCAGGAGTTGTGCCAACGGCGATGCCGCGCCGGTGAGGCGCGGCACGGGCAACCCGGGTGGCCGGGCCGCCCGGGGTTTGCCGCGAATTACAGGTGCCGCAGACCTTCGAGATCGATGATGCGGATCAGCTTGCCCTGTGCGTCGATCAGGCCGCGCTTTTGAAATCTCGACAGGGTGCGGCTTACCGTTTCGAGCGTCATGCCGAGATAGCTGCCCATGTCCTCACGCGTCATGCGCAGGTTGAACTCGGCGTGCGAGTAGCCGCGCTGGCCGTTGCGCTCGGACACGTCCAGCAGGAACGCGGCGACGCGTTCGTCGGCGGAGAGCGAGCCGAGCACCATCATTTGCGACGATTCGCGGATAAGCTGCTCGCTCATGAGGCGGTGCAGCCGGTCTTGCATGGCGCCGGTTTCGCGGCACAAATGCTTGAGCGCCGAGTAGGGAATGATGCAGACCGAGCTGTCTTCGAGCGCCACGGCGCTGCAGGTGTGAAAGCCCGTGCTGATGCCGTCGAGGCCGAGCGGGTCGCCGGCCAGGCGCAAGCCGGTGACCTGCTCGCGGCCGTCGCGATGCGCCATGACCGTCTTGAGCGAGCCGGAGCGCGCGACGTAGAGATTGTCGAACGCGTCGCCGGCGCGGTACACGGCTTCGCCGCGCCGTACGCTGCGCGCGGAGCAGATCAGCGCTTCGAGTTTGGGCAGGTCGTCGAGGGTGAGGCCCTGGGGCATGCACAGGTGCCGCATGGCGCAAACCGAACAGCGCGTGGACGTGCGCGGTGCCGTCACGGGCGTGCGATTGCTGCGGCGCACAGTGGTATGGGAAACGACGTTAGGATTCAGCATCGACAATGCTCCTTTGATCTCTGTCCAGGCATTGTCTACCGGGGTCGAATCTCAGATTGGTGGCAAAGTGACGCGCTTTTGAGATGCTTGGTGTTGCGCCTTGTCAGAAGGCGCTTGCGCGCCGTCTGACGGAGCGCAAGCGACTCTTCAATAACGTGCAAAACAGCGTGCACGTAATGTGACTACTGGTCGGCATTTCCCGCGGCTGACGGAATGAGGAGGACAGGCAGGGTGGACTGCCGCACGCAGCGTTCGGCAACGCTGCCGAGAATGAGGCGCTGGAAACCGCGGCGGCCGTGCGTGCCCATGACGATCAGGTCGGAGCCTTCGGTCTTCGCGGCGTTGAGCACGAGCGTCGGGACGTCGTCGAGCGAGGAGGCTTCGCCCGTGAGCATGGCGCCTTGCACGCCGCGCTCGCTCATCGCCTTGTTCATGTCCTCTGCGAGTTCGTTGCCCTGGGCGATCATCTGGTTGCGCAGGATCGAAGGATCGTAGCCGGGCGCGTCGAAATACATGGGCGTGTTCTCGATCACGTAATACGGCTGCAGGGTCGAGCCCATGGCCTTCGCCAGGTCGAGCGCGGCTTCGAACGCGCGGCGCGACGTGGCGCTGCCGTCGACGGCGACAAGAATGCGTTTATACATAAGACCTCCTCTGTGAGTGGGATCGAGAAATCGCGCGGCCTCGGGCGATGCCATGACGAGGTGGGCGCGGCGTGTCGTGACTGTCGAAAAGCTTAATGGATCGCAAGTAAAGATGCAGTCGGACTGTATGAAATGTGGAAGGAGCGGGAAGGAAGATCAAGTGGGTTGCGTCGGAATACCGCAGGGCCACCAGGATTCCATTGGCTATTTCGTCATGTTGCACGCGCACCGTCATACCGCTATCGTTGCCTCTTTTTCGCTGCGCGCAGTCTTCCCTCCCGTGAAATCTTCCTCCGCTAACCTGCCGTTTCGCGACGCGTTGCTGGCCATGCTCGGCATCGGCCTCGTCAACATGCTCGTCGCACTCGATCAAACCGTTGTCAGCACCGCTTTGCCCTCGATCGTCGCCGAACTGCACGGCTTCGAGTTCTATGCCTGGATCGCGAGCGCCTACCTGCTGGCCTCGGTCGTGACGGTGCCCGTGTTCGGCCGGCTCGGCGACTACTTCGGCCGCAAGCGCTTCGTGATTGCCGCCGTGATCGTGTTCACGGTGGCCTCCGTGCTGTGCGGACTCGCGACCGACATGCGTTTTCTCGCGGCGGCGCGCGCGTTGCAGGGCGTAGGCGGCGGGATGATGGTGGGCACGGCGTTCGCCTCGATTCCCGATCTCTTTCCCGACCCGCGCGCGCGGGTGCGCTGGCAGGTCGTCATGGCGGCCGCCTACGGCATCGGCACGGCGGCGGGGCCGTCGCTGGGTGGCTGGCTCAGTGAGCATTTTGGCTGGCGCTCGACCTTTCTCGTCAATCTGCCGGTTGGCGTGCTTGCACTTTATTTCATCTGGGCGCATCTGCCGCGCTACCAGCCGGCGCGTACCGGCGACGTGCGCATCGACTGGACGGGTGCCGCGCTCGTCGCGCTGGTGCTGGGCGCGTTCCAGACCTTGATCGAGGCGGTGCCCAAGAGCGGCCTGACGACGGGCAACGCCGCGCTGGCGGTGGCGGTACTCGCCGGCGCTGCGCTATTGCTCGCCTGCGAACGCCGCGCGACGCACCCGATCATTCCGCTCGACCTGTTCCGCGATCCGCAGCTCGTGACGCTATTTACGCTCTCGACGCTCTCGGGCTTCGTGATGTTCTCGCTGATCTTTTTCGCGCCGCTGCTCCTGCAGGGCGGCTTCGGGCTGTCGCCCCAGCAGGCGGGCCTGCTCGCCACGCCGATCGCCGCCTGTATCGCGCTAGGCAGCCTGATCAATACGCGTATCGTGATCCGGCTGCGCAAGCCCACGACGATTCTGACGGTCGGCTTCAGTCTGCTGGTCGCGGCATCCGCCGGTCTTGCCTTCGCGTCCCGAAACACGGAGCACCTCTGGCTCGAGCTGGCGATGTCGGCCGTGGGTATCGGGCTCGGCTTCATCCTGAACAATCTGAACGTGTTCGGCCAGGAGATTGCCGGGCGCGAGCGCTTCGGCATTACAACCGCCTTGCTGCAATCTACGCGCATGGTTGGCGGCATGCTCGGCACCAGCGTCGTGGCGACGATCGTCAACCATCGCTATGCGGCCGGCGTGGGGGATGCGCTGGCGGTGATCGGCGCGCCACTGCAGCAGCGCTGGCAGCCTCAGCTCGCCGATCCGCGCGTGCTGATCGACCCGTCGCTGCGCGAGGGCCTGGTTGCGCAGATGAAGGCGGCGGGGCTCGACGGCGCGGCGCTGATCGATGCCGTGCGCCACGTGCTGGTCGACGCAATCCATCTGGGAATCGGCCTGACCGGCTGCGCGGCGCTCGCAGCGGCGCTGTGCGTGGGGCGCATTTCCCACATCCGCTTCAGCCGGAGCGCCTCGGTGGCGCAGAAAAGCGGCGAGCCGAGGGCCGACGAGGTCAAAGCCGATTAAGGCCGGGCACGTTTGGGTTCAGGCGGCGCGCCAGGGTGTTTATTTTTAATTTGTCAGACAAAAACAACAGTCCACATCGCTGAGCGCGGAAATCCGCAGCACCCAGCCTGCGCGAATCCGTCTCTGCGCGGCGCCGCGCTCAAGCGGCGTGCGCCATCGCGCCGAATAGCGCGTGGTGCGTTTGCTGGCTCATCGCGATTTCCAGCGCGACGGCATTTTCCACGCCAATGCGCATCGGCGCGCCAAGCCGGGTCAGTTCGATGCCCGTGCGGCGCAGCAGGCGCTCCATGGGCGTCGTGGTGACCGTCACATAGCTGCTGATGCCCGAGCGGTCGGCGAACGAGACAACGGCGCGCATCGCGTTCATGGTCACGTCGGCGAAGCCGAAAGCCTGGTCGTTGCCCGACTCGATGGCGAAGCGGCTCAGCTCCCAGATGTTGCGGGCCGTGGGCGCAGCCTTGCCCTGGAGCAGTTGCGGGAAGGTGTCGCGCAACATGTTCGGGCCCTCGGTGGGCATCATGCGCCAGCAGCCGCGCACGTGGCCCGTGCCGTCCTGAATCAGCATGTAATGGGGCCCGAGCGCGTCGTAGCCGTCGATTTCCATCCCCGCGATGGTAGGAATGTCCCAGCCCATGCGGTCGCGGAACACGCGCGCGCGCAGCCGGTACATCTCATTGATGTCCTCATTGTCGAAATCCTGTCTCTGTCCGATCCGTATCGCAGCTTGCATGACAACTCTCCCGATTTGTGTGGAAGCGCGGCAGTACGGTTCGAAAGCTATGCGTTATGAATATAAAAAAACACCTATCTAGATAGGTAGGTGCGCAGATAGGGCCTCTTAAGGAGAATCAGTTCCGCGGCAGTCACTCATCAGGCATATCTGACAGCGAGAGTCATCATGGAACTTATGGGCAATCAATGGCACTCGGGTGCGAGCACCATGTCGTCCTCCGGAGATTTGTCTTCGGTCGTCGACCGCGTCCTGATCATTGCGTATCGGAAGAAGAAGAAAGAAAGCCAGCGCCGCTTCTGGGCGCGCTTCGGCGTGACGCAGTCGCGCGGCAGCCGGTTCGAGTCGGGCGCGGAGATTCCGCCGCCGGTGTCGATCCTGCTCGGGCTGTATTTCAACAAGACGATTTCGGACGGCGACCTTGGCCGTGCCGAGCGCGTGTTGCGCGGCGAAGCACCGATGGTGCTTAGCCCGGGTCAATAAGACCCATCTGCGTCGCAATCACGGCGGCCGCCCGCCGTGAGTTGACGCCGAACTTCCCGCGAATGTTCTTCATGTGGAAGTTCACGACGGCCTCAGAGCAATTCAGGATGTGAGAAATTTCCCAAGTGGACTTGCCTAGCGCAGTCCACTTGAGGCATTCCTTTTCCCGTGGCGTGAGCTTGGGAATCAGCGACTGGGCGTGGTCGTTCAGGTGCCGCTGGCTCGTGTCCAGCACGAGATCGCGCAGCAGCACGAGATTCGGCAACGCGCGGTTCACGTCCTCCCAGAAGTTGTCCGTGGGATTGGCGTCGTTGACGAAGCACAGCATGCCCACTTCCTGGCGCGGGCCATGGATCGGCAGCGTGATGCCTGCGCGCAGCCCGTACGAGCGGGCCTCCTCATACATCGATTGTTGCTGCTCGGTCGCGAAAAGCTCCGGCGACCAGATGAGCGGCGCCGAGCGCGTTGTGCAATGCGACACGGTAGGGTCGAAGTAGGCCATGCCGTGGTCGTTGTACGTCTGCCGCCAGGCGGCCGAATAGTTCGTGCGGATAAACGCGTCCTCGAGCCTCATGCCCGGGCGCGGCAGGATAGCCAGCATGAGCTGGCTGAATCCCCACGAACTGGCGAGCTTCGCCACCGCGTCGAACCACGCTGCCTCTTCGGGCGCGTCGAGCACGGGCGACATCTGCTCAATAAAATGTAGAGGCACGTTCAACACTCTCCATCAGCGCTGGGCGAGATCGCGGGGCAAGCCCTCAGACACTCGCTCCTCGCTTCTTATGATGTAAGAATTTATCACTAAATTCTTATCCGATCCCCCCTCGTCTGCAATCCTTCCGCCTTGTGGGGTCATTTCTGTCGGATTTCGGTGACATTGGAGAGAATTTCTGCATTTCCTGAACAAGCGCACCGGTCTGCACCAAAGCATTGCACCGGCACTGAAATAAAGCTGGGCGGCATTTCGAAAGCGGCAAAAGCGTGCATCTCGCCGCGATAATGCCGTCGATTTATCCGCTTTCATTTATTTTCAGGCTTTTCATTTCCACTTTTAACCGCACTCGACTGAATACTGGCTGAATCCGCCAGTGCGTCGATATCGCCTGGATAATCGCAAATGGTTCGCCGCACAACGGGCGGCGAACCATCGTTCAGGGCTTGCGCAGCAGCTCGATCACGCGCGTCGGCCGCATGTGGTTGAGCGCGAAGTGCAGGCGCCCGGGGCTGCGGCGCACACCCGCTTCGCGCTCGGCGTCGCGCTGCCAGTCGTAGAAGTCGCTGGGCGCTTCAGGCGCGCTCATGCCGAGGTCGACGAGTTCGTATCCGGACTCGAGCGCGATCGGCAGCCGGTGCACGTCCTTGCGGCTGTCAAAGCCCGCCAGGCCGTCCCCGGCTTCGGGCACGCTGTTGACGAGCGTGGCGTTCGTGGTCGTCACTTCGTCCGGGCAGATGTAGCCATCGCCCGCGAGGCGCGCAGCTTCGCGGTTCTTGCCATCGGTGTCGACCGAGCTATCGTGCGTGCGGTCGTTGTGGAGTTCGGCGCTGCGCGGCCGCGACGGCGACGCGCTCACGTCTCCCACATTCGCTTTTTGCATGTCGTCGGGACGATTCATGATTCTTCCTCCTTGGAAGATCGGGGTGCCTGCGTTCAGCAGGCAAGTCCGCAAACGCTGTTCCGCTGCAGCGCCGCACCCTTGAATCGGGGTGAAAAGCAAGCCGGTTCGCCAGGAGAACGCCTCCAGCGATTTTGCATTTTTTTCGTTGGTTTGGCCTTTTTCCCAGGAGTATGATCCTCTTTCAACGAGTTGGCGCGCTTTCGATTAATGGGCCGGGCGAGGGCCCATGGCGTGGCTTTGCCACACGATCCTGAATGCACGCGCCACAAAAAATGGACGAGGCAGTCAGGGCGGGTGACACACATGCACTTCGACGCTGCATTTACGCATCGTGGCTATTTGCTGAATTGCGCACCGGCGCGCGCCGGTGACGGCACATATCAACCTTATGTGGTGATATCGCGATCGAGCGATGGCGAACTCGTCGCCAACCGGTTTTTCCCTGCCGATTTGCGCTTCGCCGATGAAGCGGCCGCTATCGCCCATGCGCGCGACTGGGCCGTGCGCTGGATCGACGCGAGCACGGTCACGCTGTGAACGCGCGCGCCCTGCGGGCGTCGCCCGCCGAGAGCGCTTCGGCGAACTCGCGCAAAACGCGGTAATCTCTGGGGTCGATACACTCACTCCTGCGCAGACCTTGCGTCTGCTGCCGCATCACCATGTCCAAAGCTGCTTCCCCCGACTGGGGCCTGGAACAGATCGTTGCCGATCTGCGTGCGTCGCGTGAAGAACGGCACCGCACGCGCCATCCACTCGGCATTCGCGAATTGCCGTCGCGCGACGCGGTCGTCAACATCGTGGCGGGCCTACGCGCCGCGCTCTTTCCCACGCACTACGGCGCGCCCGACCTGACCGACGAGAGCATCGACTACTACGTCGGTCATACGCTCGACAGCACCCTGCGGCTGCTTGCCGAGCAGATTCGCCGCGCGTTGCGCTTCCTGCCGGAAAACTCGCAGGCGAGCGACGACGAACTGCGCGTGCGCGCATTCGAAGTCGCGCGCGAGTTCGGCCGGCAACTGCCCGATATTCGCGCGCTGCTCGTGAGCGACATTCAGGCGGCGTTCACGGGCGACCCGGCCGCGCAGCACATCACCGAGATCCTGCTGTGCTATCCGGGCGTGTGGGCCATGACGCATCATCGGCTAGCGCATGCGCTGCATCGCCTCGGCGTGCCGCTGCTCGCGCGTTTCATCAATGAGATCGCGCATTCGGCCACGGGCATCGACATTCACCCGGGTGCGCAGATCGGATCGAGCTTCTTCATCGATCACGGCACGGGCGTCGTGATCGGCGAGACGGCGATCATCGGCGAGCGCGTGCGCGTGTATCAGGCCGTGACGCTCGGTGCGAAGAGCTTCGCCGCCGACCTCGACGGGGCGCTCGTGAAGGGCAATGCGCGCCATCCGATCGTCGAGGACGACGTGGTGATCTATGCGGGCGCGACGATTCTCGGCCGCGTGACGATCGGGCGCGGCTCCGTGATTGGCGGCAACGTGTGGCTCACGCATAGCGTGCCGCCGGGCAGCAGCGTGCGCCAGGGCAAGATTCGCGAGATCGAGCGGGGCGACGAAGGCCCGATGAAGTGAGGAGGCGAACGGGACATGCCGTCCCGTTCGTTTTCCGCGTGCGGGGTATTCAGGTATTCGCGACGCTCATCGAGCTTGAATTGCCGACGATCGCGAGAAACTCGCGGCGCGTGGAAGGGTCGGTGCGGAACGTGCCGAGCATGCGCGACGTCACCATCTCCACGCCTGCCTTGTGCACCCCGCGCGTGGACATGCATTGATGCGCCGCTTCGAGTATCACGCCCACGCCCTTGGGCTGCAGGATTTCATTGAGCGTGTCGGCGATCTGCGCGGTCATCTTCTCCTGGATCTGCAGGCGCTTCGCGAATGCGTCGACGAGGCGCGCAAGCTTCGAGATGCCTACCACGCGGTGCTCCGGGAGATACGCCACGTGCGCGCGCCCGATGATCGGCACCATGTGATGTTCGCAGTAGCTCTCGAAGCGAATGTCCTTCAACACGATCATTTCGTCGTAGCCGTCCACCTCCGAGAAGGTGCGCGACAGGATTTCGCGTGGATCGACCTCATAGCCCGCGAAGAACTCCTCATAGGCACGCACGACGCGGCCCGGCGTATCGATCAGCCCTTCGCGAGCGGGGTCGTCCCCGGCCCAGCGCAGCAGTACGCGCACGGCGTCCTCGGCTTCGGCGCGTGACGGGCGCGTGTTGGACGCTACGGCAGCGCTCGTTGCGCTCTTGCGTGGCTTTGCTTTTCCGGCCTTTTTTTCTTCGCTCATGCATGGGCTCCTGTCATGTGGCGCGACGTCGCTTTGGCGTGCTCCACGAGCGCCCATTGTTTCATGTTTTATCGCGCCCGGTGCGAGGGCGCATCATTTTGGCCATTCGTCCAGGGCGTCGTTGAAGAGTTCCGCCACGACGCTGCGCAGCCATTCGCCGCGCGGCGCGTTGTGATACTTGCGATGCCAGTGCTGCTTGAGATCGAAGCGCGGCAATGGCAGCGGAGGCTCGACGAGCGTGATCGATGCATGCTCGGACACGTAGGCGAAGCCGATCGCATGAGGCACGGTCGCGATGAGGTCGGAGCGCGTGAGAATGAACGGCAAGCTCATGAAGTGAGGCGTTTCGAGCACCGCGCGGCGGCGCATGCGCCGCTTCTCCAGATACTGTTCCAGCACTTCCTGGCTGCGCCCTTCGGCGCGCACGACGGCATGGCCCATGGCGAGAAACTGCTCGATCGTCATGGCTTTGCCCGCAAGCGGATGGCCGCTGCGCATCATGCAGATGAAGCGGTGCGTGAAGAGGCGCTGCTGGAAGAAGTTGTTGCCGCCGAGATCGGGGAAATAGCCGACCGCGAGATCGATGTCGCCCGACTCGAGGCCGCGCTCGACCTGGCTTGGCGGCAACGACACCGAACGCAGGTTTGCCTTCGGTGCGCGTTGGGCGAACACCTGCAGGAGGCGTGGAAGAAACACGATCTCGCCGACATCGGAGAGTGCGATGGAAAAGGTGTGGGTGCTCGTGGCGGGATCGAAGTCCTGCGCTTGCAGCATGCCCTTCTCAATACGCACCAGCGCGTCGCGCGCGGCGGGAATGAGGCCGAGCGCGCGCGGCGTGGGCTCCATGCCGCGCGAGGTGCGCACGAAGAGCGGATCGCCGAAATACTCGCGCAGCTTGCCGAGCGCCGTGCTCACGCGCGGCTGGCTCACGCCGAGCCGCTCGGCGGCGCGGCTCACATTGCGCGTTTCCTCCATGGCCACGAGGAAGGGGATGAGATTCAGATCGAGGTCTTGCATGAAGGCGAGGGCGGCGCGGCACTATGTCGAAATCAGATAAAGACTAGTCGACGAATTGGAATTCTGGATATTGGGGTATGTGCCCACGGCCCAAGCTACCCTGAAAGCGCGGCAAAAAGTGCGTCCATGCACGAGTCCGCGCGTACCAGCGCAGACATGAAGTAGATTGCCTGTGTGGGCACCCCGTGGGTAGACCCGCCTTGACAAGCGCTTGAATCCACTCCGATAATGCGCTGGACGTTCGCTAAACGAATCAGTGTTCGTATATAGAACTTTTCGCGATCGAGTGACGTGGACCTTCCGCGATGCGCATCGCTTTCAGGAACAGGCATGATCAACAAGATTTTCGACTCGCTTCAAGCCGCCGTGGCCGATGTGCATGACGGCGCCACGGTGATGATCGGCGGCTTCGGCACGGCCGGTATGCCCGCCGAACTGATCGACGCGCTCATCGAGCAGGGCGCGCGCGACCTCACCATCGTCAACAACAACGCAGGCAACGGCGACATTGGTCTTGCCGCGCTGCTCAAGGCGAAGCGTGTGCGCAAGATCATCTGCTCGTTCCCGCGCCAGACCGACTCGTATGTGTTCGACGCGCTCTATCGCGCCGGCGAAATCGAGCTCGAACTCGTGCCGCAGGGCAACCTGGCCGAGCGCATCCGCGCCGCGGGCGCCGGCATCGGCGGCTTCTTCACACCTACGGGCTACGGCACGAAGCTGGCCGAAGGCAAGGAAACGCGCCTGATCGACGGCCGCCACTACGTGCTCGAAGCGCCGCTGCACGCCGACTTCGCGCTCATCAAGGCGTATAAGGGCGATCGCTGGGGCAACCTCGTCTATCGCAAGACGGCGCGCAATTTCGGCCCGATCATGGCGAGCGCGGCGAAGGTCGCCATTGCCCAGGTTTCGGAAGTCGTGCCGCTCGGCGAGCTCGATCCTGAAGTGATCGTGACCCCCGGCATTTTCGTGCAGCGCGTCGTTGAGGTGCCGCAAGCGGCCCATCAAGCGCACGTGCAGCATGGCGGCCAGGCAGCCTGAAGGAACGGAGAGAGGCAATGAAACGACTGAATCGCGATGAAATGGCCAAGCGCGTGGCCGCAGACATTCCCGAAGGCGCGTATGTGAATCTCGGCATCGGCGTCCCGACGCTGGTGGCCAACCACCTCGATCCGAGCAAGGAAATTTTCCTGCACAGCGAGAACGGCCTGCTCGGCATGGGCCCGGCGCCCGCGCCCGGACGGGAAGACGACGAACTGATCAACGCAGGCAAGCAGCACGTGACGCTGCTCACCGGCGGCGCCTACTTCCATCACGCCGACTCGTTCGCGATGATGCGCGGCGGCCACCTGGACTACTGCGTGCTCGGCGCATTCCAGGTGTCGGTGGGGGGCGACCTCGCGAACTGGCACACCGGCGCGCCCGACGCGATTCCGGCGGTGGGCGGCGCGATGGACCTCGCACTCGGCGCGAAGCAGGTGTTCGTCATGATGGAACTGCTGACCAAGCAAGGCGAAAGCAAGCTCGTGAGCGAATGCTCGTACCCGGTCACGGGCGTGGGCTGCGTGGGCCGCATCTATACGGACCTCGCTGCGTTCGACGTGACGCCCGAAGGCCTCGCCGTGCGCGAGATCTATTCGGACATCGACTTCGACGCGCTGCAGAAGCTTGCCGGCGTGCCGCTGATCGACGCGACGCAAAACCGTCGCGCAGCGTAAACTGTTTGTCGACGTGCGTCGTTCGCACGTGCGTGGCGCGGCAACCGTCGGCATTCGTCGACGGTTGCCGCGCCCGCTTCGTTCCATCGGTACTCTCTGAACGCCTGCTTATTTCTACGCGCCACACTCCATGATTGAACGCCTCACGAGCCTGATCTGCGGGACCGAGCCGATGAATGCGGTCTGGTCTCCCGAAGCCACGCTGCAACGCATGCTGGACGTCGAGGCGGCGCTCGCGCGCGCCTCCGCTGCGCATGGCGTGATTCCGCAGTCGGCGGTGGCCGCGATCGCCCGGGCTTGCGCGGCGGACCAGCTCGACGCGCCGGCGCTCGCACGCGACGCGGCGCTGGGCGGCAATCTGGCGATCCCGCTCGTCAAGCAGCTCACGGCGCGCGTGAAGGCCGCCGACGCTGAAGCCGCCAAATACGTTCACTGGGGCGCAACGAGCCAGGACATCATCGATACGGCTACCGTGCTGCAGTTGCGCGATGCATTTGCGCTGATCGAGCGAGGTATCGATGCGCTCTGCGCGACGCTCGCGGACCTCGCGCGCACGCATCGCGCGACGCCGGCGGTAGGCCGCACGTGGCTCCAGCAGGCGCTGCCCATCACGCTCGGAATGAAGTTCGCGCAATGGCTCGACGCCATGCTGCGCCATCGAGAACGACTCGCCGCGCTGCGCGAGCGCGCGCTCGTGCTGCAGTTCGGCGGCGCGGCTGGCACGCTCGCAAGTTTGCGCGACGCGGCGCCGAAGGTGAGCGCCGCGCTCGCGCAAGAACTCGGCCTCGCGTCGCCTGCGCTGCCGTGGCACACGCAGCGCGACCGCATTGCCGAAGCCGCGTCGTTCTTCGGCATGCTCATCGGCACGCTCGGCAAGATCGCGCGTGACATCTCCCTGCAAATGCAGACCGAAGTCAGTGAGCTGGGCGAACCGGCGGCGGCGGGCAAGGGTGGTTCTTCGACCATGCCGCACAAACGCAATCCCGTGGGTTGCGCAGCCGTCCTGACGGCTGCCACGCGCGCGCCTGGCCTTGTGGCAACGGTGTTCGCGGGCATGGTTCAGGAACACGAGCGCGCGCTCGGCGGCTGGCAAGCGGAGTGGGATGCGCTGCCCGATCTCGCGCGCCTCGCCGGCGGCGCGCTCGCGCAGATCGAACAAATCACGGCTGGACTCGAAGTGCGGCCCGAACGGCTCGCGGCGAATCTCGACATCACGCACGGACTCATTCTCGGCGAAGCCGTGATGCTCGCGCTCGGCGACCAGATCGGGCGTCTGGACGCGCATCATCTCGTTGAGCACGCATCGAAATCGGCGGTGCAAAGCGGCCGCACGTTGTATGAAGTCCTCGCGGAGGATCCCGCCGTTACGCGACATCTGGACGAAGCGCGCCTCAAGGCGCTGCTCGATCCGGCCAACTACGTGGGGCAGGCGCACGCTTTCGTCGACGCGGTAGTCGCATCGTACGAAGCGAGTGCAAAACAACGCCCGTCCCATTGATCATAGAAGACACACGAGGAGTAACACGCATGCCTTACGCAGCCGTCAACGACACGCATTTGTTCTACCGCATCGACGGTACGGAGAACCGCTCGGCGCCATGGGTGGTCCTGTCGAATTCGCTTGGTAGCGACGTGTCGATGTGGACGCCGCAAATCACGGCGTTCACGAAGCACTTCCGCGTGCTGCGCTACGACACGCGCGGCCACGGCCACTCGGCAGCGCCGCAGGGCCCGTACACGATCGAGCAACTGACCGGCGACGTGATCGGCCTGATGGACCAGCTCGGCATCGAGCGCGCGCACTTCGCGGGCGTTTCGATGGGCGGTCTGACCGGCGTCGGCCTCGGCGCGCGTTACGCCAACCGTATCGATCGCCTGGTACTCTGCAACACGGCCGCGAAAATCGGCTCGCCGGAAGTGTGGGTGCCGCGCGCAGCGAAGGCTCGCAGCGAAGGCATGCTCGCGCTCGCCGACGCCGTGCTGCCGCGCTGGTACACGCCGGAATTCATCGCGAACAATGCGCTCGTGATGTCGCAAGTGCGCGACGTGTTCGTGCATACCGACAAGGACGGCTATGCTTCGAACTGCGAAGCGATCAACGCCGCCGACCTGCGCGGCGAGGCGCCGTCGATCAAGGCGCGCACGCTCGTGATCTCCGGCACGCACGATCTGGCCGCAACACCCGCACAGGGCCGCGAACTGGCCGAGTCGGTGCCCGGTGCGCGCTATGTCGAACTCAACGCCGCGCATATCTCGAACGTCGAACTGGCGGACGAGTACAACAAGATCGTGGTCGATTTCCTGCTGGAGGCGTGATGAACGACGAAGAACGCTACGAAGCGGGCATAAAAGTGCGCCGCGCGGTGCTGGGCGACGCGCACGTCGATCGCTCGCTTGCCAACCGTACGGAAGTGACCGAGGAATTCCAGAATTTCATTTCGCGCTATGCATGGGGCGAGATCTGGACGCGCGATGGCTTGCCGCGCCACACGCGCAGCTTGCTGACGATCGCAATGATGGTGGCGCTCAACCGCAGCGAGGAACTCGCGCTGCATTTGCGCGCCGCGCGCAACAATGGCGTCACGCGCGACGAAATCAAGGAAGTGCTGCTGCAAACCGCGATCTATTGCGGCGTGCCGGCGGCGAACTCGGCGTTCCATCTGGCAGACCGCATCTTCCGCGAGCAGGACGCTGAACAGGCTTAAGCAGGCCGTTCGACTGAACGCGGGGCACTCGCCCCGCGTTCAGTCGAACACCGGCGACTCCACGCCGAGCACCTTGTGCAGGCGCGTGCTGGTCGTTGTGTACTGCAGATGGATTTTCTTCTCGGGAAACACATGATGCGCGGCGCCGAATGCGGCGAGCGCGGCTTCGTGAAAACCTGAAAGAATTAGCTTCTTCTTGCCCGGATACGTGTTGATATCGCCGACGGCAAAGATGCCCGGCACGTTCGTTTCGAAGCGCGCCGTATCCACCGGCAACTGCTTGCGCTCGATTTCAAGGCCCCATTGCGCGATGGGCCCGAGTTGCGGCGACAAACCGTAAAACACGAGCACGTAGTCGAGTTCCAGCGAGCGCGTGACGCCGTCGCCGCCCGTCACCTTGATGCGCGTGAGCTTGCCGCCTTCGTCGTCGAAGCCGGTCAGTTGGCCGACGATCGACTGCATGCGCCATTCCTCGCATAGCGCGTGCATTTTCGCGACCGTTGCCGGCGCCGCGCGATAGCCCTCGCGCCGATGCAGCAGGATCACGCTCTGCGCGACGTCCACGAGTTGCAGCGCCCAGTCGAGCGCCGAATCCCCGCCGCCGCACACCACGATGTCCTTGTCGCGAAAGCGTTCGAGATCGCGTACGCGATAAAACAGTTGCGTGTCGCGGTATCGCTCGATGCCGCTCAGCTTGAGCGTGCGCGGCTGGAACGAGCCCACGCCCGCCGCGATGAACACCGTTTTCGCAAGAAACTGCGTACCCTTGCTCGTCTGCACGAAAAAGCGGCCGTCCGCGCGCGGCTCGACGATCTGCACTTCCTGGCCGAGGTGGAACGTCGCGCCGAAAGGCTCGATCTGTTTCATCAGCGCATCCACGAGCTGTTGTCCGGTGCACATCAGCACCGCCGGAATGTCGTAGATCGGCTTGTCGGGGTAAAGCTCGGCGCACTGGCCGCCGACCACGGGCAGCGAATCCACTATGTGCGCGTGTATTTCCATCAGACCGAGTTCGAACACCTGGAAGAGTCCCACCGGTCCCGCGCCGATGATGAGCGCGTCGGTTTCGATGAGCTGGGGCGAGAAGTGATCGTTGCGCTCGTTCATCGGCGCGCGCTCCTTGCGAGAAGGGGAATCGGCAGGGGCAATGCTCAAGAGTCCTATTCTTCAGGCTGCACGTCGGCGACATAGCGGCGCAGACAGGCGAGCAGGGCGGCTTCCTCGGCGCGGCTCGCGGCGTCGCTGGCCGAACCCGCGTCGCGCTCTTCGCCGAACATGGCTGCGGGCGCGGGGATCGTATCGACCATGCGGCCGTCGCGGAACACGCGGATTTGATGCGTCGCTTCCACATATTCGGCGATCCAGTGGATGCCCTCGATATGCGTGCCGATACGGACTGGCATCTTCATGAGATTCCCTCCTGGCGCAGCGCACGTCGGTCGATGCGCACGCGCCGCAATCGCGATTGCTATGGCGGATAGGGCAACAATACGCCGATGGCGTGTTCCGTGCTTGATCCCGGTCCCTCGCGCGTCCGGCTGCGGAACCTGGCGGCCGAAAAAAGAAAAGGCGGCCCGAACCCGGGCCGCCCTTGCGGCGTATTGCCAAATGAAAGCAGGCGGAAAGCCGGCGCGAGCGATGGCTCGCGCTTTAGCGCATTACTGCACCGTGGCCAGCACGTCGCGCACCGTGCCGAACAGGCGCGCGATTTCCTCTTCCGTCACGATGAGCGGCGGCGAGAACGCGAGAATGTCGCCCGTGAAGCGGATCAGCACACCTGCCTCGAAGCACTTCACGAAAACCTCGTAAGCGCGCGCGCCCGGCGCGCCGTCACGCGAATTGAGTTCGATGCCGGCAACGAGGCCGAGATTGCGCACATCCTTGACATGCTTTTCGCCGCGCAGCGCGTGTGCGGCGGCCTCGAACTTCGGCGCGAGTGCGTTGGCGCGCTCGAACAGCCCCTCACGGCGATACAGATCCTGCGTCGCGATCGCGGCGGCGGCGGCGAGCGGGTGCGCCGAATAGGTGTATCCGTGGAACAGCTCGATTGCGCCTTGCGCGCCGGCGTTCACGATCGTGTCGTGAATCGTGCGGCTCGCGGCCACGCCGCCCATCGGCACGGCGGCGTTGTTGATCGCCTTGGCCATTGTGATGATGTCGGGCGTGACGCCGAAGTACTCGCTGGCCGTGGCCTTGCCGAGGCGTCCGAAGCCCGTGATGACTTCGTCGAAAATCAGCAGGATGCCGTGCTTCGTGCAGATCTCGCGCAGACGCTGCAGGTAGCCCTGCGGCGGAATCAGCACGCCGGTCGAACCCGCCACGGGCTCGACGATCACGGCGGCGATGGTCGAAGCGTCGTGCAGCGCGACGATGCGCTCGAGGTCTTCGGCGAGGTGCGCGCCCCAGCCCGGCTGGCCCTTCGAGAACGCGTTGTGTTCGAGATCGTGCGTGTGCGGCAGATGATCGACGGCAGGCAGCAGCTGGCCCGAAAACGCCTTGCGATTCGGCCCGATGCCGCCCACCGAGATGCCGCCGAAGCCCACGCCGTGATAGCCGCGCTCACGGCCGATCAGCTTGGTGCGCTGGCCTTCGCCGCGTGCGCGATGGTAGGCGAGTGCGATCTTCAACGCGGTGTCGACCGACTCCGAGCCGGAATTCGTGAAGAACACGCGGTCGAGCCCGGCCGGCATGATCTCGGCAACCTTCTGCGCGGCTTCGAACGCAAGCGGGTGGCCCATCTGGAAGGTGGGGGCGAAGTCGAGCTTGGCGGCCTGCTGGGCAATCGCCGCGACGATTTCCTCGCGCCCATGGCCCGCATTCACACACCAGAGCCCCGCGCTGCCGTCGAGCACTTCGCGGCCGTCGGTCGTGCGGTAGTACATGCCCTTGGCCGATTCGAGCAGGCGCGGTGCGGCCTTGAACTGGCGGTTGGCGGTGAAGGGCATCCAGAACGACGAGAGATCGTCGATGACGGGGCGCGAAGTCATGCGTGCTTCTCCTCAGGTGGGTTTGGCTCAACTGTAGCGCCGGGGCTTGAACCACGGCATAGACAGTCTCTATACTGATCTGCAAACCGTGCTGGACAATTCTCGCCAACTGTATTGGTCGGCGCCCGGGTCGTTCGGGTTTTCCCTCGCACTATACGCTTGCTTTTCCCATGATCGAACTCGAACTGGAGCGCGGCCGCGGCGCAGCGACTACGCTGGTCGAGCAGCTCGTACAGGGCTTCACGCGCGCAATCGATGCGCAAACGCTGCGCGCCGGCGCGCTGTTGCCCTCGGTGCGGCAGCTCGCGCAAACGCACGAGCTCTCCACCTATACAGTGACCGAGGCGTACAACCGTCTCGTTTCGATGGGCTTCGTGGTCGCGCGGCGCGGCTCGGGCTATCGCGTGGCGCCTCGCAACGAGTCGGCGCGGGCGAGCGCGGCGGGTTGGCAGCCGCCCACGCTCACGGCCACGTGGCTGCTCTCCGACGTGTTCGCCGATCATTCGGTGCCGATCAAGGCGGGCTGCGGCTGGGTGCCGGGCGAGTGGATCAACGAAAGCGGCCTGCAGCACGCCTTGCGCGCCATGAGCCGGGTGCCGGCCGTGCGTCTTGGCGACTACGGGCACCCTTACGGCTACGCGCCGCTGCGCGAGCGCATTGCGGCGCAGCTGGACCGCCAGGGGCTGCCTGTCGAGGTGTCGAACGTCCTGCTCACGCAAGGCGCGACGCAGGGGCTCGATCTGATCGTGCGCACGCTCTTGCGGCCCGGCGACACGGTGCTCGTGGAAGACCCCGGCTACTGCAATCTGCTGCAGATCCTCAAGCTCGCGGGGCTCACGGTGCACGGCGTGCCGCGCACGCCCGCCGGGCTCGACATCGAGGCGCTCGAGCGCCAGGTGGCCGCGCATCAGCCCAAGGCGATCTTCGTGAACACGACGCTGCAGAATCCCACCGGCGCGACGTATGCGATGTCCAACGCGTTCCGCTTGCTGCAGATCGCCGAGCGCCAGCGCATGTGGGTCGTCGAGGACGATGTGAGCCGCGAACTCGCGCCGCCGGGCGCCCCGCTGCTCGCCGCGATGGAGGGCCTGCAGCGCGTGGTGTACGTCAGCGGCTTTTCGAAGACGGTCACGCCCTCGCTGCGTTGCGGCTACGTGGTCGCCGAGCGCGATGTGCTGCGCGAACTGGCGCGCGCGAAGATGGCGGTGGGGCTCACGTCGTCGGCGACCATCGAGCGCATGGTCGACAAGGTGCTGCTCGAAGGGCGCCATGCTCGGCATGTCGAGCTGGTGAATGAGCGCCTGAAGGCCGCGCATGCGTGCGTGGAGGAGCGGCTGGATGCGCTGGGGCTCGAAATTTTCCACCGGCCGCGCGCGGGGCTCTTCGTGTGGGCGCGCCTCGCGATCGAACCCGAACGGGCGGGCGCGATTGCCACGGCGGCGCTGCGCGACGGCATCTGGCTCGCGCCCGGCTCCTATTTCCGGCCCGACGACGAACCGAGCGCATGGTTTCGCTTCAACGCGCCGTATTCGACGGACGATGCGCTGTGGCGATTCATCGAGCGTGCGCGGTAGGGCGCGTGTTCAGAACAAGCTCTGCTGCCCCGACATCAGCGTGTCGAAATCCTCGCGCAGGAACGGCAGAATCGCGTCCGCGACCGGCTGTAGCTGGCGGCTCACATAGAATGCGTAGTCGAGCGGCGAGCTCAGCGTTTCGAGCGGCTCGGGCCCGGCCGTCGTCATCACGTAGCTGATCCAGCCGCCGTTCTGATACTGGAGCGGACGGCCTTTCGCGCGATTGAACTCGTCCGCGACGCGCGCGGCCCGCACGTGCGGCGGCACGTTGCGCTGGTACTCGACGAGCGGCCGGCGCAAGCGCTTGCGGTAGACGAGTTGGTCGTCCAGTTCGCCATTGAGCGTGCGCCGCACGTAGTCGCGGATGTACTCCACATAGGGCTCGCGCTGGAAAATGCGCCGGTACAGTTCGCGCTGGAACTCCTGTGCGAGCGGCGTCCAGTCGGTGCGCACGGTTTCGAGGCCCTTGAACACGACTTCTTCGCCGCCGCTCTTCGCAAGCGTGAGCCCGGCGTAGCGCTTTTTACTGCCTTCTTCCGCGCCGCGCACCGTGGGCATGAGAAAGCGCGAGTAATGGCGTTCGAACTGCAATTCCAGGGCGCTTTGGAGACCGAAGCGTTCCCGCAGTTCGGCCTTCCACCATGCATTGACGTGCTCGACGAGCTGCTTGCCGGTGCGCGTGGCGTCGGCTTCGCTGTACGCGTGCTTGAGCCAGACGAAGGTCGAGTCGGTGTCGCCGTAGATCACGTCGTAGCCCTGCGACTCGATGAGTTGACGCGTTCTGCGCATGATCTCGTGCCCGCGCATCGTAATCGAGGAGGCGAGGCGCGGGTCGAAGAAACGGCAACCGGTTGAGCCGAGCACGCCGTAGAAGGCGTTCATGATGATCTTGAGCGCCTGCGAGAGCGGGGCGTTGTGGTGCCGCTTCGCGTTTTCTCGCTCTTCCCACACCTGGCGCACGATTTCCGGCAGACAGTGCTTCTCGCGGGAAAAGCGCGCACCAAGAAAGCCGGGCACGGACACATCGTCGGCGGGATCGCTCAAACCTTCGATGAGTCCGACGGGATCGATCAGAAACGTGCGGATGATCGACGGGTAGAGGCTCTTGTAGTCGAGCACGAGCACCGAGTCGTAGATGCCGGGGCGCGAGTCCATGACGAAGCCGCCTGGGCTGTTTTCGCCCACCACGTCGCCGATGTTAGGCGCCACATAGCCGAGCCTGTGCATCTTGGGCAGATACAGGTGCGTGAACGCGGCGACCGAACCACCGCTGCGATCCACGGGCAGCCCCGTGACGGACGCGCGTTCGAGCAAAAAGGCGATCAGCTCGGTTTTCTCGAACACACGCGTGACCAGTTCGCAGTCCTTGAGGTTGTAGCGAGCCAGCGCGGGTTTGTCTTCGTCGAAGCGGCGCTGGATCTCGTCCATGCGCTGATACGGGTTGTCGATGGACTTGCCTTCACCGAGCAACGCCTGCGCGACGTATTCGAGGCTGAACGACGGAAAGCTCCAGGTGGCCGAGCGCAGCGCCTCGATGCCGTCGATGATGAGGCGGCCCGCTGCGCCTGCGAAGAAGTGATTCTCGCGAATGCCGTGCTCGCGCCACTCCATGACCTCGCCGCCACGCCCAAGTCGCAGAGGCACGCCGGTTTGCTGCGCGTGCGCGTGCAACACGCGCAAATCGAACTGCACGAGATTCCAGCCGATGATGGCGTCGGGGTCGTGCTGTGCCATCCACGCGTTCAGGCGTTCGAGCATTTGCGCGCGGCTTTCGCAGTATTCGAAATCGAAATCGATCTGGCTCGCGTCGCCGTTTGCAGGGCCGAGCATGTAGACCTGGCGTTGTCCGCAGCCTTCGAGCGCAATGGAATACAACTCGCCCTGTGCGCTCGTTTCGATGTCGAGCGACACGAGTTTCAGGCGCGGGCGATAGCCGTTGGCGGGTTTCATCTCGCCGTCGAGCAGCACGCCGCTTGCGCTGAAGTCGACGGTGTCGCCGCGAAACAGCACGGGCGCGGTGATGAAGCGCTCCATCATGTAGCGGTCCGGCGGCTGGATGTCGGCTTCGTAGACGTCGACGCCCGCTTTGGCGAGGCGTTTCGCATGCCCCGCGAGGGCGCGATATTGCGGCGAGTAGAGCCCAAGCACCGGACGGTGCTGGAAGTCGCACAGATTGAGCGGGCGAAATTCGGTGCGTGCGTCGCCCTTTAGTGCGGCGCGGGCCGCAGCTTGCTGCGAGGCCGGCACGAATGCCACAGAGGGCTGGGGGCGCAGGCGCAACTGGCGCGGCCCCGCGTCGGTCGCGAGCCAGAAGTCGACCTCGGTGTGTTCGCCCGTATCGCGCCAATGGCGGGTGAGAATAAAACCCGCTTCAAACTCAGACAAAGTGTGACTCCGCCGCCCATGTTTCCCGGTTGCGATTGTAGCGGTTGAACCGGCGTTTACATCGAAAGGCGGCGGGTCGTATTAGCGCTGCAGCAGGTGCGCGAACATCGGATACAGCGAAACGATCAGCGAGAGCGCCATGGCGACGTTGAACAGGCGCAGCCGCCGCGGGTTCGAGAGAAAACGCCGCATGCTCGTGCCGAACGCGGCCCAGATGCAGATGCACGGCAGGCCGATCACGTAGAACAGGAAGGCCATCGCCATCGTATTGGTGCCGAAGTTCGCAGAAAGGCGGATCGTGGTGGCGGCCGTGAGCACCATCATCCACGCCTTGGGATTGACCCACTGGAACGCGATGGCTTCGTGAAAGCGCATGGGCCGGTGCTCGCCGCTCTTTACCTTGAGGTCGCCAGAGGTACCGATCTTCCACGCGAGATACAGCAGGTACGCAATGCTCGCGACTTCCAGCACGACATAGAGCGACGGAATATGCCGGAACACCTGACCAAGCCCGAAACCCACCGAGAGCATGAGCACGACCACGCCTGCACTAATGCCGAGAATGTGCGGCACCGTGCGGCGAAAGCCGAAGTTGACGCCGGAAGCGAGCAACATGGTGTTATTGGGGCCGGGCGTGATGGTCGTGACCACGACGAAGAGCATGCCGGCGGGCAGCGCACTGAGCATTTCGGGCAGCATGATGGGAGGGGCTCCGGAAAGAGAAGGCAGATTCGATGGAGATCAGTTTATCGACAGTGCGCGGTACAGTACCGGTACAGTTGTGAAGACGCTGAACAGTACGGCTTGGGGCGCGATGGCGCGGTTCGGCCGAACCCTTTAAGCGCCACAGCGGATGAGACTGCTTTGGTGGACTGAAACAAGAGCCGCGGTATCGTAGACGTAGTTGAGAAGTGGACAGGCCTGAGGGGTAGCTGCCAGCGTGCAATGTTGGCTATCCACTGTCGCGTCGGGTGATGGCTGGACGACTTCTCGCACACGGGAGAGCCCGATGCGTTCTCTGGAAGCAAGGCAGACCGCGACACGAAGCTTGATCTGGCGGCTTCTTTTCTGGATGTGTCTGGTTGCTCCGATGCTTCCCGGCTTTGCGCGTGGGATGGACTTCCGTATCTATTACCAACCCCAGCTCAAGCTGAAGATGATCATCGGGGAGGGGAGGATCGAGGACGGCGATGCCCGGAAATTTCGAGCGTTTGCGAGCAGGGCCGACCGCGATGGTGATGGACTGGTCGTATTCGTTTTAAGCAGTCCAGGGGGAAATGTTGAAGCGGCATTCCGTGTCGTCGATGCCATGGACAAAGTGCGCGTCCACACGCTGGTTCCGAGCGACGCCAGGTGTGCGTCCGCCTGTGCTTCCATCCTCTTTGCCTCAGGCGAACGCCGAAGTGTCCTTGGCAGCGGTCTGCTCGGGTTTCATAGTTGCTATCGGAAAGCGGGGCAAACCTATGCCGAAGACTCGCTTTGCAACGAAATAATCGCCGCGAACGCCATGCAAAGGGGCGTCAGTCACGCTGCCATCAATCGTTTCGTCAAGCAATACGGTGCGCAAGACATGGCATGGGTTCGGCGCGATGGCGCATGCCAGTCGCTTCAGGGGCTCTGCAAGCCAGGGCGGCTGGAAGCACAACCGGATGCAAAGGCCGCGTTGATGAGCAGTCTCGATTGCAGCAAGCTCATATCCATTCAGGCACAGCTTGTTTGCGGGGACGCCGAGCTTTCCCGTGTCGACAAGAGGCTCACTGAAATCTATAACCAACGGGTCAGTGTGTCGGCAAACAAGGCGCGGTTGCGAGCGGAGCAACGGACATGGCTTCGCGATGTTCGCAATGCGTGTAGCGATAAGGCCTGCTTGCTGCGCAGCTATCGACAGCGTATCGACGATCTAAAGGAGTCCCGATCTTGAGGGGTGGCGGAGACGCTGGCCGCGTGCGGGGATTTTCTCTATTGGCTTAATGCAGGACTGAAGAAAGCACCCCGTGGGACCCGCATGACGCACAACCGTCATATGGCAGAGCGTGACGTGCTTGCGAACGTCTACTCTGCATGCCATGGACGGCGCGGCCGCATCCAGACGGTCGCGGGCCTCCACCGATGGCCCCGGCGTTCCCGGTCCATCAAGATCGGGGTACCGAACTGCCGACTGTTTCATATACTTCTCGTAGCAACATCTCCCGTTGGCAGCTAGCGCAACGTCGCGTTGCCTATTTCGATTCGAGGCCATATGAGCACGATCATGCCGGCCGGACGCGCCGAGCCCGAACAGCGCGAGCCGATTCTCAATACCGTCGACCGTGTCTGCGAAATATGTTTTGGTCTGTTCATGGCATTGACGTTCGTCGGCGCCGTCAAGGCGGTCACCGCGGGCGAAGACGAGGGGTACAAGATGTTCTTCGCCGCGCTCGGGTGCAATCTTGCGTGGGGCCTCGCCGACGCCGTGATGTATCTCGTACGAACGCTCGCCGATCGGGGGCAGCGTCTGCAACTCGCGCAGACCGTCAAGCGCGAGCAGGACCCGTCGGTTGCCGTACGGGCGCTGCGCGATGCATTGCCCGAAAAAATGGCTACGCTCGTCGAAGATGCCGACCTCGAGCGGATCCGCGTGCGCCTCGCGGCAGCCCCAACGCTGCCGCCTCGGGCGAATTTCGTGAGAGGGGATTTCGTCGGCGCGCTTGGCATTTTTCTGCTTGTGGTCCTGGGAACGTTTCCCGTCGCGTTGCCGTTTCTCGTCGTCAAGGACGTGACAACGGCGCTCATCGCCTCGCGCGTGCTCACACTCGTGATGCTTTTCATCGCCGGCTTTGCGCTGGGGCGCTACACCGGCGCAGGGGCGATGAAGGCAGGTATCGCGATGATCGCGCTCGGCATTCTGCTGACAATGGCCATTATCAAGCTGGGCGGCTAACCGTCGCGACTTTGGCCGACCTGATCCTGCCTGGCGGCGGCGCAGGCATGCCATCGTAGTGGGTGCCGGGACGGATGCGGCACGCCGTTTCGTACTGAAGGGCACGACGCGAGCGCGTAGCCGGGTTGAGCGCGCAGATCGCGCGCTGGTGAAGCGCGCGTTATCCAGGCTGGCGTCCGTCTTCCCAACGCGGGTCCGCGGTGATCTGCATGGTGAGCCGGTTCTCCAGCGGATTCGTGCTGAGCGTTTCCCATATTCGTTCGCGCAATCTGTCCTGCGAAGCGAGATCGCTTAACGCGGACGTTGCGCCGACAAGCACGCTGATTTCGACAAAATTACGCCGGCCCGCCTGGATGACGTGCGTGTGATGGCGCAGAATGCCAAGCTCGCGTTCGAGCTTTGAAAGCGTTTTCTCGATCTCCGAGCGCGGATTGTTCTCTTCGGGGCTCATGTGCAGCAATTCAGCAAAGCTCGTGCGCACGATTTTCACAGGCGCGGAGAGAAATATCAGCGACAGCCCCGCGGTCATTGCACTGTCGACATAGCGCGCCCAGAGATAGTGAACGCTTTCGGGCAAGATCGAATAGACGAAAAAGCCGAGCAGCGTGGCCGCACTGAACGCGAATTTCATGATCCATTTCCAGCCGTCGGTTTTGAGCAGCTTGGAATTGATCTGCGCGGCCGCGCGTTTTTTATAGACCACCATGGCCAGGCAGATCACGCAACTCGCGAGGCTGATCAGCATGACGCCGCGTGCATTCACGACGTGGCCGCCCGAGCGGATCCCCTCAATCCCGTTCACGAGGCCATACACGCAAACGAGCAGCATCATGAGTCCGTTTATGCCATTCACGAGCGGCTCGAGAAACCAATATCCATATTCGAAGCGGGTCGTCGCGGGCCGGCTGACCACGGTGGCCGCGAGCAATCCGAGCGCGGAACTCACGAGGTTGAGCAGATAGAAAATGGCGGTCAGCAGCAGCGTGTCGGACTGCACGAAGAAGCCATAGCCGATGTTGGCCGCGAAACCGAGGCACACGACGTAAATGGAAACTTTCATCGCGCGCTGCTCGACCGCTGCGAGTTGCGCCTTGCGGAGCGCGTAGCTGATAGGCATGGTTCCTCGCTGTCGAACGTTGGAACGTTTGAATGGCGGCGGTGAGGCGAAAAGCAGTCAGGAGACCGACGGATGCGGGCAGGCGCAACGGTGAGCGGCTAACGCCAGGCCGAGGCGCTCAGCCCGAAGATCGCAACGAGTCCGCCGCCCATCACCACGAGAAATGCGCACCACTCGGGCCGGGAAAAGAGCGCCTGGCCGCGCTCGCGCCGCGCCCACATGTAGAGCAGGCTGCCGGGTCCATATAAGAGCGCGGACATGACGAGCAGTTCCACCCCGCAAGCGTAAAGCAGGAACAGCGTATAAATCGTGGCGATGCCCGCTGTGGCATAGCTCTGTGCGCGCTTTCTCGCACTCATGGCCGATTCCGGGAGCGCACGGATCGCCTTGAGCCCGAAGGTCGCCACGAAAAAATAAGGGATGAGCGCCATGGCGCTCGTGAGGCGCAGCATGAGCGAGAACGCGTCGGTGGACCAGTACGTGCTGATGACGAAGCCCTGCACCACGCTGCTCGTGAGCCATATTGCGGCGGTGGGAAGCTGCCGCGCGTTGCGGCGCGCGAAGATGGCGGGCATGGCGTTCGCTTTCGCGCTGGCATACAGCACTTCCGCGCAGATCAGCGACCATGCAAGGTAAGCGCCGAGCACGGAGACGATGAGCGCTCCGCCAATGAACACCGCACCTGGCGAGCCGATCACGGCGCCAAGTACCGACGCCATGGAAGGTTGCCGCATGGCCGCGATGTCCGCGCGCATGAGATGCGCGTAGGGCAGCAGCGTGACGAGCACGAGCAGCAACAGCACGAAGGCGAAGCCGAGTATCGTGGCAGCGCCCACGTCGGAGCGTTTTTTCGCGTAGCGCGAATACACGCTCGCCCCTTCAATGCCGAGAAACACGAATACCGTGACGAGCATCGTCCCTTTAACCTGCGTGGAAAGCCGCCCGGCACTTTCCGCGAGATTGTTCGTGAATGGCTCCGCGCTTGCGTAGACACTCAAAATACCGATAAAAACGAAAATCGGCAAAATCTTCACGACAGTAAGAATCGCATTGATGAGCGTGGCCTGCTGAATGCCCCGCAAAAGCATCCAGTGAAATGCCCAAATGCCGACCGACGAAACCGCAATGGCAATCGGCGTATTGCCGTTTCCAAATGCCGGCACGAATGCGCCGAGCGTGGATTTGATCAGCACCCAATAGGAGACGTTGCCAAAGCAACCGGCCATCCAGTAGCCGAACGCGGAGAGGAAGCCGGCGTAGCCGCCAAAGCCGTCGCGTGCATAGGCAAAGATGCCGGAGTCGAGGTCGGGCCGGATTTCCGCAAGCAGCTGGAAGACGCGGGCCAGCATATACATGCCGCCTCCCGCAATGCACCATGAGACAACGGCGGCTGTCGGGCCCGCTTCGAGCGCGAAGTTGCGCGGCAGCGAATAGATGCCCGCGCCGACCATGGACCCCACGACCATGGCTGTGAGTACCGGCAGCGACAACTTCTGGTCATCCGTCGATTTCATGTTCGAGCCTTTATCCGATCTTCGATCTGTCGTAATGCGAGCGCGGGAAATCGCGGATTGAAAATGCGCGCCACATTGAATTGCTGAACGATTCTCGAGCGAATGTCACGTTGAATGCATCATGTGCGAATCGTATTCCATAATGTTCGTCAGGTGTCCGGAGGATGGATGGCAAAAGGAGCGTCGCCGGGCACGTATTGGCTGAATGTTCGCTAATGAGTGTGCATGCAATCGTTAGCAAACAGGTCGAACGAATTGGCGAATCCGCAATGCGCCGCATCAGGGGAATGTCATGCGATATCTCGCTGCAGCACTTCTTGGCTCCGTAGTTGGCTCGCTTGCGCTTTCCGGCTGCGAGGCGCCCACTTCAGGTTCCACCTTCACGCCGGCTCAGGCGCAGCAGGTGTTCGTGGTCGAACTCGGAGCGGTCGAATCCGTGCGGCCCGTCACCATCCAGCCAGGTCCGACCGGCATTGGCGCAATCACGGGTGGCGCGCTTGGCGGCATCGCAGCAGGCAGCAACATCGGGCGCGGCACGGGTTCGGTTGCGGCGGGCATAGGCGGTGCTGTGCTGGGCGGCGCGGCGGGCAATGCCGTGGAGCAGCGCGTCACACAGCGCGCGGGCCTTGAAATCGTGGTGCGCCTGGATTCGGGGCAACTGATGTCGGTGGTCCAGGATGCGGATCAGCAGTTCGTGCCGGGCGACCGTGTGCGTGTATTGCTCGGCAACAACTCGGTGCGCGTGACCCGATGAAGTGAACGCAGGTGGGGTTGGTCTCTCGATAAAGCGAAGTTCTGAACAAAGCGAGGAAACCGATGGCCGATACCGAGCAGAAGATGAGTCGCGTGCAGTTGACCGCGATGGTAGTCGGGGGCATGGTGGGCGCCGGGATCTTTTCTCTGCCGCGAACCTTCGCCAATGCAACGGGACCGGTCGGCGCGGCCATTGCGTGGCTCGTGGCGGGCGTGGGCATGTACACGCTCGCACGCGTCTTTCAGTCGCTCGCGGAGCGCAAGCCGAACCTCGACGCCGGTGTGTTCATGTACGCCAAAGAGGGCTTCGGCGACTATCCCGGCTTCCTCTCCGCGTTCGGTTACTGGATCGGCAGTTGCATTGGCAACGTCTCGTACTGGGTGCTGATCAAGTCCACGCTGGGCGCATTTTTCCCGGTTTTCGGCGACGGCAATACGGTTACAGCGATCGTCGTGGCTTCGATCGGCATCTGGCTGTTTCACTTTCTCATTCTGCGCGGCGTGAAGCAGGCCGCGTTCATCAACACGATCGTGACGTTCGCCAAGGTCATCCCGATCCTGGTGTTCGTCGTCATTCTCCTGTTCGTATTCAAGTACGGGACCTTCCAGCTGAATATCCAGTCCGCGGCGCAAGAGGGCGGGCTCATCCAGCAGGTTCGCGCGACGATGCTGGTCACCGTGTTCGTGTTCATCGGCATCGAAGGTGCGAGTGTGTATTCGCGCTACGCGAAGGAGCGCGCGGACGTTGGGCGCGCAACGATCTTCGGCTTCGCGGGCGTGACGGCGCTCATGGTGCTCGTTTCCATGCTGCCTTTCGCCGTGCTGCCGCGCGCTGACGTGGCGGGCATGCGCCAGCCCTCCATGGCGGCCGTGCTCGAAAGCGTGGTCGGACCGTGGGGCGGCATCTTTGTGAGCGTGGGTCTAATTGTTTCCGTGCTGGGCGCGTATCTGGCGTGGTCCCTCATCTGTGCCGAGGTGATGTTCGCGGCGGCGCGCAATCAGGACATGCCGGCCGTGTTCGCACGCGAAAACGCCAACAACGTGCCGGCCAATGCGCTCTGGATCACCAATATCGTCGTGCAGTTGCTGGTGGCCAGCACGTATTTCTCGCGCGATGCGTTCTCGCTGATGCTCAACCTCACGAGTTCGATGTCGCTGATTCCGTATCTCTTCGTCGCGGCCTATGGGTTCATGGTTTCGAACCGAGGTGAAAGCTACGAATTGCGGCCCGAAGAGCGCAAGCGCGATCTCGCGCTGGCAGCGGTCGCTGTGATCTACACGTTGTTCATGATCGTTGCCGGGGGGCTCAAGTTCATCCTGCTTTCTGCGATTCTTTATGCGCCTGGCACCGTGCTGTATTTCCTCGCGCGCAGAGAACGCAAGCTGAAGGTTTTTCAGCGTACGAGCGACTGGGTCATTTTCATCGTGGCGGCTGTCGCGGCGATCGTAGGCGTCGTGGCGCTGGCCACGGGCGCCATGGCAATCTAATGAGAACGAGCGGAGATCGATATGTCCAAGGCAAAGGGCGGTGGGAAGAGTGAAAAGAGCGAGAAAGCAGATAAATTAGAAAAGGCCGCGAAGGGGGGCAAGGGCAAGGCGAAGGAAGACAGTGCGTTGGGGGTGTATTCCGAAGTCGGCCAGCTGCGCAAGGTGATGGTGTGCGCGCCCGGCATGGCGCACTCGCGTCTCACGCCGAGCAATTGCGATGAGTTGCTGTTCGACGACGTGCTGTGGGTCGACAACGCCAAGCGCGACCATTTCGACTTCGTCACGAAGATGCGCGACCGGGGTGTAGAGGTCGTGGAGATGCACAACCTGCTCGCCGAAACCGTTGCCGTGCCCGAAGGCAAGAAGTGGATACTCGACAATCAGATCGTGCCGAACCAGGTCGGGCTGGGTTTCATCGACGAACTGCGCAGTTATCTGGAAGGACTCGAAGATCGCAAGCTGGCCGAGACCTTGCTTGGCGGCCTGTCGATCTACGACTTCCCCGAATCGCACGGTGGCGCTGCGCTCAAGGTCGTGCGCGAAGCGGCCGGCTCTACTGAATATCTTTTGCCGCCGTTGCCGAACACGCTATACACGCGCGACACCACGTGCTGGATTTACGGCGGCGTGACGCTCAATCCGCTGTACTGGCCCGCGCGCCATGAGGAAACGATCCTGGCGGCGGCGATCTACCGTTTTCATCCGGACTTCGCAGGCAAGGTCAACGTGTGGTGGGGCGACCCCACTGAGGACCACGGCATGGCGACGCTCGAAGGCGGCGATGTCATGCCCATCGGCAACAAGACCGTGCTGATCGGCATGAGCGAGCGCACGTCGCGTCAGGCGATCAGCCAGCTCGCTGCCACGCTGTTCAAGAAGGGCGCGGCCGAGCAGGTGATCGTCGCGGCCATGCCGAAAATTCGCGCGGCCATGCACCTCGATACGGTTTTCACGTTCGCAGATCGCGATTGCGTGCTGATCGCGCCAGATTTCCTCGCGCGCACTCGCACCTTTACCTACCGGCCCAGCGATCACCCGGCGGGTGTGGAGTTGCATCAGGAGAAAAAGTCCTTCGTCGAGGTCGTGAGCGCCGCGCTCGGCATCAAGAAAATGCGCGTGGTGGAAGCGGGCGGCAACGACTACCAGCGTGAACGCACGCAGTGGGACAGCGGCGCGAACCTGGTTTGTACTTCGCCTGGCGTCGTGTTCGCTTACGACCGCAACACTTATACGAACACGCTGCTGCGCAAGGCTGGCATCGAAGTCGTGAGTATCGTGGGCGCGGAGCTCGGGCGTGGGCGCGGCGGCGGCCATTGCATGACGTGCCCGATCATTCGCGATGCGGTGGACTTCTAGCGTCGAAGTGCGAGGGGACCGTTGCGGGCGCAAGCAATTGCGCCGCGATGGTGCCGAATAACAGAAGTGGGCGAAGCCGGGTTACGGGTAGGCGGACAGCTACCCGTCCGGCGGCGGCGCGCGCTTGCGGGTGCGCACATGACGCGCACCAACGCAGCGCTAGCGCACGCTAGCCCCAGTCAAAGCACGTTGAGCATGGCGAGCGCGCTTTCCTGCAGATGCGGCAAAACGCGCTGAAGCGCGGCCTCCGGGCTTTCATCGCCCATCGGCATGTTGGTGCTGAGCGCGGCGACCACTTCGCCGTTGCGATTCCTTAGCGGCACCGCAATGCCGCGCACGCCCACCTGCAACTGCTGTTCGATGAGCGCATAGCCATCCACGCGCGCCCGCCCGATCTTCTCGCGCAGGCGCGCGCCGCTCGTGATGGTATGCGGCGTGAAGGGCGTCAGCTCGACCGTATCGAGCCAGGCGGAAACCGCTTCCTGGTCGGCCTCGTGCGCGAGCAGCACCACACCGGGTGAGATGAGCGGCGCGGGCACGCGCGCGCCGAGCACGAAGCCCGTGGTCATCACGCGCGAAACACCATTGCGCGCGATCACCACGAGGTCCCAGCCATCGAGCACGCTCACATAGGCCGATTCGTTGAGCGTCGCGCTCAACTGCTGCAGATACGGCTGCACGGTGCGCGGCAGGCGCGCCGAATCGAAATACGACCAGCCCACGCGCAACACGCGCGGCGTGAGGCCGTACAGCCGGCCGTCCGTGTACACATAGCCCAGCGATTCGAGCGTGAGCAAATAGCGGCGCGCGGCGGTGCGCGAGAGGCCCGTGCGCTCCGCGGCCTGGGTGGGGGTCATGCGCGCGTGCTCGCTGTCAAAGGCTTCGAGAATCGCGAGGCCTTTTTCAAGCCCCGCAATCCAGTCGCGCGGGTCCAGTGGCGGTTTCTTCATCGGCGAACAAGACCCTCTGCCGCAAGTTGCCAAATCAATGGAAAAAGCCGCAGGCGCCAAACGCCTGCGGCTCGCCAGCCTTCGATGCGCGCGCGCTCACGCCGGCTTCATGCGCGCCGCCACGATCAGCGAGATCAGGCAGCCAATCGCCAGATACGCGGCCACGAGGTGCCACGAACCGCCGCCAACGCCCACCAGCGCCACCGCGATGAACGGCGTGAAGCCGCCGCCCACCACGCTCGCGAACTGGTAGCCCACGCCTGCGCCGCTGTAGCGGTACTCCGCGCCGAACAGTTCGGTGAAGAGCGGCTGCTGTACGCTCACGACCATGTCGTGGGCGATGTTCGCGAGCATCACCGAGAAGATCACGATCCAGACCGTGGAGCGCGCTTCGAGCGCGAGGAAGAACGGCACGGCGCTCAGCAAGCCGATGACCGCGCCGATCAGATAGATGCGGCGCAGCCCGAGGCGGTCGGCGAGCCACGCGAAGCAGGGGATCGTCACGCAGCTGAGCGCGCCCACGAAGAGGCCGATGCCGAGAAAGAGATCGCGCGACATGCCGAGGTTGCTCGTCGAATAGCTCAGCGCGAAAGCGGTCACGATATACATCGTGAAGAGTTCGGCCAGACGCAGCGCGACGATATAGAGGAAGGCCTTCGGGTGACGCGTGAGCGCCTCGATCACCGGCATCTTGAGCTTGCGATGACCGTGCTCGACCTTTTCGACGAACTCGCGCGACTCGTCCATGCTCGAGCGCACCCAGAGGCCGATCAGCACGAGCACGACGCTGAACACGAACGGCAGGCGCCAGCCCCACGAGCGGAACGACGCCTCGCCGAGCAGGTGGCTCAGGATCGCGACAATGCCCGTGGCGAGCACGAGGCCCACGCCGTAGCCGACCTGCACGCCGCTGCTGTAGAACGCCTTCTTGCCGCGCGGCGCGCTTTCCACGGCCATGAGCGCAGCGCCGCCCCATTCGCCGCCGACCGCGAAGCCTTGCAGCGCGCGGAACGCGACGAGCAGCGCGGGCGCCCACAAGCCGATCGTCGCGTAGGTCGGCAGCAGGCCGATGGCCACGGTGGACAGGCCCATCATCATCACGGTGATCACGAGCATGCGTTTGCGTCCGAGCCGGTCGCCGAAGTGGCCGAACACGATCCCGCCGAGCGGGCGGAACAGGAAGCCCACGCCGAAAGTCGCAAAGGCGGCGAGGGTGCCCGTCGATTTGCTGACCTGAGGGAAGAACGCCCCGTTGAAAACCAGCGCGGCGACAATGCCGTAGAGCAGGAAGTCGTACCAGTCGACTACCGCGCCGACAAAGCTGCCGAGCGCCGCCTTGCGGGCCTGGCTGCGCGACGGCGAAAGAGGGGCGGTGTCGGGCGAGCCGGTGGTGTCGAGGCTTGGGGTCATCAGTTGTCTCCAGACTTTTGCGCATGTGCCATGCTGCGGTATGCGCTAAACGTGAGTCGCAGCATAGGGCGGCCCACGCTATCCGGCAATGCGTGGCGGCGCCGTTTTGCGCGATTATCGCCCAAGTGCGTGCGATTATCGAACGCTTTGCGGGTTTGCACCGAGATGGCGCGTGGACCGCCCGCATACGACGGTCTTCGTCAAAATGAACGAAATGGTTAAAATCGCGCTGCTTCGCCCGTCCGTGCCGGCGAAGTGCCCGTTTCAGCGCTTGCGTCAGGAGCCTATTGCATGTCCAGCCCCTCTAATCCTCCGCCGCAGGCGGACAATCCGCTCGGCATGGCCGGCCTCGAATTCGTCGAGTTCGCCGCGCCCGAGCCGGCCGAACTCGGCCGCCGCTTCGAGCAGTTAGGCTTCAAGGCGATCGCGCGCCATGTGAGCAAGGCGGTCACGCTCTACCGGCAGGGCGAGATGAATTTCCTGCTGAACGCCGAGCCCGACTCGTTCGCCGCGCGTTACGCGCAGGAGTACGGCATGGGCATCTGCGCGATCGGCGTGCGCGTCGACAATGCGAAGCGCGCGTTCAAGCACGCGATCTCGCTCGGCGCGTGGGCGTTCGAAGGCGAGCGCCTCGGGCCTGCGGAGCTGCACATTCCCGCGATCCAGGGCATTGGCGATTCGCACCTCTATTTCATCGACCGCTGGCGCGGACGCGGCGGCCAGCGCGGGGGCGTGGGCGACATTTCGATCTTCGACATCGACTTCCGGCCCATCGACGTCGCCACGGCGCATACCGATCTCGATCACGGCGGCACGGGCCTCACGCGCGTCGATCACCTCACGCAAACGGTGGGCGAGGGGCGCATTGGGGAATGGCTCGACTTCTACCGCGACCTGCTGCATTTCCGCGAGATTCACGAGATCAACGCGAACTGGCATGTGTCCGAGGAGTCGCGCGTGATGGTATCGCCCGACGGCGAGCTGCGCATTCCGGTGTACGAGGAAGGCACGCGGCGCACGCAGCTATTGCACGACTATCTGCCCGAGCATCCCGGCGAAGGCGTGCAGCACATTGCGCTGGCGAGCAACGACATCCTCGCGAGCGTCGACGCGCTCGTGGCCAATGGCGTGGAGTTCGTCGAGCCGCCGCCCGCTTACTACGACACCGTGGATGCGCGTTTGCCCGGCCACGGCGTGGACCTGGCGGCGTTGCGCAAGCGTCACGTGCTGATCGACGGCGAGATTGGCGAAGACGGCGTGCCGCGGCTCTTTTTCCAGACGTTTGCAAAACGCCATCCCGGCGAGATCTTTTTTGAAGTCGTGCAGCGCAGCGGCCACTACGGTTTCGGCGAGGGCAATCTCGATGTGCTCGCGCGAGCGCGCGAGGCGGGCGCGAACCAGGGCTAAAAGCAGGGCTAAAGCAGGTTAAGCCTCAGCAGGCCAAGCCGCGCAATCCGCAACGTTACGGTTCCAAACGTGATTTCGCCGCGCTGCCCGCCGTTTTGCGCGCACGCGCTGTGCCGAGCGCGGCGGCACGCGGCGGGACCATCGTGCGGCAACGATGGCGAATTTCCTTGCTGAACTCGGTGCACGCCTGGGTCATCAGGTCCGTGGACCGGTACACCATGAACACATGGAAGTCGGGCAACTCGTCGCGAATGGGCAGCGTGTGCAATGCATCGCGCCTGAGGACGAGCGGCCCGCTCATGCCGTAGAACACGAAGTCCGACCACATGCTGATCACATCCGTGCAGGTCGCGAGCTGCAAGCCAAGCAGGTTTGACACGCTGTGCACGATGCGCTTGGGCATGTCGAGGCGGTTGACGCGCATGAGGCTCGCAAGCGGGCTGCCGGGATCGTCCAGCGGGTCGAGCGTGAGCCAGTCGGCCTCGAGCAGATCGCGCAGGCGCGTCGTGTCTGCAAGCGGATGGCCGGGGCGCGCGGCGAGCACCATGCCCACGGAGAACAGCGGCTCCCACTGAAACGCGCTCGTGCTGGGGCCGCTGTTCGTCGAGATGAGCGCGAGGTCGAGGCGGCCTTCGCGCAGCCCTTCGAGTATCTGTTGCGGCCGCATTTCATAGGCGTGCACCTCCACGCCCGGAAAGCGCGCGCGAAACGCCGCGATGGATTCGGGCAGCGGCCCGCTCGACGCCACGGCGGAAAAGCCGATGTTCAGTTGCGCTTCGGCATGGCCGCGCATGCCTTCGATATCTTCGAGCGCGTGGCGTAATTCCTGTTCGACCACGCTCGCGCGCTTCGCGAGCGCGCGCCCGTAATTCGTGAGGCTGACGCCGCGCACCGAGCGCGACATGAGCGTCACGCCCAGTTCGCGCTCCAGCTCCGCAATCGCCTTGGAAAGCGCGGGCTGCGAGATGTGCAGGCTGCGCGACGCCTCGTGCATGCTGCCGTGCTGCGCGAGCGCGAGCAAAACGCGCAACTGGTGCAGTTTCATCCGTGTGCTCCAACGGTTTCCGATCGGAAGAGATTCTAAACGTTGTGCAACGCGGCGACGATGGCTGCGCGGGACCCCCGCCGTTATGTCGAGACCTTGCCGACCAGATGAAAACGCGAAGACGGATGCCAAAGCTCGACAGCCGTGGCAACGGCGCTGCCCACCCACGTACGCCGCCACATCAGCAGGCAGGGCTCGCCGATATTCATCGCAAGATGGCGCCGTATGTCCGCGTCCGGCTTTTGCGCGTAGATCCGGAACTCCGCGCGTTGAACCGGCGCGAGCCGCATCATGTAGTGATTCGGCGTTTCCTGCGTGAAATCCTGCGCCAGATATCCGGGAAACACATGCGGGTTCACATAGCGGTCCTCGTACAGAATCGCTTCGTCTTCCTCGTAGTGAACGATGCGCGAATGGAACACGGAACCGCCGCTGAGCTCGAGCGCGGCCAGCGCCTGATCGTTCGCGCTTGCTTCCAGCGTCAGCACCCGTGCGCTGTGCCGGTGACCCCGCGCGGCGATTTCGTCGGCAATATTGCGCACCTCGAGGACGGTCGATTCGACATCGCGCGACGCGACGAACGTTCCCGCGCCCTGAACGCGCTTGAGGACATGCTCGGCCGACAGTTCGCGCAGCGCGCGCGATACGGTCATTCGCGCGACGCCGAATTCCTTGACGAGCTCCGTTTCCGACGGAATGGCCTCACCGGGTTTCCATGTCCCGTCCGTGATGCGATCGACCACGTAGCGCTTGATCTGCTCATACGCTGGAGCGACCTTGTGCGCGGTAGCGGAACGCGTTGAGGTGTCGATGAGCGAAGAAGGCGCGTGCATGCCTGTCCTCGCTTCAGACGCCGACCGCGCCGGGCAGCGCGTCGTTGCTTGCCGGGGCTGCGGTACTGCGCGCCACGGAGCGCATGTCGGGTTCCGCCTCCCGCGAGATGCCAGGCGAGCGCTCATGCGCGGGGCCGGGAAGCGGCGGCGGCGCGCCGTCGGCCACGAGGCGAAACGCAAACGTCATGTCGTCGGAGAGCGGGCGGTCGTCGCGATAGGTCGGCAGCGCGGCGCGCACGCTGGCGTAGAGCGCGTCCGTGTACGGCGCACGCGCCGCATCGAGCGGCTGCAGATCGTAGGCTTGCGCCGCGGCGAGCAGTTCGATGCCGAGAATCCGGTTGCTGTTCTCGATGATCGTGAGCGCCTTGAGCGCCGCGGGCGTCGCATGGCACAAGTGGTCTTCCTGCAACCCCGAGGTCACGCCGCCGTCGAGACTCGCGGGCGCGGCCTCACGGCGGTTTTGCGCGACGAGCGAGGCGGCCGTGTACTGCGCGATCATGAAACCCGAGCGCGTGCCGCTCGCGTGAGCGAGGAAGGCCGGCAGGCCGCTCACGAGCGGGTTCACCAACCGGTCGAGACGCCGTTCGGCCATGGCGGCGACCTGTGCAATCGCGGTTGCGAGACTGTCCATCGCCAGGGCGATCGAGGCGCCGACCGCGTGCGCCTGCGAGTACACCTGCGGCGATTCCGGTGTGCCCGCAACGATCGGGTTGTCGGTCACCGAGGCAAGCTCGCGGTTCACGACTTCGACCGTCGCGGCGAGCGTGTCTCGCGCGGCGCCGTGCACGTGCGGAATCGTGCGCACGCTGAGCGGGTCCTGCGTGCGCCGCCCGAGCGACTTTTCGAGCAGCGAACTGCCGGTGAGCGCTGCGCGCAGGCGCTCGCCGACACGCGCGAGGCCCGGCGACACGCGAAACGCGAGCGAATGCGTGTCGAACGCCGCGATCTGGCCGCCCAGATTCTCGAAGCTCATCGCGGCGACGACGTCCGCCCAGTCGAGCAGCCGCTCCGCGCGCTGAAGCGCGAGCGCGGCGAGTCCGGTTACGCACGGTGTGCCGTTTACGAGGCTCAAACCCTCTTTCGCCTCGAGCGAGAGGGGCTGCAGACCGAGCCGCTGCAGGGCGTGTGCGCCGCTCAGGCGTTCGCCGTTCCAGCGCACATGTCCCGCGCCCACGCACACGAGCGCGATGTGCGCCATGTGGCTCAGATAGCCGACGGAGCCGAACGCGGGCACTTCGGGCAGGCAATTCGCATCGAGCAGCGCGGCGAGCCGCTCGACGACATCGAGCCGCACGCCCGAATGGCCATGCGCAAAGTTGTTGATGGCCGCAGCCATGATCGCGCGCGTTTCCTCGGCGCCGAGCGGCTCGCCCACGCCCACGGCGTGGCTCATCAGGATGTTGTGCGACAGGTCGTGCTGTTCGTCTTGCGAGACGACCACGTCGCACAGCGCGCCGACGCCCGTGTTCACGCCATAGGCGCGGATGCTGCGCGCGACGATCTGTTCGACGAGGGCACGGGCGCTGCGAATGCTCGCCTGTGCGTGCGCGCCGAGCATCAGCGGTTCGCCCGCGGCAATGGCGGCGATTTCGCGCCAGTCGAGCGGATTCTGGGTACGTGTGATTGCCATGAGAGAGCTTGTGCGTTGCGCGGGTTCAGTGAGCGTTGCGATCCTGGTGACTCGAGACGAACTGGCGGAAGCGTTCGGATTTCAGCTCGCCGAAGACCTCGTCTGGCGTGCCGTCCGAATCCACCTGGCCCTGGTGCAGGAACATCACGCGATTCGAAACGTGGCGCGCGAAACCCATCTCGTGCGTGACGACGAGCATCGTGCGGCCTTCGGCGGCGAGCGTGCGCATCACGCGCAGCACTTCGCCGACCAGCTCGGGATCGAGCGCCGAAGTCGGCTCGTCGAACAGCATTACCTTCGGATGCATGGCGAGCGCGCGCGCAATGGCGACGCGCTGCTGCTGACCGCCCGACAGATGCGCCGGATAGTAGCCGCGCTTGTCCGCGAGACCGACCTTGGCGAGCAGCGCTTCGGCTTCTTCGACCGACTCGGCGCGGCTGCGCTTGAGCACGCGCATGGGCCCTTCGATCAGGTTCTCGAGCACGGTCATGTGCGACCACAGGTTGAAGTTCTGAAACACCATGCCGAGTTGCGAGCGCACGCGGTCGACCTGGCGGCGGTCGCCCGGATGCAGCTTGCCGTCGCGGCGGCGCTTCATCTTGAGCTCTTCGCCCGCGAGCGCGACCGAACCGTCGTCGGGCGTCTCGAGCAGGTTCAGGCAGCGCAGCAACGTGCTTTTGCCCGAGCCGCTCGCGCCGAGAATCGAAATGACGTCGCCTTCGTGTGCGTCGAGCGAAATGCCCTTAAGGACGTGATGGTCGCCGAACGATTTGTGGATGTTGCGTACCGACAGTGCAACGGGTGCAGATGGGTTCATCAATCTCTCCGGATAGGGCGGCGGGTCACGATACGGCGCGGCTGGCTTCGAGCGGCGCGGCGGGCTTGCGTACGGCGGGCGGCGCCGCGCGCAGATGGCGCGAGAGCCGTTGCTCGAGGAAGCCGATCACGCGCACGACGACGAAGTTCAGGAACAGGTAAATGAGCGCAGCGCACGTGAACACCTCGGTCGTGCGATAGGTCTGCTGGATGATCTGCTGCGCGACTCCCGTCACTTCCCACACGGTGACGAGGCTTGCCAGCGCCGTCGACTTGACGAGCAGCACGGCTTCCGTCGAATACGCGGGCAGGCACTGGCGCAGCGCGATGGGTCCGATCACGCGGCGCAGCAGGGCGAAACCGGAAAGGCCGATCGAGTAGCCGGCTTCGATCTGCCCGACGGGCACGGCCATGAGGCCGCCGCGAATGATCTCGGCCGTATAGCCCGCCGTGCACAGCGCGAGCGACAGGACGGCGCAAACATAGGGTTCGCGCAGCACCGGCCACAGAAAGCTCTCGCGAATCACGCCGAACTGCCCGAGGCCGTAATAGACGAGGAACATCTGGATCAGCAGCGGGGAGCCGCGAAATACGAGGATATATGCGCGCGCAAAGCGGTTCGGCAGCCAGTGCGGCGACACCCGCATCGTGACGATCACGAGCGAGAGCAGGCCGCCCAGCACGAGCGAGGCGAAGAAAAGGCCCAGCGTTGTCGGCACGGCGCCGATGAGCTGGCGCAAGGTGTCGAGCAGGAACGCGAAATCGATGGTCATGATTGAGCGCTCCGTGATCAGTTGCGCGCGAAGTTGCGCTTGAATGAGCGGCCGACGATCGCTTCGGCACGCCCGAAGACACGGTTCGACACGCCCGTCATGGCGAGATACAGCACGCCGCCGGCGACGAAGAAGAGGAAGTACTGGTGGGTCGAGCCCGCCGCGATCTGGCTCGAACGCAGCAGCTCGGCGAGCCCGGTCACCGATATCAGCGCGGAATCCTTGAGGCTCAGTTGCCAGACGTTGCCGATGCCGGGCAGCGCGTAGCGCAGCACCTGCGGGATCAGGATGCGGCGGAACATCGTGAGCGTCGGCATGCCTATCGCGCGAGCGGCTTCGATTTCGCCGCGCGCAACCGCGAGCACGGCGGCGCGATAGACCTCGGCCTGATAGGCGCCCGAAATCATGCCGACCGCGAACGCGCCAACGGCGAAGGGCGGCACGCCGACGAAACCGTCTGCGCCGAACCACTGGCCAACGGTGGTGACGAGCGAGGAGCCGCCGAAGTAGAACAAATAGATGACGAGCAGTTCGGGCACGCCGCGAAACACGGTCGTGTAGAAGTCGCCGAATACGCGCAGCACGCGCCAGCGCGAGAGTTTCGCGGCGGCAATGAGCGCACCGAACACCGCGCCGATCGCGAGTGCGGCAAGCGTCAGGACGACAGTCATCAACGCGCCGAGCAGCAGTACGCTACCCCAGCCGTCCGGCCCGAGGCCGAGTGTGTTGAAGATCGATAACAGAGACATGGCTTGGATCCACGCGGGTCGGGAAACAAAGGCGCGCGCCGGAAGTGGCGCGCGCGTGGCCTGGATGCGGCGCTTATGGCGTCACGTCGGTCTTGAACCACTTCAGGGCGAGTTTCTTCACGGTGCCGTCGGCAAGCGCCGCGGCGATCGCGGTGTCGAACTTCGCCTTCAGGTCGGCGTCCTGCTTGCGGAATGCAAGGCCTTCGCCGGGACCCCAGATCGGACCGGAGATCATCGTGCCGGCAATCACCACAGGCGACTTGTCGGAGTTGGCGGTGTAGTACGTCACGTCGTCGAAGGTGGCGTCGATGCGGCCGTTTGCGAGGTCGAGGTCTCGCTCGGGCGCGGTCTTGTACACGCGCACCGAGGCGACGTCCTTGAAGTTGGCGTTGATGAATCCCGTATAGACAGTGCCCGACTGGATGCCGATGGTCTTGCCCTTCAGCGCGTGGCGCATCGACTCGATGGCGGGCGCGTTGCTGCGCGAGTCGGCGTCGAGCTTCAGAGGCGGCGTGTTCGGGCCGCCCTTGGGCAGAACCTTCGTATCGGACACGGCGAACGTTGCCGGCGTGGATGCATAGGGCTTCGAGAAGGCGATGATCTTCTCACGCTCGGGCGTGATCGAGATCGCATCCATCAGGACATCGAACTTTCCGGCCTGGAGACCCGGAATCATGCCATCCCAGTCCTGAGCGACGAGCTTGCACTGGATCTGTGCACGCGCGCACAAGTTTTCGACCAGTTCCGGTTCGAAGCCACCGAGTTTGCCGCCGGGCAGCGTCAGGTTCCAGGGGGCATAGCTGCCGTCGAGCGCGATCGTCACGCTTTTCCATTCCTTCGCGCCGGCACTGCCGCTTCCAAGCAGCGTGACGCCGAGTGCTGCGCCGATCAGCGCTTTTGCCAGCCGGGTGTACTTCGCCTGCATGACCATGCTCCTTTGTCGGTGGGTACTGTGGACCCGTGGGTACGTTATTTCGCTCGCGTGACTTGCATAGACAAGAATGGCGAGAAAAGAATTTGAGTGCAAGAGAATTTCAGAAATACGGGCTCATGGAAAACCCTGTAAATCCGCGTGTAATGGCGCTAAATCCATGCGCTTGCGCGCGACGTTGCGTTGCCGGGCGGGCGGCGCTGGTGCTCAGGCGCGTTCCTTACAAATTTGTCTAGTCATGTCGATAGCCGGGAAATCGGGCCCCGGCGCGATGGCCGTTGCATTTCGCTGCGATTCCATCCGGTTATCAAGATGAAAATTTGTGACTTCTTTCAAAAATGAGAGCGGCCTGAATATCGTTCGGCCAGTTCCCATTCCCGCTGTCCCACCGCACCACCGCTCGCGGAGATCTGCCATGAATGACGCAACGCTCAGCGCCGCCGCCCCGATTGCACCGCCCGCGGCCACTCGCCAGAGCCAGTTCCGCCTGATCGCCGCGTGTTCGATCGGCAATGCGCTCGAAATGTACGACTTCACGGTGTACAGCTTTTTCGCGCTCCTGATCGGCCGGCTCTTTTTCCCCTCAGACAGCCCTTACGGCTCGCTGCTGCTTGCCGTGGCGACGTTCGGCATCGGCTTCGTCATGCGCCCGCTGGGCGGTCTCGTGATCGGCAGCTACGCCGACCGGCGCGGGCGCAAGGCCGCCATGACGCTGACCATCGCGCTGATGGTGGCGGGTACGCTGTGCATTGCGTTCGCGCCCACCTACGCGCAGGCCGGCGTGATGGGCTCGCTCGTGATCCTCGCGGGGCGGCTCCTGCAAGGCTTCTCGCTCGGCGGCGAAATCGGCGCGTCCACGGCCATGCTGATGGAGTCCGGCGAAGTGGGGCAGCGCGGCTTTCGCGTGAGCTGGCAACTGGGCAGCCAGGGCATCTCGGCGCTCATCGGCGCGCTCACGGGGGCCGTGCTCTACGCCACGCTTTCGCCGCAGGCGCTGGAGAGCTGGGGCTGGCGTCTGCCGTTTCTCGGCGGTCTGCTGATCGCGCCGGTGGGCCTCTATATCCGCTCGAAACTCGACGAAACGCACGAAGCCGAACCTGACGCACCGAGCCCGCTCGGCACGCTCATGCGCGAGTACGGCGCAAAGGTGGGACTCGGCATTCTCTCGATCACGGCGGGCACGGTGGGCATGTATCTCGTGGTGTTCTTCATGCCGACCTACATGATCCGCGTGCTCAAGATGCCGCCGTCGCTCTCGCTGCTGTCGGGCTGCGCCACGGGCTTCACCATGCTCGTCGCCTCGCTCGTTTCCGGGCGGCTGGCCGACCGGCTCGCGCGCCGCAAGCGGCTCGTGATGGGGGCGCTCCTCTTCAATATCGTGGCCATCGTGCCAGCGTTCTGGCTGATGACGCGCATGCCGAGCGTGCCGCTCGTGCTCGCGCTCTCGGTCATGATCACCGCCGCCGCGAATCTCGGCTCCACGCCCATGCTGCTGATGCTCATGGAAATGCTCCCCGCCAGCGTGCGAGCAAGCGGTCTTTCGGTCATCTATAGCGTGGGCGTGACGGTGTTCGGCGGCAGCTCGCAATTCATCGTCACGTGGCTGCTTGCGAAGACCGGCAATCCGCTTTCGCCTGCGTTCTATCTCGTCGTTTGCGGCCTCATCTCGCTGTGCGCCATCGGTGCGATTCGCGAGCAGCGCGTCAGCTAACGCTGCGTTGCGCGTGGTCTCTCGCCTTTCGATCCTTCACACGAATAACGGAATCCTCATGAAACGTGAACCGTCGCTCACCCCGTTCCAGTTGCTGCCGACCTTGCTGCCCGAGATCGAGATCGACGCCGAGACTTTCATCGGCATTCGTCGCCAGATTCATTCGCAGCCCGAACTAGGTTTCGAGGTCGGCGCCACGGCGAAGCTCGTCGCGATGCTGCTGGAGAAGTGGGGCTATGAAGTGCATACGGGCATCGGCAGGAGCGGTGTGGTGGGGCAGCTCAAAGTGGGCGAGGGCAAGCGGCGCCTGGGTATTCGCGCCGACATGGATGCGCTGCCGATCGTCGAGAACACGGGCCTGCCGTACGCGAGCCAGACGCCCGGCAAGATGCACGCATGCGGCCACGACGGCCACACGGCGATCCTGCTTGCCGCTGCGAAAACGCTGGCGGAGCGCCGCGACTTCGACGGCACGCTCAACCTGATCTTCCAGCCCGATGAAGAAAATCTGTGCGGCGCGAAGGCGATGATCGAAGACGGTCTCTTCGAGCGCTTTCCCTGCGATGCCGTCTACGCGCTGCACAACATGCCGGGCGTGCCGGCCGGGACGTTCCGCGTGCTGCCGGGCTCGGTGAGCTTGTCATCGGATGTGGCCGACGTGACGCTCAAGGGCGTGGGCGGCCACGGCGCGATGCCGCACCGCGTGAAGGACCCCATCGTGGCCGCGGCGGCGCTCGTGACGGCGCTGCAAACCATCGTTGCGCGCAACGTGGCGCCCGACGAATCCGCGGTGGTGTCCGTGGGCTACATTCGCGGCGGCGCGACCCACAACGTGATACCGGAGACGGTCACGCTCGGCCTGAACATCCGCGCGGCGCGCCCCGAAACGCGTGCGCTCGTGGAAGCACGCGTGCGCGAGATCGTGACGCTCACGGCGCAGGCGCACGGCGTAGAGGCGCAGATCGACTACCGGCAGCTCACGCCGCCGATGGTCAATACGCCGGAAGAAACCACACTCGCGCAGCAGGTCTGCGCGGAACTGGTGGGCGAGGACAACGTGGTCATGCAGGCGCCGAAGGGCTTGAACGGCAGCGAGGACTTCGCGTGGATGCTGAACGCGGTGCCCGGTTGCTACCTGCTGCTCGGCAACGGCGAAGGGGAATTCGGCGGCTGCATGGTGCACAACCCCGGCTACGACTTCAACGACCAGGTGCTGCCACTCGGCGCGGCGTGCTGGGTGCGGCTCGCGCAGCGGTTCCTCGTGGCATGACGAGGCGCGATTAGTTAGTCATTCGAATCATCTGCGTGGGTGCTCAGCAACTCGGGCGTCAGGCCCAGCCGCTCGCGCAGATCGATCCAGCCGCGCGGCGTGACCTGCACCGCGCGCGAAGCATTTGCGCGCCGCATCCAGCCGCGTTCGCAGAGCAGCGTGAGAAAGGCCACGCCGAGCGGCCCGGCCAGATGATGCTGGCGCTCGGTCCAGTCGAGACATTGGCGGGCGATGCCGTGACGCCCCGGCTTGAGCGCGGCGACGTCGAGCCCGAGTTCGCCGAACCATGCCGCGCCTGCGGGCGTCACCGCGAAGCGCTTGTCGGCTTCGGCGGTGATGAGGCCGGCATGCGCGAGACGCGTCGTTAGCGCCACGCCGACCTGGCCCGCGAGATGGTCGTAACAGCAGCGCGCGAAACGCAGGTTCTGCGCTTCGCGGCCGAGCGGCTTGCGGCGCACCGGCACGCGCGCGCCGACTGTCGCGAGGTTTTCGAGCAAGGCGGCGACCTGCGCATCCGCGAGCCGGTAGTAGCGGTGGCGGCCTTCCTTTTCCACGGCAAGCAGCCCGCCGTCCAGCAGTTTCGCCAGGTGGCTGCTCGCGGTTTGCGCGGTCACGCCGGCCGCGTAAGCCAGTTCGCCGGCGGGCAGGGCGCGGCCGTTGGCGAGCGCCATTAGCATCGCGGCCCGCGCGGGGTCGGCGATCAGGAATGCCGTGGCGGACACCCTCGGGTGCAGGTTCATGCGTTTCTCCAGGACATACCCATAGCGTAACGCGCGAGCAGGGTCGCATGTTTCGATACGCATCGAAGCATCGCCGCTGCCGTGCAACTGATACTGGGCTCATGGCCGGTGCCCAACGCGCGCCGGCGTTGCAGGAGAGCCCATGCAGACGCACGAATCACACAGCATCGAACAGCCACGCCGCGTGCTTTGGGCCACGAGCATCAGCTATGTCGTGGTGATCCTCGACACCTCGATCGTCAACGTCGCGCTGGAGCGTATCGGCGCGAGTCTTGCGGGCGGCGTGTCCGGGCTGCAGTGGGTCGTGAACGCCTATACGCTCACGTTCGCGAGTCTGCTGCTTTCAGGCGGCACACTCGGCGACCGGCTCGGCGCGCGCCCTGTCTATATGGCCGGCCTCGCGGTCTTCACCGCGGCCTCGGTGTTGTGTGGCGCCGCGCCGAGCCTCGCGCTCCTCACGCTCGGACGCGTGCTGCAAGGCATGGGCGCGGCGCTGCTCGTGCCCGCTTCGATGTCGCTCATCAACGGCGCGTGCGCCAACGCGCGCGAGCGCGCCGCCGCCTTCGGCGTGTGGGCCGGGATGGGTGGCATCGCGATGGCGGCGGGTCCGGTGCTGGGCGGCGTGCTGATCGGGCTCGTCGGCTGGCGCAGCATTTTCCTGCTCAACGTGCCGGTGTGCCTTGCAGGCATCGTCATGGCCGCGCGCGTGGCGCCGCAACCGCGAGGAGGCGTGCCGCGCAGGCTCGATCTCGCGGGCCAGACGGCGGCCATCGCGGCGCTGGCGCTGCTCAATGCGGCCATCATCGAGGCGCCTGCGTACGGCTGGCATGCACCGATCGTCGCGGGCGGTCTCGTGCTGGCGCTTGTGGCGGCGATCGCCTTCGTCGCGCTCGAAAAGCATCACGCGCAGCCGATGCTGCCGCTCGGCTTCTTCCGCGAGCCCGTGTTCAGCGCCGCCGTGCTGGTGTCGATGATTTCGGCGTTCACGTTCTACGGTCTGCTATTCGGACTGAGCCTCTATCTGCAGCAGGAGCGCGGCTATGCGCCGTTGCGCGCGGGCCTCGCTTTCTTGCCGCTCACGGTGATGGTGCCGCTCGGCAGTCTGCTTTCGCGGCGCGCAGTCGCGTGGCTTGGGCCGCGCGCGCTAGTTGCGCTCGCGTGCCTGCTCGCGGCAGCGGGCTACCTCAGTGCGGCCATCGGCGGCTCGACGGCGCGATACGGCTTGCTGGCCGTGCCGCTGCCGGCCATTGGTTTCGCCGCGAGCCTGATGATGCCCGCGTGCACGGCGGCGCTCATGGCGACAGTCGATCAGGGCCGCGCGGGCATCGCGGCTGGCGTGCTCAATGCCGCCCGGCAGACGGGCGCGGCGCTCGGCGTGGCCGTTGCGGGCGCGATGATCGCACGGCGCGCGTCGATCGGTGCGGGCATGCGTGTGAATCTGCTGATCGCCGCCATGCTCTCGGCGGGCGCCGCGTGGGTGTGGTGGCGTGCGTGGTCCCACCGCGCCCATGCCGCCCAGTCGGGCGACGAAACAAAGACGCGTGCCGCCAGGCAGGGAGCCTGAGTCCTCCCTGCGTGCGCCCCGAATCATTCGCTGTGAATTCTGGGATAAAGTGCCGTTGCATGCATCGCGCATTCGCGCGGGCCGTGCGCCATAGGAGGAGTTTGTCATGGCCGAGTACGGGCAACATCCCTCGTCGGTGCTGTCGCTCAAGAGCGCGCACGACTTCGACACGACGATCGCGCGCCTGAAGGCGGCGCTCGCCAAGGCGGGCGCGGATATCTTCGCCGACGTCGACCAGCGCGAAGCCGCCGAGACCGCCGGGCTGAGCCTGCGCCGCACGCGTCTGATCCTGTTCGGCAATCCGAAGGCCGGCACGCCCGTCATGGCGGCCAACCCGCACGCGGCGGTGGAACTGCCCCTGCGCATGGTGATCTGGGAAGACAACGAAGGGCACACGCGGCTCGACTATCGCGACGTCTCGCAGACGCTCGGCCCGCTCTACGGCATCGACACCGAAGTGCTCGTGCCGCTGCAGCGCGTGGTGGGGCTGCTGCAGGTTGCCGTGCAATAAACGGCCAACGCGACGCCGGCAAGTGAGCAAACCGGGCGAACTGGGCACCCATCTTCGGCGGATGCTTAACAAATTGACAGACGCGGCGCGCTTCGCTTAACGTAGGCGCCTTGCAGCTTCACCCGGCAAGCGGGTGAAGCGCGTTGCCCGCCGCTGCCTCGATCCGCCGATGACCTCCCGCGCAGAAGACCCCGACGATCCGCCACGCGATCGCGCCGGGGCGTCCGCTTCGACTTCCGTTTCTTCATCCACGCCTTCGCCCGCCGTATCCGGCGCGAAGCCAGCGCGACCCGAAAATCCGCACGATGCGGCGGTTGCGCAACACTGGCGGCGCAATCTCGCGGTCTGCGTGGTGGGATCGTTCACGACGCTCGTCGCCATGACCCTGATGCTGCCGTTCCTGCCGCTCTACGTGGAGGAGCTGGGCGTGCGCGGCCACGCAGCGATCGTGCAGTGGTCGGGCATCGCGTACAGCGCGACGTTCTTCACGGCCGCGCTCGTCGCGCCGGTGTGGGGGCGCCTCGGCGACCGCTACGGCCGCAAGCCCATGCTCGTGCGCGCGAGCCTCGGCATGGCGATCACGATGTCGCTCATCGGCATGTCGCGCAACATCTGGCAGCTTGTCGCGCTGCGTCTGCTCGCGGGTTTCGCGGGCGGTTATTCGTCGGGTTCGACCATCCTCGTTGCGACACAAACGCCGCGTCACCGGTCGGCGTGGGCGCTCGGCGTGCTGTCGTCGGGCATCATGGCCGGCAATCTCATCGGGCCGCTGCTGGGCGGCGCACTGCCGCCGCTCATCGGCTTGCGCGCCACGTTCTGGGTGGCGGGCGCAACGATCTTCGCGGCCTTCATCGCGACCTGCGTGTTCGTGAAGGAAGCGCCGCGCCCCGCGCGCGTAGCGCATGCCGCGCACAAGGGCGGCTGGTCGGCGCTGCCCGACAAGCGCCCGATCGCCGCCATGCTCGTGACCGGCATGCTGCTCATGCTGGCCAACATGTCGATCGAACCCATCATCACCGTGTACGTGGCGACGCTCGTGCACGACCCCGCGCGCGTGACTTTCGTCGCGGGCCTCGCGATGTCGGCGGCGGCGCTCGGCAGCATCGTCGCGGCTTCTCGCCTCGGGCGCGTCGCGGACCGCGTGGGGCACGCGAAGGTGATCGTCGGCGCGCTCGCGGTCTCGGCCGTGCTGCTCGTGCCGCAGGCGTTCGTCACGGCGGGCTGGCAGCTCGTCGCGCTGCGCTTTCTCATGGGCGTGTCGCTCGCGGCGCTCCTGCCGTGCATCGCGACGGTCATTCGTCACAACGCGCCGGACCATGCCGCGGGCAGTGTGCTCGGCTATTCGGTGTCGGCGCAATTTGCGGGGCAGGTGCTCGGGCCGCTGATCGGCGGCTTCGTCGGCGGACATCTGGGCATGCGCGCCGTGTTCCTCGGCACGAGCCTGCTGATGCTGGCGGGCGCGCTGTTTACCTGGCGCGCCGTGGGTTTCGCCCGGCGCGCGTAAAGCGGCCCAGGCGGCGACTGCGGCGGCGACCACGCCGCGCGCAGGCATTCAACGATCGAAAGACGAGGGCGGCGGATCGTGCGCGCCGCCGCCTCGGGCGTGCCGGCGCTCGATTAGCGGCGCGGCCCAGTGGCCCAACAGCAGTGGCCAAACCTCGGCAGCCAGATTTCAGTGCCCGAAAAACACGTCGCAATCGGGACGCGGCCAGCACATCTTGCCCGTGCGGTGGCCCGAGGCGCTGTGCGTTTCGGGCGTGCCGCCGTACGACATGTCGGTGCTGGCCTGAGCCGAAGCGTCGGCGTCATCGGTCATCGTCTGATGGGCGCGCTCCTGCGAGGCAGGGTCTTCCTTCGCGCGCGCCGTGCCGGGCGCAACGGCGGCCACGGCCGCCACGCATATGGCGATCAATGCCAGGCGTAATGTCATATCAACCTCCTTTCTCGAGTTCGTGAGTGCGCCTTCGCGGCAATGACGAAGTCACTGCGGGATAACTGCGGAGCAACTCCGCGGCGAAGGTGCGCGCGAGCAAGAGGCCAAGCCTGAAGTCGCACACTCATCTGGAAAGTCGGGATGCCTGCGCGCAGCGCACGGCTGCCGAACGTCTTAGCTCACTACTCACGTAAGAAGCGCGCCCACGCATTCGGGGGCGGCACAGCGCGGCGCGACGCAAGAAGAAGGGGCGAGCGGGCGCGCAGAGAACATCCGCACTGTATTTCCAGTTATAGCTCGCGCCGCACGGAGTGCAATGGACCGAACCGGACCTCGCGCGCAGCCGCAATCCGGGGCCGAATCCACAGCTCAGCGCGCACGGCTGCTTGCGCGATTCTTTCGGCGGTGAAATCCGATGAAAGTATTCGGAAATTAAACGTTCGCCGTGTAGTCATCTTGCGATGTTGTAATGCGCTCGCTCTGATGTAAGGCGCATGGGGGCCCGTGCGCAGAATCGATCGGGCCTCACTGAAGGCGTGGCGGCAGGGCGCACTTGTGCGCGCCGCGTCGGCAGGACTCTAAAAAGCAACTCAAACAATCGATGGAGCCTAACTACATGTTGTATCGCCGAGCATTACTCGCCCTGCCTTGTGCGGGCCTCGCTGCCGCGCTGTTTGCATGCGGCAGCAGCAATTCGAATCCGGGGACCTCTGCCGCCGCCGCGTCGGCGCAAGATACGTTGACGACGGCCACGCCGATCAAGCATCTCGTCGTGATCTACGGCGAGAACGTTTCGTTCGACCACTACTTCGCCACCTACCCGAACGCCACGAACCCGGGCGGCGAGCCGGCCTTCACGGCTGCCTCGGGCACGCCGACGGTCAACGGCCTCACGGGCGCGCTGCTCACGGCGAACCCGAACTCGAACGCGACGCTCAACGGCACGGACGCCGCCAATCCGTTCCGCCTCGACCGCACCCAGGCCGCCACGGCCGACCAGAATCACGCCTACACGGCCGAGCAGCAGGCCGGCGACAACGGCGCACTCGACCTGTTCCCGAAGTACACGGGTAAGGGCACGAGCGGCGGCGCGGGCGCCTTCGGCACGAAGGGCCAGGTGATGGGCTATTACGACGGCAACACCGTCACGGCAATGTGGAACTATGCGCAGAAGTTCGCCATGAGCGATAACGCATGGACCACGACCTACGGTCCGTCGACGCCGGGCGCGCTCGAAGTCGTGTCGGGCCAGACCAACGGTCTCGAACTCGTGAACACGTCGAAGCAGCCTTCGACGGTTGCCACGCCCACGTACTACATCGAAGACGGCGCAGGCGGCCTGACGCTGATGGGCGACGTGGACCCGGGCTACGACACGTGCTCGAGCAAGACCGACCAGGGCATGATCAACGCGCAGAACATCGGCGACCTGCTGAACGCGCAGAAGATCACGTGGGGCGGCTTCATGGGCGGCTTCAACCTGCAGACGGTCAACGCGAACGGCACGACGGGCTGCCTGCGCAGCACGGTCGCGACGGCCGTGAATGCGGCGACTGCCGACTACAGCCCGCACCACAACTGGTTCCAGTACTTCAAGACGACGGCAAACCCGCAGCACTTGCGCCCGAGCTCGACGGCGGCCATTGGCTCGACGCTCGAAACGGACGGCAAGACGCTCGACCCGGCCAACCACCAGTACGACTCGGACGACTTCTTCGCGGCCGTGAAGGCGGGCAATTTCCCGTCGGTGAGCTTCCTGAAGGCGCCGGCTGCCCAGGACGCGCACGCGGGCTATTCGGACCCGCTCGACGAGCAGCAGTTCGTGACCAAGGTCGTGAACTTCCTGATGCAGCAGCCCGACTGGAAGAACACGGCAGTCGTCGTGACCTATGACGACTCGGACGGCTGGTACGACCACCAGTACATGGCGCCGGTGCATTCGTCGCTGAACGCGGCCGACCAGCTCAACGGCAACGCCGTGTGCGGCACGGGCACGCAGCCCACGGGTATCGCGGGCGCGCCGGTCAACGGCCGTTGCGGTCCGGGCACGCGCATTCCGTTCCTCGTGATCTCGCCGTGGGCGAAGGCCAACTACGTCGACCACACGTTCATCGATCAAGCATCGGTGGTGCGCTTCATCGAAGACAACTGGCTCGGCGGCGCACGCCTTGGCGGCGGTTCGTTCGACTCAGCCGCTGGCGACATGCGCGCGCTGTTCAACTTTGGCGGTACGGGTAATTTGCCGGTGTTGTATCTCGACGGCACGCTGGGCACGCAGTTGAGCTCCGCGCCGTCGATCTGAACGACGTCCGGCGCGAGTCCTGGCCGCCCGCACGCATAAGTCTCGCGCGTGCAGGGCGGCCGGCCTCGCGCCGTTGTCACGTCGTGTGGCTCTCGCCGCGTTGCACGCCAGCTTCGATGTTCGCTGGCTGCTCGCGGCGTTCGGCTTTTCCTTCTCGTGGTATTACGCAAAGAAAGATCGAATCATGTCCGAGCTTTCCACTTCGCCTGGCTCCTCCTCACCCAAACCGCGCAGCGCGTCGAGCCCCGTGCGGCTCGTTCTGCGCGCCGTAGCCGCCGTGATCGCGCTCGGCGCACTGGGCTTTTGCGCCTACGCCGTGGCGTTTCCGGCCAACGTGCCGGACGCTGTGGGCGAGGTCGTCGAGAACCTGACCGGCGCGAATCCGCACCCCGTGGTGCTGCAGCGCCCGCCAGTCGCGCCGCTTTCGGCGATGGCGCAGCTCGGCAAGCAGCTTTTCTTCGACCCGGCGCTCTCGGGCTCCGGTCAGCAGTCCTGTGCTTCGTGCCATAGCCCCGAGCGTTCCTACGGTCCGCCCAACGGACACGACGTGCAGATGGGCGGCCTCGCGATGAACCAGCAGGGTTATCGCCCGCCGCCTTCGCTGATGTACCTGTACCGTCAGCCGAACTTCAGCATCGGTCCCGATCAGGGCGAAAACGACGACGCGCCGACGGTCGCTCAGCAGGCCACGGCCGCAGCCGATGTCGTGAAGTCGCAGAAGGTGGCGGGCGGCGCATCGACCTCCGTGGAGATGGTGCCGCAGGGCGGCCTCTTCTGGGACGGCCGCGCCGACACGCTGCAGCAGCAGGCGTACGGCCCGCTGCTCAATCCCGTGGAAATGGCGAACACGAGCATCGAACAGGTGGCCACGAAGCTCACGAAGGCGCCGTACGCCAAGCACTTCACGGAGTTGTTCGGAGACCGAATCTTCAGCGACCCGAAGATGGCCGTGGCGGAGGCCATGTTCGCGATCTCGCGCTACCAGGTGGAAGATCAGTCGTTCCATCCGTATAACAGCAAGTACGACCGCTGGCTCGAAGGCCACGCGCGCCTCTCGCAAGCGGAGCTGCGCGGCCTGCGTCTGTTCAACGACCCGAACAAGGCGAACTGCGCGGGCTGCCACCTTTCGAAGCCCGGCAAGGACGGTCTGCCGCCCATGTTCACGGACTACCAGTACGAGGCGCTCGGCGTGCCGCGCAACAACAAGCTCGCGCAGAACCAGGACCCGCACTTCTTCGATCTGGGGGTATGCGGCCCGTTCCGTTCGGACTTCAAGGACCAGACGCAGTACTGCGGCATGTTCCTCACGCCCACGCTGCGCAACACGGCCACGCGCACGGTGTTCTTCCACAACGGCGTGTATCACAACCTCGACGACGTGATGGCGTTCTACAACGATCGCAACACGGACCCGGGCAAGTTCTATCCGCGCGGACCCGACGGCAAGATCGACAAGTACGACGATATTCCGCCGCCGTTCCAGAAGAACGTGGACGTGACCGATGCGCCGTTCGACCGCAAGTTCGGCGACAAGCCCGCGATGACGCAAAGCGACATTCAGGACATCATCGCGTTCCTCAAGACGCTCAACGACGATCCGGTGCCGTCGAAGCCGTGAGCGCGGATGCGGGCCGCTACTTCGGCAAGCCGGCCGGGTAGCCGCCCGCATCCGTCACTGCGTGCCACCTCGCGCTTCAACGCGCACCCGTGCCGCCGACGAACCGCTCGATCGCAGCGATTGTCGGTCCCGGCGCTTCTTCCATGAGCCAGTGCCCCGCGCCCGGGATGACCACGCCTTGCACGTTCGTATCGACGAGCCGGGCCTGATCGATGAGGAACGTGCCGGAGGCCTTCTCCCCGGCCAGCACGAGCATGGGCATCGTGAGCGGTGTTTGCGCGAACGCCGCGAAATCGGCGGCGTCCTGCGGGAACGCGTGGAAGTATTCGAAGCCGGCCTTCATGCGGCCTGGTCGGGCGTAGGCAGCGGTATAGCGCTCGCGGTCCGCTTCGGGTACCGAGTGCTTCGGGTCCGCGGCGAAGTCATTCCAGAAGTGCTCGAAGTAGATGCGCTCGCGGCCGTCCACGAGCGCAAGCGGCGTGGTCCCGTAGAAGTTGAAGTGCCACTTGTCGCGCAGCAGCCAGACCTTTTGCCAGTCGCCAACGCCTGGCAGGAAGGCGTCCATCAGCGTGATGCTCTCGACTTCGTCCGGATATTGCGCGGCGTACGCATACGCGACCATTAGCCCGATGTCGTGGCCCACGAGCTTGACCTTGCGATAACCGAGGGCCTGGACCATTGCGTGGATGTCCTGCGCGAGCGTCTTTTTGTCGTAGCCGCGCGCCGGGATTGCCGAATTGCCCGCGCCGGGCAGGTCCGGCGCGATCACGACGCGCTGCTCGCCCAGTTGCGTCATGAGCGGTTGCCACATATGGCTGGTCTCGGCATAGCCGTGCAGCAGCAGAACCGGGGTCGCGTCGTTCTGCGGGTTGCCCGCCTGCAGATAATGCAGGCGCAGGCCGTTCGCTTCGATGTCGTGTTGCGTAATGGCAGCGGCAACGCCAGCGGCAGCGGGTTGCGGGACGGTTGCCGACATCGAGGGCATGGCCGGCGCCAGCGCGGCAGCGCAGAAGAGGGCGGCGCCAAGCCGCTTGAGCAAGCGTAAGGGTTTCATCGCGGAACTCCGTGGGTTGTCTGAACGCGTTTGCGTTGGAACCCATGATCGTTCCGCTGGCACGGTTTGCCGTGCTACGGGAGTGATGCAGACGTTCGAAAGTTTCGAACGAGTTAGCGGGGCGGCCCCAAGGCGCGGCTACTTGCCCCCATGCGCAAGATGAATCGTGACGATCACCGAAGCGTCGTCGAGCGCTTCCAGCGCGTGCTTTTCGCCGCCGCCGAGCAGCAGCATGTCGCCGGCGTGCATGGTGCGCGGGTCGCCGTTCACGAAGAAGCGGATCACGCCTTCCACGCACTGCACCGTGATCTCGCCGGGCACGCTGTGCTCCGGCAGGCGCTTGCCTGCCGGCAGCACGATGCGCATGACTTCGAGTTGCTGCGCGCGGATCAGGGTGATCGACTTCGCACTCTTGAGCGCGCCGCCTAGCGGCCGTACGTCGAAGACCTCACCCGGCGCAGCATGGGGGATGGCCATGAGCGTCTCTCAAACGAGCTTCGCGTTGAGCGTAATCGTCGCGTTGTTGGCGAACAGCTTCGACACCGGGCAGTTCTCCTTGGCGCCCTTCGAAAGCTCGTCGAACTTCGCTTGATCGATGCCCGGAATCTTCGCGGTCATGTCGAGCTGGCAGCTCGTGATGGCGAAGCCTTCACCGACCTTGTCGAGCGTGACGGTCGATTTCGTCTCGATGCTCTCGGCCGTGAAGCCCGCCTGGGTCAGGAAGAGCGAGAAGGCCATGGTGAAGCAGCCCGCGTGGGCCGCGCCGATCAGTTCCTCGGGGTTGGTGCCGGGACCGCCTTCGAAACGCGAGGCGAAGCCATAGGGTGCCTCTTTGAGCACGCCGGTTTGCGTCGAGATCGTGCCCTGACCGTCCTTGATGCCGCCGTGCCATTTTGCCGATGCCGTCTTTTGCATGATGTCGCTCCGCGAAGTTGGGTAACGATGTTGAGGTGAGGGACGTGCAGGGCGCGCAATTTGCCTACCGCCGCACGCCCCGCGTGGTTGGGTTCAGGGTTTGGCCGGCGGCGTTTCGCCCGCGTACCAGGCGGCGGCCGCGTCGATTTCCTCGGGCGTCATGTTGCGCGCGATGTTGCGCATCTGCTCGGAAATGTCGTTATGGCGCGTGCCGTTCGCGAACGCGAGCAGTTGCGCCTTCGTGTACGCCGCGGGCAGGCCGTCGAGCCACGGGCTGCCGACCTTGCTGTCCACGCCGCCATGGCAGGACGCGCAGGCGGGAATATTGCGCAGCGGCGCGCCGTGCGCCACGATGCCGGGCGCGCCGCCATGCAGGTGCGCGATCGGCTGCAGAGAGGCGTAATAGGCCGCGAGGTCGCGCATGTCCTCGTCGGACAGGTCGCGCGCCATGGGCGACATCACCGCGTTCTGACGCGCGCCCGTCTGGAAGTCGTGCAGTTCCTTGAAGACCACGATAGCGAACTGGCCCGCCAGATTCGGCGAATTAGCCATGCTGATGCCGCGCGGGCCATGGCACATCGTGCAGCGCAAGGCGAGCGTCGCGCCGCGGCCAATCGAGAGGGAAGTCGCGCCGTCTAGCATGTGCGGCGTGAGTTCGACCTGGCTCAGCTGGTAGCCCGGAGCGACCGCCGATTCGACCGGATGCCACGCGCGCGGCACGCCGGCCGCGCTGCAGATCGCCGTCCAGATGCCCTGAAAATACGGGTCGCTCTTGGCGGAAGGCAGCCAGATGAAGCCGATCAGCACGGAGACGACGAACACGACGATCGTCGCGCCCACCCCTGTGCGAAACCACACATTGCGAAACGAGAACAGGCGTTCGTCGCTCATCGCTGCGCTCCAATCGGGATCGCGGGCACGGCCGTTTCGGGCGTCGCCAGCAGCTGCGCGATCGGGTAGCCGTAGTTGGTGATCGTGAGGGCGATCATCAGCACGATCCACAGCCCGAAGCTATTGAGCGCCACCGGCAGCGTGGCCGACTCGTGCACCGGCTTGGCGAAGCGATATTCCTCGGGCGCGGCCGCCTCGCTGCGGTGACCCTGGCGCAGCACGATGAAGAACAGCACCGCCGAAATCACGAGGATCAGACCGCCAATTGCAGAAAGCACCACGAGCGCGCCCTGGCCCGCGAGCGCCGGGTCGCTGTAATCGTAGTAGGCCATGCGCCGCGGCATGCCCATGAGGCCGACCAGGTGCCACGGGAAGGTCGTGACGATCATGCCGATGAACCACAGCCAGAGCTGCCAGCGCATGAGGCGCCAGTTGTTGAGCGCGCGGCCGGTGATCTGCGGCCACAGGTCGTAGGCGATGGCGAAGTACATGATGACGATCGCGCCGCCATAGATGAGGTGAAAGTGGCCCGTGATCCACTGCGTGTTGTGCACCGCCTGGTCGAGCTGGTAGCTCATGTTGATGAGGCCGCCCGCGCCGCCGAAGCCGAGCATGACGAACGAGAACGCCACGGCCAGCATTTGCGGGTTCTCCCACGGCAGCTTCGCGATCCAGCCGAACGGCCCCGTGCCGCCGCGCAGCCGCCCGGCGATTTCAACGGAAGCGCAGATCGTGAACACGGTGAGGAGCGTGGGCACCGAGACGAGCGCCGTGAACACCGACTGCACGAACTTGAAGCCCGAGCCCACCTGCGGATCGGTGAACAGGTGGTGCAGGCCGATCGGCATGGCCACCACGAGGAACAGGATGAACGAGATGCGCGCCATCACGTCGCTGTAGAGCCGGCCGCCAATCGCGCGCGGAATGATCGTGTAGTACGCGATATAGGCGGGCATGAGCCAGAAGTAGACGATGGCATGCAGCGTCCAGGAGAAGAACACGCGCGCGAGGCCCGCGTCGATCGTATTGCGCCATCCGAAGGCCACGGGCAGGATCTGGAACAGCACTTCGATCGCCGCGCCCACCGCGGTCCAGCCCCAGAGGTACGCGCCCGCCGTGGTCGCGAACATGGCGAGCGGCAGGGGTTTGCCGCGATTCTCGCGCTTCCATTTCGCGGTGTTCACGCCCATCAGCGCGACCCAGACCCACGAGCCCACCACGACGAGCACGACACCGAGGTAATAGAACACGTTGCCGATCATCGGCGGATAGAACGTGTAGAGCACTGAGGCGAGGCCGAGCGCGACGGGCACCGAGGCGGTGACGGAGCCGAGCGCGAGCAGGATGAAGCCGAGCCAGGCCCACTTCACGCCCACGAGCGGGCGCTTGAGCGCGAGTTCGCTGACCGCGTAGCCAAAGCCCATGGCGATGAGCGTGGGAAACACGTAGCCCATCACGGTGCCGTGCTCCGTGACCGAGCGGTAGTAAAGCTCGGGGTCGTTCAGCCACGGGTGCATGGGGCTGCGCACAAACATCTGCCACGCGCCGAGCAGCAGCGCCACGCCGAACACAATGAACGCGAGCCAGAAGTGGGCGAGTACGAGTCGCTTGTTATTTAACACAGCTGAGTCTCCGCGCTGAATTGCCTGCCTGGTTCGCCATCTGCATGAAGGCATCCTTGTCGATGACCTTCACGTGGGCCCACATGCCCTGGTGGCCCGTGCCGCAATATTCGTGGCACGGCATGAGGTGGTCGGCGGGTTTGTCGAAGGTCGTGCGGAACGTGGAGATGTAGCCCGGCTCGACCATCGAGTTCAGGTTGGTGTCCGTGACGAGAAAGCCGTGCACGACATCGGCGCTCGTTGCGCGGAACGTAATGGGCGTGTTGGCCGGCACGACGATGCATTGCGGCGTGAACGAGTACTGCTGCGCAAGAATGCGCACGGTCACGGAGCCGTCGGTTTCGACTGCGCTGCCGAGATTCGATTCGACGAATTCGCCGGACACGTGCAGCGTTTCCGGATTGACGAGTTCCACGCGCGAGGGCGGCATCATGGCCCAGTGCAGGCCCGTGAAGACCACCACGGCCACGAGCAGGGAGACGAACGCCACCATGAGCGTCGCCCAGCGGCGCTCCACGCGCGCGGCGACTTCGGCACTGGCATGGTTATCGAGCGGATTCGACATGAGGCCGGCCTTTTCTTGTCTGTCTGGTCTATTGGATGACGCCGCGCGGCAGGAACACGACGAAGTAGAAGACGAACCAGATCGCAGCCACGATCGCCGTGGCGATGCCCGCTACCGCGAGCGCGCCGCCCGGGCCGCTGGCCACGATCTCGTCGACCTGTTCGTGTTGCGGGCGCTCGCCCGGTTGTTCGGGTACGGGAGTTTCGATCATCGCAGCCTCAGAAAAGCGGCGCGGAACGCAGCGCGTTCACTTCATGTTCGGAAACCGGCGTGCCATGGTTGCCCCACGCCGTGCGGATATACGTGACCACGGCCGCCACTTCTTCATCGGAGAGCGACTGCGCGAAGGGCGGCATGCCATAGGGCATGGGGTTCTTTTGCGTGCCCGGCGCATAGCCGCCGTTGAGCACCATGCGAATGGGGTTCACGGCCGAGTTCATCTGAATGGACTGGTTGTCGGCGAGCGGCGGGAAATGCGGCGGCTTGCCCTGGCCTTGCGCCGCGTGGCACACCGCGCACTGCGACTCGTAAATCTTCTTGCCGAGCGGCACGAGGCGCGCGGCTTCCTCCGTCACGAAGGTGCTCTTGGGCGACTTGTCGACCTCGTTGTTGTGACCCGGCAGCGACTTCAGATACACGGCCACGGCGCGCACGTCTTCTTCCGTGAGGTACTGGAAGCTGTCGTAGACCACTTCGGCCATCGGTCCGTATACGGCGCCGCGTTTCGAAACACCGGCGTGCAGCAGATCGACGATGTCCTCGATGCTCCAGTCGCCGAGGCCCGCTTCCTTGTTCGAAGTGAGCGAAGGCGCATACCAGTTCTGCACGGGAATCAGGCCGCCCTGGAACTCCTTCGAGGCCGAGTTGCCGCCGAGCGCGTTGATGGCCGTATGACACATCGTGCAGTGGCCGAGGCCTTGCACGAGATACGCGCCGCGATTCCATTCGGCGGACTGCGTCGGGTCGGGCTTGAATTCGCCCTGGCGGAAGAACAGCGTGCGCCAGCCGAGCAGCAGCGCGCGCTTGTTATACGGGAAGCGCAGATCGTGCGCGCGGTTCTCCTTGTGCACGGGCGGCGTGGAGAGCAGGTACGCAAAAATGGCGTCCGAGTCCGCGCGCGTGACCTTCGTGTACGACGCGAACGGCATGGCCGGATAGAGCAGCGTGCCGTCGCGCGATTTGCCCTCGTGCAGCATGCGGTAGAACTCGTCGGCGGTCCAGGCGCCGATGCCGAACGTCTTGTCCGACGAGATGTTTGGCGTATAAAGCGTGCCGAACGGCGTTTCCATTGGACGGCCGCCGCCGAACATCTGCTGGGAAGGCACCGTGTGACACGCAATGCAGTCGCCGGCGCGCGCGAGATATTCGCCGCGTGCGATCTGCTCGGCGTTGCTCGCGATCGGCTTCGCATTGGCCGCGGCGGCTGCCGCTGCGGCGCTGGCCGCGTTGGCTGCGTTCGCGCTGGGCGCGGCCGTTTGCGCGTGCGCGAGCCCGGCGCCCATGCAGAGCGCGAGCGCCGCGCACGACAGGCGAAGCGAAGTGGGGAGAAGGGATCGAAGTCTGCGCACGTCGAGGCCCCGGCTAGTTATGGACGCTGCCGCACGCGAGCGGCAGCGGCGAGGCCGCTGCTGGCGTCGTATCGGCAGGCGCGGGTTGCGACGAGAGCCACGCCGCGATCGCGGTGATGTCGCGGTCGGCGAGACGGCTGGCGATGTCGTGCATGCAGTCCGGCGCGGCGGCTCGGCGCGTGCCGTAGCGGAACGCGCCGAGCTGCGCGCTGATGTAGTTCGGATGCAGGCCCACGAGACCCGGAATGGCCGGCTGCATACCGGTGAGCGAGGCGCCGTGGCAGAGTGCGCAGGCGGGCACGTTGCGCTTGCTGTCGCCGTTCATGACGAGCGACTTGCCGAGCGCGAGCGTGGCCGCATCGACCGTGGGTTTGGCTGGCGGCGGATAGGGCGGGTGCTCCTGCGCGAAGAACTCCGCGATCTGCTTGAGGTAGGCGTCGGGCAGATACGCCAGCAGATAGTTCATGGGCGGATAGCTGCGGCCGCCGTCGCGGAAGGCGACGAGCTGGTTGAACAGATAGCCGGCCGGCTTGCCCGCGAGACGCGGAAAGTAGTCGTTGTCGGTGCCTTCGCCGTGTGCGCCGTGGCAGGCCGCGCAACCCATCACGCGGGCCTGCATCGTGTCAGGCGCGGGCTCGGCGGGCGGCGCCGCGAAGAGCGGCGCCCAAGGCAGCGCGAGCGCAAGGATGAGGAAGACGATGCGGTTTCTCAATGATTCCCTCGGTACGGAATGTGACTACACAAACGCGTTGCGATTCGATATCAGTTGAGGCGTCGTCCGTGGGGATTCTGGTTTTCTTTGACGGCCGGGCGCGCACCTTGTTGTGGAGATTATCGGAGAACGCCGACTTGTGCAGCCAGGATGCGCAAATAAATTCGCTCCGATCGCAGCGTAACGATATGTTTGCTAACACAACGACATGCGCGTCTCATTGCGAAAAGATGAGGCGTGAATTGCATCGGAATACGAAATAAAATGAGGATCATTTCGTGGGCGAACCTGTGTGGTGTTCAGGCCGTCTCGCGCGCAGTCCATCGCGCAGTCATAGGATGTCCTTAGTCGCTTGTGCACAGGCTTTTCCTGTGGTTGTCCGACAACGTATAATGCAGCGATATACGCATATCGAGCCAAGGAGAGCCACATGGCGGAGTCGCTTGCCACGCCCATCGCCGCGCGTAGCCGCAATCTCGCCGAGCAGGTCGTCAACTTCATCAACGAACAGATCGCCACGCGCGCGCTGAAGCCCGGCGACAAGCTGCCCACCGAAAGCAACCTCATGACGCAACTGGGCGTGAGCCGCACGGTGGTGCGCGAGGCCATTTCGCGTTTGCAGGCCATGTCGGTGATCGAAACGCGTCACGGCATCGGCAGCTTCGTGCTGGAGCCGCGTCGCGAGCCGCTCGATCTCGACGTCGTGCCGGCCAGCACGCTGGACGATGTGCTGTCCGTGCTCGAGCTGCGCATCAGCCTCGAAACGGAGGCCGCGGGTCTTGCCGCGCAGCGTGCGAGCGAGCGCGACCTGGCCGGCATGCGCGCCGCGCTCGACGCACTCGACGTCGTGATCCGCTCGGGCGGCGACAGCTCGGGCGCCGACCTCGAATTTCACGTCTCGGTGGCGCGCGCCACGGGCAACCGCTATTTCGTCGATATCCTCACGCAAATGGGCGCGGCATTGATCCCGCGCCGTCGCGTCGATTCGGCGGGCATTGCGCATCGCGATCCGCAGGCTTACGCCGAACTCGTGAACCGCGAGCACGAAAGCATTTTCGACGCGATTGCCCGCCACGATCCCGAAGGCGCGCGTGCGGCCATGCGCATGCATCTGTCGAGCAGCCGCGAGCGGCTGCGCCGTGCGGCGGCGGAGTCGGGGGGGAAGGCGTAGGGCGCTTGAACTTCGAGCGCGCATGAAAAAACAGCGGCCAAGGCCGCTGTTTTCATTGACATCAACGAAAGAAGGCGATTACCCGCGCACGAGTTCGCCGTTCTTGCGGCGCCAGAGGTCGAGCGGATTGGCGTCCGCGAGCGCCTGCGGCAGCAGCTCGGCGGGGAAGTCCTGATAACAGACCGGACGCAGGAAGCGCTCCATCGCGCTCGTGCCCACCGACGTCGCGCGGCTGTCGGACGTGGCCGGGAACGGGCCGCCGTGCACCATTGCGTGCGTGACCTCCACGCCGGTCGGAAAGCCGTTCACGAGCAGGCGGCCGGCCTTGCGCTCGAGAATCGGCACGAGGCGCATGGCGGCGGGCACGTCGCTGCGATCCATCTGGATCGTCGCGGTGAGCTGGCCCGCGAAGTGCTCGGCCACCGCGAGCAGTTCGGCCTCGTCCTTGCAGCGCACGAGCGTCGAGGCTGGGCCGAACACTTCGTCTTCGAGCGCGGGCTGCGCGAGGAAGGTTTGCGCATCGGTCACGAACAGGGCGGCGAACGCCTGGTTCGGGCCGCTCGCGGGCTGGCCTTGCGCGAGCGCGCTCACACCCTGGGTTTCGGCGAGACGCCGCGCGCCTTCTTCATACGCGGCATGGATACCCGACGTGAGCATGGTCTGCGCGGGCTTCACGCCCAGCGCCTGCGCGGCGGCCTGCGCGAACTGGTCGAGCGCCGGACCTTCGATGCCGATCGCCAGACCCGGATTCGTGCAGAACTGGCCCGCGCCGAGCACGAGCGAATCGACGAAGCCCTGCGCGATGGCCGCGCCGCGAGCCGCGAGCGCTTCGGGCAGCAGGAACACGGGATTGATGCTGCTCATTTCCGCATAGACGGGAATCGGCTCGGGGCGGTTCGCGGCGATGCGCATGAGCGCCGTGCCGCCCGCGCGCGAGCCGGTAAAGCCCACGGCCTTGATGGCCGGGTGCGCCACGAGCGCTTCGCCCACGGTGCGGCCCGCGCCGACGATGAGCGAGAACACGCCTTCGGGCAGCCCCATCTCCTGCACGGCTTGCTGGATCACGCGGCCGACCATCTCCGAAGTGCCGAGGTGCGCGCCGTGCGCTTTGACGACCACCGGGCAGCCCGCCGCGAGCGCCGCCGCCGTGTCGCCGCCCGCCACCGAGAACGCGAGCGGGAAGTTGCTCGCACCGAACACCGCGACCGGGCCGAGCGCGATTTTCTGCAGACGCAGATCGGCGCGCGGCAGCGGCTTGCGCTCGGGCAGGGCGGCGTCGAGCGTGGGTGTGAGCCACAGGCCCTGGCGCACTTCCTGTGCGAACAGCTTCAGCTGACCAACGGTGCGGCCGCGCTCGCCTTCGAGGCGCGCCTTGGGCAGGCCGGTTTCCGCGTGGGCGCGTTCGGTGAGCGCGTCGCCCAGCGCGGCAATGCCGTCGGCGATGCGTTCGAGGAACGCCGCGCGCACGGCGAGGGGCAACGTGCGGTAGGCGTCGAACGCTTCGGCGGCGAGCCGGCAGGCGGCGTCGACGTCGGCTGCCGTGCCGCTGCCGAAGGCCGGCGCGGGGATCGCTTCGCCCGTGGCGGGATTGAAAGCCGCGAGCGGCTTTTCCGAGCCGCGCACAGCGCGGCCTCCAATGAGCATGTCGCCAGTGATTTGCATGTCGTCTCCGAGTTTCGTTGCAGTGATGGTTACCATGAGTTAAGTCATCGTACAACTATCATACGCCAGATCACGGTCGCCGAACATCTGCGGCAGGCACTTTTGGGACGTGATGGGCGTAGAAAGTGCGTCAATATAAGCCTTATCGGTTATGATTCCCGTTCCATGGCAGGGTAAACACGACGTTGGTTCCCGGTGCAGGCACGCTTAGAATGTCATCAGACAACGTACCACGAAACATCCAATCCGCGCGCCACCGGCACGCCTGAAGGAGACAACCCGATGTCCGCCCCTGCCAACCGTTATGAGGACCTGCTGGAGTCGGCTAGCGCCAAGGTCCTGCGGCACGTGCTCCCGCTGTTCCTCATCATGTTCATCGCCAACTATATCGACCGTGTGAACGTCGGCTTCGCCGGCGCGCACATGAAGGCCGATATCGGTCTTTCGGCGGCGGCGTACGGGTTCGGCGCGGGGCTGTTCTTCGTGGGTTACGCGATCTTCGAGGTGCCGTCCAACATCCTCATGCAAAAGTATGGCGCACGCGCCTGGCTCACGCGCATCATGGGCACGTGGGGCGTCGTGGCGGCCGCCATGGCGTTCGTGCACAACGACACCTCGTTCTACGTGCTGCGTTTCCTGCTGGGCGTTGCCGAAGCAGGCTTCTTTCCCGGCGTGATCTATTACTTCGCGCAGTGGCTGCCGCAGAAGGAGCGCGGCAAGGCGGCGGCGGTGTTTCTCGCGGGCTCGGCGTTCGCCTCGGTGCTCTCGGGCCCGATCACGGGCGCGTTGCTTTCGGTGCGCGGCCTGGGTCTGGCGGGCTGGCAGTGGATGTTCCTGATCGAAGGCGGCTTTTCCATCGTGCTGTGCGGCGTGAGCTGGGTGTTCCTCAAGTCGCGCATTCGCGACGCGCACTGGCTCACGAACGACGAGCAGGGCGCGCTCGAAACGTATCTGGCGCGCGAGCAGGCCGAGCGCGAAGCCGCAACGGGCGCGCACGTGCCGGTGCTGCGTCTCTTGAAGGACCCGCAGATCGTGCTGTTCTGCTTCCTCTATTTCGCCATTCAGCTCACCATTTACGCGGCCACGTTCTGGCTGCCCACGATCATCCGCAAGATGGGCGGCTTGAGCGACTTCCAGGTGGGCCTCTACAACGCCATTCCGTGGATGATCGCTATCGTCGCGATGTACGGTTTCGCGCTGCTCTCGGCGAAGTACCGCTTCCAGCAGGCGTGGCTCGCCATCGCGCTCGTGATCGCGGCCTGCGGCCTGTTCGCTTCGACTTCGGCGGACCCGGTGTTCTCGTTCGTGGCGATCTGCTTCTCGGCTATCGGCTTCAAGGCGGCTTCGTCGCTGTTCTGGCCCATGCCGCAAGGCTATCTCGACACCCGTGTGGCCGCCGGCGTGATCGCGCTGATCAATTCGCTCGGCAACCTGGGCGGCTTCTTCGCGCCGGCCACCTTCGGCTATCTTCAGCAGCATACGGGCTCGATTACGGGCGGTCTCTACGGCCTGGGCGTGACGTCGCTCATTGCCGCCGCCGCCGCGTTCCTTGCCCGCAACAAGCCGTCGCGCCGCACGTTTGCGGACGATTCCGTGCACAGCGGCGCGCACTGAACCCGAGCGCAACCATTAATCGAGAAGGACACACACACCATGAACCAGCCGAACCCCGACCGCTTCTTCGTCTACGTCGCGAATTCGAAAGACGGCGACATTGGCGTGTTTCATCTCGACGCGCGTAATGGCGCGCTCACGTCGCAAGCGCGCGTGGCCGCGCAGGACAACGTGATGCCGATGGCGCTTTCGCCCGATCGCCGCCGCCTCTATGCGGCCACGCGCGGCGCGGACAAGCGCATCAACGACTATGCCATCGACGCGCAGACCGGCAGCATCACACCGCGTGTGCAGACGCCGATCGAATCGAGCCTCGCGTATCTGTGCGCCGAGCCGCAAGGGCGTTTCCTGCTCGGCGCTTCGTACGGCGAGCATCGCGTGAGCCTGTATGGCGCGAACGCGCTCGAGAACGGGCAGGGCGCGCCGCTCCAGGTGATCGGCGACATCGAGCACGCGCACGCGGTGATCGTTTCCGCCGATGGGCGCTTCGCGTACGCGTCGTCGCTCGGCAGCGACCGCGTGTTCGCCTTCGCGCTGGAAGACGAAGGACGACTCGTCGAAATCGGCGCGGTCGATCTCGGTGCGGGCTTTGGTCCGCGGCACCTGCGCTTTTCGCCAGGCGGCGACGTGCTGTATGTGCTGAGCGAATTCCGCGCGACGGTGGCGGTATTCGCGCGCGACGCCGCCAGCGGCAAGCTCACCGCGCAGCACGTTTCGCCGCGCGCCGCCGCCCTCGCGCATCTGAACGACGGCTTCGCGCGCCCGAGCCCCACGGACCCCGTGCAGCCCGACCCGGCGGTGCTCGCGAAGAACGTTTGGGCCGCCGATATCCATGTTTCGCCCGATGGGCGCTTCGTCTACGTGTCCGAGCGCACGACGAGCCAGATTCTCACGCTGCGCGTGGCTCATGATGGCGCGCTCGAATACGTGGGCGCGACTGCGACCGAAACGCAGCCGCGCGGTTTTCGCATCGATCCCACGGGCCGCTTTCTCGTGGCGTGCGGAGAAAAATCGCAGCACGTCTCGGTCTATGCAGTCGATGCAACCACCGGCGCACTCACACCCCTCTCGCGCGGCGAGGGCGGCAACGGTGCGAACTGGGTGGAGATCGTCGCCGCGAGCGCTTAATCGGTTCAACCCCAAGTTTCGATTGTCAGGGCGCAGCGCGCCGCACTTTTACAGGTAATCCGTTCATGTCTACACAAACCGTTCAACCGAACGCCACGCCCGTTGTGACCGAGCTGCGCGTCGTGCCCGTGGCGGGCCGCGACAGCATGCTGCTGAACCTCTCCGGCGCGCACGGTCCGTTCTTCACGCGCAACGTCGTGCTGCTGCGCGACAGCGCGGGCCATACCGGCATCGGTGAAGTGCCGGGCGGCGAGGCGATCCGCAAGACGCTCGAAGACGCGCGCGCGTTCGTGGTCGGCCAGTCCATCGGCAATATGCAATCGGTGCTCAACACCGTGCGCAAGCAGTTCGCCGACCGCGACTCGGGCGGCCGCGGCCTGCAGACCTTCGACCTGCGCACCACGATTCACGCCGTCACCGCGCTCGAAGCCGCGCTGCTCGACCTGCTCGGCCAGCATCTGAACGTGCCCGTTGCCGCGCTGCTCGGCGAAGGGCAGCAGCGCTCCGAAGTGGAGATGCTCGGCTACCTGTTCTTCATTGGCGATCGCAACAAGACCGATCTCGAGTACGCGAGCGGCGCCGATGGCCGCGACGACTGGGAGCGCGTGCGCACCGAAGAAGCGATGACGCCGGACGCGGTCGTGCGCCTGGCGGAAGCCGCGAAGGCGCGTTACGGCTTCAACGACTTCAAGCTCAAGGGCGGCGTGCTGGCGGGCGACGCGGAAATGGAAGCGGTCACGGCGCTGGCCGAGCGCTTTCCCGAAGCGCGCGTGACGCTCGACCCGAACGGCGCGTGGTCGCTCGCGGAAGCGATCCGCCTGTGCCGCGACAAGCACGACGTGCTCGCCTACGCCGAAGACCCCTGCGGCGCGGAAAACGGCTATTCGGGCCGCGAAGTGATGGCCGAGTTCCGCCGCGCCACGGGCCTGCCCACGGCCACCAACATGATCGCGACCGACTGGCGCCAGATGGGCCACGCCATTCAACTGCAATCGGTGGACATTCCGCTTGCCGACCCGCACTTCTGGACCATGCAGGGCTCGGTGCGCGTAGCGCAGATGTGCAACGACTGGGGCCTCACGTGGGGCTCGCACTCGAACAACCACTTCGACATTTCGCTCGCCATGTTCACGCACGCGGCGGCTGCCGCGCCTGGCAAGATCACCGCGATCGACACGCACTGGATCTGGCAGGACGGCCAGCGCCTCACGCGCGAGCCGCTGCAGATCGTGGGCGGCAAGGTGCAGGTGCCGCAAAAGCCGGGCCTTGGCATCGAGATCGACATGGACGAGCTGGAAAAGGCGCACGCGCTCTACCAGGAGCACGGCCTCGGCGCGCGCGACGACGCGATCGCCATGCAATACCTCGTTCCCAACTGGAAATTCGACAACAAGCGTCCGTGCCTCGTGCGCTGAACGCCACCTTCGACTGAACACCTTTACTGACTTCGCAACAGGATCAAGACCATGACCACGCCGCAAGAACTCAAGCAAATCGTCTCCGAAGGCCTGCTTTCGTTCCCCGTGACCGACTTCGACGCGCAAGGCAACTTCCGCGCGAACACGTACGCCGAGCGCCTTGAATGGCTGGCCCCGTATGGCGCGAGCGCGCTGTTCGCGGCGGGCGGCACGGGCGAATTCTTCTCGCTCACGAAGAGCGAATACTCGCAGGTCATCAAGACGGCCACCGAAACCTGCAAGGGCAAGGTGCCGATTCTCGCGGGCGCGGGCGGCGCGACGCGCGTGGCGATCGAATATGCGCAGGAAGCCGAGCGCAACGGCGCGCAGGGCATTCTGCTGATGCCGCACTACCTCACGGAAGCCTCGCAGGAAGGCATTGCCGCGCACGCCGAGCAGGTCTGCAAGGCCGTGCCGAACATGGGCGTCATCATTTACAACCGCGCCAATTCGAAGCTGAACGCGGACATGCTCGAGCAACTCGCCGATCGCTGCCCGAACCTGATCGGCTTCAAGGACGGCGTGGGCGAAATCGAGGCGATGGTGACGATCCGCCGGCGTCTGGGCGACCGCTTCTCGTACCTGGGCGGCCTGCCCACGGCCGAGGTCTATGCAGCGGCGTACAAGGCGCTGGGCGTGCCCGTGTATTCGTCGGCAGTGTTCAACTTCATTCCGAAGACGGCCATGCAGTTCTATCGCGCGATTGCCGCCGACGACCACGCGACGGTCGGCAAGCTCATCGACGAATTCTTCCTGCCGTACCTCGCGATCCGCAATCGCCGTGCGGGCTACGCGGTGAGCATCGTGAAGGCGGGCGCGAAGCTCGTGGGCCACGACGCCGGCCCCGTGCGCGCGCCGCTCACCGACCTCACGCAAGAGGAAGTGGTGCAGCTCGACGTGCTGATCAAGAAGCTCGGCGCGCAGTAACGCGCCCGGTGTTCACGCCATGCTCGCGCCAGCCGGCGCGTGGCATGGCTGGCTGCACGACACGCGACAGGGCCCTTGCGGCCCTGTTTGCGTATGAAGCGCGAATGCGGTTGGTCAGGCGTTGTCGGCGGTGTCGCCGAACAGGTCCAGATTGGCGCGCTCGCGCTTTTTGCCTTCATTGCCTTCATTGCCTTCGGTCTTGCGCGCGCGGCGCACGGCTTTTTCGCGGCGCGGCTTGCCGAACACCTCGTCGGGCGTGAAGCCGAATTCGGCGATTGCCGCGCGCACGGTAGCCAGCGCCTCGTGGGCCGCTTCGGCGCGCGCCGCTTCGATGCGCTCGTCAAGCTCGCGCTTCTGGGCGAGCAATTCGCGGTAGGTAGCCATCAATCATTCTTGTCGAGTGAAAACGAGCCGCTGATTTTACGCGCTGTGCGGGCTTCGCGTGGGTTTGACACATCAATTTGCGGCATCACACATAGGCGGCGAGGAGGGCGGTCACGACGCCCGATAACCCCATCAGCAAGGCCGCGAGCCAGAGCGATCCGCGCGCGGGCGCACGCACCGAGGCGGGCAAGCGCTTTTTACCGCTTACCATCGGGCCGATCAGATTGTGGCCTTTCACGAGTGCATAGACGGCAATCGCGCACACGTGCAGCACGACGGCCGCCGCGAGCAGATCCCAGCCCCACGCGTGCAGGCCGGCGATGGCATTGGCGATTTTTGCGGGCACGATTTCGCTGAGCGGGCCTTCGTCGGCGATATCGTTGTTGTCGTAGAGTCCGGTGAGCGTTTCGATTAGCAGCAGTGCGAGCAGCAGCAGAACCATCCAGCCGCCCGCCGCGTTGTGGCCCACCTGCACGTCGGGCTCGTGCCGCAACACGTGGCGCAGATGTTCGATCGCCCTGCGCGGCGAGGCGACGAAGCGCGAGAAGCGCGCCGTCTCGCTGCCGAAGCACCCCCACAGAATGCGAAACAGCACGAGCGCGAGCAGCGTCTCGCCAAGGCGCACGTGCATCTGCATCCAGTTCATGCGCTGCGTGACGTAAGCGGCGGCCACGAGCACGACGCTCAGCCAGTGGAAGAGCCGCGTGGGCAGGTCCCAGACGCGCACGCGGCGGTCCGGGCGTTCAGCGTGTTCGGGGTGCTTGGGGTGCTCGGGGCGGTTGCGGGATGCGGAGGTCGGGGCGTTCATGATCCGTGGCTGGCTTTCTGGCGGGCGTGGCGCTCAAAGGCATCATAGGTCAGGAACGCTTGCGCGCCATGTGCAGCGCACGATACGCAACCGTGTTGCCCCCGCGGCTACGTGGCGTCGCGCCGCGACTTCGGCCATACTTGCCGCTTGCCTTACATCCCTTGCAGACCGATCCCACAGATGGAAAAAAATCGACTCGAAGCATTCAGCGATGGCGTGCTCGCCATCATCATCACGATCATGGTGCTGGAACTCAAGGTGCCGCACGGCGACACGCTCGCCGCGCTCGCGCCGCTCTGGCCGGTTTATCTGAGCTATGTGCTGAGCTTCATCTACGTGGGCATCTACTGGAACAACCATCACCATATGCTGCAGGTGGCGCGCCGTGTGAACGGCTCCGTGCTCTGGGCCAACCTGCATCTGCTGTTCTGGCTTTCGCTGCTGCCGTTCACCACGGGCTGGATGGGCGAGAACGAATTCGGACGCTGGCCGACCGCGCTTTACGGCGTGAACCTGCTGCTCTGCGCGGTGGCCTATGTCGTGCTGCAATTCACGCTTGTGCGCTATCACGGCACGCAAAGCCCGCTTGCCATTGCATTGGGCAGTGACGTGAAGGGCAAGATTTCGCCAGTGATTTATCTGGCCGGGTTTGCGCTTGCAGCGCTCGACTATCCCCGCGTTGGCGCGATTTTCTATTTCATTGCGGCGTTGCTCTGGCTCGTGCCCGATCAACGCATGGAGCGGCTGGCTCTCGCCGCGAGCGAAAAGAAGGAAGAGTAAACGCCAAAGGGGCCGGCGCGCGAGCGGCCGGCCCCTTTGCGCATCACATCGTCATCAGCCTGCCAGGTGCTTGCGCTTGGCAAGTTCCTGCGCCTTGGCATAGTCGGCCTGGATCACGGGCAGGCCTTCCGTTGCGGCCTTCTTGAGGCCCGCGTCGCGGCCCGAGGCGATCTCCGCCTGGAACGCCGAGAGCGTTTTCTGCTGGCCGGCCAGCGCGACCTGCTCGATATACGTCTTGTCGAAATCCGCGCCGCGCAAATTGTTGATGCTGCTGATCACCGCCGCATCCGGGTCGTTGCGCGGCACGTCAACGCCGCGCGGGCTCGCCGCGCGCATCGAGTCGGAGAGCTTCGAATAGTCGGCCACCAGTTTTTCCGCGAAGGCCTTCACTTCGCGGTCGGTCGAGCGCGAGTCGGCAATGCGCGCGGCGTCGCGCTGCGTGGCGACGGTTTGCGTGCCGTCTGCGATGAAGGCCTTGTCGGCTTCGTGAAGCCGAACGGCCGCGCCCGAGGTGGAGGCAGAAGCCGCGGAAGGCGCGGGGGTCTGCGCATGAGCGCTCAGCGAAACGGCGCAAAGGCTGGCGGCCGAAGCCGCGATGAGCGAGGCAAGCGAGAGGCGAGTCATGTGAACTCCTTTCTGCATAGTTGGTATCGATTACGCGCGCAGTGCCGCGCCATTCCATGTGGCATGTGGTGCGGCTTTGTGCGCGACCGTTCTGGCGTGTCAGCCTTGCTGCTCAACGGTCTGAGGAATTCTATGAACTCGCTTGCCATTCAGGTGAAACGATTGCTTCGCTTGTGTAACGGTTGGTAAGAGAGCATGCGAGAGCCATAACGATCCGCGTATTCACATCGACGTCATGGGTTTATGCAAAACGGCGTTCTCCATTCGCGTCAACCGGCGCACAATGTCCCTCGCGCGTATTGTTGCCCCCACAGCGAAAAGTCCCACGATGTGGGCACGAACGCGGTTTGAGTCCCACGAGCGCGCGCAAAAAGCGCGCGCAAAAAAAACGTAGGCCAACGAGGAGGAGACAGGATGGACGACAAACTGGTTGCACCCGCATCCACCAGCACGCCGGCAGCCTCAACCACCGCCGCCGCGAACTTTCGCTGGCGCGTGCTGATCTGGCTGCTGTTCGGCGGCATCATCAACTACCTCGATCGCGCGAATCTCGCGATCGCCGCACCCGGCATGATTCACGACCTGGGCCTCACGCGCACGCAAATCGGCCTGCTGGGCACCGTGTTCGCCTGGACCTACGCGGTCATGCAATTGCCTGCGGGCTGGATCATCGACCGCTTCGGCGCGAAGCGCGCCTATGCAGTGGGCATGATCTGGTGGAGCGTGGCGACGTGGCTCACCGGCGTGGTCGGCTCGATCTCGGGCCTCATCGTCATGCGCGCGCTGCTTGCCGTGGGCGAGGCGCCGTGCTGGCCGACCTCCGCGAAGATCACGGCGGCATGGTTTCCCGCCAAGGAGCGCGGCTTTGCCACCGGCATTTGGGATTCGTCGTCGAAGTGGGGGCCTGCGCTCGCACCCGCCGTGCTGGTCGCGCTGATGATTGCCTTCGGCTGGCGCTCGCTTTTTCACGTGACGGGCGCTATCGGCATTGTCTTTGCGGTGCTGTTTCTGTTTCTCTATCGCAACCCCGTGCAGAGCAAGCGGCTCACGCGCGAGGAGTTCGCCTACATCGAAGCGGGCGGCGGCGGCCACGAGCGTTCGCTCACGACCGCGCCCATTCGCTGGCGCGCGCTGTTCGCTTCGCGCAGCGTGTGGGGCATGATTTTCGGTTACTTCTGCGCAATCTGGCTGTGGAATATCTTTCTCGTGTTCCTGCCGCTCTATCTGCTCGATCGCTTTCATATTTCGTTCGCACAACTGGGCTTCTACGCAAGTATTCCGTGGTTCGGCGGTGCGGCCGGCGAGATCGTCGCGGGCTGGATCGCCAAGAAGCTCGTAGATCGGCATGTGGCAACGCCCATGGTCGCCAAGCGCTTGCTGATCGTGGTGGGCGCGATTGGCGCGGGCGTGTGCGCGGCGGCGTTGCCGCTCGCGGGCACGATCGGCGCGAGCGTTGCGCTGATGACGCTGGGGCTCGCGTTCATCGCCGCCACCATCGGCAACGCGTGGGCGCTCGCCGCCGACATCGCGCCGTCTTCGATGGTCGCTTCCGTGAGTTCGATCCAGAACTTCGGCGGCTATTTCGGCGGCGCGTTCTCGCCGGTCGTGGCGGGCTTTATCGTCGACCGCACGGGATCGTATTCGCTCGCGTTCATCATGGGCGGTGCGATTGCGGGGTGCGCAGCGCTGTTCTACTGGTTCATGGCGCGCAAAACGGTGGGTCAGCCGGCCGAAGCGGCTTGAGGAGGCCAACGTGAACGCCTACGAAAGCTTTCCCTGGCGCACGCTATACGACACCGGTATCCAGGCGAATCCTCAGCAGGACTATGCGAACGGTCTGGACATGTTCGCGGCGGCGCTCGCTCGCGCGCCGCACGAAAGCGCGCTGCTTTACTTCGACGGCAGGCTCGACTGGCAGGCGCTCGACGCGTGGAGCGACCGCATCGCCTGCGTACTGATTGACGAAGGCGTGCAGCGCGGCGATCGTGTGGCGCTTTACTTGCAGAACGTGCCGCAGTTCGTGATGGCCTTGCTCGGCATCTGGAAAGCGGGCGCCGTGATGGTGCCGGTCAATCCGATGAACCGTGCGCGCGAACTGAAACTGCTGCTCGACGATTCGCAAACGCGCGCGCTGATCTGCGATGCCGCGCTCGAAGGCGATGTCGTTCGCGAAGTGCTAGCGGGCATCGAAGCCGATGGCAACGCCGCGCCGCGTGTACTGAGCACGCGCGCGCGTGCGCTGCAAACACGCGACGATCCACGCGTGTTCGGTGCACACGGCGAAGAGAGCGGGGAGGCACGCGATCTTTTGCAGGCAGCCCAGTCCGTGCAGAAAGGGCGCAAGCCGCCGCCAGTCACGCTTGCGGCGAGCGACCCCGCCATGCTCGTCTATACCTCGGGCACGAGCGGCCGCCCGAAAGGCGCGATCTGCACGCACGGCAATTTCGCGTTCAACGCGCAGACCTACCGCGACTTCTGCGGCCTGCGCGAAGGCGGCCCGATACTGGGCGTCGCGCCGCTCTTTCACATTACCGGCCTGGTTGGCCATATTGGCGCGGCGTGGATTGCGCGCGCACCGCTCATTCTCACGCACCGCTTCGACCCGGCAGCCACGCTCGACGCCGTCGAGGAGCACCGCGCGGAGTTCACCATCGGCGCGATCACAGTGTTCATCGCGCTGCTGCATCACGCCGATGCAACCCGCGAGAACCTGGCCACGCTCACGAAGATCTATTCGGGCGGCGCTCCCATCGCGCCGAGCGTGGTGGAGGCGTTCCGCGCGAAGTTCGGCCACGTGATCCACGGCGCCTACGGGCTCACCGAAACGAATTCGCCCACGCACATGGTGCCGCTCGGAAAGATGGCGCCCGTCGATCCGCGCAGCGGCGCGCTCGCCATGGGCGTGCCGGTGCCGGGCGCCGAAGCGGCGATCGTCGGCGACGACGGACAGGTGCTCGCGGCCGGTGAAACGGGCGAGATCGTCTGCCGTGGACCGATGGTCGTGCCCGGGTACTGGAACAACGCGGCAGAGACGGCCCATGTGTTTCGCGGTGGCTGGTTCCATACCGGCGACGTCGGCTTCATGGACGAAGCGGGCTGGTTCTATCTCGTCGACCGCAAGAAGGACATGATCAACGCGGCCGGCTTCAAGGTTTGGCCACGCGAAGTGGAAGACGTGCTTTACGGCCATCCTGCGGTGCGCGAAGCGGCCGTGGTGGGCGTGCCCGATCCCTATCGCGGCGAAACCGTGAAGGCCGTGGTGAGCCTGCGTGCGGGCGCAGTGGCCGATGCGGCGGAGTTGATTGCGTTCTGCAAGGCGCGCATGGCGGCGTACAAGTATCCGCGCATCGTCGAGTTCCGCGACGAGTTGCCGAAGACGGCTACGGGGAAGATATTGCGGCGGGAGCTAAGGTAACGGTTGCGCGAGCAACTTGATCAGGACGCGCCCCGAGACCGGCCCGGGGCGCATTTTGGCAAACTTATTGCACCTGACTGCGCAGCGCCTTGGCGGCAGCAACCATGTTGGTCAGCGCAGGAACGACCTCCGCCCACTGTCGCGTCTTCAACCCGCAGTCCGGATTGACCCACAGACGCCCAGCCGGAATACGCTCGGCGGCCTTCTGCATCAGTTGCACGATGTGCGCTTCGGTCGGGATATTCGGCGAGTGAATGTCGTACACACCCGGTCCGATTTCGTTCGGATACTTGAAGTTGTCGAACGCGTCGAGCAGTTCCCTATCCGAGCGCGACGTCTCGATCGTAATGACGTCCGCATCCATATCGGCGATCGACGCGATGATGTCGTTGAACTCCGAATAGCACATATGCGTGTGGATCTGCGTTTCGTCTTCCACGCCGTTCGCGGTGATGCGGAACGATTCCACGGCCCAGCGCAGATACTCGCCCCACTGTGCGCGGCGCAGCGGCAAACCTTCGCGCAGCGCGGCTTCGTCGATCTGGATCACGCCCACGCCGGCCTTCTCCAGGTCGAGCACTTCTTCGCGAATGGCGAGCGCGAGCTGGTAGCACGAGACCGAACGCGGCTGGTCGTCACGCACGAAGGACCAGTTGAGAATCGTCACCGGGCCCGTAAGCATGCCCTTCATGGGCTTGTTCGTGAGCGATTGCGCATAGGTGATCCATTCCACGGTCATTGCCTTCGGGCGGCTGATATCGCCGAACAGAATGGGCGGTTTCACGCAGCGCGAGCCGTACGACTGTACCCAGCCGAACTGGCTGAACGCGTAGCCGTCTAGCTGCTCGCCGAAGTATTCGACCATGTCGTTGCGCTCGGCTTCGCCGTGCACGAGCACGTCGAGGCCCAGTTGCTCCTGCTCGCGCACGCTGCGTTCGATTTCGGCGCGCATGGCGGCCTCGTAGCCCACGTTGTCGAGCGCGCCGCTTTTGAACTGGCTGCGCGCCTGGCGGATCTCCGCCGTTTGCGGGAACGAGCCGATCGTCGTGGTCGGGAAGGCGGGCAGCTTCAGGCGTGCGGCCTGTTTCGCGGCGCGCTCGGCGTAAGCGTGCTGGCGATTGCCGAGTTGCGCGTCGATGCGCGCGATCGCGGCCTTCACCGCGGGGTTGTTCACGCGCGGCGACTGGCGGCGCGCTTGTACGGCGGCGGCGTTCGCGGCGAGTTCGGCGGCGACCTTGTCGCGGCCACCCTTCAGCGCCGTGGCGAGCACCTTTACTTCGTCGAGCTTTTGCAGCGCGAAGGCGAGCCACGAACGGATTTCAGCATCGAGCTTTTCTTCGCTCGCGAGATCGACCGGCACGTGCAGCAGCGAGCACGAAGGCGCGATCCAGAGGCGCTCGCCCAATTGCTTCACGAGCGGTTCGAGCCATTCGAGCGCCGCGTTCAGGTCGGTCTTCCAGATGTTGCGGCCGTTGATCGCGCCCACCGAAAGCACGCTCTGCGCAGGCAGCTTTTGCGCGGCCAGCGCGACTTCCGTGCGGGCGTTGATCGCGTCGACATGCAGGCCGTCGACGGGCAGTGAGCACGCGAGGTCTAGATTTTCCTGTAGTTCTCCGAAGTACGTGGCCAGCAACAGCTTGACGCTGCGCAGCTCGAACCCTTCATAGGCTGTCGCAAATGCCGCGCGCCATGCCGGATCGAGTTCGGTCACGAGTATCGGCTCGTCGATCTGCACCCACTCGACGTCCATCACGCGGAAGTAGTCGAGCAGCGCGCGATACACGGGCATGAGGCGTGGCAGCAGTGCAAGCTTGTCGGAGTCGTCCTTGGCCTTGCCGAGCCACAGGTAAGTGAGCGGCCCGATGATCACGGGCTTGGCCTTCACGCCCAGTTCGCGCGCTTCGCGCAGCTGTTCGGAAAGACGCGACGTGTCGAGGTTGAATTGCGTATCGGCCGTGAATTCGGGGACGATGTAGTGATAGTTCGTGTCGAACCACTTCGTCATTTCGCCGGCCGCAACGCCGCCGCAGCAAGCGGCATGGTCCTCGGCGCCATGGGCCGAGCGGCCGCGCGCCACGCGAAAGTAGTTGTCGAGCTTGTCGCCATGGAAGCCCTGCGCGCGCCCGGGCAGGTTGCCGAGCGTGAAGCTCATGTCGAGCACCTGGTCGTAGAACGCAAAGTCGCCGGCGGGCACGAAGTCGAGACCCTTCTGGTTTTCCCAATGCCGTGCGCGCAGTTGCACGCCAAGCGCCTTCAGTTCGTCGCGTGAAGATTCGCCTTTCCAGTAGCGTTCCAGACCGAATTTGAGCTCGCGTTTCGCGCCGATGCGCGGGAAGCCGAGATTGTGCGTGGTGACCATGTGCGTTGCCGTCCGAAATGAAGGTGCTGAAAACGATCCAGAGTGGCAGCGATCATAGAGGTATTCGATGATGAATAAAAATGGCATTATTTCATCCATCCATTAGTTTTATTCATCTGTTATTTCCATGCTCGAACGTGTTCATCTTGTCATCGTCCGCGAAGTTGCCCGCCAGGGCTCGCTTACCGCAGCCGCGGAGTCGCTTTTTCTCACGCAGTCGGCCCTAAGCCACACGGTCAAGAAAATCGAGCAGCAGCTCGGCACCCCGATCTGGGACCGTGAGGGCCGCAGCCTGCGGCTGACGCAGGCCGGGCAGTACCTGCTGTCATTGGCCGAACGGCTTTTGCCCCAGTTCGAACTCGCGGAAGAACGCATGAAGCAGTACGCGGCGGGCGAGCGCGGCACGCTGCGCATCGGCATGGAATGCGCGCCGTGCTATCAGTGGCTGCTCAAGGTGGTGTCGCCGTATCTGGCACGCTGGCCCGATGTCGACGTGGACGTGAAGCAGCGTTTTCAGTTTGGCGGCATCGGCGCGTTGATCGGCTATGACATTGACGTGCTCGTCACGCCCGATCCGCTCATCCGGCCCGGACTGCGTTTCGATCCGGTATTCGACTACGAACAGGTGCTGGTGGTCGCCGAAGACCATCGGCTCGCGAACGTGCGCTATGTGAAGCCCGAGCAGCTGATCGACGAAACGCTCATCACGTATCCCGTGGATACCGACCGGCTCGATATCTACAACCAGTTTCTGCGGCCCGCGAGCATCACGCCGCGCCGTCACAAGACGATCGAAACGACCGACATCATGCTGCAGATGGTCGCGAGCCATCGCGGCGTGGCCGCGTTGCCGCGCTGGCTCGCGGAAGAGTACGCAGACCGCATGCCGCTTGCGATCGTGAAGCTCGGCAAGCAGGGCATTGCGAAGCAGATCTTTCTCGGCACGCGGGAGGGCGACGCCGTGGTCGATTACCTGAAATCCTTCGTCGAATTCGCGCGCGACCCTGTCTGGCAAACGCCCCGCGTGCAAGGCTGATGCCGCGCGGCGCATGTAAAGCCTTACGTTTTTAAAATGAAAGGAATGCAGCCTAAGTTCGTATATTGATCGTTCAATTAACTTAAAGCTGCTGTTCAGCGGGCTCCGCTGGAATCGCTTGTCGCTTCTGCGCAATTGCTCGTCGCAATTGCTACGTTAGTCCGCTTTTTGCCGGACAACTATGTGTCATGAGACTTCATGACCCAGCGACGCAGTTCGATTCCTCGAGGAGATGACGATGTGCCGATTCCCCCTGCTTAAGACAGGCGCGCTCGCGTGCGCCGCAGTCCTCAGCGCCAGCGCCTTCGCGGCCGATCCCGCCGCATGCAAGGACGTGCGTTTCGCCGACGTGGGCTGGACCGATATCGCGGCGACCACGGGCGTTGCATCGACGATTCTCGGGGCGCTGGGCTATACGCCGACGAAAACGATCGCCTCGGTGCCGATCACGTTCGCCGGGCTCAAGAGCAAGCAGATCGACGTATTTCTCGGCTACTGGTCGCCGACCATGGACCCGATCATCGAGCCCTTTACGAAAGCGGGCTCGATCAAGGTCCTCTCGACGCCGAATCTCACGGGCGCGAAATACACGCTCGCCGTGCCCGATTATGTCTACCAGGGCGGCCTGAAATCGTTCCAGGACATTGCGAAATTCGCGGACAAACTGCAAGGGCGCATTTACGGCATCGAACCCGGCAACGACGGCAACGCGCTGATCCAGAAGATGATCGGCGCAAACCAGTACGGACTCGGCAAATTCAAGCTCGTCGAGTCGAGCGAAGCGGGCATGCTCGTGCAGGTGAACCGCGCCGTGCGCGAGAAGCAATGGATCGTGTTCCTCGGCTGGGAGCCGCATCCGATGAACGTGCAGATGAAGATCGACTATCTCTCTGGCGGCGACGACGTGTTCGGGCCCAATTACGGCGCGGCGCGCGTGCTGACCGCCGAACCGCCCGACTATGCGGCGCGCTGCCCGAACGTGGCGAAGTTCGTCTCCAATCTGCAGTTCACGACCGCCATCGAGAACCATTTGATGGTGCCGATCGCCAACAAGGAAGACCCCAACAAGGCCGCCGCCGACTGGCTGCGCGGCAATCCGCAGGTGCTCGACAACTGGCTCGCCGGCGTGACCACGCTGGACGGCAAGCCGGGCCTGCCTGCCGTGCGCGCCTCGCTGGGCGTGCATTGACGTGCCCTGGTCCGCGGTGAAAGCCGCGGACCACCCTGCGGTACATCCCTATTTGCGCGGCAATTTTGGTTGATTAGCGTTCAAAAGAGGAGGAGGCAGATGGAGCAAGCGGGAATTGGGACGCACGGCGCCGAGGAGAGCGCCGCACGAGGCGGTCATGGCCATGCGCTGCAGCGCGGCCTTACATGGAAAGATGCGTTCTGGGTGACGAGCGGCGTGCCCGCGGGCGTGCTGTTCACGATTGGCGGCGTATGCGCGACGATCGGCCAGCCAGCCTGGGCCATCTGGATCGCGTCGATCACGATGGGCCTCGTGCAAAGCGCCACGTACGCCGAGATTTCAGGGCTCTTTCCGCATAAATCGGGCGGTGCTTCGGTGTACGGAGCAATTGGCTGGGTGCGCTACAGCAAGATGATCGCGCCGGTTTCCGTGTGGTGTAACTGGCTCGCGTGGTCGCCCATGCTCGCGCTGGGCTGCGGACTCGCCGCGAACTACGCGCTCGCCACGCTGTTTGCGCCCGAGGCGGCCATCATGCAGTGGCACTGGACGCTCGCGAACCTCGACTTCATCAAACCGGGTCTCACCCTGCGCATCAACGCCACCTTCCTGATCGCAGCGGCGTTCCTGCTCATCACCTTCCGGCTTCAGCATAGCGGCGCTTCCAAGGCCGCGAAAACGCAGAAGATTCTGGGCATTGCTTCGCTCACGCCGCTTTTGATCGTCGGACTCGTGCCGTTCGTCACGGGTGACGTGCCTGCAAAACATCTGTTTCCGCTGCTGCCGCTCGGGCACGATGCGCATGGCAATCTGACGGCGTCGGTTTTCGGCGCATGGAACGGGCAGGGCGTGGTCATGGCGCTGGGCGCGATGTTCATGGCGGGATGGGCGTCATACGGTTTTGAAACGGCAGTGTGCTATACACGCGAGTTTCGTGACCCACGGCGCGATACGGCGAGGGCGATTTTCTGGTCGGGCGCGCTTTGCCTCGTTGTCATGACGCTCGTGCCGCTCGCGTTTCAGGGGTCGCTCGGCACCGCGATGATGCTCGATCCGCGCATCGGCGACGGCACGGGCGTGGGCACCGCCATGGCCGCAATGGTGGGCGGCGGCGCCTGGGTGGGCAACGCCGTGGTGGTCATGCTCATGCTGTCCATTTTGCTGATCGTGATGACGTCGATGATGGGCTCATCGCGCACGCTCTATCAGGCTTCGGTGGATGGCTGGCTGCCGCGCTATCTCTCGCGGGTGAACGAGCATGGTGCGCCGACGGCGGCGATGTGGACCGATCTCGGCTTCAATCTCGTCCTGCTCGCGATGTCGGACTATATGACGGTCCTGTCGATCTCGAACGTCTGCTACATGTTGTTCGTTTTCCTGAATTTGCAGTCGGGATGGATTCACCGCATGGACCGTGGCGCGTGGGCGCGTCCGTTTCGTTGCCCGACGTGGCTGCTCGCGCTGGGTGCGCTGTGCGGGTATGCGAACCTCGTGTTCGTCGGTGCTGGCGCCAATCTGCAAGGAGAGGGCACGCTGCGCGATGGCCTCATTGCGATGCTGCTGATCGTGCCGGTGTTTGCATTCCGGCATTACTGGCAGGATCGCGGGCGGTTTCCGGCCGGCAGTGCGCTCGATATGGAAGTGAGCGTGCCGGCGCGCAGCCGGTGGTTGAATCTCGCGCCTTACGGCGCGCTCGTTGCGGCGGCGCTGACGATCGCGGTTTCGCATTGGCTGGCCGCTTCGGTCTGAGTTGGCTTCAGTAATTGGCTTCAGTGTTGGCGGCATCATGCGGGCTAGTTGCCCGTGTGGTGCCGCTTTTTTGTTGCCTTGCGCGCACACGGTCTGAAGGCAACAAAAAAGGCGGCGCGCAGATCCCCGCGCGCCGCCTCTGGCCGATAAGCGTGTCTTAAAGCGTCACTGCGCGTACTTTTTCCGTACGCGCCGCGCCATTCGAGGCGGACATTCCCGCACCCCGAGCCGGCGCCCCGTTCGCCACGAAATACGGCGCATGCGAACGCGCCAGCGCGTCACGCCCGCGAATCCGGTCCGCAATCTTCTCCGCGATCATGATCGTCGGTGCGTTGAGGTTGCCGGTGGTAATGCGCGGCATGATCGACGCATCCACGACGCGCAGCCCGTCAACGCCATGCACGCGGCCTTCGCCGTCCACCACGGCCATATCGTCGTAACCCATCGCACACGAGCACGACGGGTGATAGGCGGTTTCCGCGCGGTTGCGCACGAAAGCATCGATCTCTGCATCGGTCTTGAGCGCCGCGCCGGGGTTCAACTCGCGTCCGCGAAAACGGTCGAGCGCAGGCTGCGCAATGATTTCGCGGGTGATGCGGATCGCGTCGCGGAATTCGCGCCAGTCGAGCGCTTCGGCCATGTAGTTGAAGAGAATCGACGGATGCTGGCGCGGATCGCGCGAGCGCAGCTTCACGCGCCCGCGGCTCGGCGAGCGCATCGAGCCCACGTGCGCCTGGAAGCCGTGCATCTTGATCGCATTGCTGCCGTTGTAGTTGATCGCAACCGGCAGAAAATGATACTGAAGGTTCGGCCACGGATCGTCGTCGCGTGTGCGGATAAAGCCGCCCGCCTCGAAATGATTGCTCGCGCCAATACCGGTGCCGCGCAGCATCCATTCAATGCCGATGGCCGGTTGATTGCGCATGAGCAGCGCAGGATAGAGCGAGACTGGCTCCTTGCACTCGTACTGCATGTACATTTCCAGGTGGTCCTGAAGATTCTGACCCACGCCCGGCAGATCGAGCACAACGGGGATGTCGAGTTCGCGCAGCCATGCGCCAGGACCGACGCCCGAACGCTGCAGAATTTGCGGCGAGGCGATCGCGCCCGCGCACAGCAGCACTTCGCGGCGCGCATAGCGCGTCACGCGCGCGGGCCCATCGAGAAAGACAACGCCGCACGCCCGCTTGCCGCTGAACAGAATGCGGTCCGTCACGGCATGCGTGACGATGTCGATGTTCGGCCGATGCTTTGCCTGATCCAGATAGCCGCGCGCGGTGCTCGCGCGCCGGCCTTTGGCGGTCACGGTGCGATCCATCGGCCCGAAGCCTTCCTGGCGGTAGCCGTTGAGGTCGTCGGTGCGGGCGTAGCCTGCCTGCACGCCGGCTTCGATCATCGCTTCGAAGAGCGGATTCACGCCCGGCTTGCTCGTTGTCACGTGAACGGGACCTTCGCCGCCGTGATAATCGTTCGCGCCGACGTCGCGCGTTTCGGCCTTGCGGAAATAGGGCAGGCAGTCCAGATAGCTCCAGTTTTCCAGGCCTTTGCGCTCGGCCCAGCCGTCGTAGTCGAGCGCATTGCCGCGTATGTAGCACATGCCGTTGATGAGCGACGAGCCGCCCAGCCCCTTGCCGCGCCCGCATTCCATGCGCCGGTTGTTCATGTGCGGCTCGGGGTCGGTTTCATAGGCCCAGTTGTAGCGGCGCCCTTGCAACGGGTACGCGAGCGCCGCGGGCATCTGCGTGCGGAAATCGAAGCGGTAATCGGGGCCGCCCGCTTCCAGCAGCAGCACCGTCGCGTCGCGGTCTTCGGTGAGGCGCGCGGCGAGCACATTGCCCGCCGACCCTGCGCCAATGATGATGTAGTCGTACTCTTGCGCTGCCATGCAGGACTCCCTCAGAAAACGGGCTGATACGGTCCCAGTTCCACCTGGACGGATTTGATGCGCGTGTAGTGTTCGAGCGTCGTGATGCCGTTTTCGCGGCCCACGCCCGATTGCTTGTAGCCACCCACGGGCATTTCGGCGGGCGACTCGCCCCACGTGTTGATCCAGCAGATGCCGGCTTCGAGCCGATGAATCACGCGGTGCGCGCGCGAAAGGCTTTCCGTCACGACGCCGGCGGCCAGGCCGTACAGCGATTCGTTGGCGCGCGCGATGACTTCGGCTTCGTTGGCGAAGGCGAGAATGCTCATCACCGGGCCGAAAATTTCTTCCTGCACGATGCGCATGTCGTCGCGGCAGCCGGAGAACACGGTGGGCTGCACGTATTGACCGCGCGCGAACTCGCCCTGGGTGAGGCGCGCGCCGCCCGCGATCAGCCGCGCGCCTTCGCGCTTGCCGCTCTCGATGTAGCCGAGCACCTTGTCGAGTTGCGCGGCGCTCGCGAGCGGCCCGAAGTTGGTGGCGGGATCGGCGGGATGGCCCACGCGGATGCGCTGCACGCGTTCGAGCACACGTGCTTCGAACGCGGCAATCACGGATTGGTGAACGAACACGCGCGTGGCGTTGGTGCACACCTGGCCGGCGCTGAAAAAGTTGGCGGTCACGGCGATATCGGCGGCGCGATCGAGGTCGGCGTCTTCGAAGACGATGAGCGGCGACTTGCCGCCCAGTTCCATCGTGACTTCCTTGAGCGTGGAGCCGCCTGCGGCCGCCATGACCTTCTTGCCCGTTTCGACGCCGCCCGTGAAGGAAATCTTTTCGATGCCGGGGTGCATGCTCAGCATGGCGCCCACGCGGCCGTCGCCATGCACCACGTTGAACACGCCCGGCGGCACGCCCGCCTCGATATAAATCTCGGCGAGTTTCGAAGCCGAAAGCGGGGTGATCTCGCTCGGCTTGAAGATCATCGCGTTGCCGGCCGCAAGCGCAGGCGCCGACTTCCAGCAGGCGATCTGCAGCGGGTAGTTCCACGCGCCAATGCCGGCCGTGACGCCCAGCGGCTCGCGCCGCGTGTAGACGAACGAGGTCTCGCGCAGCGGAATCTGCTGGCCTTCCAGCGCGGGTGCGAGACCCGCGTAGTACTCGATCACATCCGCGCCGGTGACGATATCCACGCTGCGCGTTTCGGCGATCGGCTTGCCCGTGTCGCTCGTTTCGAGCGCCGCGAGTTCGTCGTTGCGCTCGCGCAGCAGCTCGACCGCGCGCCGCAGCACGCGCGAGCGCTGCATCGCGGTCATGGCCGCCCAGACGCGTTGGCCGGCGCGCGCTGATTGCACCGCACGGTCGATGTCGGCGGCGCTCGCGTGCTGCACGGTGGCGAGCCTCATGCAGGTGGCGGGATCGTAGGTGTCGAACGTCTCGCCGCTGGAGGCGTCGGTGTAGTCGCCGTCGATAAAGAGGCGTTGCAGGGGAAAGAGAGACATCGATAGGCTCCGGGCCGGGTTATTTGGCCGACTTGCCTGAGCGCGACTTCGTGCGCGCTTCGAGCAGCAGGTCGATGTAGTCGTTGGCCACGCGCAGCGCAGCCTTCGTGTCGAACGGTTCGCCCGTGAGTGCGCCGCGCAGCCACAGGCCGTCGATCAGCGCGGCGAGCCCGCTCGCGGCGCGCCGGGCCGCGGCGCCTGGCAGCACCTTCTCGAACTCCGCGCAGAGGTTCGAATGCAGCCGCCGCGTGTTGACGCGCTGCAGCCGGCGCAGCGCGGGCTGATGCATGCTCTCGGCCCAGAACGCGAGCCACGTCTTCATGACGGGCGAGTTCACCTGCGAAACGTCGAAGTTGGCCGCAACGATGGCGCGCAGGCGCGCGCGCGGCTCGTCTTTCGCGGCGAGGCGCCTGCGCACCGTGGCTTCCCAAAGGTCGTGCAGCACGTGGCGCATGGTGGCTTCGAGCAGGCCGTCCTTGCCGCCGAAATAGTGACTGACGATGCCGGTGGAAATTTTCGCGTGCTGCGCGACGGTGGCGAGCGTGGTGCCCGAGAGACCCGACTGGTCGATCGATTGCAGGGTCGCGTCGATGAGTTGCGCGCGACGCACGTCGCGCATTCCGATCTTGGGCATGGGGATTCCGGGCAATGCGGGAAGGTTTCCACTCTAGGTATTTTTTATTGAATGTTCAATCAATAAAAACGTAGAAATGGCGGGATCGGCGGATTTTACAAAGTCCGCGTCGGATTACCGATGATCGCGACCGCGCAATGCCTCGCGAGGCCCGCCACACAACGGTTTGCGCCTGTTTTTCAGGCCTTTTTTCGCTGCGGGCGTGTCGCGTTAGCGCCAGCGCGTGTCGTGTCTGCGCAAGTCGGGTGAGATTTGGACTTGTACGTTTTGATCCACCGCGCAAGACGCCACGCGCTTTCTGTGCGGCCCGACAACCTGTATCGCCAGACAAGAGAGACCCGACATCATGAGAAAACCGAATGCGGTGGCACTGAGCGGCATCGCGATGGCATTGAGCGCTGTTTCGACCGCAAGCCATGCCCAAAGCAGCGTCACCCTGTACGGGATCATCGACGCAGGCGTGACGTACGTGAGCAATGCGGGCGGTTCGCATCAAGTGAAATTCGACGACGGCATTGCTCAGGCGAACCGCTGGGGCCTCAAGGGCACCGAGGATCTCGGCGGCGGGTTGAAGGCCGTGTTCCAGCTCGAGAGCGGCTTTCACCTTGGCAACGGGCAGATCGCCAACGGCGGCTCGCTTTTCGGCCGTCTCGCTTATGTCGGACTCCAGAACGATTGGGGCACGCTCACGTTCGGCAATCAGGCCGACATGACGCAGGAGTTCGTGTATCTCTACAACGTCACGGCGTGGGCGAGCGGCTACGCGATCAACCAGGGCGACTTCGACCGCATGAACGGCGACCATCTGCCGAACGCCGTGAAGTTCATGTCGAACACGTTCGGCGGATTCCAGTTCGGCGGCATGTACTCGTTCAGCAACACGCCCGGCGACTTTCACACCGGCAGCGCCTGGAGCGCGGGCGCACAGTACCAGAACGGCCCGTTCGCAATGGGCGCGGCCTACACCCAGCTCAACAACCCGTCGGGCATTTACGCGTTCGACCCGTACAACATGATCGGCGTGCGCACGTTCTTCGGCAGGCCGACCGTCAGCGTCGATCCGGCCACGGGCGCGGTCAGCTCGCTCTATAGCGAGACGCCGTTCCCCGTGGACAAGCAGGCGACCTTCGGCACCGGCGCGAGCTACGCGATCGGCGACGTCACGTTGATGGCCGCTTTCACGTACACGCAGATTAAGGCGTTCGGCGAGAGCGAGCACATGCAGGTGGGCGAAGGCGGCGCGAACTGGCAGGTCACGCCCGCGTTCAGCGTGGCGGGCGGCTACCAGTACACGCACTTCGACGGCCACCACTGGAACCAGATTTCGGCGGGCCTGCACTACCTGCTTTCGAAGACCACCGACGTTTATCTCTCGGGCGACTGGCTCAAGGCCTCGCAGGGTGTGGACGCGGTGATCGGCTACAGCTTCACGCCTTCTTCGACCACCACGCAGGCCGATGTGCGCGTGGGCTTGCGGCATTCGTTCTGACCGCGCAGACGGATGTTTTTCCGCCGCAAGACCTCGGGAAAACCCGCAGTGCAACCCTGGCGCAACGCGCGCCCGAGTTGCCCGAAGCCCCGTCTGGCGGGGCCGTCCAACGGCGATGGCGTTTTTGTTCTATCGGCTGCCACGGCCTCTTTGGTCTACTTGCACTCAAGCTCATCCATGCGCTCAGCGCGAAGGGAAGTCAGATGAACGTCAGCGTTTTCGACCTGTTCAAGATCGGAATCGGTCCGTCCAGCTCGCACACGGTCGGCCCCATGGTCGCTGCGTGCCGCTTCGCGTCCCATATCGAGGACGCCAATCTGCTCGCCTTTGTGCGCCGCGTCAAAGTCGAGCTGTACGGCTCGCTCGGCGCGACGGGCAAGGGCCACGGCACCGACAAGGCCGTGCTGCTCGGCCTCGAAGGCAACTTGCCCGACTCGGTCGATCCCGACCAGATCGAGCCGCGTCTGGCCGCCATTCGCCGCGAGAAGACGCTCGTGCTGCTCGGCAAGCAGACCATTCGCTTCGACGAAAAGGAGTGCATCGGCTTCTTTCGCAAGACGATGGGCGGCGCAAACACGCTGCACTCGAACGGCATGCGCTTTCAGGCCTTCGACGAAAACGGGCAGTTGCTCGTTGAAAAGGAGTACTACTCGGTGGGCGGCGGCTTCGTCGTGAATCGCGACGGCGACCGCGTCAACGGCGTGCGCAGCGGACGCGACGTGCCCTATCCGTTCCGCACGGGCGATGATCTGCTGCGCGTATGCAGCGAGAGCGGGCGTTCGATCGCCGAAGTCACGTTGGCAAACGAGTGCGCCGCGCGCTCGCCGGAAGACGTGCGCGAAGGGCTGCTCGCGATCTGGCGCGCGATGGCCGCCTGCGTGGAGCGCGGCTGCAAGATGCACGGCGAGCTGCCGGGCCCGATGCAGGTGAAGCGCCGCGCCGCCGATCTCTCGGTGCATCTGCGTTCGCGCTCGGAAGAATCGTTGCGCGATCCGCTTTCCATGCTCGACTGGGTCAACCTCTACGCGATGGCCGTGAACGAGGAGAACGCGGCGGGCGGCCGTGTCGTCACCGCGCCCACGAACGGCGCGGCGGGCGTGATTCCCGCGGTGCTGCACTACTACGTGAAGTTCGTTGCGGGCGCAAACGAAGACGGTATCGCCAACTTCCTGCTCACGGCTGCCGCCATCGGCATCATCTACAAGGAAACGGCGTCGATTTCAGGCGCGGAAGTGGGCTGCCAGGGCGAAGTGGGCGTGGCGTGCTCGATGGCGGCAGCGGCGCTTGCTGCCGTGATGGGCGGCACGCCTGCCCAGGTGGAGAACGCCGCCGAAATCGGCATGGAGCACAACCTCGGCATGACCTGCGACCCGGTGGGCGGCCTCGTGCAGATTCCGTGCATCGAGCGCAACGCGATGGGCGCGATCAAGGCGATCAACGCCGCGCGCATGGCGCTCAAGGGCAACGGCGAGCACTACGTCACGCTCGACAACGTCATCAAGACGATGCGCGAGACGGGCGCCGACATGAAGACGAAATACAAGGAGACGTCGCGCGGTGGTCTCGCCGTGAACGTCATCGAGTGCTAACGCAAGCTAATGGTAACGCGCAACAAGGGGTCTGCGAGATGAGCCGCTATTCGATATTCAGTCTGTTCCGCAACGGGTTGTCGTATCACGAGAACTGGGAGCGGCAGTGGAGAAGCCCGGAGCCGAAAAAGGAGTACGACGTCGTGATCGTCGGTGGCGGCGGGCATGGTCTCGCAACGGCCTATTACCTCGCGAAAGAGCACGGCGTGAAAAACGTCGCGATTCTGGAGAAGGGATGGATCGGCGGCGGCAATACGGCGCGCAACACGACCATCGTGCGCTCGAATTATTTGTGGGACGAGTCGGCGGCGCTGTATGAAAAGGCGATGAAGCTCTGGGAAGGGCTCTCGCAGGACCTCAACTACAACGTGATGTTCAGCCAGCGCGGCGTGATGAATCTCGCGCACACACTGCAGGACGTGCGCGACACCGAGCGGCGCGTGAACGCGAACCGCCTGAACGGCGTGGACGCCGAGTTCCTCACGCCCGAGCAGATCAAGGAAATCGAGCCGACCATCAACCTCAATAGCCGTTACCCCGTGCTGGGCGCCTCGATCCAGCGCCGCGCGGGCGTGGCGCGCCACGACGCCGTGGCATGGGGCTTCGCGCGCGGCGCGGACCAGCACGGCGTGGACATCATTCAGAACTGCCAGGTGACGGGCATTCGCCGCGACGGTGCGCGCGTGACGGGCGTGGATACGTCGAAGGGATTCATCAAGGCGAAAAAGGTCGCCGTGGTGGCGGCGGGCAACACCACGACGCTCGCGGACATGGCAGGCGTGCGTCTGCCGCTCGAAAGCCACCCGCTGCAGGCGCTGGTTTCGGAGCCGATCAAGCCGGTGGTCAACACCGTCATCATGTCGAACGCGGTGCACGCCTATATCAGCCAGTCCGACAAGGGCGATCTCGTGATCGGCGCGGGCGTGGACCAGTACACGGGCTTTGGCCAGCGCGGCAGCTTCCACATTATCGAGGGCACGTTGCAGGCCATCGTCGAAATGTTCCCGGTGTTTTCGCGCGTGCGCATGAACCGGCAGTGGGGCGGCATTGTCGATGTCTCGCCGGACGCCTGCCCGATCATCAGCAAGACCGACGTGAAGGGTCTCTATTTCAACTGCGGCTGGGGCACCGGCGGCTTCAAGGCGACGCCGGGCTCGGGCTGGGTGTTCGCGCACACCATTGCGAAGGACGAACCGCATCCGCTGAACGCGCCGTTCTCGCTGGACCGCTTCTATAGCGGCCATCTGATCGACGAGCACGGCGCAGCCGCCGTTGCGCACTAAAGGAGACCACACCATGTTGCTGATCGAATGTCCGTGGTGCGGTCCCCGCGCCGAAATCGAGTTCACCTGCGGCGGCGAGGCCGACATCGCGCGCCCGCTCGACACCGACCAGCTCACCGACGAGCAATGGGGCGACTACCTCTTCATGCGTCACAACCCGCGCGGTGTGCATAAAGAGCAGTGGCTGCACGCGCAGGGCTGCCGCCGCTGGTTCAAGGCGACGCGCGACACCGTCACCTACGAGATCCAGAGTTACGAGACCTTCGGCGCGCCGAGTGTGAAAAATGCGGTAGCAAATGAGGCGCAAGGCAACAAGCAAGGGAGCACGCAGCGATGAGCCAGAAGAACCGTCTGGGCGCCGGTGGGCGCGTCAACCGCGCGATTCCGCTGAACTTCACGTTCAACGGCCGCACGTATCAAGGCTTCCAGGGCGACACGCTCGCCTCCGCGCTGCTCGCCAACGACGTGCATTTCGTCGCGCGCAGCTTCAAGTACCATCGCCCGCGCGGCATCATGACGGCGGACGTGGCCGAGCCCAACGCCATCGTGCAACTCGAGCGCGGCGCGCATACGGTGCCCAATGCTCGCGCGACCGAAGTCGAGCTTTACCAGGGGCTCATTGCGACGAGCGTGAACGCCGAGCCCAGCCTCGAAAACGATCGCATGGCGATCAACCAGAAGTTCTCGCGTTTTTTGCCGGCGGGCTTCTACTACAAGACCTTCATGTGGCCGCGTAAATGGTGGCCGAAATACGAAGAAAAGATTCGCGACGCCGCGGGTCTCGGCAAAGCGCCCGAAGTGCGCGACGCCGACCGCTACGACAAATGCTTCGCGCATTGTGACGTGCTCGTGATCGGCGGCGGCCCCGCGGGTCTTGCGGCCGCCCATACGGCGGGCGCGAGCGGCGCACGCGTGATTCTCGTGGACGACCAGCGCGAACTGGGCGGCAGTCTGCTGTCGTGCAAGGCCGATATCGACGGACGTCCCGCATTTCACTGGGTCGAGAAGATCGAAGCCGAACTCAGGCAAATGCCCGACGTGAAGATCCTTTCGCGCAGCACGGCTTTCGGCTACCAGGATCACAATCTCGTGACCGTCACGCAGCGTTTGACGGAGCATCTGCCGGTTTCCACGCGCCAGGGTACGCGCGAACTGCTGTGGAAGATCCGCGCGAAACGCGTGATTCTCGCAACGGGTGCGCACGAGCGTCCCATCGTATTCGGCAACAACGATCTGCCGGGCATCATGATGGCGTCGGCGGTATCGACGTATATCCATCGCTATGGTGTGCTGCCGGGCCGCAATGCCGTCGTGTTCACGAACAACGACGCGGGCTACCGCTGCGCGCTCGACCTGAAGGCATGCGGTGCCACCGTCACCGTGGTCGATTCGCGCTCGCAGGGCAACGGCGCATTGCAGGCCGCCGCGCGCCGCCAGGGCGTAAAGGTAATGTACAACGCGGCCATTCATTGCGCGCATGGCAAGCAGCGCGTGAGTTCGGTCGATGTGGTCGGCTACGCGAACGGCCAGGCCGGCGCGCAGCAGGGCACGCTCGCATGCGATCTCGTTGCGGTGTCGGGCGGTTTCAGCCCCGTGCTGCACCTGTTCGCGCAGTCGGGCGGCAAGGCGCACTGGAGCGACGCGAAGGCGTGCTTCATGCCGGGCAAGCGCGTGCAGGAGGAAGTGAGCGTTGGCGCGGCGGTGGGCGAATTCGGCCTGGCCCGCGCACTCACGCAGGGTGTGGACGGCGGCATCGACGCGGTCAAGTCGCTCGGCTTCCCGGTCAAGCGGCCCACCGTGCCGAAGGCCGCCGAGGTTGCGGAAACGCCGCTTGAGGCGCTGTGGCTCGTCGGCAGCCGCAAGGACGCGGCGCGCGGGCCCAAGCAGTTCGTCGACTTCCAGAACGACGTTTCGGCCGCGGACATTCTGCTCGCCGCACGCGAAGGCTTCGAGTCGGTCGAACACGTGAAGCGCTACACGGCCATGGGTTTCGGCACCGACCAGGGCAAGCTCGGCAATATCAACGGCATGGCGATTCTCGCCAGCGCGCTCGGCAAGACGATTCCCGAAACGGGCACGACGACGTTCCGCCCGAATTACACGCCCGTCACGTTCGGCACGTTTGCGGGCCGCGAACTCGGCGACATGCTCGACCCGATCCGCAAGACCTGCATTCACGAATGGCACGTGCAGCATGGCGCGGAATTCGAGGACGTGGGCAACTGGAAGCGTCCGTGGTACTACCCGAAGAGCGGCGAGAATCTGCACGCAGCCGTGAAGCGCGAGTGCCTTGCGGTGCGCAACAGCGTGGGCATTCTTGATGCCTCTACGCTCGGCAAGATCGACATTCAAGGCCCCGACGCCGCGAAGCTGCTCAACTGGGTGTACACGAACCCGTGGCTCAAGCTCGAAGTGGGCAAGTGCCGCTACGGCCTGATGCTCGACGAAAACGGCATGGTGTTCGACGACGGCGTGACGGTGCGCCTCGGCCAGCAGCACTACATGATGACCACCACGACGGGCGGCGCCGCGCGCGTGCTCACGTGGCTCGAACGCTGGCTGCAGACCGAATGGCCCGATATGAAGGTGCGTCTGGCTTCCGTCACCGACCACTGGGCGACGTTCGCCGTGGTCGGCCCGAAGAGCCGCAAGGTGCTGCAGAAGGTGTGCAAGGACATCGACTTCGACAACGCCGCATTTCCGTTCATGTCGTATCGCAACGGCACGGTCGCGGGCGTGAAGTCGCGCGTCATGCGCATCAGCTTCTCGGGCGAGCTGGCCTATGAGGTGAACGTGCCGGCCAATGCGGGCCGCGCCGTGTGGGAGGCGCTGATGGAAGCGGGCGCCGAGTTCGACATCACGCCTTACGGCACGGAAACGATGCACGTGTTGCGTGCGGAGAAGGGCTACATCATCGTGGGCCAGGATACGGACGGGTCGGTTACGCCATTCGACCTCGGCATGGGCGGCCTGGTCTCGCAGACGAAGGACTTCCTCGGCCGCCGCTCGCTCAAGCGTTCGGACACCGCCAAGGAAAACCGCAAGCAGTTCGTCGGACTGCTAACGGACGACGCACAATACGTGTTGCCCGAAGGCGGCCAGATCATCGCGCCCGACGCGCAGGCGCGGCCCGATGGCACGACGCCGATGATCGGCCACGTCACGTCGAGCTACTACAGCCCGATCCTCCAGCGTTCGATTGCGCTCGCGGTCGTGAAGGGCGGCTTGAACAAGATGGGCGAGCGCGTGGTGATTCCCATGGCCGATGGCCGGCGCGTCAGCGCGCAGATCGCAAGCCCGATTTTCTACGACACGGAAGGAGTGCGTCAGCATGTTGAATGAAACGAAGGACCCCCTGCCGGTCGCGGAGCGCATCGTTGGCGTGCGCCTCGAGTCGCCGCTCGTCGGCGCAGCGGATCTGATCAAAGCGCAGGAAGGGCGCGCCTCGAAGGCGTTTGCCATGCGCGAGCTGCCGTTTCGCGACCTCGTGAACGTGCGCGGCGAATTGAGCGACCCGGCGTTCGTCACGGCGTTCGCCAGCGTAGTGGGCTGCGAGCCGCCCGCCGCGCCGAACACCGTCGCACGCAGCGATCAATACGACGTGCTCTGGCTCGGGCCCGATGAGTGGCTCGTGCGCTCGCTCGCACCGGTGCAAACCGGCATGCTCGAAGCGAAGCTCGCCGCCGTGCTTGGCGATGCTTATGCGGCGGCCGTGGACGTCGGCAGCGGCAGCACCGTGGTCGAGATCGAAGGCACGCGGGCGCGCGACGTGCTCTCGCGCGGCTGTCCGCTCGATCTGCATACGCGCCTGTTCAAGCCGGGGCAATGCGCGCAAAGCGTGTATTTCAAGGCGTCGATCGTGCTGATACCCACCGGGGACGACCGCTTCGAAATCGTCGTGCGCCGCAGTTTCGCCGATTACTTCTGCCGCATGATGGTCGACGCCGCGGCGTCGGTCGCGCCATGAAGATCGTCGATGCGGCGTTCGAGCCGGCGCTGGGTGCGATCGGGGCGCTCAGCCCGCACGACGAGCCACGCGGGCGCGGCTGGAGCGTGTTCGTCGAAGCGTTGAGCGTGCCGGCGCGCATCGGCATTTATCCGCACGAGCACGGCGCGCCGCAGCCGCTCGTGATCGACGCGCAGCTCGGCTATCGCTGCATGCCGCGCGAAAAGAGAGCAGCGGGTGAAGCGGGCGACTGGATCGACTACGACGGCTATTGCACACGTCTTGCGGATTTTCTTGGGCGCAAGCCGCATACGCGGCTGCTCGAAACGCTGGTGGCGGACATTGCAGCGTTTTCGTTTCGCGAATGGCCCGCGCTGGAAACGCTCAGGCTCGCGGTGCACAAGCCGAAGATCCGGCCGGGCACGCGGCGTGTGGGCGTGGCCCTCGACTGGACGCGCGCCGACTATCGACTATGGATTCGGGCCGATGGTGGCGGGCAGAACGCGTAGCCCGATGTCGGTGCAAAGCAAAGGTGCGTCGTTTTTTGCACATCGCCGTATGCGGCGGGCAGGCTAACCTCGAAGCATCGTTACCTCACGCGAAAGCCCGCGCGAGGCAGCGCTATCTAGTGAGCAGCGTTGGAAGCTGCATCAAACAGGAGACAGCGAGATGAGCGGTAATCGAGGCGTCGTGTATCAAGGTCCGGGCAAGGTCGAGGTGCAGAACATCGCGTATCCGAAGATGGTCGATCCGAGCGGACGCTCGATCGGCCATGGCGTCATTCTGAAGGTGGTCAGCACGAACATTTGTGGCTCGGACCAGCATATGGTGCGCGGACGTACGACGGCGCCCGTCGGCCTCGTGCTGGGCCACGAAATCACGGGCGAAGTGGTGGAAGTGGGCAACGACGTCGAAACGCTGAAGATCGGCGACCTCGTTTCTGTGCCGTTCAATGTGGCCTGCGGGCGTTGCGCGATGTGCCGCGAGCAGCACACGGGCGTGTGCCTGAACGTGAATCCCTCGCGCGCGGGCGGCGCTTATGGCTATGTCGACATGGGCGGCTGGATAGGCGGCCAGGCCGAATACATGCTCGTGCCGTATGCCGATTTCAACTTGCTGAAGTTCCCGGACCGCGATCAGGCCATGTCGAAGATTCGCGATCTCACGTGCCTCTCCGATATTTTGCCCACGGGCTATCACGGCGCGGTGACGGCGGGCGTGAAACCGGGTTCGACTGTTTATATCGCGGGTGCGGGGCCGGTGGGGATGGCGGCGGCGGCTTCGGCGCGCCTGCTCGGTGCGGCCTGCACGATCGTCGGTGACATCAATGCGGAGCGTCTTGCCCATGCGAAGGCGATGGGCTTCGAAGTGGTCGATCTTTCGAAAGACGCGACGCTCGGCGAGCAGATCGAACAGATTCTTGGCAAACCGGAAATCGATTGTGCGGTGGATTGTGTGGGCTTTGAAGCGCACGGGCATGGCGCTTCCGGGCACTCGGAGGAGGCGCCGGCCACCGTGCTCAATTCGCTGATGGAGATTACGCGGCCTGCGGGGATGATTGGGATTCCGGGGCTTTATGTGACAGACGATCCGGGTGCGCGCGACGTGGCTGCGCAGCATGGGAGTTTGAGCATCCGCTTCGGGCTTGGGTGGGCCAAGTCGCATACGTTCCATACCGGGCAAACGCCCGTGCTCAAATACAACCGCAATCTCATGCAGGCGATTTTGTTTGATCGGTTGCCGATTGCCAAGATCGTTAATGTGTCGGTTATTTCGCTTGATGAGGCGCCTGAAGGCTATAAGAAGTTTGATGGTGGTGCGCCGCGGAAGTTTGTGATTGATCCGCATGGGTTGTTGGCGGCGTAGTGTTTTTTGTCGCCGGTTCTTGGGGCTTTGGCGTTTCCTTGTGATCGTGGCGGTATGCGAGCGTTGCCCCTGTGCGGGGCGGCACCTACTTTTCTTTGCAGCGGCAAAGAAAAGTAGGCAAAAGAAAGCCGCTCACACCGCCAGCGCCAGCCACAGTTCACATCGCACCACCCCACTTGAATGGCTCCGGAGCGTCTGTCATCTCGCACCATTCTCGTTAGTGACAAAGGGCTTGTCCGTTCCCGCTGCTCGCTACGCGCGCAGCGGCCGGGTCTGCAAGGGAAACCAAGGGTACGAGTCCGCTCTTGCGAGAACTCACGCGCCCCAATGGTTTTGGGTTATGCCCTTCGGGGCGCGCAGCGCCGCCGGAAGGATGAGCGCCTTGTCACTCAGTTCAGTGGTGCGAGGCGACAGACGCTCCGGAGCCATTCACCTGGGGTGGTGCGATGTGAACTGTGGCAGGCATTAGCGGTTTGAGCGGCTTTCTTTTGCCTACTTTTCTTTGCCGCTGCAAAGAAAAGTAGGTGCCGCCCCGCACAGGGGCAACGCATGCATACCGCCACGAACACAAGTTTCAAACATGCACGGTGGCAGGTGAAACAAGAGCTGCAGCAGGCGTATCCACCCCAGATAGGGGAGCGATCCGCTTTCGCCTTTCGCCGGTAGGCGCATTCCCAAACGCATCCCGATAGCTCTTGCTGAAGTGACAAGCGGATTGAAACCCGCAGGCCATCGTAATCTGCATAATCGACATATCGGTCTGCAGCAGCAGCTCGCGCGCACGGCGCAAGCGCAGCGTCAGATAGTAATGCGTCGGGGTCATGCCAAGATGCTCATGAAAGAGCCTCTGCAATTGCCGCTGCGACATATTCGCAAGACGAGCAAGCTCCTCCCGCGAGAGCGGCTCCTCGATATTGTTCTCCATGAGCGAGATGACTTCGAACAGCGACTTGTTCGCCGACCCAAGCCGGGCAACTAGCGGCATGCGCTGCTGAGCCGAGGTATCGCGCACATGCTCCACAACGAACTGCTCGGCAATCTGCGTCACGCGTGCAGTCCCCACACGCGCCGTGATGAGGTGCAGCATCATATCGAGCGGCGCAACGCCACCCGTGCAGGTCACGCGGTCGCGATCAATAACGAAGAGCTCCTTGAGAAACCGCGTGGACGGAAACTCTTCCTTCAGCGCCGACATGTTCTCCCAGTGAATCGCACACGCATATCCGGCCAGCAGCCCGGACTTCGCGAGCGCATAGGTCCCCGTGCAAAGGCTGCCCAGCGCAACCCCCATGCGCGCGAAGCGGCGCAACGCAGCGAGATGCGCCGCCGTGGTGGCGCGCTGCACGTCGATGCCGCCGCAAACGAACACGATATCGGGCTGCCCCACGCATTCGGCAGGGCCGGTGTCGATGGAAAGCCCATTGCTCGACGTGACCGGACCGCCCTCCGGGCTGATGATCGACCACCTGTAAAGCGGCTGGCCGCTCAGGTAATTAGCCATACGAAGGACTTCGATAGCGTTCGTAAACGCGATCATCGTGAAGTCGGGCAGCGGCATGAACGCGAAGTGCGCGAACGACGCTGTGCGATCCGGCAGCATGGGGGACGATTCCTTGTGATCGGTAGCCTTGTGCCCAGTGGGGGCCCGGTCAGGCCCGGGGGGCCGGCTACGCTACCGCAATTTTCGAATTTGGCGGGTCCAGTTTGCCATGCGGCAAAACCCTGAGTCATCTGGACAAAAATGCCAAACGCGGAAAAGAACGAGGGTGCGGGATTGGTGCACTGCGATGCACGATAAATAATTCGGATTGGGAAACATGGGGCACCGTGCACCTTGAGCGGGCGGGTGCAGCCACGGTCACTTGTGAAAAATGGACGCGGATGGCGGAAAAGGAAAAGAACGCGTCTGAATTTCGACGTTGAGCGCCATTTCGAACGACAAGAATAGAACCGTCGGTCCCCAACCGGTTAAACCGCCGTAAAGCCAGCCGTGACGGGGCCTCCAGCATTGCAGGACGTCCTTCATTCATTGTCACGGAAGCCCCATGTCGAATACTCAACCTTTCTTTTCGCAAACGCTGGCGCAGCGCGATTCGGCGGTTCGCGGCAGCATCCTGAAAGAACTCGAGCGGCAGCAGTCGCAGGTCGAAATGATCGCGTCGGAAAACATCGTGTCGCGCGCCGTGCTCGAGGCGCAAGGCTCGGTGCTGACCAACAAGTACGCGGAAGGCTATCCGGGCAAGCGTTACTACGGCGGTTGCGAATTCGCCGACGAGGTGGAAGCGCTTGCCATCAGCCGCATCAAGCAGCTTTTCAATGCCGGTTTCGCCAACGTGCAACCGCACTCGGGCGCGCAGGCCAACGGTTCGGTCATGCTCGCGCTCGCCAAACCGGGCGACACTGTGCTCGGCATGTCGCTCGACGCGGGCGGCCACCTCACGCACGGCGCCAAGCCGGCGCTTTCCGGCAAGTGGTTCAACGCCGTGCAGTACGGCGTGAATCGCGAAACCATGCTGATTGACTACGACCAGGTCGAAGCGCTCGCGCAGCAGCACAAGCCGAACCTCATCATCGCGGGCTTTTCCGCTTATCCGCGCGCGCTCGACTTCGCACGTTTTCGTGCGATCGCCGACTCGGTCGGCGCCAAACTCATGGTAGACATGGCGCATATCGCGGGCATCATCGCGGCGGGGCGGCATCAGAATCCGGTCGAGCATGCGCATGTCGTCACGTCGACGACTCACAAGACGCTGCGCGGCCCGCGCGGCGGCTTCGTGCTGACCAACGACGAGGAGATCGCGAAGAAGATCAACTCGGCCGTATTCCCCGGCCTGCAAGGCGGCCCGCTCATGCATGTGATCGCGGGCAAGGCCGTGGCGTTCGGCGAAGCGCTCGATGCGAGCTTCAAGACCTATATCGACAGTGTGCTCGCCAATGCGAAGGCGCTGGGCGAGGTGCTGAAAGCAGGCGGTGTGGACCTCGTGACGGGCGGCACGGACAACCACCTGCTGCTCGTCGATCTGCGGCCCAAGGGCCTCAAGGGCAATCAGGTCGAGCAGGCGCTGGAGCGCGCCGGCATCACCTGCAACAAGAACGGCATTCCGTTCGACGCCGAAAAGCCCACGGTCACCTCGGGCATTCGCCTCGGCACGCCCGCAGGCACCACGCGCGGCTTTGGCGTGAACGAATTCCGCGAGATCGGCCGCCTGATTCTCGAAGTGTTCGACTCACTGCGCACGCATCCCGAAGGCGACGCGGCCACCGAGCAGCGCGTGCGCCGCGAGATCTTCGCGCTGTGCGAACGCTTCCCGATCTACGCGCAAGCCTGATTCATCACACCACCGCCTTTCAATTTTATTCGCGAGTTCCGGAGCGGCTAATGAGCACTCTGCACGACAACAGCATCATCATCGACGGTCTGAACATTTCGAAGTTCGAGCGCTCGGTGTTCGAAGACATGCGCAAGGGCGGCGTTACCGCCGTCAACTGCACGGTTTCTGTATGGGAAGACTTCCAGAAGACCGTCGACAACATCGCGCAAATGAAGCAGCAAATTCGCGAGTACAGCGAGATCCTCACGCTCGTGCGCACGACCGACGACATTGTGCGTGCGAAGAAAGAGAACAAGACCGGCATTATCTTCGGCTTCCAGAACTCGTATGCGTTCGAGGACAACCTCGGGTATATCGAGGTGTTCAAGGAACTCGGCGTGAATGTCGTGCAGCTTTGCTACAACACGCAGAACCTGGTCGGCACGGGCTGCTATGAGCCGGACGGCGGTCTCTCCGGCTACGGGCGCGAAGTGATCCAGGAAATGAACCGCGTGGGTATCCTCGTCGATCTTTCGCACGTGGGCGGAAAGACTTCGTCGGATGCGATTGCCTGCTCGAAGAAGCCGGTCACGTATTCGCACTGCTGTCCGTCGGGTCTCAAGGAGCATCCGCGCAACAAGACCGATGAGCAATTGAAGGAACTCGCCGATGCGAACGGTTTCGTCGGCGTGACCATGTTCGCGCCGTTCCTCAAGAAAGGCCCGGATTCGACCGTCGAGGATTACATCGAAGCGATCGAATACGTGGTCGATCTGATCGGCGAAGACCGCGTAGGCATTGGCACCGACTTCACGCAGGGCTACAGCACCGAGTTCTTCGACTGGATCACGCACGACAAGGGCCGTTATCGCCGCCTCACGAATTTCGGCAAGGTGGTGAATCCGGAAGGCATCCGCACGATCGGTGAATTTCCCAATCTCACCGCTGCCATGCAAAAAGCAGGCTGGAGCGAAACGCGCATCAAGAAGGTGATGGGCGAGAACTGGATGCGTGTGTTCGGCGAAGTCTGGGGCGGTTGACCGCCAGGCCTGACCGGTTGATACGGAAAGGCCATCGCAACAAATTAGAAACCCTAAATAAATTCGCTCACTGAGTCACTGGAGCCCCACGAAATGCAACCGCAACTGCCGATCGATGTCGATCCCGCCACCGGCGTCTGGACCACGGACGCGCTGCCGATGCTGTATGTGCCGCGCCACTTCTTCACCAACAATCACACCGCCGTGGAAGAGGCGCTGGGCCGCGACGCGTACGCCGAGATTCTCTACAAGGCCGGCTATAAGTCGGCGTACCACTGGTGCGCGAAGGAAGCCGAAAAGCACGGCATCACCGGCATGGCCGTGTTCGAGCATTACCTGAAGCGTCTTTCGCAGCGCGGCTGGGGCCTTTTCACGATCCGCGAGGCGGACCCGGCCACGGCGCGCGCGAAGATCGAATTGCGCCATTCGTCGTTCGTGCTCGCGCAGCCGGGCAAGGAAGGCAAGCTCTGCTACATGTTCGCGGGCTGGTTCGCAGGCGCGATGGACTGGGTGAACGACACCACGGAAGGCGGCGAGAACGCGCCGCGCGCGCACTCGAAGGAAGTGCAGTGCGCCGCCGAAGGCCACGCGCACTGCGTATTCGAAGTCTCGCCGATCGCCGCCTGAACGGCCGGCGCCCCGTAATACAGGACTCACCGAAAGACACGAACACCAGAGGTCGTCTGCGATGCGCTACCCCAATTTGTTCAAACCCTTGACGCTCAATCAGCTCACGCTGCGTAACCGCATCGTCAGCACGGCCCATGCGGAGGTCTACGCGGAGCCGGGCGGCTTGCCGGGCGAGCGCTATATCCGCTACTACGAGGAGAAGGCCAAGGGTGGCGTGGGCCTCGCCGTGTGCGGTGGCTCGAGCCCGGTGTCGATCGACAGTCCCCAGGGCTGGTGGAAATCGGTGAACCTCGCCACGGACAAGATCATCGATCCGCTCGCGCGTCTGGCCGAAGCCATGCACCGCCACGGCGCGAAGATCATGATCCAGGCCACGCATATGGGCCGCCGTTCCGCCTTTCACGGCGAACACTGGCCGCATCTGATGTCGCCTTCGGGTGTGCGCGAACCGGTGCACCGCGGCAACGCGAAGATCATCGAGGTGGAGGAAATCCGCCGCATCATCGGCGACTTCGCGGCGGCAGCGAAGCGCGTGAAAGACGCGGGCATGGACGGCATCGAAATCTCCGCCGCGCACCAGCATCTGATCGATCAATTCTGGAGCCCGCGCACGAACTTTCGCACCGACGAATGGGGCGGCTCGCTCGAAAACCGTCTGCGCTTTGGCGTGGAAGTGCTCAAGGCCGTGCGTGAGGCGGTGGGCAAGGACTTTTGCGTCGGACTGCGTATGTGTGGCGACGAATTCCATGAAGACGGCCTTGATCACGAGCAGTTGAAGGACATCGCGCAGGCGATGTCGGAAACGGGTCTCATAGATTATCTCGGCGTCATCGGCTCCGGCGCGGACACGCACAACACGCTCGCGAACTGCATGCCGCCCATGGCGCTGCCGCCCGAGCCGTTCGTGCATCTCGCGGCTGGCATCAAGTCGGTGGTCAAGCTGCCCGTGATGCACGCGCAGAGCATTCGCGACGCGGGCCAGGCCGAGCGTTTGCTCGCGAGCGGCATGGTCGATCTCGTCGGCATGACGCGCGCGCAGATCGCCGACCCGCACATGGTCATCAAGATTCGCGACGGCCGCGAAGACGAAATCAAGCAGTGCGTGGGCGCGAACTATTGCATCGACCGCCAGTACAACGGGCTCGACGTGCTGTGCGTGCAGAACGCCGCAACGTCGCGCGAAGCGACCATGCCCCATGTCATCGAAAAGTCGCGTGGCCCGAAGCGTAAGGTCGTGGTGGTCGGCGCGGGCCCGGCGGGGCTGGAAGCGGCGCGCGTGGCGCGGCTGCGCGGCCATGACGTGGTGCTGTTCGAAAAGAACGACGCCGTGGGCGGCCAGATCCTGCTCGCAGCGAAAGCGCCGCAGCGCGAGCAGATGGCGGGCATCGTGCGCTGGTTCGACATGGAGACGAAGCGCCTGGGCGTGGATCGCCGCCTTGGCGTCGCGGCCGACGAGAAAACGATTCTCGCGGAAAAGCCCGACATCATCGTGCTCGCAACCGGTGGGTCGAGCTTCACGCAGCAGGTTCCGGCCTGGGGCGTGGAAGAGGGGCTGGCCGTGAGCGCGTGGGACATCCTGAGCGGCAAGGTCGAGCCGAAGCAGAACGTGCTCGTGTACGACGGCGTGAGCACGCATGCGGGCGCGGGCGTGGCCGACTTCATTTCGAGCCGTGGCTCGAAGGTCGAAATCGTCACGCCCGACGTCAAGGTCGCCGACGACGTGGGCGGCACCACGTTCCCGATCTTCTATCGCCGCCTCTACGCACAGGGCGTGATTCACACGCCGAATTACTGGCTCGATCGCGTGTACGAAGAAGACGGCAAGAAGATCGCCGTGCTGCGCAACGAGTACACGGAGGAGCAGGAAGAGCGCGCCGTCGATCAGGTAGTGATCGAAAACGGCAGCACGCCGAACGACGAGTTGTACTGGAAGCTCAAGCCCGAATCGGTCAATCGCGGTCAGGTGGACGTGCACAAGCTCTTCGCGGCCGAGGCGCAGCCGTGTCTTTCCGAGGACCTCGGTAATGGCCGTTTCCTGCTCTTCCGCGTGGGCGACTGCATTTCCTTGCACAACATCCACGGCGCGATTTACGACGCGCTGCGGCTTGCCAAGGACTTCTGAACCATGAATCCGACCTGGCTCATTACCGCGCTGTTGTGGATGTCGATGGCGGGGCTCGCGTTCGCGGTCGCGAAGCGCGCCGCCTTCTGGCGGGTGGGGCGCGCCGCCGCGCCCAGCTCCGTGGGCTTCGGCAAGCTGTTCAGCATACCGAAACGTTATTTCGTCGATTTGCACCACGTGGTGGCGCGTGACCCGTATATTGCGAAGACGCACGTCGCGACGGCCGGTGGTGCGATCGCGGCGCTTGCGCTCGTGTTCGTCAACTACGGGCTCGCGATCTATTCGCCGTGGCTCGACAAGCTCATCTTTCTCGCGGCGCTCGCCATGCTGATCGGTGCGGTGTTCGTCTGGCGTCGCCGTCACGCGAAAGATGTCCCAGCGCGTCTATCGCGTGGGCCGTGGAATACGCTGCCGTGGCTGCTCGGTTCGTTCGCGCTGGGCGTGGCGCTCTTTACGTTGGTGCCTGCGGGCGCCATGTCGGGCGGCTTCGCGGTGCTTTGCGCCGTGCTGATCGGCGTTGGCGCGTTCGCGATGACGTTTGGCGCAGCGAAGGGCGGCCCGATGAAGCACGCGATTGCCGGCCTGTTGCATCTGGCGTTCCATCCGCGCCAGGAGCGCTTTTCGGCAACGCGCGAGGGTTGGACCGGCAACGGCACGGCCACGCCGCCCACGGCGCTGAAGCTCCCCGACATCGAAGAGAAGCAGGAATACGGCGTGGCGAAGCCCGTTGAGTTTCGCTGGAACCAGCTGTTGAGCTTCGATGCCTGCGTGCAGTGCGGCAAATGCGAGGCCGCGTGCCCCGCATTCGCTTCGGGCCAGCCGCTCAATCCCAAGAAGCTGATTCAGGACCTCGTGGTCGGCATGGCGGGCGGCACCGACGCGGCCTATGCGGGCAGCCCCACGCCCGGCATCCAGGTTGGCCAGCATAGCGGTGCGCCGAACGGCCCGATCGTTTCCGGCCTGATCGAAGCGCAAACGCTTTGGTCGTGCACCACCTGCCGCGCCTGCGTGCAGGAGTGCCCCATGCTGATCGAGCACGTCGATGCGATCGTCGACATGCGCCGCAACCAGACGCTCGTGCTTGGCGAAGTGCCGGGCAAGGGCCCCGAAGTGCTCGCCAATCTGCGCGAAACGGGCACGGCCGGCGGCTACGACAAGGCGGCGCGCTACGACTGGGCGGTGGACCTCAATGCACCCGTGGCGCAACCGGGCAAGCGTGTGGACATTCTCGTGGTGGCGGGCGAGGGCGCGTTCGACATGCGCTATCAGCGCACGCTGCGCGCGCTCGTGAAGGTGCTCAACAAGGCGGGCGTGAACTACGCGGTGCTCGGCGGGTGCGAAACCGACACAGGCGACGTGGCGCGCCGCCTGGGCGACGAAGCGACGTTCCAGCGCATGGCCAGGCAGATGATGACGACGCTCGCTACGCTGAACTTCGCGCGCATCGTGACCGCCGATCCGCATGTCATGCACAGCCTGCGCAACGAGTACCGCGCGCTGGGCGGGCGTTACGAGGTGCTGCATCACACAACCTACCTCGCGGAGCTTGCCGCAACCGGACGCATCGCGCCCAAGGCCGTGCAGGCGCTCGCTGAAAAGCGCACGACGTATCACGATCCTTGCTATCTGGGCCGCTACAACGGCGAAACCGAAGCGCCGCGCAAGCTGCTCAAGACCATCGGCATCAAGGTCGTGGAGATGGAGCGCAGCGGCATGCGCGCACGTTGCTGCGGCGGCGGTGGCGGCGCGCCGCTCACCGATATTCCCGGCAAGCAGCGCATTCCCGATATCCGCATCGCCGACGCGCGCGCAGTGAACGCCGACGTCGTCGCCGTGGCCTGCCCGCAATGCACGGCCATGCTCGAAGGCGTGGTGGGCCCGCGCCCGGACGTGCTCGACGTGGCCGAACTCGTGGCCGCCTCGCTGGAGTGAGTCGATGAATACCCTCAAACGAATCGATCCGCGCCGCCCCTTCGTCGTCACGGCGGCTGGCCTCAAGCGCATTACGCTGGGCGAGACCGGCAGCGCGGATGCAAGCGCGGCGCAATGGCTCATGCAACACGGTCACGCCGGTGCGACGAAGCCTCGTCGTGTGATTAGCAACCCGAACCAGTTTTTGCTCGTAGTCGCGCATGCCGAACGCGGCGCGCTCGACGACCACGCGTGCCAGGCCATTGCCGCCGCCGCGCTGCTCGCCGACGCGCAAACCGAAGTGGCGCTGCTCGTGTTCGGCGAACTGAAAGACGACGCCGGGGCGCTCGGCGTGGACAAGCTGATCGAACTGCCCGGATTCGAGCGCCGCACGTTCGCGCCGGAAAGCGAGTTGCGCGCGCTGCAGGCCTGCGCGGCGGCGCTTGCCCCGAAGCATGTATTTGTGCCCGACAACGCCTATGGCGACGGCGATCTCGGGCGGCGCTACGCGGCCAGCGCCGGGGCGAGCGTGGCGGCGCATGTGGTGGAGATCGACGCGAAGCATGTCGGCGTGTACGAGCAGGCAAAGCGCGCGTGGGCCGCGCGCGCGCTGCCCGATGTGATCCTGCTCGCGCCGAACGCCGTCGATTCGAAGCTGCCGTTCGTTGGTGCGGGTGAGCGCCTTGCGGGCGATTTCATCCGGCCTGCCAACGACCTCGCGTCGCCGTATAAGGATCTCGGCCTCGAATCCATCGACGCCGCCCAGGTCGCGCTCGAAGAAGCCGATTTCATCGTCTCGGCGGGCAACGGCGTGACCGACATCGCGGCGTTTGGCCGGCTCGCGGGCGCATTCGGCGCCGCCATTGGCGCGAGCCGCGTGGCCGTGGACAACGGTCACTTCACGCGCGACAAGCAGGTGGGCGCAACGGGCAAGACGGTCGAGGCGAGCGTGTATATCGCGTTCGGCATTTCCGGGGCCGTGCAGCACTTGCAGGGCATCAAGGACTGCCGCCATGTGATCGCCGTGAATCTCGACGGCAGCGCGCCAATCGCGAAGCGCGCCAATCTGACCGTGGTCGGCGACGCGCAAGGCACCATCGCCGCGCTGATCGAGCAGGTGCAGGCCGCACGCGCCACGCGGGGCGGGGCAAGCGCCATACATGACGACACGCATTGCGCAGGAGTTGCCGCATGAACGCACGCCATGATCCTCAACGCAGAATCGAGCGCATCGCGGTGCTCGTTTCAGTGGGGCGCCACCCGGTAAGCGGTGCACCGCGCTATAGCCGCAACGACGCGCTCGCGCTCGACCTTGCGCGCACGCTCGCCGAGCGGCATCGCGCGCGTCTGTCCGTGCTGCATGCAGGCGACGCCGCCGATCCGGCGCTCGCCGAATACCTTGCGCTAGGCGCGCAGGAAGTGGAGGTGCTGGCCTGCACGCCGTCTGACGACGCGGCGCGCCTTATCGCCGAGCGCGTGCGCGGTTACGACCTCGTATTGACCGGCACGCGCGCCGAAGGGGCGCACGACAGCGGCATGCTGCCGTACCGCTTGGCAGCCGCGCTTGGGGTGCCGTTGGTGGGGAGCGCCGTGGACATCGACGTCAATGTGGCCGCGCGCACCGCCGTCGTGCGGCAGTTCCTGCCCAAAGGGCTGCGCCGGCGCGTGCAAACGGCGCTGCCCGCCGTGATCGCCGTGCATCCGCTCGCCAACGCCCAGCCTCGCTATGCCTACGCGCGCTTGCGTGCGGGCGCGGTGCGGCCCGAGCACGCCACGCGTGCGAGCGTTGCCGCTTCCACCGAATCCACCGAATCCGCCGCATGGACCGTTGGCCCCATCGAGCGCAAGCCTGTGCGCCTCGCCGCGGCAGAGAAGCGCTCGGGCCACGCGCGCATGCTTTCGGCGACCACGACCGAAAGCCGGGGCGGCAACGTCGTAATTGAGGGGAGTTCGGTCGAAAAAGCACAAGTGATCCTCGCTTATTTGCGCGAGCATCAACTCATCGACTACTGATTTTGCTGGCGTGTCGGCAACGAACTGGGATGAAAAATCCGGAGCACACATGAAAGTAACGGCAGAGATTCGCGCACTGATCGAGCGGCGTCAGGCGGGTTACAGCCTGGAAGCGCCCTTCTACCTGAGCGAGGAGATTTTCGCGCTCGATATGGAGACGATTTTCCGGCAGCACTGGATCGAGGTCGCAACCGAAGCGGAAATTCCCGAACCGGGCGATTACGTGACCATCGAACTGGCGGGCGACTCGATCCTGATCGTGCGCGACGACGACATGCAGGTGCGCGCGTTCCACAACGTCTGCCGCCATCGCGGTGCGCGCCTGTGCAATGAAGAAAAGGGCTCGGTGGGCAATATCGTCTGCCCGTACCACAGCTGGACCTACAACCTCACCGGCGCGCTGATGTTCGCCGAGCACATGGGCGAGCAGTTCGACCGCTGCAAGCACAGCCTCAAGACCGTGCACGTGGAAAATCTCGCGGGCCTGATCTTCGTGTGCCTCGCCGAAGAACCGCCCACCGACTTCGCGGACATGCGCGCCGAAATGGAGCCGTATTTGCTGCCCCACGATCTGGCGGGCTGCAAGGTCGCCGCGCAGGTCGACATCATCGAGAAGGGCAACTGGAAGCTCGTGATGGAAAACAACCGCGAGTGCTATCACTGCGTGGCGAACCATCCCGAGCTGACCATTTCGCTCTACGAATACGGCTTTGGCTACGCACGGACGGAAGCCAATGCGGAAGGCATGGATGCGTTCGAGCGCACCTGCAACGAGCGCGCGAAGCAGTGGGAAGCAATGGACCTGCCGTCGGTCGAAATCGAAAAACTGCTGGACGTCACCGGTTTTCGCACGCAACGCCTGCCGCTCGACCGCTGCGGCGAGTCGCAAACGCTCGACGCGAAGGTCGCCTCGAAGAAGCTGCTTGGCGAATTCCGCACAGCGGATCTAGGCGGTCTCTCGTTCTGGACGCAGCCGAATTCGTGGCATCACTTCATGAGCGATCACATCGTGTCGTTTTCGGTCATTCCGCTTTCCGCGGGCGAGACGCTCGTGCGCACGCGCTGGCTCGTTCACAAGGACGCGCGCGAAGGCATCGACTACGACGTGGACAATCTCACCGCCGTGTGGAACGCGACCAACAACCAGGACCGCACGCTCGTGGAGTATTCGCAGCGCGGCGCGGCGAGCAGCGCGTATGAGCCGGGCCCGTATTCGCCGTACACGGAAGGGCTCGTCGAAAAGTTCTCGGCCTGGTATATCGGCCGCCTCGCCAGGCAGATCGGCGCATAACGCACGCGCGTAAAAGTAAAGAGAGCGGAGTTTGACATGATGCGAGACGCGGCCCAATTCAATCCACTCGATCTCAGCGACAGCCGGGTGACGCGCCCGGCGTTCTGGGGCGCGTTGCCCGAACGGTGGACGAGCGAGGTCGAAGAAACCCTCGAGTGCTGCCACGTATGGCAGGAAACGCACGACGTGAAGAGTTTTTTCCTGCGCTCGCCGCAGGGCCGCACGTTCTCGTTCGAGCCGGGGCAATTCCTCACACTCGAACTCGAGATCGACGGGGAGGCCATCAACCGGTGCTATACGATTTCGTCGTCGCCCGCGCGGCCTCATACGATTTCCATCACGGTCAAGCGGGTGCCTGGCGGCAAGGTGTCGAACTGGCTGCACGACAATCTGCGCCCAGGCATTGCGCTGCGCGTGCTCGGGCCGGCCGGCGAATTCACGTGCGCGCGTCACCCTGCGCCGAAGTATCTGTTTCTTTCCGCCGGCTCGGGCGTCACGCCGCTCATGTCGATGAGCCGCGCACATCACGATCTCGCCGAGGACCGCGACATCGTTTTCGTGCATAGCGCGCGCACGCCCGACGACATCATCTTCGCGCGCGAGCTGGAACTGATCGCTGCGAGCCGCGCCAATTTCCGCACGTCGTTCGTCTGCGAGAGGGTGGGCGCACGCACCGATTGGCCGGGCGTGACCGGCTTTCTTTCGCTGCCGCTGTTGAAGCTCATTGCGCCGGACTTCATGGAGCGCGAAATCTTCACCTGTGGCCCCGCGCCCTACATGAAAGCCGTGCGCGATCTGCTCGACGAAGCCGGTTTCGCGCGCGAACGCTACCACGAAGAGAGTTTTTCATTTGAAACGCTTACGGCGCCAGAAGATGCGCCAGTGGAGCAGCCTCCGGCGGAATCAGAATCGTCCGTCGAAACGGCCAGCTTCAAGATCACGTTCGCGAAGAGCCGCCGCGAGATTGAATGCGGCGCACAACAGACCGTGCTCGATGCCGCGCGTCAAGCGGGCGTGCGGTTGGCCTCTTCGTGCAGCCAGGGCATGTGTGGAACCTGCAAGGTCAAGCTCGTTTCCGGGCAGGTGGAGATGAAGCATAGCGGCGGCATACGCCAGCGCGAAATCGATCAAGGCATGGCGCTGCTGTGCTGCTCGAAGCCGCTGTCCGACCTCGTCGTCGACAAATAGCGCGCGCGTCGCGCAACGACAAGAACACGTCGTAAATCGACGTTAGCGGCAGATTGTGGCGGGCGAATCTGCATAGGACGGGGCGCTTGCCCATATCACAGGAGATCGACCATGAAGCTGGCTGGAAAACTCTTTTGGACCGGTGTGTTATCGGCGATGGTGAGCTTGAGCGCCCCGGCATTTGCCGACGGCAAGCCGACCTTGAAGATCGGTTATGTCGAAGGCTGGGACGACAGCGTGGCGACGTCGAACGTGGCCGCGCGCATCATCGAGAAGCGCTATGGCTACCCGGTGCAACTCGTGCCCGTGGCCGCGGGCATCATGTGGCAGGGCGTGGCGCGCGGCGACCTCGACGCGACGCTTTCCGCCTGGCTGCCGGTCACCCAGGGCGCGTACTGGGCGCAGTTCAAGGACAAGGTGGTCGACCTCGGCACGAACTTCCCAGGCGCGAAGATCGGCCTCGTGGTGCCTGACTACGTGAGCGCGAAGAGCATCGCCGATCTGAACGCGGACAAGTCGGCGTTCGGCGGGCGCATCGTCGGCATCGACGCGGGCGCGGGCGTGATGCGCAAAACCGACGAGGCCGTCAAGCAATACGACCTCAGCTACAGCGTGATGCCGAGTTCGGGCAGCGCGATGACGGCCGAGCTGGCGCGCGATGTGGGCTCGAAAAAGCCCGTGATCGTCACGGGCTGGACCCCGCACTGGATGTTCGCCAAGTACAAGCTGCGCTTCCTCGACGATCCGAAGAACGTGTACGGCGCAGCCGAGCACGTGGACAACGTGGCCAACCCGGAGCTTGAGAAGAAGGCGCCGCAGGTGGTGGCGTTCCTGAAGAATTTCCAGTGGAAGCCGGGCGAGATCGACAGCGTGATGCTCGCGATCCAGAACGGCGAGAAGCCCGACGCCGCCGCCGACACGTGGATCGCCGCGCACGGCGACCGCGTGAATGCCTGGGCAGCCACGCAGTAATCATCAGCAGAAAAACGGCAGGGGGCCCGCTGTGGCCCCGCCAGACCCGTGTCCGTTACGGGGTGCGCGCCGCGGTTGTGCACGCGCAGCACGTGATTTTCCTGAAGCGGCGCCGTGTCGCTTTTGCGTAAGCGTCTGTCGCAATTCGCCATCCCGGCCGGGCTTTTTCTGGCAACCATGTAGACATACCGTGCGGGCCGGCGCCTGCCGTTCGAGGAGATGGAGTCGATGAAATCCCCCAAGATCGTGGTCGATGGATTATGCAAAGTGTTCGGGCCCAACCCGAAGCTTGCACGTGAGCTGCTCGCCAAGGGCGCAACGAAAGACGAACTGTTCGCCAAGACCGGCTACGTGCTCGGTGTGAACAATGCCTCGTTCGAGGTGCATGAAGGCGAGATTTTCGTGCTGATGGGGCTTTCCGGCTCGGGCAAGTCCACGCTGATCCGGCTCATCAACCGGCTCGTGGAGCCCACTGCCGGCAAGGTCATCATCGACGGGCGCGATATCGCCGCCGTGCGGCGCTCGGAGCTGGTCTCGCTGCGCCGCACCGACATGAGCATGGTGTTTCAGTCGTTCGCGCTCATGCCGCAGCGCAGCGTGCTGGCGAACGCCGCGTTCGGCCTCGAAGTGGCGGGCGTGGGCCGCAAGGAACGCGAGCGGCGCGCGCTGAGCGTGCTCGAGCAAGTCGGTCTCGCGGCATTTGCGCAGAAGCTGCCCGCCGAGCTTTCGGGCGGCATGCAGCAGCGTGTGGGTCTCGCCCGCGCGCTTGCGGTGAATCCCTCGCTGATGATCATGGACGAAGCGTTTTCCGCACTCGATCCGCTCAAGCGCAAGGAAATGCAGAACGTGCTGCTGCAACTGCAAAAGGAGCAGCGCCGCACGATCATGTTCGTCTCGCACGATCTTGAAGAGGCGCTGCGCATTGGCAGCCGCATCGCGATCATGGAAGGCGGTCGTATCGTGCAGATCGGCACGCCGCAGGAAATCATCAGTAATCCTGCCGATGACTACGTACGCGCGTTCTTCGACGGCGTGGACACGAGCCGCTATCTCACGGCAGGCGATCTCATGCAGCGCGAAGCGGTGCCGCTCATTCGCTCGCTCGACGCGAAAAGCGTGGCTTCGTCGCTCAACGGCAGCGCCGAATACGCGTTCGTGCTGGACGGGCAGCGGCGCATCAGCGGTTTCGTCACGCGCGATGCGATTGGCGCCGCGCAGCCGTCGCTCAAGAAAGTCGAATGCATCACGCTGGGCACGCCGCTGGAGCAGGTCGTGACGCGCGTGTGCGCGAACACGACGGCGCTGCCCGTGGTCGACGACGAGGGCCGTTACTGCGGCTCCATCGATCAGGCTGCCGTTCTGAAGGTCATTACGCGTAATCGAGGTGCTCATGTCTGAGATCATTCCCATCGGCCAGTGGGTCGATCAGTCGGTTCACTATCTGCTCGACCACGACGCCAACAGCTTCGACGCCGTCGGCAAGGCCATCGAGGGCTTCGCCGCACTTGTCGAGCACGGCTTGCAGGCTATCCCCATGTGGGCGCTCATGGCGTTCTTTATCGCCATCGGCCTGTGGCGCGTGGGCTGGCGCTTCGCGATCTTCGCGACCTGTTCGCTATTGCTGATCTATGCGACCGGCTTCTGGGATCAGACCGTCGTGACACTCGGCCTCACGCTTTCGTCAACGGTGATCAGCCTCGTGATCGGCATTCCGCTCGGCATCTGGACGGCCAAGAGCAAGGTCGTGCAGACCATCGTGCGGCCCATCCTCGACCTGATGCAGACGATGCCGGCCTTCGTCTATCTGATTCCTGCCGCGATGCTGTTTGGCCTTGGCCGCGTGCCAGGCATTCTCTCCACCGTGATCTTCGCCATGCCGCCCGCCGTGCGCCTCACGAGCCTCGGCATCAAGCATGTGAACCGCGAGATCGTGGAAGCCGGGCAGGCGTTCGGTTGCACGCCGTGGCAGTTGCTGTACAAGGTGCAGTTTCCGAATGCGCTGCCTTCGATCATGCAGGGCGTGAACCAGACCATCATGATGGCGCTTTCCATGGTCATCATCGCTTCGATGGTCGGGGCTGGAGGTCTTGGCAACGATGTGCTCGCGAGTATTCAGCGGCTGGATATTGGCCTCGGTTTCGAAAGCGGACTTTCAGTCGTGCTGCTCGCGATTATTCTCGACCGCATTACCGAAAGCTTTGGCCGCGCACCGGGCGCCGTGAAAGCACCGTTGTTCTCCGGGCTCAAGCATCTAATGCGCGTGCGGCCTGCAGTCGTCGAGGCGTAATGGTTTGAACTAATACGATCAACCGCCGTTCCCGAGGAGCGCAATGTGACGACCGACATCGCCATGCCCGAGCCCGAAACGCGCACGGCATCGTCCATCAGGCATTTCGGTTTCCTGACGTTGCAGAACTTTTCGATGATCGCGTTTTCGAGCGCGGTCGAGGTTCTGCGCATGGCGAACTACGTGGGGCGCGCGGACCATTACCGCTGGTCGATCTACTCGCTCGACGGCGCACCGGCCCGCGCCAGCAACGGCATCACGGTGCGCCCCGCGCAGGCGCTCGACCCGGCGTGCCTGCCGGACGTGCTGATCGTGTGCGGCGGCATACGCATTCGCGAGATCATGAGCGACAGCGTGCGCGCCACGCTCGCCATGGTGGCGCAGCAGGGCGTGCCGCTTGGCGGCATCTGCACCGGTGCATACGCGCTGATGGCGAGCGGGCTGCTGGACGGTTATCGCTGCGCCGTGCATTGGGAAGATCTTACGGTGCTGCACCAGGAGTTCCCGCGCGTACGCTTTGCCGACGAGCTGTTTGTTGTCGATCGCGACCGCCTTACCTGCACCGGGGGCACCGCGCCGCTCGACCTGATGCTTGAACTCGTTGGCGCGCGCCTTGGGCAAAGCCTTGCTGCGAAGGTGTCCGAACAGTTCATCCTCGAACGCATTCGCAGCTCCACTGATCTGCAGCCCATACCCGTGGACGCGCGCGTGGGCTTTTCGCGGGCCGAACTCGTGGAGGTCGTGCGGCTGATGGAGGCGAATATCAAGGAGCCGCTTTCGCTGGAGGAGCTGGCGCGGCTCGTGCGGCTCTCGCAGCGGCATTTGCAGCGGATGTTCAAGGCGTATTTGAACGTATCGCCGACACATTACTACCTCACGTTGCGGTTGAAACGTGCGCGTGAGTTGTTGCGTACCACCGATACGTCGATCTCACGTGTGACCGCGATTTGTGGGTTCAATTCGCCTTGCCATTTTAGTAAGGCGTATCGGGTGCAGTTTGGGCATGCGCCGAGTCATGAGCGGCGTGGGGAGTAGGGGGGGCTTGCGGCTGCTGACGGTTGGAACTTGTTTTCGCGTCGGTATGCCAGCGTTGCCCCTGTGCGGGGCGGCACCTACTTTTCTTTGCAGCGGCAAAGAAAAGTAGGCAAAAGAAAGCCGCTCAAACCGCCAGCGCCAGCCACAGTTCACATCGCGCCACCAAGGGTTAATGGCTCCGGAGCGTCTGTCACCTCGCACCACCGAACTGAGTGACAAGGCGCTCATCCTTCCGGCGGCGCTACGCGCGCCGAAGGGCATAACCTAAAACCAGTGGTGCGCTTGCATTGCGTTACCGCATGACAATGCCCCTGGTTTCCCTTGCAGACCCGGCCGCTGCGCGCGTAGCGAGCAGCGGGAACGGACAAGCCCTTTGTCACTAACGAGAATGGTGCGAGGTGACAGACGCTCCGGAGCCATTCACCTGGGATGGTGCGAGGTGAACTGTGGCAGGCGCTGGCGGTTTGAGCGGCTTTCTTTTGCCTACTTTTCTTTGCCGCTGCAAAGAAAAGTAGGTGCCGCCCCGCACAGGGGCAACGCATGCATACCGCCACGATCACAAGGAAAGGCCAAAGCCCCAGAAAGACCACAACAAAAAAAACACATCAATGCAGCGACACCCGAACAACGCCCCCCTCAGCATCCGCCCGCGGAAGCGGCGATTCACTGCGCAACAGCGCATCGAGATCCGCCAACTGCGCAGCATCCTGCCCACTGCGCTGCGCGCGAAACATGACAGGCGGCACGCCAAACTGCTTACGAAATTCGCGCCCAAGATGCGAAGCATCCGAAAACCCACAACTCGAAGCAATATCGGCAACAGTGCGATCCGAACTCGTGAGCAGCCAGGCCGCAGTGCGCAGGCGCAGCACGTTGGCGAACGCACGCGGGCTCTTACCCGTTTCCGCCTTGAAAAGCCGTTCGAGCTGCCGCGCCGAGAGATTCAGTTTGCAGGCCAGCTCTTCCAGCGGCACGTTGCGGCCAACCTGCTGCTCCATCAGCAGCACGGCGCGCTTGACCTTCGGGTGCGTGGCGGGTTCGAGGCCGGGCGGGTGAGGCTGGGGCGCATTGCCCTTTTGCATTTCGCCAACCAGCAAAATGCGCAACGCCTTCTGCACGGTCGCGTGATCGAAGTGGCGCAGCAAAATCGCCGCGGCGACGTCGATCGATGCGCGCCCGCCCGAGCACGTAATGCGACGGCGGTCGATCGCGAACAGGCGGTCGGCGACGATAGCGTCGGCATTGACGTTGGGGAAGCGCTCGATGAAGTCCCAGTAGTGGAACCAGCTCACGCAAATACGATGGCCGTCCAGCACGCCGGCGCGCATGAGCGCGAACACGCCCGTGCAGATCCCGACCACTGTCGTCTCGCCGCTGGCCGCGCGGCGGATGTACTGCAGCGTGGCTTCGCTCGCGTGCGGGCCGGAGTGCAGCAGTCCGCCCACGACCACGAGATAGTCGACCGGCTCGGCATCGGCAAAGGTTTCCCACGGCGCGATCTGAATGCCGCAACTCGCACGCACGGGCGCGAGCGTTTCGCCGATCACGCGCCAGGAGCAGCGCACCGGCTTGCTGTAATCGCCTTCGTCGGCGGACAAACGCAGCATGTCGACGAATCCGGAGAACGCGGTCAGCGTGAAGTTCGGCAGCAGCACGATGCCAAAGCGAATGCGCTCCTTGGGAGCGGCGTCGAAGGAAACGGCGGTGGCAAGTGTGTCGGACATGGGGGCGCAGGAAATCGGCAATACGGTTTCAGCCAAGCATCCCCGATATGGCCCCCAGGCGCTTGTCGTTTTCCGCCATCGATCTTCGCAAAAGCGAAATCCGCGCAATGTTGAAAGGAATACCTGCCGCATGGCGGCGCGGTTCTGTCGCCCTGGCGCGTTCGTTCTAGCGGCAGCGCCGCCGCTTTGGTCAACTCGCTAGTGGGCACGCGCCCCACGCCGAACCTATCCACGAGGCCTGCTTTCATGCCGCGCACCGAAACCGTCGAACTCAACAAGCGCGCCCGTCACGGCGACGCCGAGGCCGCGCTCGCGCTGCTGGAGCAGAGCATGACGCGCGGGCACGGGCGCATCGGGCTGCTGCGCTATTTGCAGGCGCGTTGCGTGGGCGCGGCGCTCGAGCAGCGGCATCACGACTACGCGCAACGGGTGGCCAGCGAGATGAGCGAAGGCCCGTTCGCGGCGCTAGTCGCGCAAGCGCAGCGCCGCCACGGCAACGCGGCGGCTTGAACACCCTCGCTCGTGCTTACAGCACGACGGTGCGCCCGTCGTTGATGAACACCCGGCGCTCGAGAAATACCCGCACGGCGCGCGCGAGCGTCACGCATTCGACGTCGCGCCCGACGGCCAGCAGGCGCTCGGGGTTCAGCGAGTGGTCGACCCGCTGCACTTCCTGCTCGATGATCGGGCCTTCGTCGAGATCGTCGGTGACGAAGTGCGCCGTCGCGCCGATTAGCTTGACCCCGCGCACATGCGCCTGGTGATAGGGCCGCGCGCCCTTGAAGCCAGGCAGGAAAGAGTGGTGGATGTTGATCGCGCGGCCGGCCAGCTTCTGGCTCGTTTCGTCGGAAAGAATCTGCATGTAGCGCGCAAGAATCAGCAGCTCCGAGCCGGTCGAGTCGAACAGGTCGAGGATCGCGGCTTCCTGTTCGCGGCGCGTTTCCGGCGTAACAGGAAGATAGTGAAACGGCAGATCGTGCTGCCGCGCGAGCGGTTCGAAATCGCGGTGATTCGAGGCAATGCCCGCAATGTCCATCTGCAGCTCGCCCATGCGCCAGCGAAACAGCAGGTCGGCCAGGCAGTGTTCAAGCTTGGAGACCATGATGAGCACTTTGGGACGCACCCGCAGATCGTGGATGGCCCAGGTCATCTCATGCTTGCGGCCGACGCTCGCGAATTCGTCGCGCAGGCCCGCGAGATCGAAGCGCTCGCCCGCGCCGGGCTGCACGACCTCGTGAAAGACGCAACGCAGGAAAAAGCGCGTGCTGATGTCGTCGTCGAACACCGTGAGTTCGTCGATATAGCCGCGGTGCGCGTCGAGAAAGCCGGCGACCGCGGCAACCTGCCCGGCGGCGGCGGGGCAGGACAGCGTGAGCACGTAGCGGTGCTGTGGGTCTTCGGTGGGCATGCGCGTTCTCCTCGTGTCGTGATGCGCCCGGTGCGTCTTGCGGTTCGTGCCGGGGCGCTGGCGTGATGGCGCAAGTAAGCCATCAATCCGGGCGTGGCACATAGAACCCACGCGCTGTATCGCGAGAATGAAAACGCCAAACGCGGCAGACGCGCGCCGACCCGAAGCAAAGCGCTTTTGCCCTGATGGCTGTCGCTTTGCTCCTAGCGCGCGGCTTTTAGGGCTGAGGCGAATCTGGAACGGAGATGGAGAGATGCGTGGGTCTGCAGGTAAGGGTGTGGAGTAGGCGGCGTGGGCGCTTCTTCGTGCGCATAAGTCGCTCGCCGCCCGGTGGATGTCGTGAGCCGCGCGAACTACGGCAATGAGGCAATCTGATCTTGCGCCATGTTGACGTTTTGCATGAAGTTGAACGGATGGCCTGGCCGGCGCACCGGTACGCTGCATGCCCTTTTTTCGGGCCACATTACAACAGCGCACCGCTTTCAGGATGGTTCTCCATCAATACCCTCTGACCTCTGACATCGGCGGCATGCGCCGCTTTTCCCGGCGAGGGCGTTCCATTGGGCGGGTCGCGCTGTAGTGATTTGTAGGTGCGTTCTCGATTCAGTATGAATGCCACCTTGCACAAGACTTGTCGGCCTTGTGCTATCGATACTCGTCAATCTCGACTGTACCGCCCATTGTCTCCATCATGACGCGAATATCATCGGGCACATCGGGGACACGATCACCGGATTCGTTGTCCCAGTAGCAGAAGAAACGCATGTGTGCGTCTTTGTCTGCAAGGAGTTGACGGAGGTCTTCGCGTGGTAGATTTAGGTGACGGATGAGATAGCGAAAATGAGGTTCGAGTGAATCACTACGAACAGCTGTCTTGCTTCGAATGCCCCATACTCCGGTCCGACCCTGTACGCTGCTAAACCGGCCGGAAGGAGTTTTGAATCGTTGGCCCTTCACGACCGAAAAATCCGGGGGGACCCCGAAATATGCCGTCCAGAACTCGGGGTGGAGACTATCTCCGGCAACCGAGAACGAGACATAGGCCAGTTGGTGTGTGTTTGTCATGTCGTGCTCAGAATGCGTAATCGTGCATGTTGCCGATGATGTTTTTTCTAAACTCGATATTTCCGTTGTCGTGCCAAATGACATTATCGTCGCCACGCAAGTCAAGATCGTCCTTCATGACGTGCACCATGTCGCCGAATGTGTCGCGATCGTAGCCAAGCATCTTCGCCGCGTAGTCTGGATTGTTGGTTGATTTGGCAAGCTGCGCTACGTCAGCACTAAGTTCGAGCGGCTGATAGTCGAACGGCTGTGCATCACTGAGCGTCGCCGCTCAAATCAGCGTCATTGCCACCGAGCAAAGCGCCTGCCGCTGGTTCAACGAACCCTAAGAATCCTGCGCCTCCATCTCCTTCGCCAGTACTTGCGGCACTGCTTACAGCTTGCGTCAGTCCCGTTGCGGCTTTGGTTCCCTGCGAAGGCACATCGAATGCCTCAGAGAGGGTAGACCCTGCTCCAGCCGTTTTTCCCTCCTGGCGGCCTTGAATGCGACCCACAGATCCCATGTCAACGGACGGTTCGCGTTTCCCCCGCCAGATGCACTTGCCGACTGCCAGAACTGCGGTGCTCGCGTGAGCCGGAACACGCGCGGCCGCTGCGTCCACTGCCGGTCCATATACGGCACAAGGCGACCACTGCGCACCACATCGACACGGAGAAGGCGCCCACCACGACGGACGCGCAACGCTGGAAGAACGCCAGATGAATGAACGGCGCACGCCCATTGCGCGGCGCGGCGCCGATGGCGATCCACGTCAGGCCAATGGGGACCAGCAAGACCGCGAAGATCGCCATGGCCTGGAACCACATCGAGACGCTCTCGAATGCCATAGGCGGAAAAATCGACCCGGCGAACAAAATGGCCTTGGGGTTGAGCACGGTGGCG